>CAVOWW010000029.1:0-195580 GCA_963700255.1 uncultured bacterium | reverse complement strand
ATCGCCCAGGGCCGCCGTCGCCCGATCCCACAAGTCGGGCCGGCCGACGAACTTGTCCGGCCGGGTGGACAGGTCGGCCTCGAACTGCTCGAAGCCGAAGTCGCGCAGCACCATCAGCAGCCAGAAGTCGAGCAGGCCCTGCAGCTCCTCCCCGATCTGGCTCTCCATGCAGAAGATGTGAGCGTCGTCCTGGGTGAAGCCGCGGACGCGCAGCAGGCCATGGAGGACGCCGGAGCGCTCGTAGCGATACACGGTGCCGAACTCGGCCAAGCGCAACGGCAGCTCGCGATAGTGACGCAGCCGCTCTTGTAGATCAGGATGTGGAAGGGGCAGTTCATCGGCTTGAGCATGTAGCGGTCGCCGTCGTCCAGTTCCATGGCCGGGTACATGCTCTCGGCGTAAGACCCCAGGTGACCCGACTGCTGCCAGAGATCGGCCCGGGCCACGTGGGGAAGCCACCAGGCGGTAGCCGTGGAGCCTGGTGGGTGTGCCTGCCTTGTAGCTCTCCATGAGCGTGATGACGCTGCCGGTGATCATCACCAGCACCCGCGAGGCCCTGGCCTCGGTGCCCATGGCCTTCCGCGAGGCCTGCTGGAACCATCGGCGCCACCCGCTGGCAGACGATCCGCACCATCGTGCTGCCCAACTCGATCAGCGGCATCCTGACGGGCGTGATCCTCCAGGTGTCGCGGGCGGCGGGCGAGACGGCGCCGATCCTGTTCACCGGGGCGGTGTTCTTCACGCCCGTGGCCGACCACGGCTGGGCGTCGTTTTTCCCCTACGGCCTCAGCGACCGCTGCATGGCCCTGTCGATGCACCTGTTCACGCTGGTCACGCAGGTCCGCGGCGTCTCCGACGAGGTCCAAGTACGGCACGGCCGTCGTGCTGATCGGCCTGGTGCTGGTGGTCAACAGCCTTCGATCGGCTCTGCGAGGTTATCTGCGGTCGAGGAAGAAATGGTGAGCCAACATGATCGCCCGACGACGCCACATCCGCTTCGAGAACGTCACGGTCCGCTACGGCCGCAAGTCGGCGCTTGCGCGACGTCTCGCTGGACGATCCCGCGACAAGCAGATCTTCGGCATCATCGGGCCGGCCAACTCCGGCAAGACCACGCTGCTTGCAGTGCATCAACCGCACGATCGACTTCGTCCCGTCGGCCCGGGTCCGACGGCCAGGTGCTGTCGACGGCGAGGACGTCTTCCGCATGCGCAACGTCTACGAGCTGCGGCGGCGGATCGGCATGGTCTTTCCGCTGCCGGTGGGGCTGCCGCTGTCGGTCTACGAGAACGTGGCCTACGCCCCGCGCCGCGCCGGCGATCCACGACCGCCACGGAGCTGGACGAACTGGTCGAAACGTGCCTCCGCCAGGCCATGCTCTGGGACGAAGTGAAGGACCGCCTGGACTGCTGGGCACGCGGCTTTCCGGCGGCCAGCAGCAGCGGCTCACGCTGGCCCGGGCCCTGTCGCAGCGGCCGGAAATCCTCTGCCTCGACGAGTTCTCGATCGCCATCGACCCGGTCACCACGATGAAGATCGAGGACATCCTCCGCGAGCTGAAGACGAGATGACGATCGTGCTGGTGACGAACCTCGTGCAGCAGGCCCGGCGGCTGGCCGACCGCACGGCCTTCTTCAGCGATCGCGGCTGATCGAGGTGGGCCAGACGGAGAAGCTTTTCACCGACGCCGCCGAACCGGCTGACCGAGCGGTACGTCAACGGAGATTTCGGATGATCGAGTCGCATCCGCCGACGAGCGCAATGCGCCACCGCCGCCGACGGACCATCCACACCCGCGGGCCTGAACCTCTGGTACGGCGATTTCCAGGCCCTGCAAGGACGTGACGCTCGACATCAAGCCGCGGCATCATCACGGCCCTGATCGGCCCGTCGGGCTGCGGCAAGACCACGCTGCTGCGGTGCTTCAACCGCATCAACGAGCGCTACGGCAACGTGACGCACCACCGGCGAGATCACGCGTCCTGGGCAAGAACATCTACGACCCCGACGTCTCGCTGAGCGAGCTGCGCAAGTCGGTGGGCATGGTCTTCCAGCGGCCCAATCCGCTGCCGATCTCGATCTACGAAAACGTGCTGTTCGGCCTGCGCGTCGCACACGCGCACGGGGCAGTTCAGCCGCAGCGAGCTGGACGCGATGGTCGAATCGGCCCTGCGCGACGTGCAGCTCTGGGACGAGTGAAGGACCGGCTGCGCCGCAAGGCCACGCACCTGACGCTCGAACAGCAGCAGAAGCTGTGCATCGCCCGGCTGCTGCCGCTGAAGCCGCAAGTGATCCTCATGGACGAGCCCTGCTCGGCCCTGGACGCCGAGGGCATCGAGCGGATCGAGGACGCTGATCCGACAGCTTGCGCGAGAAGTACACGATCCTGATCGTCACGCACAACATGGGCCAGGCCCGCCGGGCCAGCGACGAGTGCATCTTCATGCTCCATGGGCCGGATCGTCGAGCACGACCGAGACGCTCAACGTGTTCCTCAACCCCAAGCGACAGGAAACCGAAATGTACGTCACCGGCCGGTACGGATAATGCAGACCCACATCCCGTAGGACGGCCTTCCAAGGCCGTCGGCAAACCAGGCCAACAACGCCCAACGGCGAAGAAACGCGAACGGAACAGGCCACGCGGGTTTGCTGACGGCTCAGCAGAGCCGTCCTACGATAGACACGAGGCCTGCGCGGTTTGTCGACGGCTCAGGAGAGCCGTCCTACGACGCGGATTTCGCCGTCAATTCACACTTGCAGGAAACGCCTTCCATGTCGCTGCACTTGCAACGGGAAATGGAACATCTCAAGAAACACGTCCTGTCGCTCTGCGCGATGGTGGAAGAGCAAGTGGAGACGGCGATTCGCGCGCTGTTGGAGCGCGACGCCGAGCTGGCCCGCAGGGTCGAGCGCCGCGACGCCGAGATCGACCGCCGCGAGGTCGAGGTCGAGGAGGAGTGCCTGAAGACGCTGGCGCTGTACCAGCCGGTGGCGATCGACCTGCGTTTCGTGGTCGCCGTGCTGAAGATGAACAGCGACCTGGAGCGGATCGGCGACCTGGCGGTGAACATCGCCCGCAAGGCCGCCTCGTTCGCCGAGAAGCCGCCCATGCGAGATCCCCTTCGACCTGTCGAGCATGTGGGAAAACACCCGGGCGATGCTCCGCGACAGCATCGACGCGCTGGTCAACCGCGACGCCGCGCTGGCCCACAGCGTCTGCCGCCGCGACGACGAGGTGGACCAGAAGAAGAAGCAGATCCGCAAGAAGGCCGAGCAGTGGATGATCGCCCAGCCGGCGAGCATCCCGTCGCTGTTGGCCCTGTTGGCGGTGTCGCGGAACCTCGAGCGGATCGCCGACCACGCCACCAACATCGCCGAAGACGTGATCTACATGGTCGAAGGCCGCATCGCCCGCCACGGGACGATGGAGCCGTAGGGCAGAGCCGCGGCTCGACGATCCACCACTTCTACGAAAAGCTGCTCCTGCTGGCCGATCGCATGCACACGCCAACCGGCCGGGCCGTCGCCGCGCGGCGGCGCCGCTTTCTCGAAGAGTATCTCCAACGATTCTTCGACGAGTGGGAGGGCGGCTGACATGTCTTGGCGACTGTTGCTCGTGCTACAATTGCCCGGCGACCGAGGAGACCGCGATGTCCGACCACGACGTGTTGCAGGCCCAGGTTCGGGCCCTGTGCGATGAGGATCGCAAGATCGAGGCGATCAAGCTGTATCGGCAAGTGACCGGGGCGGGGCTGGCCGAGGCGAAGCAGGCGGTCGAGGCCATTGCCGCGGGCGAGCCGGTTCTACTCTCACAGACGCCCGGCGATCCCGAAGCCGAGTTCGACGCCACCGAAGAAGTGGTCCAACTGCTCCGCGAAGGCCGGGCGATCGAGGCGATCAAGCTCTATCGGGCCCGCACCGGCGGGGCTCAAAGACGCCAAGGATGCGGTCGATGCGATCGCCGACCGGCACGGCGCTCCCCGGCCGCGCGGATGCGGCTGCCTCGCCGTGATGCTGGTCGCCTTGGCGTGTGCCTCGACGCTGCTGGCAGCCAAGGCAGCCCAACAACCGGCCGAGGAATCGAAGCCGGATCCGCCGGCGGTGGTCATTGCCGACGCACCGCGCGGGCAGTACGGCGAGCAGGTCCTCCGGGTCGAGTCGCCCTATCAGGCCGGGCCGACGGAGATTCGCGTGCTCGGGCCCGATCGGATTGACGCGGGCCGACGCTATCCGGTCGTGTACGTGCTGCCGGTCGAGCCGCGCGGGCAGTCGCGCTACGGCGACGGACTCCGCGAGGTCAAGCGATGCGACCTGGCCAACAAGCACGAGGCGTTCTTCGTCGCGCCGACGTTCGCTCAGGTCCCCTGGTACGCCGACCACCCGCGCGATCCGCAGATCCGCCAGGAGACGCACTTCGTATCGGTCGTTGTGCCCGCGGTGGAAGAGCGATATCCCGTACAGCGGCGGGCGGAGGGGAGGCTGCTGCTGGGGTTCAGCAAGTCGGGCTACGGGGCGGTGAGCCTCTTGCTGCGGCATCCGGACCTGTTCGGCAAGGCGGCCGCGTTCGACGCCCCGCTGATGCAACAGAAGCCCGACCGCTACCAGATGAGCGACGTTTTTGCCGACGACGCCGGGTTTGCGCCGTACCGGCTGGCGGACCTGTCGGCGAAGCAGGCGGCGCCGCTGCGGCAAGGCGATCGCATTGCGCTGTTGGGCTACGCCAATTTCCGCGAACATCACCGGCAGTTCCAGCGGCGGCTGGAGGAACTCGGCGTGACGCACGTCGACCGCGACGGCCCGGCGCGATCACGACTGGCACAGCGGCTGGCTGGCCGAGGCGGCCCAACTGCTGCTGCGACCGCAGACTCGCTAGCCCGGGGATTATTCACGGCCCCACTCCGCGTCAAGCAGCGTGCGTCACACAAGCCCGAAGCGCCAGCGAGGGCAGGTGGACTGTTGCGGCTCCCTCGCTGGCGCTTTGGGCTTGTGTGGGGCCGTGAATAATCCGCGCTGGACGGAATCACCCAAACGCCACCACCGTAAGACCCCGGCGGGCTCGTCCCGCCGGTGAATCAGATTGGCGGCTACGGCGGGCGAGTCCCAGTAACCACCCAATCTCCAATCTCCTTCACCCGCGTGGCGAGTACGTGGGGATCGTGGCGTGACATTGGCCCGCGCCAGCCGCGCAACAGAAAAGGCGGCCTCACGCCGCCTTTGGAGACGATTCGTTGGTTGCAGTGTTACGACATGCCGGGCGCAGCGACGTCCGCCGGGAGGTTGGCGT
The DNA here is from genome assembly GCA_963700255.1 of uncultured bacterium. GTDB lineage: Bacteria > Actinomycetota > Actinomycetes > S36-B12 > S36-B12 > UBA10649. Next base: position 190,294 of record CAVOWW010000029.1, on the reverse strand, counting down.
GCGCGACGGTCATCGTGGCCGCTGCGGCCGAGGTGGCCGGGCCCATGCCGGTGCGGCTATCGGGCAGCGACTCGACGTACATGAAGATCGTGCCCACGATGATCGCCAGCAGGGCGATTATCAACAGCACGGTGTACAGGTTGGCCCGGGGCTTGCCGGCCGGCGCGTTACTTGAGCTTGTTTGTGACATTGTCGCCTACCTTCATCGCGCCGACTTGAAACCCTTGCACGGCCTTCACGGCGGCGGTGTGGGGCGCCGTGGTGACGACCTCAACCCGGCCGAGATAATCCGCGCCGCGGTACACTTCGAGCTTGTGGCCGGGGGCGAGGCCCTGGTCGCTGCCAACGCCAATCTCCATCAGGCCGGTTCCCGAGGTCGTGGTCTTCGTGATCCGGCTATCGACCGGCGGCGTCATCTCCGCGGCGGCCAGGTTCACGCCGACCCGCTCGGCGGCCTTCTTGTACTTGGCGATGTCGGCCGCCAGCGTCGAGTTGGTCTTCTTCAGCAGCGCCAACTGGGCCGCCATTTCGTGCAGTTCGTCGGTCTTCTTGGCGGTATCATTGAACGCGACGTCGCGGGCCTGCTCGGCTTCGCGCAGTTGCTTCTCGAGTTGCTCCTCGCGGGCCTTTTCCTTGGCGTACTTCTGCTGCGCGGCCTCCATCTTCGCCACGGCGTCGCGCTGCTTGGCGTCCAGCGCGGTCAATTCGTCGCGCTGCCGTTTCACGTCGGCCTCGAGCTTCGTCTTCTCGGTGGTCAACGCGGCGGCGCTGTCGGTGAGCAGCTTCTTCTGGGTCGCGATGTCCTCTTTGAGTTGCGTGAGCTGCGGCTCCGCTTCCGTCTTCTCGGCGCGAACCTGCTGGACGGTCTTGTCCAGGGCGATCGCCTTTTCGTTCCACTTCGTGTGCGTGGCGTAGACGACCATCGACATGGCCATCAGCACGACGCAGAACAGGCAAATCAACACGGTGAAGATCTTGCCAACCAGGTTCATAGGACAGCCTTTCCTTTGACCGCGTGCGAGCAGTTCGCGCAATCGATGTGTGTCAGGACCGCAGGACCAACTCCGTTGGCCGCAAACGGTTGCCGCGTCGGGCTGCCGGCATCGACACTTCCATGGCGCCGCGATGGGCAAGCATGCTGCCGCCCTAAAGAACTGCAGACCCGAGAATTCCGTTCAGGTAGTATAACTTCGCCCAATTTACCATGTCAATCAGAAAGCCTGCCGGCTGGAGAGTTTGCAACGCGCCGGCCGCGGGCCGAAACACCCTGTTTCGCATGGCCCACAAGCGACATAGCGATCGCCGTAACACCTTTGCACACAAACACTTACAGACATCCCTGCGCGGCACTTCGCCCTGCACGCCTGGTGATACTTTCGGCAATCGCGTGGCATCGGGCCTGCGGGCCCGGGGCGGTCTGTGCCGGGCATGCCGGTTCTACCGGACAAGAAACGCCGCGAGGGCCCCGAAATGATGCCGGGGCCCTCGCGATTTACGGGTCTGAAATGGGTTGCGCCCGCTGGACAGTCCACGCCCGAGGCGATGGCGAACGCAAGCAGTGCCGCTCGGGTTCCGACCGGGAGACTACGTCGTGGCTGGGGCGGCCTTCTTGCCCTTGCCCTTGCCTTTGCCCTTGCCCTTCAACGATTTCAGCTTGGCCTTCTGGTCGTCGGTCAGGATGCCGCCGATCTTCTCGCGGATCTTCTGGGCGGTTTCCATAAGCTCGGTACGGCCCTTCTTCTGGTCGTCGGTGAGCTTCTGGGCGTCTTGCATCGCCTTGCGAATATCCTCTCCGCTCTTTCCTTCTTCGCGAGCCTTGGTGGCGGCTTCACGGCCGGCCCTGCGCTGGTCGTCGGTCAAGGCGGCCTTCTTCTGGGCCGCGGCGAACGCCTCGCCGAATTCCTTCTTGATGTCGTCGAGCTTCGCCTTCTGCTCGGCGGTCAACTCGATCGACGACGGCAAGCGGAACGGGTCGAACTGGCCCGGGCCCCGCCGACCCTTCTTGCCTTCTTCCGCCGCCGAAGCCAGGCTCACGGCGACCAACAACGCCACAGCGACCATCAACACTCGGGACAACACGCGACTCATCATTCAGTCTCCTCAGAGAACAAACTAGGGGGGTTCCAACAAGGCAGCTTCAGCTCGGACCCGAATTCCCGGCTGCGGGGGGAGCAAGGGTCGCCACAGACAACGAGCGTGGCCCTCCCGGGGGGAGCCGTAAGGATGCCTCAACCCCCATTTAACCCGGCTCCCGTCCACATGTTTCGGAAGGAGGGCATTTCCAAAATCGAATCCGTCCGGGGTCTGCGATGAGACGGAAATGCCTGTGTAATTTGCCCGTTTTCGTTTCGTCTTGCCGTCCCAGCTACACCACGGGGTAGATTACTCCTCCAAACCCCCTGATTGTGTTACGTTTGAACATGCCTACGGGGAAAGCCGGACCATGACGGGGCTGCGAAACTGATCTTGACCGTGCTTGTCGCGCAGCCCTATAACTGTCCCCGCCTTGCCCCCTTTGCCACTTGGCAATGGAGGCAAATGGCCTTGGGACGCGACGTTTCTCCGGTTGGAGCGACGCGCGAAGAAGCAAACACCCGCACTCGGCGGCGTGGCCCGATTCGGGCCGACGCGGCGCAAACCAAGGGAGGCACACAAGGATGTGGACCTCGTGGCTGTTTCTGTCGGCGCCGACGGGGCCGCTCGGCTATGTGGATCCAGGGATCGTATCGACGGCGTTGCAGGCCGTGTTCGTCTTCCTGTTCGGGGCGATGACGGCATACCTGGCCGCACCGTGGCGGTGGATCGTGTCGTTGTTGCCGGGCCGGAAGGCCTCGCCGGCCGACCAGGAGGAAACCCCGGCCGAGCCCGCCGCCGAACCGCCCTCGCGACGCCGCGCCGCATAAACCGTGTAGGGTGTGTCGAGCGGAGCGAGCCCCACCAAGATGTTGGCACGCGGATGGTGGGGCTTGCTCCGCTCGACCCACCCTACCGATGCGCTCGACCTGCTGCAAACGCACCCCACCCAACCGCCGCGCACATGGCATGGAGTCCGCAATGCTGCGAACCGTACTCTCGCGAAACGACATTCGCCGGGACGCGTCGTCCTACGTCGATCCTCAGGGTTACGTGTTTCACCACAAGGGCGAGGTGTATCGCTACATTCATCCGGGCAAGGCGCCGTTCTACCGCGAGTTGCTCCGCGAGGGCGTGCTGGCCGAATTGGAGGACCACCACCTGGTGCCGACCGAGAAGGCCTCGGTCATCCTCGAGGGCGAGCCCGAGGGCTTGGTGCTGCGGCACCAGCGGGTATGGCCGCTGAGCTACTGCGTGGAGTGGTGCCCCTCGATGCTTCGGGAGGCGGGCCTGGCCACGCTGGAATTGTCCTTGGCGGTCAACGAGCGGGGCTTGCTCTTGCAGGACGCGTATCCCTGGAACGTGTTGTTCGAGGGCAGCCGGCCGGTGTTCGTCGACTTGACCTCGCTGGTCCCCGCCGATCCGGAAGTGCTCTGGCCGGCGCACGAACAGTTCGAGGCGTTCTTCCACCGACCGCTGGTGCTGGCGTCGCTGGGCCGCGGGGCGGCTGCGCGGGCGTTTCTGTACAACAACCTCGGCGGCATCGACCTGGACACCTTCTATCGCGAGGCGCCGGCGATGTATCGCCTGCGGCATCCGGGATTAGGGCTGGCGCGGCGGCTGGACCGGCTGCTTCAAAAGCACGAGGGCCTCAAGCGGCGGATCCGCGAGATGAACCGCCGCATGGCCGACCACCTCACGCCCGCGGTGCGGCGGCGGTTCTTTACGCGGCTTGCGGCGAGGCTGCGGGCGGTGCGATTTCGAGTCGCACGGCGACCCCTGGAAAAACTACTACGCCGAGATCAACCCCGCGTTCGACAAGCAGGCCAAGATCGACGCGGTCCGGCGGATCGTCGCGCAAGATTCAACCGAAGACGGTGCTCGACTTGGGCTGCAACGCGGGCGTGTTCTCGCTGGTGGCGGCCCAGTGCGGGGCCCGGGTGGTGAGCGTCGACAGCAGCACGTCGTGCATCGAGGCCCTCTTCCACGCCGCCCGGCAATCGCAACTGCCGGTCACGCCGCTGGTGAGCGACGTGCTCTGCCCCACGCCGGCCTTCGGATTCCTGGGCGAGCAATATCCGAGTCTGCCACAGCGGGCCCGATCGGAAATGGTCCTGTGCCTGGGCCTGATGCACCATCTGCACCTCACCGGCCGCCAGAGCTGGGAGCGGATTGTCGAGCTGGTCGACACGCTCTGCACGCGGGCGGTGCTTTTCGAGTTCGTCGCCCGCGACGACGCCAACATCGAGCGGCTGCCGCAGCGGCGGCAGATCGACTACACCCTGGAGAGCGTCGTCGCGGCGCTGGGCACGCGGTTTGCGCAGATCGACATTCTAGATTCAGACCGCGATACGCGGAGGCTCCTGGTGTGCCGGAAGTGATCCCCGCGGCGTCGAGGCCGCCGAGTTTTGCCGCCGCCCTGGCGATGCTCTGGCTTGGGGCGCTTCTGGCGTGGGCGGGAGTTCACGCGGCCGCCGCCGACACGCTGCTTTGGCACTCCGACGCCTGGAGCCTGGCCGTTTATTTCGGCGCGGTCGGCCTGGCGTTGATCCTGCCGGCGGCCGCGCTGGCCGGCCTCACCGCGCTGGACGCCGCCTGCTCCCGCGGCTCTTTGGCGGACTGCACGCGCCTGTACACGCTCGTTCTGGCCGCGGCCGTCTTGAACTGTTTTCTGTCGCTGGCCGCCCCGATGCTCGGCGGCGCGATCGGGCGATGGCTGGCCGGCTCCGGCGCCGCCTGCCGCCGGCATCGCGCTGGCGGCGTGCCTTTGGCTGCGGGAGCGGCAGCGGCTGGTCGAGCGCGTCGCAACGACTCTCGCAGGCGGTGCTGTGGATCGTCGTCGTGTGCGTGCCGGCGATGATCGCCTGGAATCACATTGCCCCGCCCCGCACCGCGAACCGCCCCGCCCGCCGACCGTCGGCCGAAACACCTCGTCGTCATCGTGCTGGACCGGCTGCCGGCCCAGATGCTGCGGGCGTACAAACCGCAGGCCGAAGCCTCGCCCTGGGACGACGTGCTCGGCCAATCGCATCTGCTGACCGACCTGTGGACGGTCAGCGCCCTACACGCATCGTTTCTTTGGATCGCTGTACACGGGCCGATTCGCCGCGCGGGCCGGACAGCCCGGCGCCGTGCCGAGCGGCAGCCTGCCGGTGGTGCTGCAACAAGGCGGCGTGCGGACGCGGTGGATCACCGACCACCGCAACGGAACCCCCGAGGGCAGCGAGGCCCAGGCCCACGATTACCGCGGCCTGCGGTCGCTGCTGTTGACCGAGAAGTACGCGTGGCTGCCGCTGCTGGCTGGGGCTGGAATACTGCGTGCTTTTGCACACGCGGCCGGCCCCGGTGCACGGCCGCAAGCAGTTCTGGGCGACATCCCGCACTACTTCAACGGCCGCCACGTGCTGCCCTACGACAACGTGCTGGTCGGCTACCTTCTGCCACAACTGCGGGAAATGCAAAGCCGCGGCGGCTCCACGATGACAATCTTCCACGCCGACTGGCGGCTTGCCATCCGCAATCGCCTCGAGCGGCCCACGCGGGCCAGCTACAAGGCCTTGCGCGCCTCGCCCGACGTCTCCCCCGACTACCGCTACGACTCCTCGCTCGCCGAACTGGTGGCGCAGAGCCAAAGGCCACGGTCGAGGAACTGGCCGCGGCCGGGCGGAGCGTCGCGGAGTTTCTCGCCGAGCTGCGGGCCGATCCGGCGCTGGGCGACACGGCCGTGCTGCTGATCGCCGACCACGGCTCGATGTACGAAAAGGGCCGCCTGCACTACGTCTACCATCCCAACGACGAGGCGATCCGCGTGATCGGCGCGGTGTTCGAGCCGCAGGGCAAGCCGCGAATCGACGGCCGGTTCTTCTCCACACCCGACCTGTCGGCGAGCATCCTCGACTACTTCGCGCTGGAGTTCGCGGCCGTCGACGGCGCCGAAAGCCTCTTCGCCGACGGACCCGGCCGGCCGTGGGTGCGCAAGCCTCGCCTCGCGCAACAACACCCACAACGAATGGTGGCTGGTGCTGGTCGACAAGCAGACGAAGTACTGCGCTGAACCTCCATCCGCATGGTACGGGCCAGGCTGTCGCCTTCCGCACGCACAGCTACGACGAGTCGGAGGCGCCGCTTGCGGGCGAAGGTTATCGCCGGGTGGGCCCGCCGCGGGAGGCGATTCCCGCGATTCGCGACGCCCTGGCCGTCGGCAAAGCCCCGCCGGAGTGGATCGGGTCGACCGAGTCGCTCCTGCGCGAGCACGCGATGCTGGTGGAGTGGGCCGCGGGATTGAGCCGATGTTCCTCGAGGCGGCCAGGCGATTCGGCCTCCTGCGCGCGGACGTGCACCCCGCCTACCTCGCCGTGCCGTACCTGCGCACGGCGGACAAACCGTAGGGTGGGCACTGCCCACGGGACGCACTCAAGAGAACTTTGGGCGAGCCGTGAACCACTGCGTGGGCAGTGCCCACCCTACGGACTCGACCCACCCTGCAAATGAATGCGCGACCCGTACTAGTTCGAACTCAGGTCGAACATCTTGCCCAGGTCGCGGCCCAGCGGATTGCGGGAGAATTTCCGACGGCACTCGGGGCACAAGTCGAAACGCAACTGCTGGTAGACGTCTTCGCCGAGGTTGGGATCCTCGGCGTCGTCGAGGCGATCGAGCATCTCCTGGACTTCTTCCAAATGGTCGCGGTCGTCTTCGTCGTCCACGACAACCGGATCGAACGCGGCATAGATTTCCATCTTTACGACGTAACGCAGCGAATCGTCGCAGCCGATTTCCTGCTTGCACAGATCGCACGTGTAATGAATCATGGTCCGTCCCCAACTCGTTCGACGACCGTAGGATGATATGGACCGAAGTCCGAACCATCTCATCCTAACCCTCGGCCTTTGGTCGTGGCAAGCCGGGTTTTCGGAATTCTCGCCGCAAAGGCGAAGCTGCACCCTGTCGTCGAGTCCTCGCACGCTGGACAGAAGGGGGGAACCTTGTCTGGCGTTGGGCTCGGCTGTGCCAAATCCGGTAGTGAAATGAAAGTGGAAGCGAGACCTCGCCGCCGTGCCTGCGCAATGTGCCGGCAAGCGACGGCCAGAAGGCCAACCAGTGCTTGCATCGACGGCGCGTCGCTCGCTGTGTTCCTGTTCTGGATTTCATTCACTCGCTGTGCATGGACTTGGAAAACGACTGGGAAAACCGGGACAGGCGCCTCGCTATGGCGCGTTTCGTGGCGACTGTCGCCCACTGCGCCGATACCAACTCTCATATTTGACCCACGCCCGAGCAAGTGATCGATGCCCTGTTGCATGACCGCCGACGACCATCGCGAAACCAACCCCATAAGCACCTCCTGGAGGGAGCGTCCCAACCACGCCTCCGGCCAACGCACTTACTGTAGCGGCACGGCGCATGACCGAGTGCCACTCCCCCCCCTCCCCCCCGGCCTTGGCCCTGGCTGACACGAATCTCGCTGGCCGACCGTGGGGTCAATTCGCTCCGAGATGTTAAGCTAGGCAAGACGTTCTGCCCGTGCCGATTGTCCGGCGGCTTCGCCTGTCTACAATGCCGATGAGGAGAATACCCTCTGGCCCACACTACGCGAAGCGCAGGCGAGGGTACACCGGGGCAGTGCTCACGCATGCCTGCAAGGGCGAGCGCGAGTAAACCGGGGCAGTGCCCTCGCTTGCGCTTCGCTCTAGTGTCGAACGCTTGATTTCAGGATGGCTCAATCATGGACTGCGCCGTACGAGTTGGAAGGCTGTCACCCCTGGCGTCCCTGGCCCCGCTGGCATGCGTAGCGGGGATTGCGGTCTTGCTGAGCTGCCTGGTTGGGCGGGCATCGGCGCAGACCGGCGATTCCGGCACGGTTGTCCGCGGCATGTTCGGACCGCGGGTGATCGGCGAGCCGCTGCGGCCACGGCCGAGCCAATCCAGCAGCGGGATAATTCGCGGACCGTCGGGCGAGTTCTATGGAATCGGCCGGCCCGAGGGGTCGCTCTTCCGCGGAAACCGCCTGCCGACCAGCGACCGGCTCAACCAGACCGTGCCCGTGCCCCCGGCGTGGCTGCGCGACAGCGCGGTCCCAGCGGGCGTGGCCGATGCGTACCGCCGCCCGCCCGACCCGATCCCGGTGCAAGACATTACCGCCGGTCCGTCCGGTTTGCCGGCGTTTGGCGGCGATTTGCCGCTGCGCAATCGGTCGAGGAATTCGAAGTGCTCAGCGAACCGCTTGGCGCCCCGAGCCGGTCGAACCGCCGCCGGCGCCGAAGCCCGAAACGCCAAGACCCGAGCTGCCCAGAGCGAACCAGCCGGGAGCAATACAACCAGCCACGAGGCCAGTGACAGAGCGATCGCAACCGGGGCAGCCACGGCTGCCAGGGCGAGGGGCAGTACAGAGCGACGAATGGTTGCGCAGTCCGTATACGACGGGCGAGCCGCGTCCGCCGCGCGTGCAGTTGGCGGACAGCGAGGGCAAGCGGCGCCGCGGCCGATTCCGGCGCCGGCCAACCGGGGCGTGATCATCACCAGCCGCTCGATGTCGCGCTCGGCGCGGGTGGTATCGAGCCGCGGCGCAGCGGCCGACCCGGCGGGCGCGGCGGTCGAGTCGACCCTGCGCAACGTCCGACCCGCCCGGCCGAACATGATCCGCGCCACCGTCGAGGGCGGCACCATGGTGCTGCGCGGCCGCGTGGCCAGCGAGCACGACCGCGCCGTGGCCGAGGCCGCCGCCAGAATGGAGCCGGGAGTGGAATCGGTCCGCAACGAACTACGCATCGAAACACCGGCGGCGGCGAAATAGCGTCCCCTCGCCGTGTCACGCCGCTTGCGTTCCCGGCGGCTGGCGGATCTTCTTGCCCTTGAGCTGATAGACGTACGCCAGCACTTCGGCCACGGCGGCGTACTTGTCGTGCGGGATCGGGCTGGTCGACGTCGACTTCGCGGTAGAGGGCCTGGGCCAGCGGCTTCTTCTCGACGATCGGGATGCCGTGCTCCAGGGCCAGCTGGCGGATCCGCTGGGCCAGCACGCCGGCCCCCTTGGCCACCACGATCGGCGCGGCCATCGTCTCCGGATCGTACTGGATGGCCACGGCCAGTTCGGTGGGGTTGGTGACCACCACGTCGGCCTTGGGCACCGGCTGCCGACAGCCGGTTCATGCGCCAACTGCCGCTGCACCTGCTCGCGCCGGGCGGCGATCTGCGGGTCGCCCTCGAGGTTCTTCATCTCCTCGCGGACCTCCTGCGGCGTCATCCGCAGGTCCTGCTCGTGCTTCCACCACTGGAAGCCGTAGTCCAGAATGGCCAGCACCAGCAGCGCCACGCCGATCTTGATCGTGGTCCACAAGAGCGTCTGCGCCAGGTACGGGGCGATCTCCGGCACGCTCATGGCCCGTCAGCCCAGGATCGTCGTCGCGCTCGTTGTACAAGGCAGACGCCGGCCACCGCGGCGATCATGCGCGATCTTGAACAGCCCGAAGCCCAGCCGCACCACGTTGGCCAGCGAGAAGATGCGGCCCAGTCCCTTGAGCGGGTCGAGCCGCGTGAGGTCGGGCCGAGCTTTCGGGCAGGAAGAGGAAGCCGACCTGGACCAGGTGGACCACCACGGCCGCGACCAGCAGCAGGCCGAGGATCGGCAGCAGGTACCGCGCCCAGCTCGACCGCAGCGCGCCGTTGCACTCGGACGACGACGAAGCTCGGGTCGGCCGACAGCCAGGCCTCGCCGCCGAGCTGCCGCTGGGCGTAGTGCGCCGAGAAACTCGCACCAGCGCGCCGCCGAGCATCATCAGCACCAGCACGCCCGCCAGCAGCAGCACCGCCGAGGCCAGGTCCTGGCTCTGCGACAACTTGCCCCTCCTCGCGGGCCTGCTGCCGGCGATGCGGGGTTGGTTCCTGCGTTCTTGTCGCCGTCTTGCTCGGCCATCAGCGGCGATAGGCAGGAAGGCATGAAGGCGGAAGGATGAAGGAGGAAGATTGCAGTTTCGCTCACTTTCAGGCTCCTTACTCCTAACTCACTGACATCTCATTGCGTACCTGCGCCATGCCTGGCTCGCTGTCGAGGGCTTCGCAGCAGCAGTCTCCAGCGCCGGCTCGACCTGGTCCTGGAACGACCCAGACGGCCGCGCCGAGGGTGAACGCCGAGGACCCCGAAGGTCAGCATCGAGTTCAGTCCGAAGCCGAGCACCAGCACGTTCAATTGCGGCAGCGTGCGGCCGATCAGGCCCAGCACCAGGGTGGCCAGCAGACAGCGGCCGCCATGACCGGGGCGGCGGCGCGGAGGCCCAGACGAAAGCTCTGGGCGACCAGCGTCACGAAGGCGTCGGTCAGCGAGCCGGCGTGAACCGCCACTGCCCGGCGGGATGGCCTGAAACGTGTCCAGCAGCCCGGCCATGACCATGCGGTGCCCGCCGATGCACACGAACACCGCCAGCGTCACCAGGAACAGCAACGCGGGAAAAGACCGAGCAGTTGTTGCCGGTGGTCGGGTCGAAGACCTCGGCCATCATCAGCCCGCTCGACCTGGCCGATCATCTGCCCGGCCATCTCGATGCCGGAGAAGAGGATCATGATGCCCAGCCCAGGCATGAGCCCGACCACCAGTCTCGCTGCCGACGAGCACCAGGTAATTGAGCAGGTTGTGCGGGTCGTCGATCGCGCACGTGCCATTGGGTCGGCATGAGCAGCAGCGCCAGGCGAAGGCCAGCAGCGCCCGGACCTGCATCGGCACGTCCGTCGTGCCGTAGATCGGCGCGGTCATCATCAGCCCGCTCACCCGCGTCAGCACCAGGGTGAACAGGAGAAAGCTGCTGAGTCGAGCTGGTGGAGCCAGTCCATGGAGGTTGTGGGAGCAGGATGAAGTGATGATGGATCTTGATGAGCTCATGGTCGCAAGGCCTCAGTCGTAGGCCTTCCTCTGACTGTCCGTCTCCTGACTCCTAGCATCCGTCCTCACAGACTTCCCGGAATGCCGCCGATCAGGTCGCTGGAGTACTGGAGCATCTGGGTGATCAGCCAGGGGAGCGTCAGGCTCAGGACCAGGATCATGGCCACGATCTTGGGCACGAAGGCCACGGTCTGCTCCTGGATCTGCGTCAGGGCCTGCAGCAGGCCGATCACCAGGCCGACGATCATCCCGGCCACCAGCACCGGCGAAGACCAGCAGCGTGGTCCAGATGGCCTCGCGGCCCAGGTCGATGGCGTGTTGGAGTCCATGTCGTTAGCGGAGATCAGGGGCGCATGAGGTCAGGGAATGAGCGAGCAGCGATTCTGCGACCAGGGTCAGCAACGAAATCCTCATCGTCTCTAATCGCCAATCCGCCTAATCCCCGCTACGTAAACGCGTTGAAAACTCTCCATCAGCATGCCGACGACCAGGTGCCAGCCGTCGAGCAGCACGAACAACAGCAGCTTGAACGGCAGCGAGATCAGCACCGGCGGCAGCATCAGCATGCCCATCGACACCATCACGCTGGCCACCACCATGTCGAGGATCAGGAACGGCAGATAGATCTGAAAGCCGATGAGGAACGCCGTCTTCAGTTCGCTGAGCATGAACGCCGGCAGCAGGGCCTGCAGCGGCACGTCGTCGTAGCTGGTCGGGCGTGGGCTGGTCGGGCAGGTAGCTCGAGGAACAGCCACACGTCGTCGCTGTTGCCGGTCCGCTCGATCTGCATGACCATGAAGCCGCGGATCGGGCGCCACGCCCGTCGTCCACGCCTGCGTCCAGGCCGATCTGCTGCTGCGTGTAGGGCACGATCGCCTCGTCGTAGACCTGCTTCCACACCGGGCGCCATGACCAGCAGCGTCATGAACAGCGCCAGCGAGGTGATCACCTGGCTGGGCGGCAGCTGCTGCGTGCCGATCGCCTGGCGCAGCAGGCCCAGCACCACGACGATCCGCACGAAACAGGTGGTCATCAGCAGGATGGCCGGGGCCAGGCTCAGCACCGTCAACAGCAGCATCACCTGGATCGTGGAACTCAGGCCCTCGGGACTGGTCCAGTGCTTTGGGCCGGCCGCGAGTCCGTCGGGCAGCTTGGCCGTCAACGGACCGGCGCCCGGCTGCGCCGTGGTTGTGGAAGACTCGGCCGACGCGCCGGTGTTGCCGGCGGCGGCCGGCGGGGCGCCGCCGCGGTTCTGGGCCACGGCCGGGGCGAGGAACGAAAGCAGACCCATCAAAAGCGCCGCGGCCGCCATCACTGCGCCGCGTGCGGCTTTCGCGCCATCGCGTCCACGCCGCACGCCACGAGGGTGCGGGCCGGCGTCGTTCTTCCGCGGATTACGGTGCCATCGCGGCGTCCCTCCCTTGCCGATTCCCTCGCCCGCCGCGACGACTCGCCGCGCGAGGTCTGCAAACCCTCGTGCTCGCGGGTGAACTGCTGGAAGAGCTGCCGGAAGCCCGCCGCCGAGCCGCCGCGACTGGCGACTGCCGGCACAACCCCGCCAGCCGCGCAACCTCCTCCGGCTCGGTCACCTCGGTGAGCGATTCGACGCCGGCCGGCGTGGCGCAGATCAGCACCAGCTTGTTGCCCACGCGAATCAAATGCACCTGCTGCCGCGAGGCCAGCGGCAAGCGGCCGAGCACCTCGACCACCTCCGAGGGCAGCACTCCGTAGTTGCCCGGCGTGCTTCGCCGCATGAGCCAGGCCACGGCGAAAAACAGCCCCAGCACAACCCCCAACGCGGCCATCACGCCCAAGACCGACGAGCCGTCCACGGGATGGAGCAGGTGGGCAACCTGCTGCCCAACACCAATCCGCCGCCGCGTCCGATGGGGCTGGTCGGCTTCGCGCCGCCGAGGATCGACCACATCTTCCTCACCTGCGAGGACGTCAGCCTGAACACCCGGTTCCTCATCGACGTGCTCGGGTTCCATCTGACGGAGCAGATCGTGGGAGAGGACCGGCTTCCAGGTCACCCTGGCTCGAGGTGTCCCACGCCAGCCATGACATCGCGCTGGTGACGGGCCAGGATCGCGGGCTGCATCACTTCGCGTGGTGGGTCGACGACTGGAACGCCATCCGCGACACGGCTGACACGCTCGCCTACCACGGCGTTCGCATCGAGACGAACCCGACGCGGCACGGGGCGACGCGCGGCCACTGCCTCTCTCATTCTTCTTCGACCGGCCGGTAACCGCAATGAGGTTTCACGGGCGGCTACATGGTCGACCCGGACGAGCCCGCGGTGACCTGGACGGAGTCCGAGATGGGCCGGGCGATCTTCTACTACGACGGGGTCGTCAACCAGCGATTCCTCACGGTCCACAGCTAAGGGGTGACGGTGACGACGTCAGACGTTCGCGAACCGGCGATCGAGAGCGTGGCCCTGCCGCGCACCGAGCGCACGGATGCGCCCGCGTACCTCCAGAAGTACCTCGATCGCGAGGGCCGGGGCGGAAAGCCGCACGAGGTGGCCGACCGGGCGACCGAGGAGGGGACGACGGCGCGAGCGTGCCGATGTACCTGCGGCGCTTCCGCGACCGGAAGAGCGGTGCCACGGCGCTGAGGCCCCGGTGCCGGAGTGGGAGGGACGCGACCTCGGGGTCACCCAGGCCAAGGCCCTCATCACCAAGTCCAAGGAGATCGTGCCGGGGGACGAGGTCGCAGCGGGGCCGCGCACGGTCACGCAGGTCCACATCATCCGGCACGGCGAGACCCAGGGGTACTCGACCGAGAGCGGGCTCACGCCGCTGGGCAGCTGGCAGGCCCACCGCCGGGGCTTCGACATCAGCAAGGGCATCCGGGAGGGGGAGCGCGTCCGCATCGTCTGCGCCGACACCAACCGCGCCCGCCAGACGGCCGAGCACATCCGCAAGGGCCTGCTCGACGGCATGACGATGTGGAACCGCACCGCCGAGATCTCCGAGGTCGACGGCATGGAGGAGTTCCGCAACTTCCAGGTCTGGACCCCCGAGGGCCTGCGCGACGTGACCGGTGCCTTCCGGCTGTACCAGAAGGAGATGGAGAAGTACGAGCGGGTGGCGCTCGGCGACCGGCCCCTGTGGCTGGTCGAGGTCGACCGCTTCTGGCGCACCCAGCAGGGCGGCGGCGACCCGATCACCTACTGGACGCAGATCCCGATGCTGAACTTCGAGCCCCCGTCGGCGACGGTCCGCCGGTTCTGGGCCGGCATCCAGCGGATCAAGGCGGAGACCCCGGGCGACCGCATCATCGTGGCCACGCACTCCGGCCCGATCCGCGTCTTCGCCATGGCTGCGCACGGCTACGACCCGGGCGAGCCCTACAACACCGAGGAGGTCATCGTGAAGCTCCTCGAGGGCGACGCGGGGGCCTTCATCGCCTACCGCAACCGCGTGTCCGAGGTCCAGGTGCCTCGGCTCCAGGACCTGCCCGACTGGTGGGAGGGCCTGTCCGGCCGCGCCCTGCCGTCATCCCTTCGTGAGGAGCATGCATGACCAACGTGATGTGGTTCGAGAGCTACTGGGAGGGCATGAAGCCCGAGGTGGGGGGCAAGGCGGCCAGCCTCGGCGAGATGACCGGGGCCGGTCTTCCGGTGCCGCCCGGCTTCGCGCTCACGACCGAGGCCTTCCGCACCTGCCGTGACGCTGCCGACCTCGACACCAGCCTCGCGCGACTCCTCTACGGACTCGACGTCAACGACATGGCGATGGTCACTGAGCGCTGCGGGTCCATCCGCGACGTGATCCGGACGATGCCGATGGACGCCGAGGTGGAGAAGTCGCTGCGGCATCGCGTACCCCGAGCTGAGCCGCCGGTCGGGGCATGGAGGACGTGCCCGTGGCGGTCCGCTCGTCGGCGACCAGCGAGGACTCCCCGGATGCCTCCTTCGCCGGCGAGCACGACACCTACCTGTGGGTGCGCGGTGCCGACGAGGTGGTCGATGCCGTCCGTCGCTGCTGGGCGAGCCTGTTCACCGACCGCGCCACCTGCTACCGCGTCGAGATGGGCTACGACCACCGCACGGTGGAGATGAGCGTGGTCGTCCAGAAGATGGTGCGGCCCATCGCGGCCGGCGTCGCCTTCACCCTGAACCCGGAGAACGGCGACCGGTCGGCGGTCGCGATCGATGCGGCCTGGGGCTTCGGCGAGGGCGTCGTCTCCGGGCGAGGTCACGCCGGACAACTACCTGGTCGACAAGGTGCTGCTACGAGATCAGCCGCCGCGCGGTCTCGAACAAGGAGCACGAGTACCGGCTCACCGACCACGACACCGTCGAGAAGGTGGAGGTCGATCCGGAGCGTGCGACGGCCCCGTGCCTGACCGATGCCCAGATCAAGACGATCGCGCAGGCTCGCCCGGACCGCCGAGCGGCACTACGGGACTCCGCAGGACATCGAGTGGGCCGTCGACTGGGACCTGCCCGAGGGCGAGAACGTCATCCTGCTGCAGGCACGGCCCGAGACCTTCTGGAGCAAGAAGGACGCCGCGCAGGCGCCGCGGCCACGGGCGGGTGACTTCATGAGCAGCATCGTCTCCACGCTCATGTCACCGCTGAACGCCAAGAAGAACTGAGAAACCGCAACTCCAACGGGCCGGATCCACAGGATGCGGCCCACCGACTCGAGCAGGACCACCGAGAGGGAGAGCGCATGGCCGATCGTTTCCCCAGCCCGTTCGAGATCGAGACGCCCGCGGGCGCCGAGGGCTGGAAAGAGCTGTACACCTACTCGTCGCTCTTCAGCGAGGGGCGTCGCGAGTACGAGGACTCCATGTTCTGGTTCCAGGACGGCGTCCACTGGCCGCAGGCCCTGCGGCCGTGGGACGCGACGCTCTACGAGTTCGCGATCGCCTCGCTCTCCCAGTACAACACCCGGCACCTGCAGGTCCCGCCGGCGAACGGCATCGACTTCCGCATCCTGAACGGCTACGCCTACCTCACGCCTGTGCCGGCGCCCGAGGCGGACATCGAGGCGCGCGTCGCGAACTTCATGGATCGCGCCGGCTTCTACTTCATGAACTGGGACGACCTGTACGACAAGTGGATGATCAAGATCCGCGACCTCGTCAAGGAGCTCGAGACCATCAACTTCGACGCGCTTCCCGGAGCTCGAGGACGCCGACCTCGTCGTCAAGTCCGGCGCCGGCCTCGGCTCGGGCTGGAAGATCCAGGCCGACTACCACCGGCTGCTCGACCTCGCGCTGAAGCTGTGGCAGTACCACTTCGAGTTCCTCAACCTCGGCTACGCGGCCTACCTGGACTTCTTCGGCTTCTGCAAGCAGTCGTGCCCGAGCATCCCGGACCTCGCGATCGCGAAGATGGTCGCCGGCGTCGAGGTCGACCTGTTCCGCCCCGACGAGGAGCTCAAGCGCCTGGCCCGCATGGCGGTCGACACCGGCATCGCCGGAGGCCTTCGCCGGCGGCGACGTCGACGCGACGTGCCAGGTCCTCAAGGGCAGCCCGGCGGGCGAGGCCTGGATCGCCTCCTTCCAGGAGTCGGCGGAGCCGTGGTTCAACTTCTCGACCGGGTCGGGCTTCTACCACCCGGACAAGATCTGGATCGAGAACGTCGGGATCCCGTTCGACTTCATCAACAACTACATCGGCAAGCTCCAGGAGGGCGACGACCTCGCCCGTCCGATGGAGGCCATCCGGGCCGAGCGCGACCGCATCGTCAACGAGTACGCCGAGCTGCTCGCCAGCGATGCGGACCGCGAGGCGTTCCAGGGCAAGCTGGGCCTGGCCCGCGTGGTGTTCCCCTACGTGGAGAACCACAACTTCTACGTCGAGCACTGGAGCCACTCGGTCATCTGGCGCAAGATGCGGCAGCTCGGCGAGCTCTTCGTCAAGGAGGGCTTCTGGGCCGAGGCCAACGACATCTTCTTCCTCAAGCGCACCGAGGTCCAGGACGCGCTGTGGGACTACTACGCGTCGTGGGCGACGCCCGCGCCGGCGGCCGGACCCGGGTACTGGCCCCAGGAGATCGAGCGCCGTCGCGGCGATCCATCGAGGCGCTGTCGGCGTGGAAGCCGACGCCCGCGCTGGGCGTGCCGCCGGAGGTCATCACCGAGCCGTTCACCGTCATGCTCTGGGGCATCACCTCGGACAGCGTCGTCGGCCTGGCTCGGCGGCGGCGAGGGCGAGGACGGCTCCCTCAAGGGCTTCGCGGCCTCGCCGGGCATGGCCGAGGGCCCGGCACGCGTGATCTTCTCCGCCGACCAGATCGGCGAGGTGCAGCAGGGCGAGATCCTCGTGGCCCCGCTCACGGCGCCCAGCTGGGCGCCGATCTTCGGCAAGATCGGGGCGACGGTCACCGACACGGGCGGGATGATGAGCCACGCGGCCATCGTCTGCCGCGAGTACGGCCTGCCGGCCGTGACCGGCACCGGCTTCGCCACCTCGACGATCACGACCGGTATGCTGATCCGGGTCGACGGGTCGAGCGGCACCGTCACCATCCTCGAGTAGCCAGACCCAGGTTCCGTCGGGCGGGATATCGCTTGCCCGCCCGACGGAACCGCGGGCACCGTACGTGCCAGCCATCGGAACGCAGGTCGGAGAGGAACGCGAATGCTGACAGTCGAACAGAACGAGGAGCTGACCCAGGTCGGCCCCGGCACGCCCATGGGCGAGCTGCTGCGGCGCTACTGGTACCCCATCGCGTTCGAGCAGGACTTCGACCACGTCGCCACCAAGACGGTGCGGCTGCTGAGCGAGAACTGGACGCTCTTCAAGACGCCCAAGAGCGGCAAGTACGGCATCGTCGCCGAGGCGTGCCCCCATCGCCGGGCCTCGCTGACGTACGGCGTCGTGCACGAGGACGGCATCCGCTGCGGCTACCACGGCTGGAAGTGGGACTTCGACGGCAACTGCCTCGAGCAGCCCGCCGAGGCCGACAACCAGAACTTCCGCGACCGCGTGAAGCAGAAGGCCGGCAAGGCCGAGGTCATGGGCGGCATGGTGTGGGTCTACGTCGGGCCCGACCCGGCCCCCGAGCTGCCGCGCTACGACGTCTTCGTCATGGACGGCATCAAGGACTGCGGCTACACGACGCTCCCGTCGCAACTGGCTGCAGATCATGGAGAACTCCGTCGACCCGCACCACGTCGAGTGGCTGCACGGCTACTACTTCGAGTTCCTCGGCCAGACCGAGGGCTTCGACGCGCCCAAGGCGTTCCAGAAGAAGCACATGAAGACGGGCTTCGAGGAGATGGAGTGGGGCATCCTCAAGCGCCGCGTCCTCGAGGGCAGCACCGAGGAGAACGACGACTGGAAGATCGGCCATCCGCTGGTGTTCCCCTACTTCATGCGCGTCGGCGGCGCGGGCATCGACCAGATGCAGATCCGCGTCCCGATCGACGACACGCACCACCTGGAAGCTCTTCTACTCCAACCACGCCCCCGAGGGCGGCACGTGGGAGCCGCAGGACCGTCCGGTCTTCTACGAGTACCTCTGGAAGGACGAGAACGGCCGCTTCATCACCGACTACATCGAGGGCCAGGACATCATGGCCTGGGTCTCGCAGGGGCCGATCACCGATCGCACCCAGGAGCACCTCGGGCGGTCCGACGCCGGCGTCGCGCTCCTGCGCAAGATGTTCAAGGAGAACATGAAGAAGGTGGCTGACGGACAGGATCCGATCTGCACCGTGCGGGAGAAGCACGACATCATCAAGCTGCCCTGCGAGAAGGACAAGTTCGGCGCGGAGAGCGAGTTCGCGAAGGCGTGGATCACGGGCGGCTCGATGCGCTACAGCCCGCTGAAGCAGCAGCTGCTCGATCTCCACGCCGATGCCTGGGCCAACAAGGCGAAGGCAGGGGCGGGTGCCTGACCTCGACGTCCTGCCTCCCGACCCGCATCGGCTGCCGCCGCGCGGGGCGTGGTTCTCGGGCGATGCCGAGCGGCACCTGCTCGACCGGCCGCGGTTCTGCCCGATGTGCGGGGACGGACTCGGACGCCGACGGCGGCATCAGCACCGAGTACTGGGCGGGCGACGCCCGCTACTTCATGACCTGGTGCGGCGGCTGCGGGTGGTTCGGCGAGGTCGTCCGCTTCGACATGGTGACCATCACTGAAGTGGAGCATTGACCGCCGGTGACCATCGTGGACGAGGTGTCGGACCGGATCGCCGACGCCCGGGAGTCCGGCCGACTGCTCGACGCGTCCGTGATTGCGGTCGGTGACGACGTCGCCTACGCCATCCAGGCGCGGCTGACCGGCCCGTCGGCTGGCAGCAGGGGAGCGGCTGGTCGGCTGGAAGCTGGGCTACACGTCGGCGGCGATGCGCGGGGCGATGGGCATCGACCGCGCCAATCACGGGCCGCTGACTGATCGCATGGTCACCGAGTCGCCAGGAGTGGTGGGCGCGGGGCTGCTGCAGCCGCGGGTCGAGCCCGAGGTCGCGCTGTTCGTCGGCGAGGACGGACGGATCCACCGGCGACACCTGGCCCTGGAGGTCGTGGACTCCGCGTGGCGCGACTACCGGTTCACGTGGGCCCAGAACACCGCAGACGGCTCCTCGGCGTGCGCGGCCGTGGTCGAGCGCAGGACCGTCCTGCCTGCCCTGCCCGGCGGCACCCGAGTCCGCCTGTCCACGTCCGCCGGAGAGGCCGTCGACGGCGTGCTCACCGGCGACCCGAGCGTCGACCCCCCGACGGGCCAGGAGGCCCTGGATGGGCTGGCGGCCGAACTGGGGCTGCCTCGGCTGCCCGTCGGCTCGGTCGTGCTGACAGGTGGCCTGACACCGCCGCTCCCACTGCCGCCCGAAGGCTGGGCGCAGGCTCAGCTCGACCTCGAGGACGGTCGCATCGTCGAGGTGCGCGTCGAACGGAGAGACACATGACAGCGCTCATCTTCGATTTCGGCGGCCCTGTCCTGCTCACCCCGTTCGAGCTGCGCCATGTGGGGGAGCGCGACCTCGGCCTCGCCCCGGGCACGTTCGCGTGGACGGGGCCGTTCGCACCCGAGCAGGACGCCGACTGGCGCGCCTTCCAGTCGGGCGAGATGAACGAGCGCGAGTACTGGGCGCTCCGCGCGCAGGAGTTCTCCGCCCTCACGGGCGAGCCGCCCACGATGCCGGACCTGTGCCGCCACCTCTACTCCGGCGCCGAGGACGAGCTGGTCCGGCCGGAGGCGCGCCGGCTCATCGACGACGCGAAGGCTGCCGGGATCCCGGTGGGAGCGCTCACGAACGACCTGACCTCGTTCCACGACGAGGTGTGGCTGGCCCGCATGGGAGTCATCCGCGACTTCGACGTCCTCGTGGACGGCCGGACGGAGGGCGTCTACAAGCCCGACCCCGCCGCCTACCGGATCATCCTCGATCGTATGGGCGTCCCGGCGGAGGGAACGGTGTTCATCGACGACCAGCCGGTCAACCTCCGGGGCGCCGACGTGGTGGGCCTCACACCTGTGCACTTGGACCCCACGGACCCAGCCCCAGGGTTTAGGTTGGCGAGGTCATTACTAGGACTTCCACTGGAGTAGCCATGTCCCGATCCCTGCGGATCGCTGTCATCGGATCGGGGCCCTCGGGCATCTACGCGGCGGACGCGCTCGTCAGCCAGCAGGACGTGCCCGCCGAGGTCGACATCATCGACCGCCTGCCGGTGCCCTTCGGCCTGGTGCGCTACGGCGTGGCGCCGGACCACCTGAGCATCCGGTCGGTGCGGGACACGCTCGACAAGACCCTGGACAAGCCGGGCGTGCGATTCCTCGGCAACGTGACGATCGGCCAGGACCTCTCGGTCGCGGACCTCCACACCCTGTACGACGCCGTGATCTTCACCTACGGGGCATCGCGCGACCGGCGCCTCGGGGTGGATGGGGAGGACCTCGACGGCAGCGTCGCGGCGACCGACTTCGTCGCCTGGTACTGCGGGCACCCTGACGCGGACCGTGAGCTCTTCGAACGCCTGATCCCGACGAGCACAGCGGCCGTGGTGGTGGGGGTGGGCAACGTCGCCGTCGACGTGGCGAGGGTCCTCGGCAAGTCCGTCAGCGAGCTCGAGCACACCGACATGCCGCAGCACGTGTTCGACACCCTCGCGCAGTCCGGGATCACCGATGTCTACGTGCTCGGCCGTCGCGGTCCGGCCCAGGCCGCGTGGACGACCAAGGAGCTCAAGGAGCTCGGCGAACTCGCCGACGCAGACGTGATCGTGCGGCCGGAGGAGGCGGTTCTCGACGAGTCGAGCGCGGCCCTTGCGGCCTCCGACCGGGCCGTGGGGCGCAACGTGGAGGTCATCCGCGAGTGGGCCGAACGGGTCCCCTCGGGCAAGCCGCGGCGGGTCCATCTGCGGTTCCTGTCGCGTCCCGTGGCGCTGAAGGGCGACGATCGGGTCCGTTCCGTGGTGGTGGAACGCACCCGCCTGACCGCCGAGGGCGGTGCCGAGGGGACGGGCGTGTTCGAGGAGGTCGCGGCCGATCTCGTGGTGCGATCGGTGGGCTATCGCGGCACCGCGTTGGACGAGGTGCCCTTCGACGCGGCGCGCAACGTCATCCCGCATGTCGACGGCCGCGTGCAGCTCGAGGGCGAGCCGGTGGCGGGGGAGTACGTCGCGGGCTGGATCAAGCGGGGGCCCACGGGGATCATCGGCACGAACAAGAAGGACGCGGTGGCCACCGTGGCATCGCTCCTCGAGGACGCGGCGCAGGGCCGGCTCCCCGACCCGGCGACCCCGACGGCCGAGGCCGTGGACGCCCTGCTGGCGGCACGTGGCGTCGACGTCGTGACCACGGGTGGCTGGCGTGCGATCGACGCCGCGGAGCGGGCGCTGGGAGCCACCCGGGGCAGGGATCGCACGACGATCCACGACCGAGACGCCCTTATCGAGGCCAGCCGGAGCTGACGCGCGGCAGTGCAGGCCCTCAGTCGGCGAGCATGACGCAGACGTGACCGCCTGCTCCGTCGCGGGGCCACTGGGCCCAGCTGGGGTCGAAGCCTTCGGGACAGGGAGCATCGGCTCCGGCCCGCTCCACCGACCACTGCCACTCCGGGGCGGCACTGTCCCAGCCGGGGCCGCGAACCGGCTCGTCCGGGTAGTAGGCATAGATGGTCCGGTCGCAGACGTACCCGCCGGCGCCGTCGTTCGGCCACTGCGCCCAGCTGGGGTCGTGGCCGCGCGGACACTGGCTGTCCTTCGACGGCCGGGCCACCGACTGGAGCCAGGTCGTCAGGTCCTTCGTGCCGGGCGGCCCGAGGACGATGTGGAGGAGGTCGCCCCGGTTCTGGGTGCCCTGTTCGCCGTATCCGACAGCCCGGAGCGTGTAGGCCCCCGGCGGCGGCGTGGCAGCCGAGCCAGCCGGTGTGACCATCGATGTGGCCGACGACAAGGTCGCCGACATCGATCCGTCAGCAGGGTAGTAGCGGAAGAGGGTGCTCCCGGGGGAGTCGGCCCCGCAATCCGACGCCGATCCTGCGCAGAGTTCAAGCACGTCGCCGTAGCCAGTCGCCGCGTCGAAGGCAGCTGCCCCGTAGTCGGGATCCGTCACGTCGGCGGTGGTACTGGCCCAGCTGATGGTCACCACCCCGGACCCTGAAGCCGTGACGGGCGGGGCGATGCAGCCGGCAAGAAGTGCGACGGTGCTGGCCAGGATGAGGGCGAGCGCTCCGGTCCGTGCCCGTCCCCCCGTGGGTGTGCGCATGAGTGCAACCTAGCGGTCGTGGAAGCAGTCGAGTGCGCAGACGCGGCCCGTTAGGTGCCGCTGAGAAGGGCCGCAACTGCGCACTCGCCAGGGGGTGGGCGACTGGACGGGAGGCGCGCTACTGCCAGGGATCGCTCGGCGTGACGGAACTCACGATCCACGCGGCGCCGGCCACCGGCTCCGCCCCGCAGGACTCCGCGCGCGGCCGGTCGAGGGGGACGCGTTCGACGACCACCCGCCAGGCCCGACCGTCCAGGTGCCGCACCTCGGTGTGGGCCACATCGACCTCCACGACATCGCCGGACGCCGGCACGACGCGACCGTCGACGACGCGGAGCACGTCAAGGTCGTCGACGGAGTCGACTCCGGCCAGCGAGCGGACGGCGCCGTCGGCTGCCTGGCAGGGAGCGAGGAACCCGCTCCGCCCGCGCAGATGGCCGATGAGGACGCGTCCGGACTCGTGCCGCTCGAGCAGCTCCGCCGCATCCGTCGTGTCAAGCCGTCCGTGCACCGCGCCGCTCGGGAGGCTGAGGGTCACCGGGGCGAACCGATGTCCGCCGATGTGGCTGCACTCCCAGATCCGGCCGCGCTGCTCTGGGGTGGCTGTCGCCAGGAGGCTCGTGAGGAGCGCGCGCCCGTTGACGGCACAGCAGCGATCGCGCTTGCCGTGCGTGCACACCAGCAGCAGGGGATCGCGCGTGACCGCGCCGAGGGCCGGCAGCGAGCCCGCCGCGATGGCCGCCATGTCCCACGCGGCAAGCGGTGTCAGATCGGACAGGAGCCCGTGGCGCAGCAGCATCCCCCCGGCCACGGAGCGGGCGACCCAGACATTCAGGTCCTGCTTTCCGGCCCGCTCGGGTCGATCCGGATGTCGGGCCAGCAGGACCGACACGCCTGCCGCCTTGGCCGTCATGAGGTTCTCCCGGACGGCGGCCGGCAGGTGGCTGTCGGCCACGGCCTCCCGGCCCCAGGGCCCGGCACTCTCGACCACGATCCAGGCGCGCGCATAGGGCGCCGTGCCGGACAACGGCTCGGCAGCGGCGGTGGACTCGAGGGAGCAGACGGTCACAGGGATCCGCCGATGCCGGCGATGGGCGCGGGCGCCGGGGTTCCCGTGCCGTCGCGTCGCGGATCGATCTCCGGCAGCAGGACAGGGACGCCCGAGGCGGTCGCTGCTCGCGCCGGGCCGTTCCCGACCCACGCCCGGAGAAGCGTGTCCTCGCCCGAGCGGAACCGGTGGCAGCGCACCCCACCGGTGCCACGCCCCTTGCCCGGATACTCGGCGAGCGGGGTCACCTTCACGGTGCCCGACTCCGTTCCCGGCAGGGCGGCTGCGGTCCCGGCGACGGTCACGACGACTGCGGAGTCGGTCGCCCGGACTGCCGCGAACCAGACGACCTCGGCCCCGGGTGCGAGCTTGACGCCCGCCATGCCGCCCGCCGAGCGCCCCTGTGGTCGCACCGACGAGGCCGGGATGCGCAGCAGCTGGCCGTCGGACGTCACGAAGACGAGCTCGGCGTCCTCGGCGTCCGCCTCGGCGAGCCGGGTGGCACCGACCACGCGGTCACCGTCGTCGAGGCGGATCACCTCCCACGCGTCCTTGTTCTGCAGGACGTCGGGCACGACGCGCTTGACGATGCCCGCGGCGGTCGCGAGGGCGATCCCGCCTGAGTCGTCGAGGGTGGTCAGGCAGACCGGCTGCTCACCGGTCGGCAGGTCGACGAAGGCCCCGAGCGGAGCGCCCGCGGACAGTGCCGGCACCCCGGACACTGCCGGCATCGCCGGCAGGTCGATCGCCCGCAGCCGGACGACGCGACCCGCGGTCGTGACGATCCCGAACTCCCCGCGCGACGTCGCCGGTATCGCGCTGATGATGACGTCGTGCGCGGATCTCTGGTCGTGGGCGGCGTCGGAGGCCGCACTCGTGTCTGACGTGCGGGCCAGCAGCCCGGTGC
Organism: uncultured bacterium; assembly: GCA_963700255.1. Classification (GTDB taxonomy): domain Bacteria; phylum Actinomycetota; class Actinomycetes; order S36-B12; family S36-B12; genus UBA10649. Next base: position 165,710 of record CAVOWW010000029.1, on the reverse strand, counting down.
TGGACAGCAGCACGACGCACGGCTCGTCATGCACCTCGAGCGGCACGGCGGCGGTGACGGGCGCGGCCGATGCCTCCATGAGCAGGGTGCGGCGCGGCGTCGCGTGCGCCTGGGCGACGGTCGACAGCTCGTCCGCGACGGCAGCCCGCAGGACGGTCTCGTCCTCGAGCAGTTCGGTGAGGGTGGCGATCTCGCGACGCAGGTCGTCGCCCTCCTTCTCCAGCTCGATCCGCGAGAAGCGGGTGAGCCGGCGAAGGGGCATGTCGAGGATGTAGGTCGCCTGGACGTCGCTGAGGTCGAAGACCGACATGAGCCGGTCCTTGGCCGCCGCCGCGTCGTCGGACTCACGGATCAGCTGGATGACCTCGTCGATGTCGATGATCGCCACGAGGAGGCCCTCGACGAGGTGGAGCCGGGCCTCGGCCTTCGTGCGTCGGAAGGCACTGCGACGGCGCACCACGATGAGCCGATGGTCGAGCCAGACCCTGAGCATCTGGAGGAGGCCCATGGTCTGCGGCTGGCCGTCGACGAGAGCGACGGCGTTGACGTTGACCGTGTCCTCCATCGGCGTGAGCTTGAACAGGTGCTGGAGGACCGCCTCGGGGTGGAACCCGTTCTTGACCTCGATGACCAGCTGCAGCCCGCTGTCCCCGTCGGTGAGGTCGACCACGTCGGAGATGCCCTGGAGCTTCTTCGACTGCACGGCGTCCTTGATCCGGTCGATGATGCGCTCCGGACCCACGTTGAAGGGCAGCTCGGTCACGACGATCCCGCGTCGGCGCGGCGTGATCTGCTCGACCCGGGTGCGCGCCCGGACCCGGAAGCTGCCGCGGCCGGTCTCGTAGGCATCGCGCACGCCGTCGAGGCCGATGATGACTCCGCCGCCGGGGAAGTCGGGGCCGGGCACGAGCGTCATGATCTCCGCCAGCGTCGCCTCGGGGTGATGGAGGAGGTGACGGGCCGCGTTGAGCACCTCGCCGAGGTTGTGCGGCACGAGGTTGGTGGCCATGCCCACGGCGATGCCCGAGGCGCCGTTGACGAGCAGGTTCGGGATCGCGGCGGGCAGCACCACCGGCTCGGTCTCCCGGCCGTCGTAGTTCGGGCCGAAGTCGACGACGTCCTCGTCGAGGCCGGCCGTCATGTCCATCGCGGGGCTCGCCAGACGTGCCTCGGTGTACCGCATGGCAGCGGGGCCGTCATCGAGCGAGCCGAAGTTCCCGTGGCCGTCGACCATGGGCAGGCGCAGCGTGAAGGGCTGGGCCATCCGGACGAGGGCGTCGTAGATCGCGGAGTCGCCGTGCGGGTGCAGCCGGCCCATGACCTCGCCCACGACACGCGCGCTCTTGACGTGCCCCCGGTCCGGGCGCAGCCCCATCTGCGCCATCTGGAACAGGATGCGCCGCTGCACGGGCTTCAGCCCGTCGCGCGCATCGGGCAGGGCCCGCGCGTAGATGACCGAGTAGGCGTACTCGAGGAAGGACCCGCGCATCTCCTCCGAGACGTCGACGTCGACGATCCGCCCGTGCCCGGGGGCTTCGGTCCTGCGGGTGGTGCGGCGTGCCATGGGGTCCTCTCGGGCTGGCCCTGCATGGGCCGGGTGGTGAGGTGATTCTCTCCGGTCAGCGCGCCAGTGGGCTGGCTCCGACACGGCCCACGGCTGCCCCGGCCAGTCGCTGGCCCTCCTCGATGGCCTGGGCGAGGGGCGCCCCCGCGAGCCAGATGGGCAGGAAGCCCGCCGTGAAGGCGTCGCCCGCCCCGGTGGTGTCCACGACGTCCTGGCGCAGGGCCGGGACCGCGACGGTGCCGGCCGGGTCGCGGGCGAGGACACCGCGGGCCCCCACCTTCACCACCACGGTGGCCACCTGATCGGCCAGCACCTCGAGGGCGTCGTGCGGATCCTCCTGGTCCGCGAGCACCGCGGCCTCGTCCTCGTTGGCCAGCAGGAGGTCGAACCGGGGGAGCAGGTCGAGGAACAAGGGCAGGTTGGCCCGCAGGGGGGCCGCCGATGCCGGGTCGAGGCTCCGGGTGGCACCGACCTCGACGGCGCGGTCGAGGGCGGCCAGCCCGACGGCACGCGTTGCGCGGTTGAGGAGGGTGTAGCCGGAGAGGTGGACGTGCGTGCCCGAGTCGATGAGGCCGGTCACCGCACCGGCGGCGAGGTCGGCGTTCGCCCCCGAGTCGGGGAACATCGTGCGCTCGCGTCGGCGATCGACGATCACCACGCAGGTCCCGGTCGGCAGCGGGCTCTCCTGCAGGTGCACGTCGACGCCGAGGTCCCCCAGCTGGCGGCGGATGTCGCGGCCGAAGGGATCGTCGCCCACGCATCCGGCGATGGTGACGGCGTACCCGGCAGTCGCCATCCACGCCGCAGTGTTGGCCGCCACCCCACCGGGCTGGAAGGTCACGTGGGCCTGGGTGTCGCTGGCGTAGGCGATATCGGCATCGATGACCGCGGTGACGTCCATCATGACGTCACCGACCACGATGCAGCGGACGGTCATGAGGCGCTGCTACTCGGGTGCGGCTGCATGCGCGACCGCGATGAGCGCCGCCAGCTCGGCGTTGCGCACGATGATCTTCTCGTTCACGACGAGGCTGGCCCCGTGCGTGGCCCGATGGAAGTGGTCAAGCAGGAACGGCGTGACGTCCTTGCCCGTGATGTTGCGCGCCGCGGCCAGGCGCAGGCCCTCCTCGAGGACCTGGTCGTGGACGTCGGGGTCGAGCTGCTCGTCCTCCGGCAGCGGATTCGCGACGACGAGGGCTGACGGCACGCGCAGCGCCTCCCGGGCACGCATCACGCCGGCGACGTCCTCAGGACTGTGCGCCGCCCAGTCGGTCGAGAAGCCCGAGTCGGACAGGTAGAAGCCCGGGAACTGCAGCGTGCCGTACGCGAGGACCCCGACGTTCAGGGTCTCGAGGCGTTCGAGGGTCGCTCCGACGTCGAGGATCGACTTGACCCCCGAGCACACGACCGTCATCGGCGTGACGGACAGGGTCGTCAGGTCCGCCGACTCGTCCCAGCTGTCGCGCGCCTGGCGGTGGACTCCGCCGAGGCCTCCCGTGGCGAACACCCGGATGCCGATCAGCCAGGCGAGGTGGCTGGTGGCCGCAACCGTGGTGGCACCGCACCCGCCGCGGCTGACGAGTGTCGCCACATCGCGAACGCTCACCTTGACGACGTCATCGCGGTTGGCGACCTGGTCGAGGGCGTCGGCGTCCAGGCCGATGCGCACGCGGCCGTCGAGGATGGCGATCGTCGCGGGCACCGCCCCGCGTGAGCGGACGATCTCCTCGACCTCGGTCGCCACGCGCAGGTTCTCGGGACGGGGGAGGCCGTGGCTGATGATGGTCGACTCGAGGGCGACGACGGCGACGCCCGCCGCCAGCGCCTCAGCCACCTCCTCGGTGACCTGGACGAGGTGGGGATCGAGGGGGAGCACGGTCCCGGTACGCGCCGGTGCGGGTGTCGTCACGGGAGGGACACTACCCGCGACGACACCCGCGACGCAGCCGCCGGGGTCGCCTCCCGGGGGCGCTGCGGACCAGAATGGGCACCGTGTCGGACCCGGGCTATCCGCAGGCCTGGGAGGCCGACGTCCTGCTGCGCGACGGCCACCCGATCCACCTGCGACCGATCACGCCCGGCGACGGGGACGCCCTTCGGGCGTTCCACTCGGGGCTGTCCCCTCGCACCGTCTACTTCCGCTTCTTCTCGGCCAAGCCCGAGCTGACGGATGCCGACGTCGAGTACTTCACGCACGTGGACCACGAGTCGCGGGTCGCCTTCCTCGCCCTGGACCGGCACGACATCATCGGGGTGGGCCGTTTCGACGCCCTGGGCGACGGTCGTGCGGAGGTGGCCTTCCTCATCCGCGACGACATGCAGGGGCTGGGCCTGGGGTCCGTGCTCCTCGAGCACCTCGCTGGCGCCGCGCGGGAGCGGGGCGTCACCCGATTCGTCGCAGAGGTGCTGCCCGCCAACAGCCGGATGCTCTCGACGTTCCGGGCGGCCGGCTACGCCATCACCCAGGAGCGGGAGGACGACGTCATCGCGGTCGGCTTCGACATCGAGCCGACCGCCGCCAGCCTCGCGGTGATGTCCGCGCGCGAGCATCGGGCCGAGGCTCGATCCATGGGCCGCATGCTGCGTCCCGCGACCGTCGCCGTGGTGGGGGCGTCCCGGACCGGCTCCGGCCTCGGCTCCCTGATCCTGCGCCACCTCGTGGCGGGCGGCTTCCGCGGCGACCTGATCGCCGTTCACCGGGAGGCGGACGTGCTGGAGGGCGTCGCGTGCGTCCGGTCGCTCGCCGAGGTCGAGGGAGCGATCGACCTCGTCATCGTGGTCATCCCCGCTGCGGACGTGCCCGCCCTGCTGGCTGACGCCGCGGCCGCAGAGGTGCACGGGCTCGTCGTCGTGTCCGGCGGGTTCGGCGAGGGCGAGCCCGACGGCCTCGAGCTGCAGCGTCAGCTCGTGTCGACCGTGACCGGCACGGGGATGCGGCTGGTCGGGCCCAACGCCCTCGGCGTCATCAACACCGACCCCGAGGTCCTGCTCAACGCGTCCTTGGTGCCCGCCCTGCCGGCCCGCGGACGGGTGGGGTTCTTCTGCCAGTCCGGGGCGCTCGGCAGCTCCATCCTGGAGCGCTTCGCCCAGCGGCAGCTGGGTGTGTCGAGCTTCGTGTCCGCCGGCAACCGGGCTGACGTCTCCGGCAACGACCTCCTGCAGTACTGGGAGGAGGACCCGGCCACGGATCTCGTCCTCCTCCACCTGGAGACCATCGGCAACGCCCGGAAGTTCGCGCGGATCGTGCACCGGCTGGCCCGGAGCAAGCCGGTCATCATGGTCCGCAGCGGCGGGTCCGAGCTGGCGCATCCACTCGGCCACGCGGTCGCCCGCACGGACCTCTCCCAGCGCGCCGTGGACCAGATCCTCGCCGACTGCGGACTGACCGTCGTCGACACCGTGGACCGGATGATCGACGCCGCCCGCGTCGCCGTCAGCGCACCGCTGCCCGCCACCGACACCGTGGCCGTCATCGGCAACAGCGATGCGCTGGCCGTTCTCGCGGTGAACTCGCTGGCCGGGCACGGGCTGGTGTCGAGGGGCGCTCCCGTCACCTTCGCCCGACTGGGGTCGGTGGACGCCTATCGCGAGGCGCTGCACGTCGCCATCCACGATCCCGCCGTCGGAGCGGTCCTGGTGATCTACGTGCCACCGGTCGAGGCATCCTCCGATGTCGAGGTTCGCGATGCGCTGGCCGTCTGCACGGAGTGCGACGACGACCGGCACCCTCCCGTCGTGGCCGTCATGGCGCAGCAGCCGAGAGTCGGCGGTGCGGGGGACATCCCGGTGTTCGTCGATGTCGAGAGCGCCGTCCAGGCGATCGCCGACGCGCGCTCGGTTGCCCGCTGGCGGGACGCGGACGGCCTTCGCGTGGCGCGGGAGACGATGGACGACGAATGGCCCGAGGTGGACCTGCCTGCAGGACCCGTCGTCCTCGACGGCGGGGCCGCCGCCGAGCTGGTGGGGCAGCTCGGTCGCCACGCGCCGCGGCTCGACCTGGAGTCCTCCGGCGTCGTGGGCTGCGACATCCGGCTCGTCGACGACCCGCTGTTCGGGATGGTGCTGGTCATCGGAGTCGACGATCCCGTGGCCGAGGCCCTCGACGACCGTGCCCACCGGCTCGCCCCGGTGTCGACGGCGGGCGCTGCGGACATGCTGTCGTCGCTGGGCGCGGTATCGGTGCTGACGCGGGGCGCGGCGGATCCGGAAGGCGCGCTCGCGGTCCTCGCCAGGGTCGTCAGCGACGTCAGCCATCTGCACCTTCGCGCACCGGGAGTGACCGGCGCGGTCCTGCGCCACGTCGCGGTGAATCGCGACGCAGGCGACGACTTGACCCTCGGCGAGATCTCGGTAACGGTGTCGGAGGATGCCGCAACGGCGGAACCCGCAGCCCGGAGGCTGTGACGCGCGAAGGGCGTGACCGGTCGATGAACCCTGTGGTGCGCAGGGTCCTGTTCGGGAATGCGCTGGCGGCGATCGGCAGCGGCCTCACGCTTCCGCTGCTCATCATCTACCTGGGCCAGGTGCGTGGACTGGGCACGACCGTCGGCGGGTTCGTGGTCGCGTACATCGCCCTGGTCCAGCTGCTTCTGCTCCCGTTGGCCGGGATCCTCGTGGACAGGCTCGGCCCGCGCCCCGTCCTGATGGGCGGACTCCTCGTGCAGGGCACGGGCATCGCGCTCCTCACGCAGGTCGACTCCGTCCCCACCGCCTATGCGGCCGCCACCGTCATCAGCATCGGGAGCGCCTTCACGTGGGGCCCGCAGTCGGCGCTGCTGGGCCGGCTCACGACACCAGCGGAGCGCACGCGGATCTTCGGCATCCAGTTCATGATCCTGAACCTGGGAATCGGCATCGGCGGCATCGTCGCCGCCGTGGTCGTGGATGTCGCCGACCCCGCCACCTTCCAGCTCCTGTACGTCATGGACGCGCTCACCTACCTGCTCTACGTGCTCGTGCTCGCCTCCCTGCGGGGCGTCGGAGTGGGCCGTGCTCCCGTGGAGGGCCGCGAGGATGCCGAGGGCGGCTACCGGGAGGTGATGCGGGACCGCCGACTCGCGCGCGTCGTCGCGCTCGGGCTCGTGCTCATGACGTGCGGCTACGGATCGCTCCAGGTCGGCCTCCCCGTCATCGTCACGATCGTCAACGGCCTCTCGGTGTCGTGGGTGGCGATCGCCTTCTCCGTCAACACGGGGACCATCGTGCTCGTCCAGCTCTTCACGCTCAGGATGATCACGGGGCGGTCCCGCAGCCGCCTGCTGGCTGTCGTGGCCGGCCTCTGGGCCGTCTCGTGGCTCCTGCTCGGCATGAGCGGCACGCTGCCCCTGACGCTGGCGATCGTGGCGATCTGCCTCTCGACGGCCGTGTTCGCACTGGGCGAGACGCTGTCCGCACCGATCATGCCCTCGCTGGTGAACGACCTCGCACCAGGGCATCTCCGCGGACGCTACAACGCGGTGCAGAGCATCACCTGGGGCGTGTCAGGCGCGCTGGGGCCGGCCATCGCGGGAGTGATGCTGGGCGCGGGCCTCGAGGCGGCCTGGATCGCCCTCGTGGTCGGGGGACTGGCCGTCGCCGCCATCCTCGCCCTGAGGCTGCGACGGACCCTCACCCCTGCCCTTGATGGACGGGTGGCCGACGCGGCCGAGGCCTGAGTGGAACAATGCACGGCATGACCGAGTCCGCCCTCGCGCAGCAGCTGCGCTCAGACATCCAGAGGTCCGGGTACTACCCGGACCTCGTCGCGGACGCCCTCGAGACCGCGTTGGCGGGGGAGACCGTCGCGTCGTACGTGGTGCACCACGAGGCCACCTTCGACCGCGACGAGCTCCGCCGCCATGTCACGGTGCTCGCGCTCACGCCGACGCGACTCGTCGTCGGCCATACCGATGAGCATCCTGCCGACGACGTGACGCCGGTGGCATCCGCGTCGGCGTCCACGGAGGCGGTCCGCATCGAGCGGGTCGACTCGGTGGTCGTCACTCGCGTCGTCAGCGAGCCGGCCAAGCACAAGCCGGGTGGGCCGGCCGCCGAGGTCGTGCTGACCATCGGCTGGGGGGCGGTGAGCCGCATCGACCTCGAGCCGGCCGCCTGCGGCGATCCGCAATGCGACGCCGACCACGGGTACACCGGCACCGCGAGCAACGACGACCTCTCCGTGCGCGTGTCCGAGGCTGCCGACGGCGCCGAGGTGGTCCGCCAGGTGCTCGCGTTCGCCGCGGCCCTGTCGCAGGCGACCGCTGCCCGAACCCGCTGACCCGGTGAGCGTCGACGCCTGCCTGGCGGACGTCAGCCCATCGGCCGCTGCCGCCATCGGGGTCCCCGGCTTCACCGACACCCTCGGGCTGGGCGCCTGCCGGCACGTCGTCGTCTGCCTCATCGACGGGCTCGGCTGGCAGTCGCTGCAGCAGCACCCCGACGATGCGCCCGTCCTCGCCTCGCTCGGTGGTGGGGCGATCCGCGCGGTGTTCCCGACGACGACCCCGGTTGGTCTCGGCTCGCTCGGCACCGGTCTCCTGCCCGGTGGCCACGGGCTCATGGGAGCGGCCTTCGAGTACCCGGAGACGGGTGAGCTGCTCAGCCCCCTGCAGTGGGGCGCGCACCCACCGCCGGTGGCGGTCCAGCCCGAGCCCACCGTGTTCGAGAAGGTCGCCCGGAGTGGTGCGATCATGACGACGGTGTCCCCGGGCGCCTACCGCGACTCCGGCCTGACGCGCGCGGTCCTGCGCGGCGCGGACTACTCCCCGGCCGACGACATCGACGAGCGGATCGCCGCAGTGGCGGGGCTGCTCGACGGCGCAGGGCCCTCGTTCACCTACGTCTACTGGCCCGAGCTGGACCGGGTCGGGCACGAGTTCGGCGTGGCCAGCCGCGAGTGGCGACTGGCCCTCCAGCGGGCGGACGGCCTGGTCTCGCGGCTGGTCGACGCCCTCGTGCCCGGCAGCACCCTCGTGGTGACCGCGGACCATGGCATGGTCGACTGCCCGACCGCGCTGAGCATCGACATCGAGGCGAACCCCCTGCTCGTCGCGGGCGTCCGGCGCGTGGCCGGCGAGCCCCGCGCCCGGCACCTGTACGTGATGCCGGGAGCGGAGGCCGACGTGCAGGCCGCGTGGCAGCAGGTGCTGGGCGATCGTGCCCTCGTGCTGCGCCGGGGTGAGCTCATCGCCGGCGGCTACTTCGGCGACGTCGACGCCGGGCTCGAGGAGCGCATCGGTGACGTCATGGCGGTACCGCGCGGCAACGTGATGCTCGCGAGCCGGGTCGATGCCACCGTGTCGCGTCTCATCGGCCAGCATGGCGGTCTCACCGATGCCGAGGTGCTGATCCCCGCACTCGTCCATCGCCTGCACTGACGTCTGGCACGATGTCCGCGTGGCGGAGCTGATCTTCTATGCCGGGACGATGGACTGCGGCAAGTCCACCCTGGCGCTCCAGACCGACCACAACCACGCCTCCCGCGGCCGGGCCGGGGTGGTGTTCACGCGGCTCGATCGCGCTGGCGAGTCGGTCCTGTCCAGTCGCCTCGGCCTCGAGGTCCCGGCCGTGGAGGTCGACGAGGCGCTGGACCTGCGCGGCTACGTCGTCGAGCGCCTCTCCGGCGGGGCTCGCATCGACTACCTGATCTGCGACGAGGCGCAGTTCTACTCCGAGGAGCAGGTCGACCAGCTGGCCGCCATCGTGGACGAGCTCGGCATCGACGTCTACGCCTTCGGGATCATGACGGACTTCCGCACCCGGCTGTTCCCGGGGTCGGCCCGCCTGGTCGAGCTGTCCGATCGGGTGCAGGTGCTCCAGGTGGAGGCCCTGTGCTGGTGCGGCGCGAGGGCGATCCACAACGCCCGCACGGTCAACGGCGAGATGGTCGTGGAGGGCAGTCAGGTGATGGTGGGCGACACGACATCGGAGGTGACGGCGATGGTCGCGTACGAGGTCCTCTGCCGCACCCACTACCGATCCCGCGTGACTGCCGCAAAGTCGCAGCGCCAGCACATGTCGGCGCAGCCACTGCCGTTCGGACCGTAGCTAGTCGTCGGACTTGGTCGCCCCGAACAGGATCTCGTCCCAGCTCGGAACACTCGCGCGGCCCTTGCGCGCCTTGGGCTTGCGGGCCGGTGCCTTGCGCTCGGCCGGCTCGGCGGCCTCGGCCTGATCGGCCGTGCTGGGGTGCGCGATCGTGACCGTCTCGTTCGCGTGGGTCGGCGCCGCGGGCTCGTCGAACAGGGCGACCTCCACGAGCTCGTCCGGCTCGTCGTCCGCATCCGGCACGGCGACAAGGTGCGGTCGGGCCTCGACCGCGTCGTCTCGGACCACCGCGATGTCAGACACCAGGTCGAGGGCCTCGGCGATGTCGACCTCGGCGTCAGGGACGGCGACCGGCCGGGCGCCCATGAGCAGCCGTGCCTCGTCGTCGAGGGGGTGGATGTTGCGGCCGCCATGGTCGTACGACCACTGGGCCGTATGCGCGCCGTCGTGGTCGGAGTAGGTCGCGGTCACGATCCACTTGCCGTCCTCGCGCCGCCACGCGTCCCAGCCGAGGGCCTCGCGGTCTGCCGCGCTGCCCGCCGCATCGAGGGCTGCATGCGCCGACTCCAGCAGTGTCGCGCCACCCCCGGACCGACGGATCTCGACGGACTGCGCCTGCTCGGCGATGAAGGCGCGCTCGGCGAGGAGGGGCTCGGCGTACCGGAGGACCTTGTCCAGCGGCCAGCCGGTATCGGCGGCGACGATGTCAGCCGACTCGCCGCCGCGCACGCGCGCCTGGATCTCCCGAGGGCTGAACGTCTGCAGGGCCATCTCCAAGTGCCGTGGAAGGTCGTGGTCAGGTACCGCGGCGGGCCGCGGGTCGTGCACTACGAGGAACTTAGCGCCTCAGGCACCTCAACGGTCCACTCCGTCCCATTTGGGGCCGCATGGATGTCGCTCAGCCGCGTTGCGGGTCGTCGATGATCGCCCCCGGGCCTGGGCCGGGCAGGGGGTCGGTGTTCCAGGCCACCGTGGGTGCCGGCTGGGGACGGTCGACGGAGGCCCGAAGAAGCGTGCGCTGACCGAGTGTCGCCACGACGCAGGCGATCCCGGCGCTGATGACGGGGAGGACGAACGACCACGTCGTCCCGTGCGCGTCGATGACGATGCCGCCGATCGTGGTGCCCGCGGAGAAGCCGAGTGCCAGGCCGGAGTTCGTCCAGGTGAGCCCCTCGGTGAGCAGGTGCCCGGGCACCAGTCGCTCCGTGAGGGAGAAGTTGGCGATGAGGGCCGGGGCCACTGCTGCACCAGCGAGGAGGGTGGTGAGGGCCAGGAGCGGCACGGTGCCGACGAACGGCGCCGGTACGAGAACGAGTGCGAGCGCCGCGGAGAGGACCATCACCTGGCGGGCGAGGGGAAGACCCCAGTGCCTCGATCCGAAGACGATGCCGCCGAGCATCGACGCGAAGGCCCAGAGCCCGAGAACCACTCCGGAGGCGCCCGAGGCCCCGGCCTGCTGGGTGAACGCGACGACCGAGACCTCGTAGCTGCCGAACACGCCGCCGATCCCCATCGCCCCGATGACGACGAGCAGGAGGCCCGGCTGGCGCAGCGCGCCCCCGCGCGAGCCTGCCTCGGAGTCGAGACGTGCGTCGCCCGACGGCCTGGGCTCGGAGCGGCGCTGGAGGGCGAGCGCGACGGCCCCCACGAGGCCGATAACCGCGCTGACGATGATGGGCAGGGGCAGGCCCAGCTGGAAGGCCAGGAACGCGGTGATCAGCGGCCCGACCGAGAAGATGAGCTCATCGATGATGCTCTCGAGGGCGAACGCGCTGCGGAGCCGGTCCGTGTCGGGCGCGATGGCAGCCCATCGGGCTCGCACCATGGAGCCGATGGCCGGCTGCGAGGCGCCGGCGACGGCGACCACGAGGGCCTGGACGATCACGGGGAGGTCGTACTCCACGGCGGCGACGAAGGCGATGAGGGCGATGGCGTTGATGGCACCGAGCCAGGGCAGGAGGCGATGCTGACCCACGCGGTCGATCCATCGGCTGCTCATGATGGCCCCGGCCGCGGCCGCCACCTGGAAGGCGGCCGACAGGAGGCCGGCCAGGGCGTACGAGCCGGTCGTGGTGCTGATGAGCAGGACGATGCCGAGGCCGATCATGGCGATCGGGAGCCGCGCCACGAATCCGGTCAAGGAGAACTGCCAGGCCCCCGGAAGCGCGAGCGCCCGTCGGTAGGTGGTCAGCACGAGGGCGACGCTATCGGGCGCGGCCCGGGCGAGAGGATAGGCCCATGAGCCCTGCCGAGACCCGAGACCTCGACGACCTCCTGGCGCTCCACGAGCTGCTCCCGTCAGCCTGGCGGGCCGGGCTTCGCGCCGGGGCCTTCCTGCGGGACGAGCGGCCTGCCCACCTCGTCATCGACACCAAGAGCACCCCGTCGGACGTGGTCTCGGCCATGGACCGTGACGCCGAGGCGATGATCATCGACGACCTGCTCGGCGCGCGCCCCCACGACGGACTCCTCGGCGAGGAGGGCGGCGAGAGGCCCGGCACCTCGGGAGTGCGCTGGGTCGTCGACCCCCTCGACGGGACCGTCAACTACCTCCATCGCCTCCCCATGTGGGGCGTCTCGATCGCGGCGGAGATCGACGGGCAGGGCGAGGTCGGGGTCGTGCACGTCCCTGAGTTCGCGGAGAGCTACGTCGCGGTCCGGGGGCGCGGCGCGTGGCTCGTCCGCGACGGTGTCGGTGAGCGCCTCACGGGCAGCGACTGCACCACCCTGTCGGCCGCGATCGTCGCCACCGGGTTCGGCTACGCGGCCGAGCGTCGGCGTCGGCAGGCGGAGGTGGTCACGGGCCTGATCACCCAGGTGTCGGACGTGCGGCGCATGGGCGCCGCCGTCGTCGACTTCTGCTGGCTGGCCCGCGGTCGCGTCGATGCCTACTTCGAGGCCGGGCTCAACCCGTGGGACCTGGCGGCGGGGAGCCTCATCGCGGCCGAGGCCGGCGTGCTGGTGACGGGGCTGCGCGACGACGACTCGTCGGAGTTCTTCGTCGCGGCAGCGCCGGCGATCTCCGACGGCCTGCGGTCCGCACTCGCCGAGCTGCGCGCTGACGAGGTCTGACAGATCAGTCCAGGCGCCGCAGCTCGGCGTTGTACCAGTGCGCGTTGTGCACGTACTTGGCCACGGCGTCCGAGAACGCCCCGTCGGCGATCACGTCGGGGGTGATGGCGGCCGGCACCCCGAGGGCACGCGCGTGCGGCGGAACGACCTTGTCGTTGCCGACCACCGCGCCTGCGCCGACCAGTGCGCACGGTCCCACGACAGCGCGATGCAGCACGACCGAGCCGGAGCCGATCAGCGAGTCGTCCTCGATCGTGCAGCCCTCGAGATGCGCGTTGTGGCCGATGACGCAGCGGTCCCCGATGACCGTGTCGTGCGCCGACGTGCAGTGCACGACGGTGCCGTCCTGCACCGACGTCTGGCTGCCGACGATGACGGCGCCATGGTCCCCTCGAAGGACGGCGGTGGGCCAGATGCTCGACTCCGCACCGATCCGGACGTCGCCGATGATGACGGCATCCGGGTGGACGAAGGCGGTGGGGTGGATCGTCGGGCTCCGGTCGCCGATGGCGTAGCAGGGCATGGGTGTCTCTCCTCAGAGTCGCGCTCCGTGCCGTCTCGCGACACGCAGGGCCTACCCTGCCACGGCGGCGTCACCCCGATAAGGCACAATCTGCGCGCAAGCCGCATCGGGAATGTTCGGCGCCCTGGTGACGTTGGCGGCGACACGGGCAACCTGCCCGTGGCACGCAGGGCGCAGGACGAGATTGCACGACGAAGGGCGAGAGATCACATGGCGACCGACTACGACGCACCTCGCAAGACCGACGAGGAGCTCGCGGAGGACAGCCTCGAGGAGCTGAAGGCCCGCCGGGCCGACAAGGCCTCGTCCGCCGTGGACGTCGACGAGGCGGAGCTCGCCGAGAGCCTCGAGCTGCCCGGCGCCGACCTGTCGGATGAGTCCCTCACCGTCCGGGTGCTGCCGCGCCAGTCCGACGAGTTCACCTGCAGTTCATGCTTCCTCGTGCAGCACCGCAGCCAGCTCGATCACGAGGGGAAGAGCGGCCCCATCTGCAAGGAATGCGCGTGGGGCGCTACGAGCGGCTACGCGCCTTCTTCTCGCCGATCTGGTTGACCGCGCGGTAGATGACGACCTCGGCCACGGCGGCGCTCGTGGTGATGACGGCGGTCCACACGATGGCCCGCATCATCGAGGTGTGCGGGTCACGGGCGAGGGGGGCCGGCTTACCGGTGGCCCGCTCGTAGGCCGACGAGATCACCTTGCGGACGATCAGCGTGCCGAGGACGGCGGCCACCGGAGCGATGAGGTGCACCATCGGGTTGATCTCGATGGTCTCGACCGGCGCATCGGCTGGTGACAGGTCGGTGGGCTCCATGTGTCCTCCGGGATGATCGATGAGCGGGATTGTCCGTGAGTCAGCGGCCCATCGTTGCAGCCACGGCGGCGACGATGCGAGCGGGGTGCCGGGAGGTGAAGAGCCACGCCGGGTGCGGATCCGCTGGGTCGTCCAGCCGCACCAGCACCCCGTCGGTTGCGGACCAGGGTCGCAACGACACGAAGAGGCGGCCGTCCGAGCCGGGACCACGCAGCTCGCGGATGCGCTCGCCGGTGACCGCCTCGACGTCGGCGATGCTCGTGACGGGCAGCGTCGCCCCGCCGACGGTCAGCGTCCCGCCGGACACCTCGATCGTCGGGGCGGTGATGAGGAGGAGTGCGGTCGTCAGGGCCAGCCCGCCGACGGCGATGAGCCAGCCGACCGTCGCCCCGAGCGCCGCGCCGTAGGCCACCGCGAGCATGCCGACGAACGAGTAGGCCAGCAGCCACGCCCACCATCGGGGAAGGAGCCGTTCGGTGATCTCGCCGGGGTTGGCCACGCTGCCAGCCTGCCATGCGGGCCGACGCCTGACCGCGTCCGGTCCGCGCGAGTAGGGTCGCGGGCGTGACCAGCCCACGTGATCCCGGCGCCGGCGCGAACCGTCCGCGCGGGGTGCTGCCCACCTCGCCGCCGCCCGACGCCGTCCTGCCGCTGCGATCGGCGAACGCGCCCGCGCCGGGCACGCCGATCCCGTCCCATTACCGCTGGTGCTTCGGCTGCGGCTCCGAGCATCCGACCGGGCTGCACATGCAGATCACCGCGGGGGAGGGGCTTCGCGTGTCAGGGGTGTTCACGGCATCGGAGCACCATCAGGGTGCGCCGGGCCTGGCCCACGGGGGGCTGCTCACCACAGCGGTCGACGAGATTCTCGGCTCCCTCAACTGGCTGCTGGCCGGACCTGCGGTGACGGCGCGGCTGGAGTGCGACTTCCGGCGCCCGGTGCCGGTGGGATCCGTGCTGCACGTAGAAGCGGAGGTCGTCGGGGTCAAGGGGCGGAAGGTGTTCACCCGAGCAGTCGGCCGGCTCGACGCCCCGGACGGACCCGTGGCCGTCACCGCCGCCGCACTCTTCATCCAGGTGCCCCTCCAGCACTTCGTGGACAACGGCTCCGCAGAGCAGGTCCAGCAGGCCATCGAGGACCGGGCCAAGGGCGGCCCGGCCTGGCGACCCGAGGGCGAGCAGCACACCGTGGAGCTGAACCCGTGAGCGCTCCCGTCCAGGTCCTCATCACCCGGCTCGATCCTGACCTTCCGCTGCCCGCGTACGAGCATCCCGGCGACGCCGGCCTGGACCTGCGCGCCCGGGTCGACGTGTCACTGGCCCCGGGTGCCCGTGCGCTGGTGCCGACCGGCATCGCGATCGCCCTCCCGGCCGGCCACGTCGCGCTCGTCTGCCCTCGCAGCGGGCTCGCGCTGCGGCACGGCATCGGGCTCGTCAATGCACCGGGCGTGATCGACGCCGGCTATCGGGGGGAGATCTCCGTCATCCTCGTCAACCACGACCTGCATGACCCGGTTCAGCTCCGACGAGGTGATCGCGTCGCGCAGCTGCTGGTGCAGCGCGTGGAGGCGGCCGGTCTCGTCGAGGTGACGGATCTGCCGGGTTCGCACCGCGGCGCAGGCGGCTTCGGATCCACCGGTGGCCACGCAGGCTGACGGTCGTCGCAGCGTCCCGACCCGGGTGCGGGTACGGTAACGAGTCGATAACGCCGCAGGGGCGTCGGAAAGGTGGCGACGTGGACCTCCGTGCCAACGGACCGTGGGACGAGTCCGAGGTTGACCTTGCCGACGGCGTCCAGCGCCTGGACCTCGGAGCGCTGCGGGTGACCCCGACCGACGGTGTCGACGTGCAGGTCCAGGTCGACGAGGCCTCCGGCTCGGTCTCCCAGCTGTCCTTCGCGCGGCGGGACGGGATGGTGCAGGTGCAGCCCTACGCCGCGCCGCGAAGCGGCGGCCTCTGGGACGACGTGCGGTCGCAGATCAAGTCGTCGATCAACCAGTCCGGTGGACTGGTCGAGGAGGCGGAAGGCCCCTTCGGCCCGGAGCTGCGCGCACAGGTGACCGCGTCCGACGGGTCGGGCGGCCTCCAGCCGGCCAGGTTCACCGGCATCGAGGGGCCGCGGTGGTTCCTGCGCGCGGTGTTCCTCGGCGCGGCGGCCCGCGAGGGTGCGGCCGCCTCGGCGCTGGAGGACATGGTTCGCTCGCTCGTCGTCGTGCGCGGGGGCGAGGCGATGCCGGTGGGCGCTCCGATCCCGCTGACCCTGCCGCAGACCGCCACACCGGAGACGGAGCCCGAGGCCGGTGGGTCCACCCTCCCGTCGCCCTTCCAGCGAGGACCGGAGATCACCGAGACCCGCTAGCGGGGTTAGCCTGTAGTCATGACGACCACCCAGTCACCTACGCACGAGCGCGGCTTCTGGCATCGCTGGAACCGCAGCCAGGCGCAGGTGGAGGCGGAGGAGCTGCAGGATCAGCTGCGCGGATCCGACGATGCCGCGCTGTCGGCCATCGACTGCTGCACCCCCGGGCAGACCGTGACAGTGCGGGGCATGGTGCGCAGCGTGACGCTTCGCCCGCAGGGCACCGCCCCCGCGCTGGAGGTCGAGCTCTACGACGGCTCCGGCAGCATCAGCGTCGTCTGGCTGGGCCGCCGCCGCATCCCGGGGATCGATGCCGGTCGCACGATCGTCGTGCGCGGCCGGCTCACCTGCAACACGGACAACCCGACCATCTACAACCCTCGTTACCAGCTGAAGCCGTCGGCCGGATGACCGCGCCGCCACCTGAGGGCGCCCGCGAGCCGGACGGCGGCCGAGTTCGAGACCGCGGCCGAGGTGCGCCAGGAGGCCCTCCTGCTCGAGCGTGCCATCGGCGGCTGGCGGGGCATGATCGACTCCGGTGCGCCGACGCTGGTCTTCGTGGTGGCCTATGTCATCACGGGGCAGGACCTGGCCCCGTCCGTGATCGCTGCCGTCGTCGCCGGCCTGCTCATCGTCGTCTGGCGCCTCATCCGTCACCAGCCGCTGCAGCAGGTGCTGGCCGGGTTCGTCGGGGTGCTGATCTCGGCGGCCGTCGCGAAGTACACGGGCCGGGCCGAGAACTACTTCCTGCCCGGCTTCCTGCAGAACCTCGGCTACGGGCTCGCCTTCCTCATCTCGATCCTCGTGCGATGGCCCCTGCTCGGCGTCGCGATGGGCTACCTCACGGGCGAGGGCACCAGCTGGCGTGGCGATCCGCAGCTGCGCCGCGTGTACGCCGCCGCATCATGGATCTGGGTGGGCCTGTTCTTCGCGCGGCTCGCGGTCCAGGTGCCGTTGTACCTCGCGGGCGCGATCGGCGCCCTCGGCGTCGTCAAGATCGTCATGGGCGTCCCGCTCTACATCGCGGCTGCCTACTTCACCTACCGGCTGCTCGCACCGGTCTATCGCGCCAAGCGCGCGCACGTGGACGAGGCCGAGACTCAGGTGTGACCCAGCATCCGCTGGAGCTCGTCTTCCTGATCGGGTGAGGCCACGAACAGCAGCTCGTCGCCGGTGTCGAGCGGATCGTCCGCCGAGGGGGCGAACACCCTCGGGCCCCGCACGATCGCGACCAGCGCGGTGTCGGTGGGCCAGGTCTGGTCGCCGACGCGCTGGCCGACCACGGGGGAGTCGGATGACAGCGTGATCTCGACGAGGTTGGCATCGCCCTGCCGGAAGGTGAACAGCCGCACGAGATCACCGACGCTGACGGCCTCTTCGACGAGGGCAGACATCATCCGAGGGGTCGAGACGGCGACGTCGACGCCCCAGGAATCGTCGAACATCCACTCGTTCTTCGGATGGTTGACCCGCGCCACCACCCGAGGGACCCCGTACTCGGTCTTGGCCAGCAGCGAGACGACGAGGTTGACCTTGTCGTCGCCGGTGGCCGCGACGACCACCTGGCAGTGCGACAGCATCGCCTCATCGAGGGCGGAGATCTCGCAGGCGTCCGCGATGAGGAAGTCGGCGCCCTCGACGACGCCAGGGCGAGCGAGGTCGGCGTCCTTGTCGATCAGGAGCACCTGGTGGCCGTTGGTGACGAGCTCGCGGGCGATGGCTCGGCCCACCTTGCCGGCACCAGCGATGGCTACGCGCATCAGCTCTCCTCCGGACCCTGCTCGAAGACCCGTTCGATGTGCTCGCGGGACTCGTCCGGGAACAGGGCATGGACGAGGTCGCCCTCCTGCAGGACCGTCTCGTGGTCGGGGATCATCGCCTGGCCGTAGCGGGTGATGAAGGCGATGCGGGCGCCGGAGGCATCCTCCAGCTTCGACGCGCGCCGGCCCAGCCAGCCCGTTCCGAGGTGCACCTCTGCGAGCACCACCGCACCGCTGGGGTCGCGGTACTCGTCCTGCGCGCCCAGCGGGAGGATGCGCCGCAGGATCTGCCCCGTGGACCAGGCGACGGTCGCGACGGTGGGGATGCCGAGGCGCTGGTAGACCTCCGCTCGGCGAGGATCGTAGATACGGGCGACGACCTGCTCGACCCCGTATGTCTCGCGCGCCACTCGCGCGGCCAGGATGTTGCTGTTGTCGCCGCTGCTGACCGCGGCGAAGGCCTGGGCGCGCGCGATGCCGGCGGTCTCGAGGGTCTGGCGATCGAACCCGACGCCGGTCACTGTCTGCCCCGAGAACTCCGGGCCGAGCGATCGGAAGGCCGTCGGGTCCTGGTCGACAACGGCCACCGAGTGGCCGAGCTCGTCGAGCCGGTGGGCGAGAAGCGTCCCGACGCGGCCGCAGCCGAGGATGACGATGTGCACGGCTGAACGCTACACGCCTCGTGAGGTCATGACGGACCGGTCGCGGGGGTAGGCTCCTGAACCGTGCCGGCATCGGATGTCCTGAAGCGGGTCTTCGTCGGTCGTGCGATCCGGAGCGATCGCCTCGGCGAGACCATGCTCCCCAAGCGCATCGCACTCCCCGTGTTCGCCAGTGACGCGCTCTCGTCCAACGCGTACGCAACCCAGGAGATCCTGCTCGTCCTGTCGCTGGGCGGCTTCGCGCTGTACAGCTACGGGCCGTGGGTCGCGCTGATGGTGGCGGTCATCTACTTCACCGTGGTGGCGTCCTACCGCCAGAACGTGCACGCCTACCCCAGCGGTGGCGGTGACTACGAGGTCGTCTCCAAGAACCTCGGCCCGAACTGGGGGGTCTTCGTCGCGAGCGCGCTCCTGATCGACTACGTGCTGACCGTCGCGGTGTCGATCGCGTCCGCAGTGGCCAACCTCGGGTCGATCTTCCCCTTCGTCGAGCTGCACAACGTGTGGTTCGCGGTCGCCTTCATCGTCATCATCACCCTGCTCAACCTGCGTGGCGTCAAGGAGTCCGGGGCGTTCTTCGCGATCCCCGTGTACTTCTTCATCTTCTCGATCTTCGCCATGATCGGGTGGGCGGCCTACGAGATGTTCGTCCTGGGCGAGACCCTGCTGGCCGAGAGCGCCGGGTGGGAGATCGTGGCGGAGAACTCGTTCACGGGCGCTGCCCTGGTCTTCCTCGTCGCCCGCGCCTTCTCGTCCGGCACCACGGCGCTCACCGGCATCGAGGCCGTGGCGAACGGGGTGCCGGCGTTCCGTGAGCCGAAGTCCAAGAACGCCGCGACCACGCTGCTGCTGCTCGGCCTGATCTCCATGTCCATGTTCGCCGGCATCACGTGGCTCGCGCTCAAGACCGAGGTGAAGGTCGCGGAGTTCTCGAAGGACCTGATCGGCCTGCCGGAGGGCGAGTCGCAGAAGACGGTCATCGTCCAGATCGCCGACGCCGTCTTCCACCACTCGTCGATCCCCGTGCTCGTCATCGCCCTCGCGACGGCCACGATCCTCGCCCTGGCGGCCAACACCGCCTTCAACGGCTTCCCGGTCATGGGCTCGGTCCTGGCCCGCGACGGCTACCTGCCCCGCCAGCTCCACACGCGCGGTGACCGGCTGGCGTTCAGCAACGGCATCCTCACCCTCGCCGGGCTGGCCATCATCCTGGTGATCGCGTACCAGGCCGACGTGAGCGGCCTGATCCAGCTCTACATCATCGGCGTCTTCACCTCCTTCACCCTCAGCCAGCTCGGCATGGTCCGGCACTGGAACCGGCACTTGAAGGACGAGCAGAGTCCCGAGGAGCGACGGCGGATGCACCGCTCGCGCCTCATCAATATGTTCGGGCTGTTCATGACCGGCTCGGTGCTCATCATCGTGCTGGCGACGAAGTTCACCAAGGGTGCCTGGATCGTGGTCATCGCAATGCCGCTCATCTACCTCCTGATGAAGGCGATCCACGGCCACTACGAGCGGGTGCGCTCGGAGATCATGGCCACGGGTGACGTGCAGGTGACCCTGCCCGCGCGCGTGCACGTGCTGGTCCTCGTCAGCAAGATCCACAAGCCGACCCTCCGCGCGCTCGCCTACGCGCGCGCATCCCGTCCCACGGTCCTCGAGGCGATCACCGTCGACGTCGACCACGAGGACACCCAGCGGCTGCAGGACGAGTGGGAGCGCGAGGGGATCCCCGTGACCCTGAAGATCCTCGCGTCGCCGTACCGGGAGATCACGCGCCCGATCCTCGACTACGTGCAGGAATTGCGTCGCGACCACCCTCAGGACCTGGTCACCGTCTTCATCCCCGAGTACGTCGTCGGTCACTGGTGGGAGCAGCTGCTCCACAACCAGTCGGCCCTGCGCCTGAAGAGTCGCCTGCTCTTCACCCCGGGAGTGATGGTGACGAGCGTGCCCTGGCAGCTGAAGTCGAGCGAGCTGGTCGCCGACAGGGACGAGGGTCCCGGTGTCCGACCAGGCTGAGCTGTCCGTCGGCGACGAGCGCATCGTCGAGATCGGCCCCATCGCCCACGGCGGCCACTTCATCGCCCACAGCGACGGCCGGACCCTCTTCGTCCGCCATGGGATCACGGGGGAGAAGGTGCGCGTCCGGGTGACGGACGTGAACCGGAAGATGGTCCGCGCCGACGTGATCGACGTCATCTCGGCCGCCCCCGAGCGGGTTCCTGCCCCCTGCCCGTGGGCGCACGCCGACGGCTGCGGCGGCTGCGACTTCCAGCACATCGAGCTCCCCGCGCAGAGGCGGCTCAAGCAGGCGGTGCTCACCGACGCCCTGCGCCGCTTCGGCCGTCTGGACGACGCCGACCTGGCCCGCCTCGACCTGGCCGTGACGAGCTTCCGGGCCATCCCGACGGCCTCCACTGGCGCACCCGCATGACCTGGGCGACCGATGCCGATGGTCGCGCCGGCCTGCGGCGCTATCGCCGCCATGACGTCATCCCGGTCGACCGTTGCCTGATCGCGGCTGAGGGGGTCGACATCCCCGGCGACGCGCCCACCGGGAAGGTCACCCACGAGGTCCGGGACCGCTCCTGGCGCATGGACCGCGGAGACTTCTGGCAGGTCCATGAGGCCCTGCCCGAGGCCCTGGTCGACACCGTGCTCGAGTTCGGCGAGCCCGGGTCCGGCCAGGCGTGGTGGGACCTCTATGCGGGCGCCGGCCTCTTCGCAGCCTTCCTGGGCGAGGCCGTGGGGATCGAGGGAGCTGTGGACTCCATCGAGGAGGCCGAGCCGGCGGTGAAGGCCGCCCGGCGCGCGCTTCACGACCTGCCGCAGGTGGATCTCTACGAGGGGGACGTGCGAACCTGGCTGGCCACGGCGGCCGGCCGCCCCGACGGCGTCGTCCTCGACCCGCCGCGCGCGGGTGCGGGGGAGTCGGTGCTGTCCGCCGTGTGCGAGCGAGCCCCCGACCGCCTCGTGTACGTGGCGTGCGACCCTGTCGCGCTCGGCCGCGACGTCGCCATCCTCGCCGGGAACGGCTACCGCCTCGCCCGCGTCAGAGCCTTCGACGCCTTCCCGATGACGCACCACCTCGAGACAGTGGCCCTGTTCGTCGTGAGCGATTCGTGAGGCGACTGTAACCCCGGCGAGAGCCGTCAACGGGCGTTTTGTCGGTTACAGTTGAAGAGGCCTCGCATCGTGCGGGCATGGAGGGACGACGGATGCTCAGGTCTGGGCGCCTCTAGGCGCGGAGATCGCGGCGCGACTGCGGTCGAGTTCGCCATTGTCGTGCCCGTCCTCCTGGTTCTCCTGTTGGGCATCCTCGAGTTCGCATTCGTCCTTCGTGACGCACTCAGTGTCTCGACTTCTGTCGGCGTGGCCGCCCGAATCACATCCACTGCGGCGGGGGCTGGTCCCGCCGAGTGTCCGACTCCCCTGCCTGCTGGAGTGACGTCGTGTGCCGCTGCGGACACACCGCAGCTGGCGCAGGTGGCTGCCGACGCTATTCAGCGCGCAGGCACGGCAATGCCACAGGACTCGATTGATGAGATCTGGGTCTACCGCGCGAACACGTCCGGCTTCGCGGCCAACTCCTACTACCTGGACCCGGATCGGCCGAACTTCACGACGGGTCAAACGACTCTCGAAGGCATGCTGGCCGAAGGCTGCAATGTGGCTTGCGTTCGATACAGGTGGGTTGATGCCCAGAATCGTTTCCGCTATGTCGGGGGAACGTGGGACTCGACTAAGACGAATGCATGCTTGCGTGACCGCAATCGAACCCGCCTGATGCCGTTGGCGTCTACATGCGCGCTACACACCCGTTCTTCACCGGATTCTTCCAACGGTCGATAACGTTGGATGACAAGGCGGTGATGCAGTTTGAACCGCTGCGCTCCGAGGAGTGCAACAATCTCGGCCCAGGACGTGGAGGGCACATATGATGCGCGCGCCCGTAGGTAGGTCAGTGCCACGCAGGCGGCCATCGTCCGGCGATGAGGGGGCCGTTGCGGTTCTCGTCGCCATCACCGTGACTCTCCTGATTGTGCTGGTTGCGGTCGCGGTGGACACCGCACGGTGGTATGTCGAGGTGGCCCGGGTGCAGAAGGTCGCAGACGCGGCAGCCTTGGGGGGCGTCGTGTCGATGCCAGAGACAGCCGACGCGATCGTCGAGGCCCGACGGATTGCCGCCGCGAACGGTTTCGTCGACCAGGTCGGGGGCGTTACGGTGCTTCCTTTCGGCGCGCCGAGCAGCAAGACGCGACTGTACGTCACAGTGACCAGCCCCGTCAGCAACGGTTTCGGAGGTCTCTTCGGGCGGCCGACGACCCCGATTACTCGAACTGCGCTGGCTGACTATCAGCCGAACGCGCTGCTGGGCAGTCCCTGCAATGCGTTCGGGAACGAGCCGGACAGTACAACTGCCCCAGGGACGACGCCAGCGCCGGCCCTTCCGGTCGATTCCGTGCAACCTGACAGCCCACCGGGCTGGGAGACGTGCGACACGACTCCAGGGCTCTGGGCGATGATCCAGGGACCACTCTCCAACAAGCGCAACGGGGACCGGTACGCGAACCGGCGTTGTACCCGGGAGACTCCTCGGACCTACGAGTGCACCGACGGCGAGTTCAACACGGAGTATCGGGACGACAACTACTACTGGACAGTCCGGGTTCCCACGGAAGCCATCGGGGTCCCCGTGAGCGTCCAGATCTACGATCCAGCCTATGTTGCGAACGGGCAGACCTGCTCTGGGTTTGATGGCGCCCCAGGCGACACGGGCAGCATCGACTTCAACAGGTACGTGTTTCCCTATGCGCCAAGTGATGCGTCCCTGCGCTATCTGGACGATCAGAACGAGTTCTGCACTGGCGATCTGAACACCACGTACCCGACCGGTGCGAACGGGCCCGTGAACACCACGTTCGAGCTGCTGTATCCGCATCCCTCAGGCGATCCGAAGCTGTCGACGCCAGTGGCTACCTGTACGAAGCAGTTCGCTGGCTACACGGGCGCCAACGCGAACGAAGTCGCCACACGCATCCCGACCTATGACCGTTTCGGGAACTTCGACCGGCAAGTTGCCAGCACCAACTACAACGCGGGTTTGGCGTCGGTCTACCACCAGTGGGTGAACCTGTGTACCTTCACGCCGCTCGCTAGCCAGATCGGTGACTACTACCTGCACGTCTCATCCAACATCGCCTTGGGCGCCGGCGCGCCCGGCCTCACGCCGAGCCCCGCGGGCGTCTACTCCTACCGGGACGGAGTGGACGTGTTGCCCGACGCCCTTTGCCCGACGTCCGGCCAGCCGCGTACCGGTTCGAATGCGACAAGGCGGGGACGAACGCCTTCGCCGTCCGCGCGTACGGGGCTTCCGCCGCGGCGCCGACGACCCCTGACGAGGACATCAGTGCGAGGATCGCGGTGTCTGGGTGGGAGCGGATGCCGATGTGGATCAACGACAGGGGTCCGGCCCTGTTCAACCTCATCCAGATCCTCCCCAACGCCCGGGGCAAGAGCTTCACGTTCTCTGGGTTCGATTTCGGTGACTGCGGCCTGTGTGTTGACGGGCGAGGGAACCCAATTCCCGCCACGGTCACCGTCCTTACGCCGCAGAACAGTACGGGTACTCTCGCATCCGACGCCTGCCAAGGAGTTGGGCCTATCGCCGGCACCCTCGCGAACTGCACCTTCCCGATCAGCAGCAGCACTCACCAAGGTCAACTTCAGGAAGTCACCGTGCAGGTGCCTCGGGACTACGAGTGCGCCACCGGCCCAGGGAATCCGGCGACGGTCCAATTGGGCGATTGCTGGTGGCAGATGGAAATTACGTATCCGGCAGACCCCAATGACGTCACCACTTGGGACGCGGTCATCAACGGAGATGTCGTGCGCCTGCTGGAGTAGCAGTGAACCCCGCCGGACACATGGCCTTCACGGTCGGATATCTTGACGTCAAGATACTTCGTGCGTGAGCCCCTCACGCCCTTTCGCGGAGGAGATCGCCGGTGACCAGCGTCGACAGCTTCGGAGCCCGTGGCACCCTGAACGTCGGGTCCACGACCTACGAGATCTTCCGCATCGCCGCGGTCGAGGGCTCGGCGACGGCTGCCGTTCACCCACAAGGTGCTGCTGGAGAACCTGCTGCGCACCGAGGACGGCGCCAACGTCACGCACGACACCATCGCCTCGCTCGGCTCGTGGGACCCCTCGGCTGAGCCGTCGCAGGAGATCCAGTTCACGCCGGCGCGCGTCGTCATGCAGGACTTCACCGGCGTGCCCGTCGTCGTCGACCTGGCCACGATGCGCGAGGCGGTCAAGGAGCTCGGGGGAGACCCGGCGAGGATCGAGCCGCTCGCCCCTGCTGAGCTCGTCATCGACCACTCGGTGATCGCCGACTTCTTCGGCACCCCCGAGGCGCAGAACCTCAACGTCGAGCTCGAGTACGAGCGCAACCGCGAGCGCTACCAGTTCCTGCGCTGGGGCCAGGGCGCGTTCGAGGAGTTCAAGGTGGTTCCCCCGGGCCTGGGCATCGTCCACCAGGTGAACATCGAGGCACTGGCTCGCGTCGTGATGGCGCGGGGCGGCCAGGCCTACCCCGACACGGTCGTCGGCACCGACTCGCACACCACCATGGTCAACGGCCTCGGCGTCCTCGGCTGGGGCGTCGGCGGCATCGAGGCGGAGGCGGCCATGCTCGGCCAGTCGGTGTCGATGCTCATCCCGCGCGTGGTGGGCTTCCGGCTCACGGGCGAGCTGCCGGCCGGGGCCACCGCCACGGACCTCGTCCTCACCATCACCGAGATGCTCCGCAAGCACGGTGTGGTCGGCAAGTTCGTCGAGTTCTACGGAGCCGGCGTCAGCGCCGTGCCGCTCGCGAACCGCGCCACGATCGGCAACATGTCGCCGGAGTACGGCTCGACCGCGGCGATCTTCCCGATCGACGAGGCGACGATCGACTACCTGCGGCTCACGGGTCGCTCCGAGGAGCAGATCGCGCTGGTCGAGGCCTACGCGAAGGAGCAGGGCCTCTGGCACGACGCGGCCCATGAGCCCGCCTACTCCGAGTACATCGAGCTCGACGTGTCCACGGTCGTGCCCTCGCTCGCCGGCCCGAAGCGTCCCCAGGACCGGGTGCTGCTGTCGGAGTCGAAGGCCGCATTCGAGGCCTCGCTCGGCGGCTACACGTCGGAGCCCGCTGCAGTGGTCGAGACCACGATCGAGGGCTCCCCGGTGGAGATCGGGCACGGCGCGGTGGCGATCGCCGCCATCACCTCGTGCACCAACACGTCCAACCCGTACGTGATGATCGGTGCCGGCCTGCTGGCCAAGAAGGCCGTCGAGAAGGGCCTCTCCCGCAAGCCCTGGGTCAAGACCACGCTCGGCCCGGGCTCGAAGGTCGTGACCGACTACTACGACAAGGCCGGCCTGACCCCGTACCTCGACAAGCTCGGCTTCAACGTCGTCGGTTACGGCTGCACGATCTGCATCGGCAACTCCGGCCCGCTGATCCCCGAGGTCAGCGCGGCCGTCAACGCTGCCGACCTGGCCGTGGTGTCGGTGCTCTCTGGCAACCGCAACTTCGAGGGTCGCATCAACCCCGACGTGAAGATGAACTACCTCGCGTCCCCGCCGCTGGTCGTGGCCTATGCGCTGGCCGGCACGATGGACATCGACCTGGCAACGGAGCCGCTGGGCTTCGACGCCGAGGGCAACGGCGTGTTCCTCGCTGACGTGTGGCCGACCGCGCAGGAGATCCAGGACGTCATCGACTCCTCGATCACCGCGGAGATGTTCGCCACGCGCAACGGCGACGTGTTCACCGGCGATCACCGCTGGCAGGGCCTCAAGACCCCCAGCGGCGACACGTTCGCATGGGAGCACAGCAGCACCTACGTCCGCAAGCCCCCGTACTTCGACGGCATGAGCAAGACGCCGTCGGAGGTGCTCGACATCACGGGCGCGCGCGTGCTGCTCAAGCTCGGCGACTCCGTCACCACGGACCACATCTCGCCGGCTGGCTCGATCAAGCCCGACAGCCCGGCCGGTGCGTACCTGATGGAGCACGGCGTCGACAAGCAGGACTTCAACTCGTACGGCTCCCGTCGCGGCAACCACGAGGTCATGATCCGTGGCACGTTCGCGAACATCCGGCTCAGGAACCTGATGCTCAAGGACGTCGAGGGCGGCTTCACAGTCGACTTCACCACCCCTGACGACCTCACTGTGCCGGTGTACGACGCGGCCATGGCCTACGCCAAGCACCACACGCCGTTGGTGATCCTCGCCGGCAAGGAGTACGGCTCGGGCTCGAGTCGAGACTGGGCGGCCAAGGGCACCGCACTGCTGGGCGTCAAGGCGGTGATCGCCGAGTCGTACGAGCGGATCCACCGCTCGAACCTCATCGGCATGGGCGTCCTTCCGCTGCAGTTCCAGCCAGGCGCGACCGCCGACACGCTGGGCCTGCAGGGGGACGAGGTGTTCACCATCCACGGGGTCACGGCCCTCAACGACGGCGTCACGCCGCCGTGGGTGGAGGTCGAGGCGGTGGCTGCCGACGGCCGTACGGTCGAGTTCACCGCGCTGGTGCGCATCGACACCCCCGGCGAGGCGGACTACTACCGGCACGGCGGCATCCTGCAGTACGTGCTGCGCTCGCTGCTCTAGCGGACATGGCCGCACGCGGACCCGCGGGCTGGCCGCGCGACCTTCCGCCGCCGGGAACAGCGGAGTTCGACGAGAAGGTCGTGGGCTGGCTGCTGGACCGGGGGCCGGCCGACCTGAGGCTGTCCCCGCTCAGGCACTTCCCGGTGGCCTTGGCACGCTTCGTCGCGCGGATGGTGGATGCCAGCCTGGACGGGACTCGCGGGGCGTACGCCAGCGCCCGGGTCGAGCTGGGGGAGCACCTCACCCCGGACGAGCTGTCGACGGTGCAGTCGGCGCTCGAGAGTGAGGGCGCCCGGCTGCTGCAGATCCGGCGCGAGGTGGCGCTCGTGGAGGACGTGCTCCGGGCGGCCAGGACTGTCAGACGGTCGCCCTAGTGTCGGCTCATGGACGAGGTCCGTGACACCACAGCCCTGAGGTGCGCTGCGTGGGACGAGTTCGCACTGGACGGGCCCGTATGGGATGACGTCCTGAGCGACGACACGCGTGCGTCCGATGGAGCGCTGCGCGCCGACCTGGATACCACCGCGGACGACGCCATTGACGACGCGCTGGACGCCCTGATCCGACTCGACATCCGGAGGGCACAGCTTGCCGCCCAGGAGATGGAACTCCTGGTGAGGGTCGCCGGGATGGCGGAGCAGCGTCGCGAAGTCACCGTGCTCGACACCACCACCGATTCCGAGCGAATGCTGACAATCGCGGACGAGGCTCGCGAGGAGGTGTCCGCGGCGTTGCGGCGTTCGCCGACCACGGTCCACGACCAGTTGGTCGCTGCCCGGCTGCTGTTCGGGCCCCTGCGGCGCACCTTGGACGCCCTGGCCGCTGGTCGAATCACCGAGGGGCACGCACGCGTCGTCGCTGAACAGGCCGAGATTCTGCATCGCAGTCTCGGCATCGAGGAGCAGGCCTTCATGAGCGCCTGTATCGCCCTCGAGGACCGTGTCCTCGTTCGCGCCGAGTCCTGCACGAGGGCGCAGCTCCGACGACTCGCCAAGGATGCGGTGGCGGCCATCGATGCCGAGGGCGAGCGGATTCGTCGCCGGGACGCTCGGACGAGTGAGAACGTCACGGTTCAGCCCGACGACTATGGGATCGCCGTGCTCACGGCTCGCCTCCAGGCAGCCGATGCGGAGCGCATCCGGGCCGCAGTGGAGGGGCATGCGGCGTCCTCGTCACTGCTGACGCCCTGTGATGCGACCCTCGGCCAGCGCCGCGTCGCGGCCCTCCTCGACCTCGTGTGCGGCACCGCGCGCATCGGGAGGCAGAACGTGGAGAGGCAGGGCGTCGCGGATTCACCTGTGCCGGCCGTCGAAGGCGTGGAGATCAGCGTCGTCGTCACTCTCGATGAGGTCATGCGGGGGGACGGTGCCGTCGCGGGGCTGCTTGACGATCCCCAGGTGCCGCTCACGCTCCGCCGCCTCATCACCGACCCGCTGAGCGGGCGCGCTCTCGACCTCGGTCGGCGCCGGTACGTGGTCTCGGATCCGCTGCGTCGATGGATCATCGCGCGCGACCGGACGTGCCGCTTCCCCGGCTGCTCACGCCGCGCATCGGCGTGCC
Source organism: uncultured bacterium (assembly GCA_963700255.1). GTDB lineage: Bacteria > Actinomycetota > Actinomycetes > S36-B12 > S36-B12 > UBA10649. Next base: position 136,698 of record CAVOWW010000029.1, on the reverse strand, counting down.
AGCTCGATCACATTGTGGCCTGGAGCGACGATGGCGGCACCGATGGATCGAATCTCCAGTCCCTCTGCACCCGGCACCACCAGCTCAAGACCCATGGAGGCTGGCGCGTCCGTCGCGACGACGAGACTGGCCTCACCGTCTGGACGTCGCCCACGGGTCGCACCTACTGGGTGGATCCCGAGCCGGTGGTCCCGCCCGATCCACCACCTGGCTCACCCGGCTCACCCAACTCGCGCAAGGGGCCTGAGCCACCACCATTCTGAGTCCAGCCCGGTTCGTTGCCGGATCTCCTTCGTGAGGCAATCCCTGAGACACTGGTCGCGCACACGTGCCGAGGGGGTTTGCGCCAGGGTGATGACCGACCAGGCTGGCCGAGACGCCTTCCGGCTCGATGTCGTCCGACGTGAGGCTCCGCAGACGCTCATCGTGAGTGGGGCCGCCTTCGGCTTGATCACCGTGGTCAACTCCCAGGTCGGCCCCGACATGCCGGTCCCGGTGCTCGCCGTCAACGTGCTCACGGGTGCCCTGCTGATCGTTGGCGCCCTCGTGATCCGCCGACCGGGAGTGCCCGCAGCGGCGGCTCCCTGGATCCTCGCCACGGGTGCCCTGGCCCTGGTGCTGATCGGCCTCGTGGAGGTGTGGGCGAGCCCGGATGCGGTCGCCTTCCTCTACCTGATCATGATCATGCTCGTCTACCCGCTTCTGACGCTGGCCTGGATTCCTGCGATATCGGTCGCCGTCCCGATGCTCATCGGGTGCGTGGTGGTGGCGATGGGCCAGTTCGGGGAGGAGGCACCGGACTGGATCATCGCGTCGATCGCAGCAGTGGCGATCGGGATGGCGCTGCTCTGGCTGCGGGTGAGATCCGTGCTGGAGCTGGCGGACAAGTCGGCCCTGGTCGGTCGGCTCGCGACACGCGACCAGCTCACGGGGGCCCTCAACCGGCATGGCGTGGAGGAGCGGATCCCGGACCTGCTCGCCCTGGCCGCACGCCATCAGCAGCCCGTCTTCGCCGTCTTCGCTGATGTGGACGGCCTCAAGGCGGTGAACGACAAGCACGGTCACGCTGTCGGCGATGCGGTCCTGGTGGCCACGGCGGACGCCATCCGCGCGGCACTGCGAGCGACTGACCTGGTGGGGCGCTGGGGCGGGGACGAGTTCATCGTGCTGGGGATGGGCCAGGTCGAGCATGCCGATGAACTCCGCTACCGGATCACGAGCAGCATCCTCGCCGACGGGGTGGACCCGGCCATGTGGTCCGGCGGGATCAGCGTCGGCGTGGCCCAAGCGGCTCTGGCGGGCATCGACATCGAGACCCTCATCCGGCGGGCAGATGGGGACATGTACGCCCGTCGCCGGGTACGAAGGGGCTGAGTCGGCCAGACGGTGAGGAACGCCCTGATCGCCTAGACTCAGGCCGTGCCCCTGCTCGACGGAATCCGCGACCCGCGCGACGTCCGCGCCCTCGCGCCCGAGCAGCTGCCCGCCCTGGCCGCCGAGATCCGGGCCTTCCTCGTCGAGAAGGTGTCGGCGACCGGGGGTCACCTCGGGCCGAACCTCGGCGTCGTGGAGCTGACGATCGCCCTGCACCGCGTGTTCCAGTCGCCGGACGACATGATCATCTGGGACACCGGTCATCAGGCCTACGTCCACAAGATCCTCACCGGCCGCGCGCCCGGTTTCGACCAGCTGCGTCAGCGTGACGGACTGTCGGGGTATCCGAGCCGCACGGAGAGCGTGCACGACCTCGTCGAGAACTCGCATGCGTCCACGGCCCTGTCGTACGCAGACGGTCTCGCGAAGGCGTGGGAGCAGCGCGGCCTCCTCGGCCAGCATCACGTCGTCGCTGTCATCGGCGACGGCGCGCTCACCGGCGGCATGGCCTGGGAGGCCCTCAACAACATCGCCGACTCCAGACCGCCCGCTGGTGATCGTCGTCAACGACAACGCGCGCTCGTACTCACCGACGATCGGCGGGCTGGCCCATCACCTGTCGACCCTGCGCACCACCCATGGGTACGAGCGATTCATGAACTGGGGCAAGAAGGTCCTGCATAGGACACCCGTCGTGGGGGATCCCATCTACGGGGCGCTGCACGGCATGAAGAAGGGCGTCAAGGACGTCGTTGCCCCGCAGGGGCTCTTCGAGGACCTGGGCCTGAAGTACATCGGGCCGGTCGACGGCCACGACGAGGCGGAGATGGAGTTCGCCCTCAATCGCGCCAAGGCGTTCAAGGGCCCCGTCATCGTGCACGCGATCACGCACAAGGGTCATGGGTATGCGCCCGCAGAGAAGGACGAGGCCGACCGCTTCCATGGTGTCGGCATCATCGATCCCGACACCGGGAAGCCGGTCACCGCGGGCGGACCCTCGTGGACCGGGGCATTCGCGGACGAGCTGGTGCGTATCGGCGAGGACCGACCCGACGTCGTCGCCATCACGGCAGCGATGCTCGGCCCGACGGGACTCGACCGCTTCGCGGAGCGGTTCCCCGACCGCACGTTCGACGTCGGCATCGCCGAGCAGCATGCCACCACCAGCGCCGCGGGCATGGCCTACGGCGGCCTCCATCCTGTCGTGGCGCTCTACGCCACCTTCCTCAATCGGGCCTTCGACCAGGTGCTGATGGACTGCGCGCTCCACCGCGCAGGGCGTGACCTTCGTGCTCGATCGGGCTGGCATCACCGGTGACGACGGCGCCAGCCACAACGGCATGTGGGACATGTCGATGCTCCAAGTCGTGCCGGGCCTGCGGATCGCCGCACCACGCGACGAGGCCACCCTGCGCACGTCGCTCCGCGAGGCCGTGGCCGTGGCCGACGCCCCGACCGTCGTCCGGTTCCCCAAGGGGGCGCTGGGTCCCGCGATCCGCGCAGTGCGATGCGAGGACGGCTACGACGTCCTCGCCGAGTCAGGTGCGCCGGACGTCGTCATCGTGTCCGTCGGGGCATTCGCACCGCTGTGCATCGACGTCGCGGAGCGACTCAAGGCCCAGGGCATCGGCGTCATCGTGGTGGACCCACGCTGGGTCAAGCCCGTGCCAGCAGCGCTCACCGGGCTTGCCGCGCCATCCAGGCTCGTCGTGATCGTCGAGGACGGGGTGCGCGTCGGCGGTGTCGGTGCTGCCGTCAGCCAGTCGCTGTCCGACGCCGGAGTCGACGTGCCGGTGCGGATGTTCGGGGTGCCCGATCGCTTCCTGGACCACGGCAAGCGTGCCGAGGTCCTGGTGGAGTGCGGGCTCACCGCCCAGGAGATCTCGCGAAGCATCGTCGAGACGATGGCCGGCCGGTCGGAGGCCACTGAGGCCTCCGAGGCCGCGGAGGCCGACCTGCCCTCATGAGCGTGGCACCCCCGAAGGGGTGCCACGGCGGCCAACCTGCTCGGGTTCGGCCTACTCAGGGACCGACGCGACACCGCGCGCCAGGAATCGACCGCCGGCAGCACGCTCGGAGGCGCCGCTGCGGTCGAGGTACGGGGTGATGCCACCGAGCCAGAACGGCCAGCCAGCCCCCATGATCATGCAGAGGTCGATGTCCTGCGCCTCGGCAACGACTCCCTCGTCGAGCATGCGCCGGGCCTCGTCGGCGAGCGCATCGGCGGCCCGCGTCAGCACCTGCTCCTCGGTCAGCGCGATGTCACCCTGCACGAGGAAGTCGGCGAGGTCGGGGTCCACGGCGGACTTGCCGGCCTCGACGATGCGCCGCATGTTGTCGGACACGTGGAAGCGATCCGGATAGGCCGCATTCATCGTCTCTGACACGTGGAAGGCCACGGCCGGGCCGACGAAGGCCATCAGGTTGAACGGCGACATCGGCAGTCCCAGCGGGTTACTGGCCCGATCGGCGACGGCCAGGTCGGTCCCCTCGTCGACGGCCTTGATGACCTCGCCCATGTAGCGGGTCAGGAGTCGGTTGACGACGAAGGCGGGCGCGTCCTTCACGAGCACGCACGTCTTCTTCAGCGACTTGCCCACCGCGAACGCGGTGGCGAGGGTCGCGTCGTCGGTCTGCTCGGCCCGGGCGATCTCGAGCAGGGGCATGAGCGCCACCGGGTTGAAGAAGTGGAAGCCCACGACCCGCTCGGGATGAGCGAGATCCGCCGCCATCTCGGTGACCGAGAGGGACGACGTGTTGGTCGCGAGGATGCACGTCTCTGACACGACGGCCTCGACCTCGGCGAACACCTGCTTCTTGACCGGCAGGTTCTCGAAGACCGCCTCGATCACGAAGTCGGCGTCGGCGAACGCGGCCTTGTCGGTGGAGCCCGTGACGAGTGCGGTCAGGCGGTTGGCCTTGTCCTGCGTGAGACGACCCTTGGCCACCTGCCCGGCCACGTCGTCGCGGACGAACTGCAGGCCCTTCTCGACCCGGTCGGCATCGAGGTCGGTCATGACGACCGGTACCTGCAGGCGCTTGGCGAACAGCAGGGCGAGCTGGCTGGCCATGAGACCGGCGCCGACGACGCCCACCTTGGTGACCTTGCGGGCGAGCGACTTGTCCGGGACGCCCACCGGCCGCTTGGCCCGCTTCTGGACGAGGTCGAACGCGTAGAGGGAGGAACGCAGCTCGTCGCCCATCACGAGCTCCGACAGGGCTACGTCCTCAGCCGCGAAGCCCTCGTCGCGGGACGCGGTCCTGGCCGCGCGAACGAGGTCCAGCGCCCGGTAGGGGGCCGGGGCCGCACCATGGATGCGGTCGTCGAGCATGTCCTTGGCGATGTCGACGACGGCATCCCAGCTCTCACGGTCGACGGCGGCGCGTTCGACCCCCACATCGCCCTTGACGACGCCCGCCGCCCAGGCAATGGACTGCTCGAGGAAGTCCGCCGGCTCGAAGAGCACGTCGACGACACCCAGCCGGAGCGCGTCCTTGGGCTTCATCTGCTTGTTCTGCTGCATCGGGTTGGCGATGATCACCTCGAGGGCGTTCGCGGGGCCGATCAGGTTCGGGAGCAGCCACGCGCCGCCCCAGCCCGGGATCAGGCCGAGGAAGACCTCCGGCAGCGACATCGCGGCCGCGCCCGTGGACATGGTCCGGTAGTCGCAGTGCAGCGCCAGCTCGGTGCCGCCGCCCATCGCCGCGCCGTTCACGAAGGCGAAGGTCGGGACGTCCATCTCACCGAGGCGACGGAACACCGCATGGCCGAGCTCCCCGAACTGCCGGATGACCTCCTGGTCCTTCACCAGGCCGATCGCGGAGAGATCGGCACCGACCGCGAAGATGAACGGCTTGCCGGTGACGGCGATCGCAGCGAGGTCCTGCATCGCGGCCACCTGATCGAGGGCGGCGTCGAGCGATGCGAGACCACCCGGACCGAAGGTGCTCGGCCGGGTGTGGTCGCGATCGTTGTCGACGGTGATCAGGGCCATCGTCCCGGCACCGACGGGCATGTCGAGCAGTCGCACGCGTGCGTGCGTGACGACCTCGTCGTGGCTGGCGTTGTCGCTCATGCCTTGCTCCCTGCGTAGTTGACGTTCTCCCAGATCACCGTTCCGCCCATGCCCAGCCCGATGCACATCGTCGTGATGCCGTAGCGGGCCTGCGGGTTGCGCTCGAAGTCGCGGGCGAGGTAGCTCATGAGTCGGATGCCGCTGGACGCCAGCGGATGGCCCACGGCGATGGCGCCGCCCATCGGGTTGACCCGCGGATCATCATCGGCGATGCCGAAGTGGTCGAGGAAGGCGAGCACCTGCACGGCGAAGGCCTCGTTGACCTCGAACAGGTCGATGTCCTCGATGGACAGGCCGGCGCGGGACAGCGCCTTCTCCGTGCTCGGCACCGGGCCGATGCCCATGATCTCCGGAGCGACGCCGGCGAAGGCGAAGCCGACCATCCGCATCTTCTTCTGCAGGCCCAGCTCGTCGGCCACCGACTCTGCTGCGAGGAGCGCAGCAGTGGCGCCGTCGTTCAGGCCCGAGCTGTTGCCCGCGGTCACGCGCCCGTGCGGACGGAACGGCGTCTTCAGCCCGCCGAGGCCCTCGAGCGTGGTGCTCGGCCGGGGTGCCTCGTCGGCGGTCAGCAGTCCCCATCCCTGCTCGGCGGAACGCATCGCGACCGGGACAAGGTCGGGCTGGATCCACCCCTCGGCATACGCGTGAGCCGTCTTCTGCTGCGAGCCCAGTGCGAACGCATCGGCCCGATCCTTCGTGAGCCGGGGGAAGCGGTCGTGGAGGTTCTCGGCCGTCGCGCCCATGCTCAGCGCATCCAGGTCGACGATCCGATCGGCCAGGAAGCGAGGGTTGGGGTCCATGCCCTCACCCATGGGATGGCGTGACATGTTCTCGACACCACCGGCGAGCGCGACGTCGTAGGCACCGGCCATGATGGCCGAGCTGAGCGTCGTGACGGCGGTCATGGCACCCGCGCACATGCGGTCCACGGAGTAGCCCGGCACCGAGTGGGGGATGCCCGCGAGCAGCGAGGCCGTTCGGCCGATCGTCATGCCCTGGTCGCCCATCTGGGTGGTCGCGGCCACGGCGACGTCGTCGATCCGCTCGGGTGACAGGCCCGGGTTGCGCCGGAGCAGCTCCCGGAAGACCTTCACGACGAGGTCGTCGGCCCGCGTCTCGGCGAAGGCGCTGCCCGCCTTCCCGAACGGGGTGCGGACCCCATCGACGAACACGACTTCTTGCGCGGAACGGCCCACGATGGCTCCTACGGTCTGGAGTGCTCGGCTCGGCACAGCGCGCCCGGCCGGGCGGCTGCCGCCATATTACCGACCAGTAACTTCGCTGGCTACTCGCCAGTAACCGGCTCTGCCTCGAGGGCCGCGCACAGGGCAGCCGCGGTCGCGTCCACCTGCCACTGCCGCGCGCCTGCGGCGAGCAGGCTGTCGCAGACCAGCTGGGGATCCGCAGGCTCGGGCGGGCTCCAGCACAGCCGTCGGACGGTGTCGGGGGAGAGGAGGTTCTCGACCGGGAGCCCGAGGCCCTCCGCGATGTCGGCGAGGCTGGCGCGTGCCGCGGAGAGCCGGGCGAACGCCGCCGGGTCGCGGTCGGCCCATGATCGCGGGGGCGGTGGTCCCGTCGGCGGGATCGATGCGGCGGGGAGATCGGCGGCGGGGAGCTGCTGGGCCTCGCTGATGGCGGCCCACCACCGGTTCAGGTAGCGCTCGGCACCGCGGCCGTTGAACTCCTTGAGCCTGGCGAGGTCGTCCATCGACGCCAGCGTTGCCTGGGCGGCTGCCGCGATCGATGAGTCGGGCAGGATCCGGCCCACGGCGATGTCACGACGCTGGGCGATCTCGTCCCGGGTGAGCCACAGTGCTCGGACCACCGCCAGGGCTCGCGGCTTGCGGATGCGATGGATGCCGGACGTGCGACGCCACTCCTCCTCACCACGCTCGCGCGGCATGAATCCGAGCAGAGCAGTGAACTCCTGGGCCGCGATCTCGGTCTTGTCCGCCTCGGCGAGCGCCTGGGCCATGGCCTCACGCAGCTCGGGGAGCAGCTCGACGTCGAGGGCTGCGTATCGGAGCTGGGGTGCCGTCAGCGGGCGCACGGACCAGTCCGCCGAGCCGTGTCCCTTCTCGAGCACCTCCCCGAGCTCGCTCTGCACGAGGGCCCCGAGGCTCACGCGTTCACGCCCGAGGAGACGCCCGGCGAGCTCGGTGTCGAACAGCGAATCGGGTCGAAGGCCCAGCTCTGCGAGGCAGGGCAGGTCCTGCGTCGCCGCGTGCAGGATCCACTCGACGCCGCTCGTCGCCTGCTGGATCGGGCTGAGGTCGGGAACCGCGATCGGATCGATCAGCGCTGTGCCTGCGCCGGCCCTGCGCACCTGCACGAGATAAGCGCGCTGGCTGTAGCGGTAGCCGGACGCCCTCTCGGCGTCCAGGGCCAGGGGCCCCGTGCCGGTGGCAAGGAGGTCGGCGTACGCCTGCAGTTCGTGCGCGTCCACGATGACGGAGGGCACGCCCTCGCGCGGCTCGAACGGCGGATGCGCCACCGGCTCCACAGGCTCGAGGTCGCTCAACTCCGACCGCGCCGCCGTAGGGTGCCGACCTGCGAGAAGCCATGCGGCACGGGAGGCAGCCCGGCGGCCTGGGCCATGAGATCGACCCAGGCGGAGACGTGCTGGGCCATGCTGTCGAGCACCTCGCCCGTGTCGGGCGCCTCGATGGGCGTCCAGGAGGCGCGGATCTCCACGTAGCCGTCGGTGGGCCGCTCGGCCATGGTGCCGAAGGACCGGCCGGCCGTGCGTGTCACGGTGCCCCCGATCTGCGTCACCCGGCAGCCGCGAGAGGCCAAGGACTCGGTCACCCAGCTCCAGCCGACGTCCAGCAGCAGCGGCTCCTCGACCAGATCGTCCTCGAGGGAGGCCCGGACGAAGACGACCGCCCGGAAGGACCCGTCCCATTCCTCGACCCCATCGGGGTCGTGCAGCAGCACGAACCGGCCCGAGGCGGCATCCGAGTCCGGGTCCGACATCTCCGCGGTCAGCGCGACGGCGGCTGGGGCGAGGCGCTGGGGGGCCGGCGCCTCGTCGATCTCGAACTCCGGCCGCACTTCAGCCGCCTTCAGCTGCTCGAGAGCAAGCGCGAAGGCGTCGGTGCCGGCGGCAATCGACCTCACGGCCTCAGGCTAGGTGCGGTGGGGGCCCCCCGGGGTGCGCCGCGCCGCACCTAGGGTGGCGGCATGGCCGCCCTCCTTGCTCTCTCCTCGAGCCTGATGTGGGGCACGGCGGACTTCCTGGGCGGATTCACGTCCCGCCGGCTTCCCGCACTCGCCGTCTACGGCCTGTCGCAGGCCGTGGGCTTCGTCGTGCTCGTCACCGCGGCCACGGTCACCATGTCGTGGGGCGCCGATCCGGGCTTCTGGCCCTGGGCGATCGCGTCGAGCCTGCTGGGCATGGTGGGCATGCTCGCGTTCTACGCGGCCCTGGCCATCGGCCCCATGGGCATCGTGTCGCCGCTGGTCGCCCTGTCCGTCCTCGTCCCGCTCTCCTACAGCCTGATCCGAGGCGAGATCCCGGGCGGCGTCCAGATCCTGGGCATCATCGCCGCCATCGTCGGGATCCTGCTCGCCAGCGGGCCGGAGCTGTCCGGCGCGGAGTCCGCGAAGCCGCTCGTGCTCGCCGGCATCGCCGCACTCGGGTTCGGGGGCATGTACCTGACGATGGCCGAGGGCAGCGCCTACTCGCCCCTCATGACCATGACCGGCATGCGGGTGACGACCGTGATCCTGTTCATCGTCATCCTGGCCAAGGTGCGCACCCTCGGTGGCGTGCAGCGTCGCGACGCACTGCCGCTGGTCGCCATCGGAGTCTTCGATGCCGGAGCCAACGTCGCCTACGGAGTGGCCACGACGCTCGGGCTGCTGTCGACGACGGCGGTCCTGGGCTCGCTGTACCCGGTCGTGACGGCCGTCCTCGCCGCGATCGTCCTGCACGAGCGCCTGCGCGCCGTGCAGTACGCGGGCGTGGCCGTGGCGATGGTCGGGGTGGTGATGATCAGTGCGGGCGGCTAGGCGGGCGGCGCGGGCTCCAGCGTCATCGAGATCGAGTTGATGCAGTAGCGCAGGTCCGTGGGCGTGCCGTAGCCCTCGCCCTCGAAGACGTGGCCCAGGTGACCGCCGCATGCTGCGCACCGCACCTCGGTACGCAGCGATCCCATCGACCGGTCCTCGAGGTAGACGACGCTGTCCTTGGCCAGCGGGGCGTAGAAGCTCGGCCAGCCGCAATGGGAGTCGAACTTGGCGTCGCTGCGGAACAGCTCGGCGCTGCAGGCCCGGCAGCGGTAGACGCCCTCGGTGGTGGTGTCGGTGTACTCGCCGACGAACGGCGCCTCCGTGCCGGCCTCCCGGAGGACGTGGTACTCCTTCGGCGACAGGGCGCCCAGCCAATCGGCCTCGTCCCTGGCAACGGGGTACGCGGAGCCGTCAGGTCGGGTGCTGCCGTCGCGGGCGGGGGTGCTGGCGCTCATGGCAGCACCATAACCCGCGTCGTGGACAGTAGGGTCGTGCGCGTGAGCGACATGCTGGACTCCCGAGCATCCTGGCTGGCCGACGAGGACCTCGCGTCCGCGCGCGAGCGGCTTCCGATCGTCTACATCGACGCCGTGCCCGTCCGAACCGACGAGCGCGGCCAGGTGACCCTGGTGGGACTGCTGCTGCGGGCCATGCCCGATGGCACCATCTCGCGAGCAGTGGTGTCGGGTCGGGTGCTGTACGGGGAGCGCGTGCGCGACGCGCTGCTCCGGCACCTGGAGAAGGACCTGGGCGGCATGGCGCTGCCGCGGCTGTCTCCCGCGCCGCAGCCCTTCACCGTCGTCGAGTACTTCCCGGATCCCGAGGTCTCCGGGTTCCACGATCCCCGTCAGCATGCGGTCGCGCTGGCCTTCGTCGTCCCGATGGGCGGCGACTGCGTGCCCTCTCAGGACGCCCTGGACCTCGTGTGGGTCACGCCGGACGAGGTGGCCTCGCCCACGTTCCAGGAGGAGATGTCCGGCGGACAGGGCCGGCTGGTGCGCATGGCCCTCGCCCACTGCGGCCTGCTGGCCTGACTGCTCAGTCCGTCGAGCGGGGCGGGAACTCCACAGGGCGCTTCTCGAGCTTCGCCATGATCGCCGCGGTCAGGTCCGGGCGCTGGAACGCCGCGCGCATCTCGATCAGGGATGACTCCACCGCCGCGGTCAGGTCCTGGGCATCCGCCTCGAGAAGCTGGCGCTTCATGACCGCCATGGCCGAGGGCGAGCAGTTCGCGGCCACGTCCGCGGCCCAGGCCATGGCTGCGGCCAACGGGTCGTCCTGGACCCGCACGAGGCCGATGCCGCCTGCCTCCTGCGCCGTCAGGGTGCGTCCGGTGAGAAGCAGATCCGTCGCATGGGCCAGGCCCACGAGCCGCGTCAGCAGCCAGGCCGCGCCGTACTCGGCGATCAGGCCCAGGCGGCTGAAGGAGGTGCTGAGGGTCGCGGTCGGCGCGGCGAAGCGAACGTCGGCGGAGATGGCGAGGACGAACCCGATGCCAGCGCAAGGGCCGTTGATGGCAGTGGCGACCGGAGTGCCGATGAGCAGGGCGACACTGGGCACGGTGTTCGCGTCCTGGCCGTCGAGGTAGCCGTCGAGCGCCTCACGGCCCTCGGCGAGGACCGTCAGGTCCGCACCCGAGCAGAAGCCGCGACCCGCGCCCGTCACGACGATGGCCCGCACGTCCGGATCGGCATCCGCCCGCAGCAGCAGCCGCGCGTACTCGTCGCCCATCCCCGGGAGGATGGCGTTGAGCCGGTCGGGACGGTTGAGGGTGATGATCGCGACGTGGTCGCTGACCTCGTAGCGGATGAGCTCGTCGGCGGGCTGCGTCATGGCACCACTGTGCCAGCAGGTGCCTCAGCGTTGCTGGGCGGCGGGCTCGTCGTACGGGTCGATGCCGAGGAGGGTCTCGTCCTCGGGGGTGAGGTCATCGGGCTTGCCGTCGAACTGGTCGCGGAGCGGGTCGGCGCGCTGGCCGTCCGTCTCCTCGTCGAGGTAGGCGTTGTCGTCAGGGTCGTCGAGGTCGATCACGTGCATGGCCGCCTGCTCGGCGGGCACCCACGGTGCGGGAGTGAGGCCGCCCGCGTGCATGGGGTCGTCGCTGGAGTCCTCGGCCTCCTCCATCGCGAGCACGTCCTCGAGGTCCTCCAGCGGGTACGGGAGGTCGTCGAGCGAGCCCTCGCCGCCACCGCCGTTCAGGGCGTTGTGCGTGGCCTCGGCCTCCATGATCATCGTCAGCCGCTCGGCCTGGTCCGCAGCGTCACCCGGAACATCCGTGCCGTGAGCCGTGACCCGGGCCACCTCCGCCGGTGATGCTGAACCGGCAACCTTCTCGCTCATTGCTCGCACCTCCCGGTGTCGTTGCATCCACAGTAATCCTCGGAGCCGCGTGGTGCCCCCAGTTGGACAGGACGTAAGTACTTGACTTTCCCGTGTGTCAGGCTGTGCTCCATGACTGCTGTCTCCGACCACGTCACGGATGAACGCCTCCTGCTCGAGCTCGAGCCGGTTGCCGCGCGCGAGCTCGAGCGCCACCTGTCGATGGCCAAGGACTGGTACCCGCACGAGTACGTCCCGTGGAGCGAGGGCGAGGACTTCGCCGGTCCGCTGGGGGGTCGCGACTGGGCGCCCGAGGAGCTGCGTTTCAGCGATGCAGCCCGGACCAGCCTGATCATCAACCTGCTGACGGAGGACAACCTCCCGAGCTACCACACGGAGATCGCGACGAACGTCGGCACCGACGGGTGCGTGGTCCGAGTGGCTCGGCCGCTGGACCGCCGAGGAGGCTCGCCACGGCACGGCGATCCGCGACTACCTGCTGGTCACCCGGTCGGTCGACCCGGTCGCGCTGGAGGACGCGCGCATGTCGCACATGCAGGCCGGCTTCACCGCGATCCACCCCGGCTTCCTCCCGGGCCTGACCTACGTCTCCTTCCAGGAGCTCGCCACCCGCGTCTCCCACCGGAACACGGGTGCGGCGACCGGGGATCCCGTGGCCGAGCAGCTGATGGCGCGCATCGCCCTGGACGAGAACCTGCACATGCTGTTCTACCGCAACATCATCGAGGCGGCCTTCGACATCGCCCCCGACCAGACGATGGTGGCTGTGCTCGGTTCCGTTCGTGACTTCGCGATGCCGGGCCACAGCATCGAGGGCTTCGGGCGCATGGCCGTCCAGATCGCCGTCGAGGGGATCTACGACCTGCGCCAGCACCGCGAGGAGGTCGTCATGCCCGTGCTGCGCAAGTGGGGCGTGTTCGAGCGCGAGGACCTCGGTGCGGTGGGGGAGCAGGCCCGCGAGGAGCTCGCGACTCTGATGACGGACATGGACACTCAGGCCGGGCGGTTCGAGGAGAAGCGCGACGCGCTCAAGGCCCGGCTCGCCGCCCGGGGCTAGCCCTTCCGGACCGCCACCCAGGCGTCGATGACGTCCCCGAGAACCGACAGGGGCAGTGCGCCCGAGCCCAGGACGGCGTCGTGGAACCCGCGGACGTCGAAGTCCGCTCCCAGGGCGTCGCTCGCCTTCGCGCGGAGCCGCTCGATCTCCAGCCGCCCGGTCATGTACGACAGCGCCTGGCCCGGGTAGGCGATGTAGCGGTCCACCTCCGACGCGACGTCGATCGGCGCCACCGGCGTGCTCTCCAGCATGTAGTCGATGGCCCGCTGGCGCGACCAGCCGAAGGCGTGCAGCCCGGTGTCGACGACGAGCCGGGCGGCCCGCCACACGTCGGCCGACAGCATGCCCATGCGCTGCAGCGGCGAGGAGTACAGGCCCATCTCGTCGGCCAGCCTCTCCGAGTACAGCCCCCAGCCCTCGGCGTACGCGGTGAAGAGGGTCAGCCGGCGGATGACCGGCAGGTCCGGCAGCTCGAGGGCCAACGAGAGCTGGAAGTGATGGCCAGGAACGGCCTCGTGGAAGGCGACGGACTCGAGGTCGAAGGACGTGCGCTGCGTCGGCTCGTTGACGTTCGTGTAGTACGTCCCCGGTCGGGACCCGTCCAGGGACGGCGGCATGTAGTACGCCGGCGCGGCACCCTCCGCCTCGAGCTCGGGGATCGCCTCGAGTGTGCACACCGCGAGGGGGAGACGCCCGAACCAGTCGACCGAGACGGCCTCGGCGCGTCGCACGGCGGTCTCGGCAGCGTCGAGGATCTCCTGGGAGCTGGTCCAGCGCAACGCCGGATCGGACTGGAGCCGGTCGAAGATCGACCGCACGTCGGACGTGCCGAAGAGCTCGGTTCCGAGGGCGGCGAACTCCTCGTGGATGCGCGCCACCACAGCGACGCCCGTGTCGTGCAGGTCCTCAGGCGAGCGATCCGTGGTCGTGTGCACGCGCACGAGCCGTCGGTACCGCTCGAGCCCGCCGGGCAGGTGCACCAGCCCGGCCTCGGTGTCCGGGCGCGCAGTGGGGAGCGCGTCGGACACCAGTGCCGCGCGGTACGCCTCGAAGGCGGGCCGCACGTCGCCGTCGAGCACGGATGCCAGGCGGTCACGCCACGCATCTGCCCCGTCCCAGTCCGCTGGAGGCTCGATCGCCAGCGGGCTGGGCGTGGCCGCGAGGAATCGGTCGATCTGGTCGACCGCCATGTCCACGAGGTGAGCGACCGGGGTGAGGCCGGCCGCACGGCCATGGTGCAGGCGCTGCGCGGCCTGGGCGAGGTAGCGGGGCACCTGGGCGAGGCGCCGGACGTACGCGTCAGCCTGCGGCGCATCCGTCACGACGACCATGCGCAGGTAGGACAGGAGGATCGAGGACGGGCTCACGGGGAAGGCCGCGACGGTGTAGTCGATGGCCTCGACGGCCTGGGTGTCGTCGGCGTAGTCGAGGAGAGCCAGGACGACATCGAGCGTGATCCGGTCCTGGTCGGACAGGGCCGCGGCGTCGATCCCCTGAGCCTCCTGGCGCAGCGCGGACCTCGCCGAGGCCAGGTCCCGCTCGTGCTCGACCGACAGGTCCGCCAGTCGGCTGTCGAGGTGCCGGAAGCCCAGGAGGGTCGCCTCCAGTGGCTCGGCCTCGAGGATCAGGTCGAGGGCGCGGTCGGCGAGGCTGGCGACTGAGGTCATGGCCGAACGCTAGGCCATAGCCTCCTCACCATGCGCCCGCATGACGACGACCCGGTGCCGATCCTCGATGCGCTTCGCTGGCAGCACGAGTACGTGACTGCGGCAGGGTCGACGACCGCCGCCCTGATCCTCGACGCCGTCGCGGGAGACCTCGCAGGCCGGCGGCGCTCTCGGGGACCTCATTCCCGCAGCACAGCGGTTCGGGGACCTGCCCGGGCTGCGGATCATGGCCGCCGTGCACCGGCTCGCCCTCGACCGCGAGGCCCCGCGTGTCGCCCGGTGGCTGCCCACCCTCGGGGGCACGCCGCCGCGCACCTCGGCCGACGAGGAGGAGTTCCGGCGCGACGTGGTCGCGGCACTCCTTCGGAGCCCGGACGCCCTGATCGACAGCCTGAGCCGCACCCCGCAGACGAACGAGACAGGTCGCGCGGCACTGCTGCGGTGCGTGCTGACCCGGCAGGATCCGGACCGGCCCGTGCGGCTGCGGGAGATCGGGGCGTCCGCAGGCCTCAACCTGCGCGCCGACCACCTTCCGGGCCAGCCCTCGCTCGAGGGCGGCCCCATGCCGCCGATCCTGGACCGGATCGGCTGCGACCTGAGTCCGGTGGACGTCAGCACGCCCGAGGGCCGCGCCCTGCTCGGCTCCTACGTCTGGGTGGACGACGTCGACCGGTTCCGCCGGCTCGCCGATGCGATGGCTGTCGCGGCGCGGGTGCCCGCCAGCGTGATCAGGATGGACGCGGCCGACTTCGTGGAGGGCCTGGAGCTGATGGACGGGACGACCACGGTCGTGTGGCACAGCGCCATGTGGGTCTACCTGCCGCTGCCCACGCAGGAGCGGATCCGCCAGGGGATGGCCCGCGCCGGCCGCACCGCAGGGCCGGGCCGCGTGCTCGTCCATGCCTCATGGGAATGGGCGAAGCAGCAGGTGGGAGTGGGGGAGTTCGCCCTGGTCACCCGCACCTGGGACGGCACCAGCGCGGACGCGCCGCCCGTCCTGCTGGCGACCGGCATGAGCCACGGGCACCCCGCGAGGCTCGTCACCGCGGCGGGGTGATCCCGACTCGGGCCCCGAGATCGGTGGCGGCGGCCGCGATGGCCGCTCGAAGCTCCGGCGTGCGGATCAGGGGACCGGCGTCGGGCATCGACGAGGACTGAGTCGACTTGGAGAGCTTGCCGCCGCGCGCATCGGCGAGGAGTCCGTGGTGGACGAAGGTCGCGCCGGCGAATGCAGCCGCGTCCAGGTAGGGCGCGAGGAAGCGCTGGATCTCCGAGGAGGCCCGGAGGTCCTCCCCGCGAACCACATGCGTGACGCCGAGGTCGCGATCCTCGACGACCGAGGCGAGGTGGTAGGCCGGGAGGTCATCGCGTCGCCAGAGCACCACATCCCCGATCTCCGGGCATGCCCCCTCGGGGACGCGCGCACGGATGGACGTCTCGCCGACCGCGTACGCGTGTCCGGCGTCCCGGCAGCCGCCAGGACACCCGCCCACCGGTGGCCCCGACAGCTGGGTTCGCGAGCAGCGGCATGCATACAGCTCCAGGCCGCGCTCGCCGGCAGCCCTCAGCTCCGCCCGGTAGCGGGCCGTCCGCCGACGCAGCGAGTGGCGCGCCTCGAAGTCGGCCTCATCGGCAGGCCCCCGCTGCCAGCCGATGCCCAGCCAGTCCAGTGTCTCGAAGATGTCGCGCACGTACTCCGACCTGTGCCGAGTCGCATCCATGTCGTCGATGCGGAGGGCGATCGTGCCGCTCGTGCGCCTCGGCCAGCCAGGCGACGAGCTGGGCGTTGACGGCGTTCCCGACGTGCAGGTAGCCACTGGGGGTGGGCGCGAAGCGCGTGATCATGCGTCCGGATCCGGCCGTCGTGCGCCCTTCACCGCCTGGGCGTAGGTGTCGACGTAGGGCAGGTCGCCGGTGGAGATCATCGTCTCCCGCACGACGTCCATGATGTCGGCCGGTGCCATCGTGCGGGTGTCGATGTCCAGACGCGGCGAGATGCGCACCACTGCGCGGCGGCGGAAGCCTCCGCCGTCAGGGTAGGTGGTGGTGATGGCGTGCACGGCGACATCGGGGTTGGCCTCCAGCATGGGGAGCAGGACGCGTCGGTGGAGGCGGTGCATAGTGCGACCGTCGGGGGATCGGGTCCCCTCCGGGTAGAGGCCGACCTTGTTGCCGTCCGCGAGCGTCCGGGTGGCCATGTCCATCGCCCACGCCGTCGAGTCGTTGTCACCGCGGCGCAGCGGGATCTGACCCATGAGCCGGAAGAAGATGCCCCCTCGCTTCTCGTACACCTCGACCTTCGTGAAGGCCGTCACCCGCCACCAGTGCGCCATCACCGCGACGACCGGATCCATGGCTGACACGTGGTTGCCGACCATGATCGCCGCCCCCGGAGCCACGTGCTCGGATCCGGCCACATCCACGGCCCACTTCACTCGGAGGACGCGCATGGCCGCGATGGTGGCCCAGTAGGTGCGCGCGCGGCCCGGCCGACCGATGCGGACGCCCGGGTAGAGGGCACGGCCCTGCGCGAGTGCTTCCTCGTAAGGGATCGACGTCATGTGCCCATCCTGACGGGTGGGGACGTCGTGACGGACAATGGCTCCATGGAAAGTGCGATCCCGCTCGCCTTCACGGCCTCATGGGCCAGTGGGATCAACCCGTACCTGCTCGTCCTGCTGATGGGCATCATCGGCCGGTTCAGCGACTGGGCTGTGCCCGCAGGCCTCGAGCGCACGGACGTCCTCATCGTGTTCGCGGTCCTCGCCGTCATCGACACCATCGCCGACAAGGTGATGCTCGTCGACTCCGCCTGGGACGCGATCAACACCGCCATCCGTCCCATCGCCGGCGCCGTCGTCGCCGTCCTCATCGCCTCGCCGAGCGTGGACCTGCCCACCGCGGTCATCGCAGCGGCCGGGGGCACGGTCGCGCTCATCACCCACCTCGCGAAGGCCACGACCCGAATCGCGGTCAACACCTCACCCGAGCCGGCCAGCAACATCGCCGTCTCCGTCGCCGAGGACGTCGCCGTGGCCGGGACCGTCGCCGTCGCCGTCATCAACCCCTGGGTGGCTGCGACCATCGCCCTCGCGCTGCTGATTGCCGGCGTGGTGGTGGCGCTCACCCTCCTACGGGTGGCCCGCCGGGGCCTGCGGAGGATCAGCGCGCTGGGCTCGCCCGGCTGAGACCCATGTCAATGCGGGCCATTGCGAGTCGCGGAGGTTATGGTCGTGCCCTACGGATGGAGGCCACATGTCTGCAGCGCCACTGGAGGCGATCTCGGTCGAGACCGGCTTCGCACAGGACTACGCACGGACGTTCGACGACTTCGTCCGCCACATGAAGCGACAGGGCATTCCGACGTCCGACCGGGTCCTGGAGGCCGCTCACGAGCGCGCCACCCAGCGGGCGACCGAGGCGGCGAAGCTCCGGGGATTCCGTGCGGTCAACTTCGCGCCGCTAGCGAAGTCAGGGCTGGCTGGGCTCGGGCGCGCTTCGGCTACTGACGCCAGTCTTCGCTGGACGCGCTCGGGACTCGGCCACTTCACCGCGGTGACGAGCCCGACGCGCTCCAGTCCGCGGATGACGATGGCCGAGGTGTCGAGCTGGCGGGGCAGCACGCCATGCCGTGCGCTCGACGGGTCGGCGTGGTGGTAGTTGTGCCAGGACTCGCCTCCCGACACGGGGGCCAGCCAGGCGACGTTGGCGCTGTGGTCGCGGGTGGCGAAGGGGCGCGAACCCCACACATGGCAGACGGAGTTGATCGACCACGTCATGTGGTGGACCAGCGCCACCCGGACGAGGGTCACCCAGAAGAAGGCCCGGGCCGCGCCCGCCCATCCGTCGACCGCGTAGCCGATCGCGGTCGGGACGACCATGCTGATGACCGCGATGAGCGGCCACAGCCGGGAGATCCGGTCGATCGCACGGTCGGCGATGAGATCAGGGTGCGTACTTCGCGGTGTCCGTCCCCGAGTAGGTGAACAGCCAGCCCACATGGGCATGGACGAAGCCCCGCGCGAGGCCTCGGGCACCCGGGCCGTACTCCCACGGGGAATGCGGATCTCCGTCCGCATCCGAGAACTGGTGGTGCTTGCGGTGGTCCGCCACCCAGTCGACGACCCGGCCCTCGACCGCAAGGCTGCCGGCCAGCGCCAGCACGGCGCGCATGGTCGGGCCGGCGGTGAAGGCGGAGTGGGTGAACAGCCGGTGGTAGCCGATCGTGATGCCGTGGACCCCCACCACGTAGATCACGGCCAGCATCGCGAGGTCCAGCCAGGTGACCCAGCCCGTCGACGAGCGCGATCGGCACCCCCACCACCAGCGCCGTGAGCGGGACCGCCACGAATGTCCCGAGGACGGTCTTCTCGAGCGGGCCCGGGGGCCGCGTCGTGGCTGCTGCTGGGGCACCTGCCACGCCGATGGTGGACGTGGGGGGTACTGCGGTCATGGGCGCTCCGCCGACTTGGCGGCAGTTCCGTCAGCCGCGGTTGGGCACCGCGGCGTGCGCGGTGAAGGACATTTCCAGTGTTGCACGTCGCACCAGCCGCGTGGGCACCCACGTGGCCCCCGGTTTCGGGGACGCTGGCCTCTAGGCTCCGGACATGCTGCACATCAGGCCGCAGATCGAGGCGGACGCTGCTGCAGTCGGGCGGCTGCTGAGGTCGGCCTTCGCCGATGAGCCCGAGGTGGCCGGGCTGGAGGCGGCGCTGGCCTCACGGGCGGACAGCCGGGCATGGGTGGGGGAGATCGACGAGGAGATCGTCGGTCACGTCCGGCTGACCCGGGGCTGGGTGGATGCGCCGGAGCGGCTCGTGAGCGTGCTCGTCCTCAGCCCGCTCTCCGTGTCGCCCGCGCACCAGAGGCAGGGCGTGGGGCGAGCACTCGTGGCCCACGCGCTGGGGGAGGCCGGGCGGCAGGGGGCCCCGGCGGTCTTCCTCGAGGGCGACCCCGGCTACTACTCCAGGCTCGGCTGGCGCGCTGCTGCCGAGGTCGGGGTGACACCGCCGTCGGATCGGATCCCCGCCCCGGCGTGCCAGGTCGTCCCGCTCGAGTCGTACGAGCCGTGGATGCGCGGCCGCCTGGTGTACGCCGACACGTTCTGGGAGCACGACTGCGTCGGGCTGCGCGGGGCGGTGCTCGCCCGGGCGCGAGCAGCACTCGGGCAGACGTGAGCACCTCGGTGGAGGGGTTCCGCACGCTCGGCCACGTCGCCTACGATGCCGATGTCAGTCGCATCCGCCCGGCGGAGCCCGCAACGAACGCTGGGAACGAATGATGAGTGCGCGGCCCTGGTCCATCGCTGGTGCGGTCATCGCCGCTGTCGCGCTGCTCGCCACCCCGTCCGGTGCCCAGACTCACGCAGCCGGCAGCGTCACCGCAGGCAAGGAGCGCCCCCCTTGTCGTGGGCGCCTATGACTTCCCCGAGGGCCTCGTCATGGCGGAGCTCTACGCGGGCGTGATCCGCGGCGCCGGGCTGCGTGCCACCATCGTCCCGGTCGCCAACCGCGAGGAGATGGGGCCGAAGCTCCGCGCGGGCAAGGTGCAGGTCGTGCCCGAGTACCTGGGCTCACTGGCCGAGTACCTCAACGTCAGGGAGAAGGGGGTCGACGCCGCCCCGGTGGCGAGCAACAGCCTCCCGCGGACCCTGAAGAAGGCCCGGGGGCTCGCACGCGCTGAGGGCCTGACGATCCTCCGTCCCGCCCGGGCGCAGAACGTGAACGCCTTCGCCGTCACGGGCGCCTTCGCCACCGCTAACGGGATCTCATCGCTCTCGGACCTCGCTCGCTGGAGCCAGACGAATCAGCTGCGCCTCGGCGGTCCGCCTGAGTGCCCGGAGCGCCGCTTCTGCCAGCCCGGGCTGGAGCGGGTCTACGGCATGCGGATCGCCGAGTTCGTCGAGACGGACGCCGGCGGACCACTGACCCGTCAGGCCATCGACACCGGGGCCGTGGATGTCGGCGTGCTCTTCAGCACCGACGGATCCGTGGCGGAGCTGGACTTCATCGTGCTCAAGGACGATCGCAGGCTCCAGAACGTCGACAACCTCGTGCCCGTCGTCGTCAGCAGCGCCAGCACGCCGGCTCTCGTCGCCGCGCTCAACCGGCTGTCCGCGGTCCTGACGACTGAGGACCTCCTTCAGCTCAACAAGGCGGTCGACCTCGATCGCGTCTCTCCCAAGCGTGCGGCGGCGGCCTACCTTGCCGCCAAAGGCCTGGGCTGAGGGCGCTGTCCGGGATCAGCGGCTCTCCCGTGCGATGCTCGACACACCTCGGGTTCCACGTCATGCCGGTCTCCCAGGGCGCATCGATGAGGTCCGAGACGAAGATGCTGTGCGTGACGGGAAAGGACGCCGACACGTGCATGGGAGCGACCTCGGGCGGCAGTCCCTCGGCGCAGGCGCTGAACCGGGTGACGAGCCCGTCGTTGGGCCACAGTTCCGGATCGCCGCCCTCGGCCTCGAAGTACGTGCCCCCGACCGTGTAGACGGGTATGTCATGAGGGCAGCGTCATCGTGCGGATGGCCGAGCGGGCGAACAGCCCGCCGTTGGAGTGCCCGGCGAGGTCGATGTCCCCGTCCGAGCTCACGGTGTGCTGCTCGCCGAGCACCTCCGGCTGGTCGCCGAACGAACTCAAGCTGCCGGGGTCCGTGTCCCGGACGACTCCCCGGCCGTTCTGCGCCGGGGCGGTGAACACCTGGTGGCCATGGGCAAGCAGGAACTCCCGCAGTGCCGTGTCAGTGTTTCCGGCCGCGAGGCCGCGGCCGCAGGCGTGATCGGGAGTGGTGAACGGGGAGACGGCGTCGCCTCCGGACATGATGACGACGGCGCGCGATGAGTCGTCGGGGATGGGCTCGCTGTACGGGAATCGGACGGTGTCCGTATGGGTTCGGTGCGGCGCCACAGAGCGGCCGATCGACGGTGGATGAGAGTGCGTGCGGCCACCGGCCCGAACAACGTCCTGACGTGCTCGGGGATCGTGCTGGGCTCCTTCATCGCGCGGCTGCCGCGCCGCGAGGATTCCCGTCCCCGTCCTCGTGCCGCGGTGCCAACGGCCTGCATCGTGGGAGCGGTGAGCAAGCAACCACCATCTTGCCGGCCTACGCTGGTTACGTGTTGAGGGCCATTGCGGGCTCCTCCGCCGGGCCCACTCGGATAGGGGGTTGGCCATGTTTGGGACTGGACCGTCGCGGCGCTCCGCAGGCTCACGTTGGGCGGGATTCGCGGTGATCGCCGTGGTCGGCATTGCCGTAGCCACCCTGGTGGCGCCGCCAGCGGTCGGTGCGGGCGCGGCCGCACGCGTGAAGCCAGCGCCGAACCTGCTGATCAACCCCGGCGCTGAGAACGGTGTCCCCGTGCCGATCGTCAAGAACTACCGTGCGTTCACGACCCGAGGCTGGACGCCGATGGGCTACGAGGTGGGCGGGGTCGTTCAAGTGCCTGCGGAGTCATTCCCCTACGCCACCACCTACAACGGCGGTCTGGGCGGCGGGCTCACCAAGGCATCCAAGGGCCCGAAGGCCGGGACGCGTGGAGCTCGCTACTTCTTCGGCGGCAGCAGCAACACAACTGCGACGCTGACCCAGCCGGTCACGCTCGTCAAGTACGCGTCGATCATCGACAAGGGAGAGGCAACATTCGAGCTGTCCGGTTGGCTGGGCGGCTACGCCGATCAAGCGGACGGTGTGACCCTCACAGCCACGTTCCTGGACGCGAACGGTGCGCAGGTGGGAACTCCCGTTGCCATCGGGCCGGTGACGCCGGCGATGCGAGGAAACCAGACGAAGCTCCTGCTGCGCGCGACATCGGGACCCGTCCCAGCGCAGGCACGGTCAGCCACGGTGCAGATGCTCTTCGGAGTGCGCACCGGTGGTACCACCAATGACGGCTACGCCGACAACCTGAGGTTCGGGGTGCGCCCGTCGTGACGGCTCTGTCGCTCGGCTGAGCGTTCCCGCGGGCGGCGGCCGAGCAGACGAAAGCCCCTCACCGTCGTGAGGGGCTGCGCCTGCAGATGTCTCAACCTACGTGTCCGAGGGGGGACTTGAACCCCCATTCCCCGTAAAGGGAACTAGCACCTCAAGCTAGCGCGTCTGCCAATTCCGCCACCCGGACGAGGTGAATCGCTGGCACAGCATACCCATGCCGGGAGCGGTGAGTGAAACGGCTCCGACTCGCCCCCGCGGGCGGGAGTTCAGGGCAGGATGACCGCATGAGCGATGCGACCCGCACTACGGATCTTGAGCCGCTGCCGGACGCCGAGGCGGAGGTGGTCCAGCTCACGCAGGAGCTCATCCGGATCGATTCCAGCAACTGGGGCGACTCACCGGAGACGGTGGGCGAGGCCGAGGTGGCGGACTACTGCGCCGCTCGACTGCGGGAGGTGGGCCTGGACCCGGAGATCATCGTCACGACGAGCGACTCGCGGAGGGCGGTGCACGTGCGGATCCCCGGGGCTGATCCCACCGCCGGTGCACTGCTCCTGCACGGCCACATCGATGTCGTGCCGGCGATGGCCGAGGACTGGTCCCACCCGCCGTTCGCGGCCGAGCTGTCCGACGGGTTCATCTGGGGACGGGGCGCCGTGGACATGAAGGACATGGACGCGATGATCCTGGCCGTCATCCGGTCCTGGGCGCGGGCAGGCGTGCGGCCGCGCAGGGATGTCGTCGTCCTGTTCCTGCCGGACGAGGAGGCCGGCAGCGTGCACGGCTCGCACTGGCTGGCGGCGAACCGCCCCGACCTCTTCGTGGGCGTCACCGAGGCCGTGGGCGAGGTCGGCGGCTTCTCCGTGACCATCCGGGACGACCTGCGCCTGTACCCGATCCAGACCGCGGAGAAGGGGATCCGGTGGCTCCGGCTGCGGGCGAAGGACCGCGCCGGTCATGGGTCGATGATCCACACCGACAACGCCGTCACGGCCCTGTGCGAGGCAGTGGCGAAGGTGGGGCGGCACACCTGGCCGATCCGTCGGACCAAGACCGTCGACCGCTTCCTCGAGGAGCTCTCCGATGCCTACGGCGTCGACCTGACCACGGGTGAGCTCGACCAGGTGCTCAGCCGGCTGGGGACACTCGGGTTCCTCGTGGGCGCGACGCTCCAGAACACCGCGAACCCGACGATGCTGCAGGCCGGCTACAAGCACAACGTCATCCCCGGCGAGGCCACGGCGAGCATCGACGGCCGCGTCCTGCCCGGGTACGAGGACGAGCTGGAGGAGACGATCCGGCAGATCGTGGGCGATGCCATCGCGGTGGAGTCCGTCATCGAGGACGTCGCGATCGAGGCACCCTTCGACACCCCGACCGTGGAGCTGATGGCATCGGTCCTACGGCTCGAGGATCCGGGCGCCAAGGCGGTGCCGTACATGATCTCCGGGGGCACGGATGCAAAGGCGTTCACCGGTATCGGCATCGACTGCTACGGGTTCAGCCCGCTGCAGATGCCCGCCGATCTGGACTACTGGCGGCTGTTCCATGGGGTCGACGAGCGCGTGCCCGTGGATGGGCTGAAGTTCGGGGTGCGCGTGCTGGACCGGTTCCTCCGCGCCTGCTAGCGAGGAGTGAGCGCCAGCGCCTGCTAGGCCGTGCGGACCACGCGGTAGATACGACGACGCAGTCGGACGATCCGCCGGCCGTCGGGATAGAGCCGAAGGCGGTCCATCTCCCAGTTCTCGGTCTCGGCGGCGCCGGTCAGGAGCATGCGCGCCATCTCGCGCGTGGTGCCCCGGGGGAACGCGAACTCCCGGTACTCCCAGGTGGCCGCTCGTCGCTGCATGGTCGCGTCCCGTTACCGTCGCTGGGCCCAGCCGGACTCGGGATAGCCCATGGCCGGCGCTGAGACGTCGTCGAGAGCGGTGAGGATCTCGTCAGGCAGCTCCAGCTCCTCGGACCCCAGCGCGGCGATGAGCTGGTTGTTCGTGCGCGCCCCGAGGATCGGCGCGACCACGCCCGGTCGGTCGCGGAGCCAGGCGAGCGCGACCTCCGTCGGCGACGCGCCGAGGCCCTCGGCTGCGGTGGCCAGCGCATCCACGATGCGGCGGCCCCGCTCGTCGAGGTAGACCTGCACCCACGCTGCTGTCTCGACATTGGCCCCGCGCGAGTCGATCGGCATGCTGTGCCGGTACTTGCCGGTGAGGACGCCTCGTCCCAGGGGGGACCACGGGAGGATGCCCATCCCGGCCGACTGCGCCGCCGGCACGATCTCCCGCTCGATGCCGCGCTCGAGCAGCGAGTACTCCATCTGCGCGGTCACGAGCGGCGTGCGGCCCGGCACGGCCTGCTGCCAGGTGGCGGCACGGGCCATCTGCCAGCCGGCGTAGTTGGACACCCCGGCGTAGCGCACCTTCCCGGCCGCGACGGCGTCATCGATCGCGGACAGGGTCTCGTCCAGTGGCGTCCAGGGGTCCCAGGCATGCACCTGCCACAGGTCGACCGTCTCGGTGCGCAGGCGCCGGAGCGACGCCTCGAGAGCGCGCATGAGATGGACGCGGGAGACGTTCACGCGCCGGTCGGTGCCTCCCACGGCCCCCGCCTTGGTGGCGAGGACGACCTCGTCGCGAACCTCGAACTCCTCGACCAGCTCTCCCAGCAGGGCCTCGGCGTCGCCGTCGGCGTACACGTCCGCGGTGTCGATGAGCGTGCCGCCGGCATCGAGGAACGCCGCCAGCTGGTCGCGGGCCTCGTACTCGTCCGTGCCACGCGTCCACGTGCCGGTTCCGAGCCCGAGCCGGCCCACCCACAGGCCCGATCTGCCCAGCGGCCGCAGCTCCATGGCGGCACGCTACCGCCATCGATGTGGGTCGCGCCCTAGGCTCGCCTCGAGACCACTGGGAGGCAACGACATGAAGCTGGGCGTGAACCTCGGTTACTGGGGAGCGGGCAACGACGCGGAGAACCTGGCGCTGGCCAGGGAGGCCGACCGACTGGGCTACGCGGTCGTCTGGGCGGCCGAGGCGTACGGATCGGACGCCGCCACCGTCCTGACCTGGATCGCCGCCCAGACCGACCAGATCGACGTCGGCTCCGCGGTCTTCCAGATCCCCGGGCGCACTCCGGCCAACACGGCCATGACGGCGGCGACGCTCGACACGCTCTCCGGCGGCCGGTTCCGCCTCGGGCTCGGCGTCTCGGGGCCGCAGGTGTCCGAAGGCTGGCACGGGGTCCGCTTCGACAAGCCCCTGGGTCGCACGCGCGAGTACGTGGCCATCGTGCGCAAGGCGCTCGCCCGCGAGAAGGTCGCCTTCGACGGGGAGTTCTTCACCCTGCCGCTGCCGGACGGGCCCGGAAAGGCCCTGACCCTCACCGTGCACCCCGTGCGCGACAACCTGCCCATCTACCTCGCGGCGATCGGGCCCAAGAACCTCGAGCTGACGGGCGAGATCGCCGACGGCTGGCTCGCCATCTTCTTCTCGCCGGAGAACGCCGAGGAGATCATGGCCCCGGTCCGCGCGGGCAGGGCGAAGGCGGGCAAGACGATGGAGGGCTTCGACGTCGTGCCCACTGTCCCGGTCGTCTTCGGTGACGACCCGGTCGCCTGCGCCGATCCGATCCGGTTCTACTCGGCCCTGTACGTCGGCGGCATGGGCAGCCGGGACAAGAACTTCTACAACCAGCTCGCCACGCGCATGGGGTACGAGCAGGCCGCGATCGAGATCCAGGACAAGTACATGGCCCGCGACTACGACGGGGCCATGGCCGCCGTGCCGTTCGAGTTCATCGATCGGACCTCGTTGATCGGGCCGCCCGACCGGGTGCGTGATCGGCTCAGCGCCTTCGCGGACGCGGGTGTCACCACGCTGACGATCGCCACCTACGCGGGCGATCTCGACGAGCGCATCGCGACGCTTCGCACGATGGTCGACGTCCTCGAGCAGGCGGGCCTGGCCACGTAGTGTCCTGGTTCGAAGCCGTCATCCTGGGCGTCGTCCAGGGCCTCACCGAGTTCCTCCCCATCTCGTCGAGCGCGCACCTGCTCATCCTGTCCCAGCTGTTCGGCTGGGAGGACCCGGGCGCCGCCTTCACCGCCGTGACGCAGATCGGCACCGAGACGGCGGTGATCATCTACTTCCGGCGCGAGATCGCGGCGATCCTGAAGGCGTGGAGCCGCAGCATCGTGGACGCCGACTGGCGTCAGGACCCGGACGCCCGCATGGGCTGGCTCGTCATCATCGGCACCATCCCCATCGCGGTCCTGGGCCTGCTGTTCCAGGACCAGATCGAGACAGCCGCGCGCAACCTGTGGCTCACGGCGACCATGCTCATCGTGTTCGGGCTCATCCTCGGCGTCGCCGACGCGCTCGGAGCCCGCGTCAAGACGGAGCGGGAGCTCACCGTCCGCGACGGCATCCTGTTCGGCCTCGCCCAGTCCCTCGCGCTCATCCCCGGCGTCTCACGCTCCGGCGCGTCCATCTCCGCAGGCCTCGCCATGGGCTACACCCGTGCTGCTGCGGCGCGGTACGCCTTCCTGCTGGCCGTGCCCGCCGTCCTCGCGTCCGGCTTCTACGAGGCCACGAAGATCGGCGAGGACGCGAACGTCTCGTGGGCTCCGACCATCCTTGCCACGCTCATCGCCTTCGGCGTCGGCTTCGCGGTGATCGCATGGCTGATGCGCTGGCTCAGCACCAAGTCCTACCTGCCGTTCGTGATCTACCGCCTCGTGCTCGGCAGCCTGCTCATGGTCCTGCTGGGCACGGGGGTGCTGACCGCCTGAGGGATCCGGGCGAACCGGCCCTAAAGCCAGCCGGACTTCTTGAAGGCGCGGAACAGCAGCACGCACACCAGGGCCATGAAGCCGAGGACGGCGGGGTAGCCCCACGGCTGGTCGAGCTCGGGCATGACCTCGAAGTTCATGCCGTAGATGGCGGCGATGGCGGTCGGGACCGCCGCGATCGCGACCCAGGCGGAGATCTTGCGCATGTCCTTGTTCTGCTGGAGGTCCTGCAGCGACGTCGAGGCCATGAGCATCGCCATGAGCAGGTTGTCCGTGGAGTCGACCGCATCGCTGGCCCGCAGGATGTGGTCGCCGATGTCCCGGAAGTAGGGGGACAGTCCCGGCGGCACCCAGGCGTGCCGACCGCCGACCGCGTCATGCGCCCACGTGACCATCGGCGCGACCGCGCGACGGATCTCGACGTTCTCTCGCTTCAGTCGGTAGATGCTGTTCGTCGTGGTGGCTGCCCTGTCGATGGCGAAGACCTCAGACTCGAGGTTCTCGATGTCGCTGACCACCTCGTCGGAGACGGACAGGTAGCCGTCGACGGCCAGGTCCAGCACGGCGTAGAGCACGGAGACCGGTCCGTACGAGCGAAGCTCTCTGCTCGTCCCGAGTCGTTCGCGGATGCCCCGCAGGTCGCCGATCTGGCCGTACCGGACGGTGATGGCGAACCATTCCCCGATGAACACGGCCAGCTGGCCGGTGTGCACGTCGGACGTGGCATCGACGTAGTCGAGGGTCTTCAGCAGGGCGAGGCCGTGACCATGCTCATCGAGCTCGAACTTCGGCCGCTGCGAGGTGTTCGCCGCATCCTCGACGAGCAGCTTCGGCAGGCCGAACACATCGGCGACCATGTCGAGCTCGGCGCGGGTGGGCTCGAACAGCCCCAGCCAGACGAAGGCCCCCTCCATGGCGAGGCACTCCTCGCGCAGGTCCCGCAGCTTCGGCTCAGGATGCGTGTCGCCCGGTCGCTCCCAGTTGTGCACGTCCGGAACGGCCGTCACCTCGGCCTCGGTGTACAGGCCCATCCCGCGTATCACGCGCTCATTGTGCTGTACCGGACGCCACGATCTACGCTGGCGCGCATGACCACAGTCCTGCTGATCCGCCACGGGCGCACTAAGGCGAACGCTGACGGCGTGCTCGCGGGCTGGACTCCGGGCGTCGTCCTCGACGACACCGGGGCGGGACAGGCGAGGGACCTGGCGGGTCGGCTCGCGGTCGTGCCCCTCACCGCGGTCGTCACGTCGCCCCTTGAGCGCACCCGCGAGACCACCGATCTCATGCTCGAGGGCCGCGCGACCCCGGTGCCCGTCCATGTCGACGAGCGAGTGGGGGAGTGCCGCTACGGCGACTGGACGGGTGGCAGCCTGAAGACCCTCGCCAAGGAGCCGATGTGGAAGGTGGTCCAGGCGCACCCGAGCGCTGCCGTCTTCCCCGGAGATGAGGGCGAGTCGATGGCGCACATGCAGCACCGCGCCGTCACCGCCGTGCGGGAGTGGAACGATCGGCTCGGACCGGAGGCGATCTACGCCGTCGTGAGCCACGGGGACGTCATCAAGGCGATCCTCGCCGACGCCCTCGGCATGCATCTCGACCAGTTCCAGCGCCTGCGGGTAGACCCCTGCTCCGTCAGCGTCGTGGACTACACGCCCCTGCGCCCCTTCGTCGCGCGCACTAACGACGTCGGAGGAAGCCTCGCCGGCCTCGTTCCTCCGCCCCGCAAGGGGCGGCGCACCGGGGGGCGGACCCGACGCTCGAGCGACGCCGTGGTCGGCGGGGGTGCGGGCGCATGAGCCGTCAGGTACTGGACTATCGCGTGCCCGACCGCTTCGTCGTGGGCACCGTGGGCATGCCCGGTGAGCGGACCTTCTTCCTGCAGGTCCGCAAGGGCAACGCGATCACGAGCGTGGCGCTGGAGAAGGCCCAGGTCGCGGCGCTGGCCGAGCGCGTCGACCAGCTCCTCGACGAGGCGGCGACGCGGTCCGAGCCCGGTGACATCCCCGAGGCGGCCTCGCCGGCGCTGGCCGATGCGGCGTCGCTCGACGCTCCCATCGTCGAGGAGTTCCGGATCGGCGCCATGGCGCTGGGCTGGGACGAGGCGAACAGCCTCGTCGTCATCGAGGCGCACGCCGTCGCGGAGGAGGACTCGGAGATCCCCGACATCGGCGACGACGACGCCGAGGGACCGGACACGCTGCGGGTCTGGGTGACGGCCCCCTACGCGCGCGCCTTCGCCGAGCGCGCCCGCACCGTGGTGTCCGCCGGGCGTCCGCCCTGCCCCTTCTGCAGCCAGCCTCTCGACCCGGCCGGGCACATCTGCCCACGGGCCAACGGGTACCGCCGCCGCGCATGACGTCCGCGATGTGGCTGGGCGACCCGTCGCTTCGCGCGGTCCTCGTCTCGGGTGAGCTCGAGATCGAGGGTCGGCTGAGAGACGCGTCCAACACGACTCTGCGCTGCACCGCTCGAGCGGACGACGGTCGCACCGCCCGCTGCGTGTTCAAGCCGGTCGCGGGGGAGCGTCCGCTGTGGGACTTCCCGGACCGGACCCTGACCCGTCGCGAGCTGGCGGCCTTCGAGGTGTCCGAGGCACTCGGCTGGCAGCTGGTTCCCCCGACCGTGTGGCGGGAGGACGGGCCCGGGGGTCCCGGGATGTGCCAGCTCTGGATCGATGAGCATGCGTCGCAGCACGAGGTCGCCGTGGTGCGACCCGGCCGCGTGCCGGAGGGCTGGCGGGAGGTGCTCGACGCGGAGGATGGCGACGGACGGCCCGTCGTCCTCGCCCATTCGAGTGTCCCCGCACTCGTCCGCATGGCCGTCTTCGACGGCATCATCAACAACGCCGACCGCAAGGGCGGTCACATCCTCACCGACGAGTCCGGACGGGTCTGGGGCATCGACCACGGAGTGGCCTTCTCGGTCGAGGACAAGCTGCGGACCGTCCTGTGGGGGTGGGCGGGTGAGCAGGTCCCCGCCGACGTGATGGCCGACGTCGGGCGCCTCCACGACACGCTCGGCGACGGATTCGATCCGGTCGACCGCTGGCTGGCCGACGAGGAGCGCGAGACCCTGCGCCACCGCATCCACGTTCTTCTGCGGTCCGCCGAGTTCCCGGAGCCGTCCGGCCGCTGGCCGGCGATCCCGTGGCCGGTGTTCTGACAGCTGCTCCGTGGCCGGTCTGCCGCCGCCGCGTGCGTGGCTAGGCTGACGCCGTGAAGTCCTGGCCCGAGCCCACCGTCCCCTCCCTGCCCGGCACAGGACTGCCCCTGCACCTGTACGACACCGCGAGCCGGTCGGTGCGGGCGACCGAGCCGGGCCCGGTCGCGCGCATGTACGTCTGCGGCATCACGCCCTACGACGCCACGCACATGGGCCACGCCTTCACCTACGTCACCTTCGATGTCATCAACCGGGCGTGGCGCGATGGGGGCCATGACGTGCACTACGTGCAGAACGTCACCGACATCGACGACCCGCTGCTCGAGAGGGCGGTCCAGACGGGCCAGGACTGGCGGGCCATCGCCGAGCGCGAGACGGCGCTGTTCCGCGAGGACATGGAGGCGCTGAACGTGCTGCCGCCACGCGACTACATCGGGGCGGTCGAGTCCATCCCGTCCGTCGCCGGGTACGTCGAGGACCTGCAGGCCCAGGGCGCCGTCTACGCCGTCGACTCCGACCTCTACTTCCGAGTGGCCAGCGACCCGGCATTCGGGTCCGTCGCCAACCTCGACCGGGAGCAGATGCTCGCCATCTTCGCCGAGCGTGGCGGCGACCCCGACCGCCCTGGCAAGGCCGACCCGCTGGACTGCCTGGTCTGGCAGTCGGCGCGACCCGACGAGCCCGCGTGGGACACCCCCCTCGGTCATGGGCGTCCGGGGTGGCACATCGAGTGCGCCGCGATCGCGCTCGATCACCTCGGCATGACGATCGACGTGCAGGGCGGCGGTACCGACCTGGCCTTCCCGCACCACGAGATGAGTGCCTCGGAGGCACAGGTGCTGCGCCAGGAGCACCCCTTCGCGCGTCACTACGTGCACTCGGCGATGGTGGGCTGGCAGGGCCACAAGATGTCCAAGTCCCGCGGCAACCTCGTCTTCGTCTCCGCCCTTCGTCATTCGGGCACGGACCCGGCCGCCATCCGGCTGGCACTGCTGGCCCACCACTACCGGACGGACTGGTCCTGGACCGAGCAGGGGCTCGAGGGGGCTCAGCGGCGGCTGGAGCTGTGGAGGTCTGCGGTGGCTGCGGCCCGGGGCCCCGAAGCCGCCTCCGTGCTGGCGAAGGTGCGGTCAGCGCTGGCCGACGACCTGCGCACGCCGTACGCCCTCGATGCGATCGACGACTGGGCCATGGCCGTGCAGTCGGGCGAGGGCGACGATGCAGCGGCCCCCGCACTCGTCCGCGACATCGCTGATGCGCTGCTGGGCGTCCGGCTGTAGGGATGCCGGCCCACACGATCCGGCTGGGCGAGGCGACCGTCGGGGAGGACGTCATCCATCGGCTGGCCGTCAGGGCGATCGCGGAGCGCGCGGGTCGTGTCCTGCTGCTGCGAGCGACCGTCACGGGCGGCTACAAGTTCCCCGGCGGCGGAGTCGAGACAGGAGAGGACCCGCAGGATGCCCTCGCTCGCGAGCTGGACGAGGAGTGCGGTCGCGCCCTCGTCACCCTCGGTGCTGTAGAGGTCGTCGTGGTGGAGACGCATCCGGCAGTCGATCGCCCGGGCGCCGTATTCCGGATGGAGTCCCGCTACTTCCGCTGCGAGGTGGGGGAGGCAGTGCGCCGCCCCCGACTCGAGGAGTACGAGCGGTCCCTGGGCCTTCAGCAGGCGTGGGTCACGCCGGCCGAGGCCATCGAGGAGGCCGACCGGCTCATCGCGGGCGGGGCGGCCCCGGCGTGGGCGGCGCGAGAGCTCGCGGTGCTGCGCCTCCTCTGACCTACTTCTTCTCGTCGTGCCCGCCGAACTCCTTGCGCATGGCGCTGAGCAGCTGGTTGGCGAACAGTCCCGATCCCTGCGACTCGAAGCGCTCGTACAGCGCCGCGGTCAGCACGGGCGTGGGCACGCCCTCCTCGATCGCGGAGATCGCCGTCCACCGTCCCTCCCCGGAGTCCGAGACACGACCGCTGAACTCGTCGAGCTCAGGCGACCGGTTGAGCGCCAGGGCCGTCAGGTCGAGCAGCCACGAGCCCACGACGCTGCCGCGTCGCCAGAGCTCGGCGATGGCCGGGATGTCGAGGTCGTACTGGTAGTACTGCGGGTCGCTCATGGGGGCCGTCTCAGCGTCGGCGTCGCGGCTCACCGTGCCGGCATTGGCATGCTTGAGGACGTTCAGTCCCTCGGCGTAGGCGGCCATCAGGCCGTACTCGATGCCGTTGTGGACCATCTTGACGAAGTGGCCCGCGCCGCTCTGGCCGCAGTGCAGCCAGCCGCGCTCGTCGGGTGTCGGCTCTCCCTCGCGGCCCGGCGTGCGCTCAGCGGAGGCGAAGCCTGGCGCGATCGTGTCCCAGAGCGGTGCGAGCCGGTCGGCCGAGCGGTCCGGTCCGCCGATCATCAGGCAGAAGCCGCGCTCACGGCCCCAGACACCGCCGGAGGTGCCGACGTCGAGGTAGTCGATGCCCTTCGCTGCGGCGGTCTCGCCACGACGGATGTCGTCGCGGTAGTAGGAGTTGCCGCCATCGATGAGGCAGTCGCCCTCCTCGAGGAGACCTGTGAGCTCGGCCACCACCGACTCGGTGATGTGCCCGGCGGGCACCATGACCCAGACGGCGCGCGGTGCCGGCAGCTGCTGCACGAGGGCGGCGAGATCGGACGCACCCGTCGCGCCCTCGGCGACCAGGGCCTCGACCGCCGTTGCCTGCGGGTCGTAGACCACGCAGTGGTGACCGTCGGCCATGGCCCGGCGAACGAGGTTCGCGCCCATGCGGCCGAGGCCGACCATGCCGAGGGTGACGCGGTCTCCTGCGGGTGATGTGTCGGGCACGTGGCCTCCTCCTGTGACGGACCGCTCACGCTAGTGGAAGGCTGAACCCATGACGACCCAGCAGCCGCAGGACGACCCGACCCGCACCCACGCCTGGGGGAGCCTCGCCAGCCTGGCGGCGGGGCTCGCCGGCACGACGATCCGCGACCTGGTCGACGCCGATGGCGGCCGTTCGGCGGATCTCCTGGCGGTGGCGGCCGGGATCCATTTCGACTACTCGCGGCAGCGGGTGACGAGTGACGTCGTCGAGGGGCTCCTGGCACTGGCCGCCGAGCGTGGGGTGGAGGCTCGCCGCGACCAGATGCTCGCGGGCGCGCACATCAACACGACAGAGGACCGAGCGGTGCTGCACACTGCGCTGCGCCGGCCACTGGGAGGCACGCTGGTCGTCGACGGCGAGGACGTCGTCGGGCAGGTGAACGAGGTCCTCGCGCGGATGGGCGCCTTCGCCGACGCGGTTCGCGGCGGGCAGTGGCGCGGTGCGACGGGGCAGCGCATCGCAGCCGTCGTCAACGTGGGCATCGGCGGCTCGGATCTCGGTCCGGCCATGGCGTACATCGCCCTCGAGGCCTTCAGCCAGCGCGACATCGACTTCCGGTTCGTCTCCAACGTCGACCCCACGGACATGTCGGAGGCGCTCCGCGACCTCGATCCCGCGTCGACCCTCGTCGTCGTCGCGTCGAAGACCTTCACGACCCTCGAGACCATGACCAACGCCCACGCCGCGCGCGCCTGGCTCGTGGCCGCGCTCGGCGACGACGCGGTCGAGCGCCACTTCGTCGCCGTGTCGACCAACGCCGAGAAGGTCGCCGAGTTCGGCATCGACCCGGCCAACATGTTCGGATTCTGGGACTGGGTCGGCGGGCGCTACTCCATGGACTCGTCGATCGGGCTCAGCACGATGATCGCGATCGGGCCGGAGGGCTTCCGCCAGCTGCTCGACGGCTTCAACGCCATGGATGAGCACTTCGCCACGGCCGCCCCGAACGAGAACGTCCCGCTGCTGATGGGGCTGCTGGCTGTGTGGAACCGGAACTTCCTCGGGATCGAGACCACTGCGGTGCTTCCGTACTCGCAGTACCTGTCCCGCTTCCCTGCGTACCTCCAGCAGCTCACGATGGAGAGCAACGGGAAGAGCGTGCGCCTCGACGGCGCACCCGTCGGCTGCCAGACGGGCGCCATCTACTGGGGCGAGCCGGGCACCAACGGGCAGCACTCGTTCTACCAGCTGCTCCACCAGGGCACGAGCACGGTGGCCTGCGATGTCGTGGTGGTGGCGCGTGCCGAGTCACCGATCGGGGACATGCAGGACATGCTGGTGGCCAACGCGCTCGCACAGGCGGCGGTCCTCGCCCGCGGTCGGACGGCCGAGGAGGTCGCGGCAGACGGCACCCCTGCCGAGCTCGTGCCGCACAAGGTGATGCCGGGCAATCGGCCCACCTCCGTGCTGATGGTGCAGCGGCTGGACCCCTTCACCCTCGGCGCGCTGGTCTCGCTCTACGAGCACAGCGTGTTCGTGCAGGGCGTCGTGTGGGGCATCGACTCCTTCGACCAATGGGGCGTCGAGCTGGGCAAGAAGGTCGCCATGGGCATCCTGGGCGACCTCGTCGGCGAGTCCGCGGCCTCGTTCGACCCGGCGACGGACGCGTCGATCACCCTCTACAAGGGGCTCCGCTAGCGGTCGTCGGCGCCGCGACGGCGCAGGTAGCGCTCGAACTCGCGCGCGATCGCCTCGCCGCTCGCCTCCGGGAGGTCGGCGGCGTCCCGCGCCTCCTCGAGCTGCTTCACGTACTCGGCGACCTCGTCGTCGTCCGCCGCGAGCTCGTCCACGCCGATCTCCCAGGCGCGCGCCTCCTCCACCAGGTCGCCCAGCGGCACGGGGACGTCGAGGATGTCCTCGATCCGACGCACCAGTGCCAGCGTCGCCTTCGGGCAGGGTGGCTGCGCCACGTAGTGGGGGACAGCAGCCCACAGCGACACCGACGAGATGCCGAAACGCGCGCAGGCGTCCTGCAGCACGCCCACGATCCCCGTCGGACCCTCGTACGTCGACGGCTCCAGCCCCAGGTCGGCCCCGAGCGCGACGTCGGATGTGGTTCCCGTCACCGGGACGGGCCGCGTGTGCGGGATGTCCGACAGCAGGGCGCCCAGCGTGACGAGCGTCGACACCTCGAGCTCGGCAGCGAGGCCGAGGATCTCGCGCACGAACTGCTGCCACTTCATGTTCGGCTCGATGCCCTGCACGAGGACGATGTCCCGGGGGAACAGCGGGACCCGGGCGATGTAGATCCGGGTCGCGGGCCAGGTCAGGCTGCGCACGCCGGTCTCGTCGACGATGATGTGCGGCCGGTTCACCTGGTAGTCGTAGTACTCCTCGGAGTCCAGATCCGCGAGCGGCTGGGCGTCCCAGACCTCGCGCAGGTGGGCGACGGTGCCCGATGCCGAGTCGCCGGCGTCGTTCCAGCCCTCGAAGGCCGCGACCATGACGGGATCGACAAGGACGGGGAACTCATCGAGCTCGATCACCGATCGCCACCCTCCGCCTGCTCGACCACCGTGTCCACCAGCCCGGCCACCAGGGCGGGCCACTGCAAGGGTACGTCGTGGACGGCTCCCGACCACCGGTGAACCAGGCAGTTGTCCCGATCCAGTGCGTCGGCCACCGCGGCATCCCTGACGCGCTGCCACGCCGAGGAGGGCGCGTCGGCCGCGGCGGACGTCGACGCCGGCTCGCACACCGCGGCCCAGACGGGAACGCCTGCGTCCGTGCATCGGTCGAGCGTGGCCCGCACGTCGAGGTCGAGCATCCCGTCGAGCACCTTCATGTGCCGCTCCATGCCGAGCCTGGTCCGGACGAGTCCGTCCGGACCGGTCTGGAAGGTCGGAGCGAGCGCCGCCTTGACCTCGTCCGACCACCAGGGGCCGAGGTCGCCCCCGCGGATCCGGTCCCACAGGTCGTCGACCGGGATCCCGAGGGCGGGAGGAGTCAGGGCCAGGCGGACCGCGTCACGCGGTCCCAGAGAGCCGGGGGACCACAGGCCGCCGTCGACCAGCACTGCCGCCGCGACACGATCGCCGGCGGACGCGGCGACGTCGAGCGCCACGGACGCGCCCCAGGAGTGACCCACCACGACCGCGCGGCCCCAGCCGAGATGGTCCAGCACCGCCACGACGTCCGCCGCACATGCCGGGACGGAGAAGTCGCGGTCGAGCGGGGTGTCGGTCTCCCCGTGCCCGCGCTGGTCCATCGCGGCGACCGGCCGGCTCCTCAGGCGGCGCACGACCGGTCCCCAGAACTCACGCTGCTGGCTGAGGCCGTGCAGCAGCAGCACCGGCAGGCCGGCGGTCCCTGCGCCGTAGGTCGTCACGACCACCTCGACACCCGGCGACGTCGCCACGCGCTCGGTCGAGGTGGGCTCCAGCATCCCGCCACCGTAGTGCGCTCATCACTGCCCGGCAGGCCGATAGGTAGGCTTGCGGCTCATGGCATCAAGCGCGTCCCCCCATCCCACGCACGGTCGCGGATCGCTCCGCGGAGCCCTCACCAAGCGCGTCGTCGTCGCGGACGGGGCCATGGGGACCATGCTCCAGGCCGCCGACCCGTCGCTGGACGACTTCCAGGGGTACGAGGGCTGCAACGAGATCCTCAACGTGACGCGCCCCGAGCTGGTCGCGAGCGTGCACGACGCCTACTTCTCCGTCGGGGTCGACTGCGTCGAGACCAACACGTTCGGCGCCAACCTCGCGAACCTGGGGGAGTACTCGATCCCCGAGCGCATCTTCGAGCTCGCCGAGGCCGGGGCCGTCATCGCGCGTCGGGTGGCCGACGACTGGTCCACTCCGGCGCATCCGCGCTGGGTGCTCGGCTCGGTCGGCCCGGGCACGAAGCTGCCCAGCCTGGGCCACGCGCCCTATGCGGTGCTCCGCGACGCCTACCAGCAGCAGGTGGCTGGTCTCGTCGCCGGCGGTGCCGACGCGATCCTCATCGAGACCGCCCAGGACCTCCTGCAGGCCAAGGCCGCCATCGTGGGAGCCAAGCGCGCCCTCGCCGACGCCGGCGTGCCCCTGCCGATCTTCGCCCAGGTGACGGTCGAGACCACCGGGACCATGCTGCTCGGCACGGAGATAGGTGCCGCCCTGACCTCGCTGGCGCCCCTGGGGATCGACATGATCGGGCTCAACTGCGCCACCGGCCCCG
Organism: uncultured bacterium; assembly: GCA_963700255.1. Classification (GTDB taxonomy): domain Bacteria; phylum Actinomycetota; class Actinomycetes; order S36-B12; family S36-B12; genus UBA10649. Next base: position 99,275 of record CAVOWW010000029.1, on the reverse strand, counting down.
CTGAGATGAGCGAGCATCTCCGCACGCTGGCCCGCACGTCCAGCATCGGCATCTCGGCGATGCCGAACGCCGGCCTGCCCGTCCTGACCTCCGACGGCGCCCACTACCCGCTCAGCCCCTCGGAGCTCGCGGACGCCCACGACATGTTCACGCGGGAGTTCGGGCTCGCTCTCGTCGGCGGGTGCTGCGGAACGACGCCTGAGCACCTCAAGCACGTCGTGGACCGGGTCCGCGGCCGCGAGGTCACGCCGCGCAGGCCGCACACCGAGGCCGCGGCCGCATCGCTCTACCAGGCGGTCCCCTTCCGCCAGGACACCGCGTACCTGTCCATCGGCGAGCGCACCAACGCCAACGGCTCCAAGGCGTTCCGCGAGGCCATGCTCGAGCAGCGGTGGGACGACTGCGTCGAGATCGCCCGCGACCAGATCCGCGACGGAGCCCACCTGCTCGACCTCTGCATCGACTATGTCGGGCGCGACGGCGTCGCCGACATGAAGGAGCTGGCCGGACGGCTCGCCACCGCGTCCACGCTGCCCATCGTGCTGGACTCGACGGAGCCCGCCGTGCTTCAGGCGGGACTGGAGATGCTCGGCGGCCGGGCCGTCGTCAACTCGGTCAACTACGAGGACGGCGACGGTCCGGACTCCAGGATCCGTCGCATCATGCCGCTCGTGGCCGAGCACGGTGCCGGCGTGGTCGCCCTGACGATCGACGAGGAGGGACAGGCGCGCACGGCCGAGTGGAAGGTCCGCGTGGCCGACCGGCTCATCCGCGATCTGACCGGCCACTGGGGGATGTCGGTCGGGGACATCCTGGTCGACACGCTCACCTTCCCGATCGCGACCGGCCAGGAGGAGACCAGGCGGGACGGCATCGAGACGATCGAGGCCATCAGGCAGCTCAAGACCCTCTATCCCGACGTCCAGACGACCCTGGGCCTCTCGAACGTCTCGTTCGGCCTCAACCCGGCTGCCCGGCAGGTGCTCAACTCGGTGTTCCTGCACGAGACGACGGCGGCCGGCCTCGACTCGGCCATCGTGCATGCGTCGAAGATCCTGCCGATGTCGAAGATCCCGGACGAGCAGCGTCAGGTGGCGCTCGACCTCGTCTACGACCGCCGGGCCTACGACGACGACGGGAACGTCACGTACGACCCCCTGCAGCGGTTCCTGCAGCTCTTCGAGGGGGTCGAGGCCCGGACCCTCAACGCGTCCAAGGCGGAGGAGCTCGCGGCTCTGCCCCTGTTCGACCGCCTCGAGCGGCGCATCATCGACGGCGAGCGACAGGGCCTCGACGTCGACCTCGACGAGGCCCTCCTCAGCCGCTCGGCGCTGGAGATCGTCAACAACACCCTCCTCGCCGGGATGAAGGTGGTGGGGGAGCTGTTCGCCTCGGGGGAGATGCAGCTGCCGTTCGTCCTGCAGAGCGCCGAGGTCATGAAGACCGCCGTCGCCTATCTCGAGCCGCATATGGAGCGCACCGACGAGGAGGGCAAGGGCACGATGGTCCTCGCCACCGTGAAGGGCGACGTGCACGACATCGGCAAGAACCTCGTCGACATCATCCTGACCAACAACGGCTACACGGTCGTCAACATCGGCATCAAGCAGCCCATCTCGGCCATCATCGAGGCGGCGGAGACGAGCAACGCGGACGTGATCGGCATGAGCGGCCTGCTCGTCAAGAGCACCGTCATCATGCGGGAGAACCTGCAGGAGATGAACGCTCGCGGTATCGGCCGGCGCTTCCCCGTCGTGCTCGGTGGCGCCGCGCTCACCCGCTCCTACGTGGAGCAGGACCTCGCCGAGATCTACGACGGCGAGGTGCGGTACGCCCGGGATGCCTTCGAGGGCCTGCGGCTGATGGACGCGGTGATGGGCGTCAAGCGCGGCGTGCCGGGCGCCGCGCTGCCCGAGCGCCGCGCACGCCGGGTCACCACTGCTGCGCGACCCGCGATGACCGAACCAGCCGAGATGCCGGCGCGCTCGGACGTCGCGATCGACGTGCAGCTGCCGACGCCGCCCTTCTGGGGCGACCGCGTCGTGAAGGGCGTCTCGCTGGCCGAGTACGTGCCCTACATCGACGAGCGGGCGCTCTTCCTCGGCCAGTGGGGCCTCAAGCCGACCCGCGGAGAGGGTCCCTCCCACGAGGAGCTGGTGGAGACCGACGGCCGGCCGCGGCTGCGCGCGTGGCTCGACCGCATCCAGACCGACGGCATGATCGAGCCCGCGGTCGTCTACGGCTACTTCCCCTGCTATTCGGAGGACAACTCCCTCGTCGTCCTGCATCACGAGGGCCCGAAGGAGGGGCAGGAGCGGGTGCGGTTCACGTTCCCGCGACAGCGGCGCGATCGCCATCTCTGCCTGGCGGACTTCTTCCGGCCCAAGGAATCCGGTGAGATCGACGTCGTCGCGTTCACGGTCGTCACCATGGGGCACGCGGCGTCGGCAGCGACCGCCAAGCTCTTCGAGTCGGACTCCTACCGTGACTACCTCGAGCTGCACGGCCTGTCGGTCCAGCTGACCGAGGCGCTCGCCGAGTACTGGCACGCCCGCGTGCGCGAGGAGCTCGGCCTGGCCGCCTTCGACAGCGCCGACATGGACTACCTGATCGCGAAGCAGGGCTACCGCGGCTCGCGCTACTCGTTCGGGTACCCCGCGTGCCCCGACCTCGAGCAGCAGGTGATGCTCATGGAGCTCCTCGATCCCGCACGGATCGACGTGGAGCTCTCGGAGGAGTTCCAGCTCCACCCCGAGCAGTCGACCAGCGCGATCATCTCCCACCATCCCGAGGCCAAGTACTTCAACGCGACATGAGCCTGCCTGCGGCGGTGCTCTTCGACATGGATGGCACCCTGATCGACAGCGAGGGGCTGTGGCTCGACGCCGAGATCGCGGTGATGGCTGGCCTCGGGGCATCCTGGTCTGAGAAGGACCAGGAGCACTGCCTGGGCGGTCCGCTGGAACGCGTGGCCGACTACATGGTCGAGCTGTCCGGCACCTCGATGCCCTCCGACGCCGTCGGCGACCTCCTCCTGGACGCCATGGAGGTTCGCCTCCGCGAGAGCGACCTCGCGTGGCGCCCGGGGGCACGTGCCCTCCTCCTCGAATGCCGCGAGCTCGGGGTCCCGACGGCACTGGTGTCGGCGTCGTGGACGCGGCTCATCGCCGCCGTCCAGCAGAGGATCGACGACGACCTCGGCAGGGCCGCCTTCGACCTCATCGTGGCCGGCGATGACGTCGCCAACAGCAAGCCGCATCCGGACCCCTACCTCACGGCTGCGGCTGGCCTGGGACAGGAGCCCGCGCACTGCCTCGCACTGGAGGACTCGCCGACCGGGGTCCGTTCGGCCCTCGCGGCCGGCTGCGTCGTCATCGCGATCCCGCACATCGCCGCTGTCGACGAGCCCACCGCGCTGCTCGTCGGCACCCTGGCGGGCCGTGACCTGCACGACCTGTGGCGGGCCGCACGCGGGTAGGCGTCGGGCTCAGGACACGACGGGCTTGCGCGCCTGCAGGGTGTACGTGAGCGGCAGTCGCTCGGGCCTGTCGGTGAGGCGCCACTCGCCGTCGTCCCCCTCGGACAGCATGCCCTCGGGAAGCGGGTTCCACGGGACGCTCTCGTGCTCGACCAGCTGCGTCAGCACGAGGCCCTCGTCCAGCACGGCCGACACGATCTCACCGAGTCCGTGGTTCCAGGAGTGGCTCTCGATGTTGCGGAGGACGACGTCGGTCTCGACGTACGTGCCCTCCGTGGTGTCCACGATCGGATCAGCCGTCTCGCGGTAGGGGTACTGGAGCACGAGCAGCTGGTCAGCGCGGGCGTCGTCCACGGCCCACAGCACCGGATGCCCCTCCCGGACGAACAGCCGGCCGCCCGGCTTCAGCAGGGAGGCGACCACGCGCGCCCACTGTCGGATGTCGGGCAGCCAGCACAGCGCGCCGATCCCGGTGTACACGAGGTCGAAGCTGCCAGGCTCGAGCACCGTCGCGGCGTCCATCACGTCGGCGTGCACGAAGTCCACGTCGGCGCCCGCGAGCTCCGCCAGCCGGCGGGCCTCCTCGAGGGACGCGGTGGAGAAGTCGAGCCCGGTCATGCGCGCCCCGAGCCGGGCGAGCGACACCGTGTCCGTGCCGATGTGGCACTGCAGGTGCACCCCGCGCAGGCCGGTCAGGTCGCCCAGGCGCGGAACGTCGAATCGGACGACGCCGCTCAGGTACGCCGGATCCTCGGCGAAGCGGGCGACGCCGTAGTCGGCCGAGGCGGCATGGGCAGGAGCCCGCTCATCCCAGTGCCGGCGGTTGACGTCGATGGAGCCCTCGTCGCCGGTCATGGGTCCTGTGGCTCCGGCCCGACGGGGAAGCGCGTGCTGGCGACGGGCCACAGCTCGCGGTCCGGCAGCGGAGGCGGCGTGCCACCCCACGCCGGGCACACCGATCGGTGGCTGCACCAGTCGCAGAGCCTCGACGGGGAGGGGTCGAAGGACTCCGTGTCCGCGGCCCGGGCGATCGCATCGCGCAGGGCCAGCACCTTGCGCTCGGTGGACTGCAGGTCGGCCTCGTCGGGCTCGTGCCGCAGCACCTCGCCGTTGCCCAGGTACATCAGCTGCAGGCGACGCGGCACCTCGCTCGTCATGCGCCACCACGCCAGCGCGTAGAAGCGCATCTGGAACATCGCCTTCGCCTCGTACCCGGCGCCCGGGCTCCGGCCCGTCTTGTAGTCGACGATGCGGATCTCCCCGGCCGGGGAGCGGTCGACGCGGTCGATGAACCCCCGCACCTCGAACGACTCCTCGAGCTGGGCGGAGACCCCGACCTCCCGTGCGTGCGGCTCGAGCCGGGTGGGGTCCTCCAGCGCGAAGTAGGCGGACAGGAGTGGTGCCGCATCGATGGCGACGGAGCCGTCCGGGCCGGACCGCATCGTGTCGGCGCTCATGGGGTCCTGCCGCTCGAGCTCGGCGAAGGCCTGCTCCACCAGCCCTGCCGCGGCGTCGAGGGTGCGGTCCTGGGCGGGGAGGTCGAAGAGGGTCTCGAGCGCGCGGTGCACCAGGGTGCCGCGGACGGCCGGAGCGGACGGCTCCTCAGGCAGCCGGTCGATCGAGCGGAAGCGGAACAGCAGGGGGCAGGTCGTGAAGTCCGAGGCTCGCGACGGGGACAGCGAGGCGGGGAACGGTGTCGCCATGGCCGCCACGGTAGCGTTCCCGGCGTGCCCCCCACCCCGCAGCCGCACCGGATCGCCGAGAGTCGTCGGCGCGGCCCGTTCGTGCCCGGTGACCTGGTCCAGCTGACCGATCCACGGGGCAAGATGCACACGATCACGCTCCAGGACGGCGGGGAGTTCCACACGCACCGCGGGCGCCTGCCCCATGACGACCTGATCGGCAGCCCCGAGGGCACGGTTGTGACGTCGAGCAACGGCACCGGCTACCTCGCCCTGCGGCCCATCCTCGATGACTTCGTTCTCGCGATGCCCCGCGGCGCCCAGGTGATCTACCCCAAGGACGCCGCACGGATCGTCGGCCTGGCGAACCTCGGACCCGGGGCTCGCGTGGCCGAGGCAGGCGTGGGCTCCGGCGCCCTGACCTGCTCGCTGCTCCGCGCCGTGGGCGATGACGGCCACGTCTACAGCTACGAGCGGCGCGAGGACTTCGCCGAGATCGCCGCCGGCAACGTGGCGAAGTGGTTCGGCGTCCGCCCTGACTCGTGGTCGCTGGTCGTCGGCGACCTCGTGGAGTCGCTCGCACAGACCGACCTCGATGCGATCGTCCTGGACATGCTGGCCCCCTGGGAGTGCCTCGACGCCGCGGCCGCGGCACTGGCGCCCGGCGGGATCCTCGTGGGCTATGTGGCCACCACCACTCAGCTCTCGCGGCTCGTCGAGACCCTGCGGGTGTCCGGTGGCTGGACGGAACCGCGCTCGGAGGAGACCCTCCTGCGCACCTGGCACCTCGAGGGCCTGGCGGTGCGTCCGGACCATCGCATGAACGGGCACACCGCCTTCCTCGTCACCACGCGGCGGCTCGCCGACGGGGCCGTCCTGCCGCCGCGCAGGCGGCGCCCGGCGCCGGGGGCCTATGGGGAGGACTACACCGGCCCGGGCAGCGAGGAGAGCGAGCGGAGCGAGCCCCGGGAGGAGTCCGCCTGATCGTGTCACCCGGTGGATGACGTCCCCTCGGGTTACAGTGACGGCGAACCGGCACTGGGAGGCGTCATGAGCGAGAACGACAGCTGGCAGGCACGGGTCTTCGGCCTGGAGACGGCCCTCACGGAGGTGCGCGGAGAGCTCGCCGCCCAGAAGGACCACAACTCCCGCCTCATCGCCACGCTCCGCGACGCGCGCGAGCAGATCGTCACCCTCAAGGCCGAGGTCGACCGGCTCGGCGAGCCCCCCAGCGGGTTCGGCACCTTCCTCGCCCGGCACGACGACGGCAGCGCCGACATCGTGTCGGCGGGACGCAAGCTCCGGGTCGCCGTGAGCCCCAGCATCGATCTCGAGAGCCTGCGTCCGGGCCAGGAGGTCATGCTCAACGAGTCCCTGAACGTCATCGAGGCGATGACGTTCGAGAAGACGGGCGAGATCGTCGTGTTCAAGGAGTACCTGGAGGACCGGGAGAGGGCGCTGGTCATCGGGCACACCGACGAGGAGCGCGTCGTGCGCGTCGCCCAGCCGCTCAGGGACCAGCGCGTCCGGGCCGGCGACTCCCTGCTGTGCGACGTCCGGGCCGGCTACGTGTACGAGGTGATCCCGAAGTCCGAGGTCGAGGAGCTCGTTCTCGAGGAGGTTCCCGACATCCGGTACCAGGACATCGGCGGGCTGGGGGACCAGATCGACGCGATCCGCGATGCGGTCGAGCTGCCGTTCATGCACCCGGAGCTGTTCGCCGAGCACGATCTCAAGCCGCCGAAGGGGATCCTTCTCTACGGGCCACCCGGCTGCGGCAAGACGCTGATCGCCAAGGCCGTCGCCAACTCCCTCGCGAAGAAGGTCGCCGAGCGCACCGGGCGCGAGGAGGGCAGGTCGTACTTCCTCAACATCAAGGGCCCTGAGCTCCTCAACAAGTACGTCGGCGAGACCGAGCGGCACATCCGCCTGGTGTTCCAGCGGGCACGGGAGAAGGCCTCCGAGGGCATGCCCGTGATCGTGTTCTTCGACGAGATGGACTCGCTGTTCCGCACTCGCGGCACGGGGGTGTCCAGCGACGTCGAGAACACGATCGTCCCCCAGCTGCTCAGCGAGATCGACGGCGTGGAGAGCCTGGAGAACGTCATCGTCATCGGCGCCTCGAACCGCGAGGACATGATCGACCCCGCCATCCTGCGTCCCGGGCGCCTGGACGTGAAGATCAAGATCGAGCGTCCCGATGCGGAGGCCGCTCGTGACATCTTCACCAAGTACCTGGTGCCGACCCTGCCCCTGCACCGCGATGATCTCGCCGAGCACGGCCAGGACGCCGAGACCACCTGCCGGGCGATGATCCAGCGGGCGATCGAGCGCATGTACGACGAGTCCGAGGACAACCAGTTCCTCGAGGTCACCTATGCCAACGGCGACAAGGAGATCCTGTACTTCAAGGACTTCAACTCGGGCGCCATGATCGAGAACATCGTCGCCCGGGCCAAGAAGATGGCGATCAAGGACTTCCTCGACACGGGGGAGAAGGGGATCCGCGTCCAGCACGTCCTCGCGGCCTGCATCGACGAGTTCCGCGAGAACGAGGACCTGCCCAACACCACCAATCCCGACGACTGGGCCCGGATCAGCGGCAAGAAGGGCGAGCGGATCGTCTTCATCCGCACCCTCATCCAGGGCAAGAAGGGCTCCGAGCCGGGCCGCAGCATCGAGAACGTGGCGAACACCGGGCAGTACCTGTAGTGACCGTCCATCGGGTGATGGGCATCGAGACCGAGTACGGCATCTCGGTGCCCGGGCACCCCAACCTGAACCCGATGGTGTCGAGCTCCCAGATCGTCAATGCGTACGGGCAGTTCGCGCTCCGCGGGGCACGACACAAGGCGAGCTGGGACTACGAGGTCGAGAGCCCCCTACGCGATGCCCGCGGCTTCGACATGTCCCGTGCCGACGCGGACCCGACGCAGCTCACCGACGATGACACGGGGATGGCGAACGTCATCCTCACCAACGGCTCCCGCCTCTACGTGGACCACGCGCACCCGGAGCTGTCGACCCCGGAGGTGACGAACCCGCGTGATGCGGTCCTCTGGGACAGGGCGGGCGTCGAGATCATGCGTGCCGGGATGCGCCTGGCCGCTGCCGTGCCGCAGTCGCACCCGATCGTCCTGTACAAGAACAACACGGACAACAAGGGCGCGTCCTACGGATGCCACGAGAACTACCTCATGCAGCGCACCACGCCCTTCGCGGACATCGTGCGCCATCTCACCCCCTTCTTCATCACGCGCCAGGTGTTCACGGGCGCGGGGCGGCTCGGCGTCGGGCAGGACGGCCGGGTGAGCGCCTTCCAGCTGAGCCAGCGCGCGGACTTCTTCGAGGTGGAGGTGGGGCTCGAGACCACGCTGAAGCGCCCGATCATCAACACTCGCGACGAGCCGCACGCCGATCCGGAGCGCTACCGACGGCTCCATGTGATCGTCGGTGACGCGAACCTCAGCGACACCGCCACGTACCTGAAGATCGGCACCACGGCCGTCGTCCTCGCGATGCTCGAGGAGGGCTACCTGCGGGGTCGTGACTGGACCCCGACCCGCCCGGTGTCGGAGATGCACGCCGTCTCGCACGATGTCAGCCTCACGCACCAGGTCGCCATGGCCGACGGTCGCCGCATGACGGCCCTGGAGGTGCAGTGGGAGCTGTACGCGCTCGCCGACGAGTTCTGCCGCCGAGGGGACCACGCCGACCTCGACGGCGCCACGGAGGAGCTTCTGGACGAGTGGCGACGCGTGCTCGAGGGTCTCGGCAGCGACCCCGACTCGCTGGCCGACCGGATCGACTGGATCGCCAAGCGCCGGCTGATGGACGGCTTCGTGCGTCGAGACGGCCTGGCCTGGGACTCCCCGCGACTGCAGCTCATCGACCTCCAGTACTCCGACATCCGGCCGGACAAGGGCCTGGCGGCACGCCTCGAGCAACGGGGCCGGCTGCGCCGGATGTTCACCGACGATGAGGTCGCCGGGGCCGTGGACTCGGCCCCGGAGGACACCCGGGCGTACTTCCGGGGGGAGTGCATCCGCCGCTACCCGAACGCCATCGCGGCGGCCTCGTGGGATTCCGTCGTCTTCGACGTGCCCGGGCGGGAGTCCCTGCTGAGGGTCCCGACGCTCGACCCGCTCCGCGGCACGCGCGCCCATGTCGCCTCCCTGCTGGACGCGTCGCCGGATGTCGCCACGCTGATCGACCGGCTGACTCCCGACGGATCGCGATAGCCTGACGTCATGCCCCAGCGCGAGAATGCCGAGCAGCGACGAGTTGACCGCTCCGTCGAGGCTGACGAGGAGACTCCGAAGGCCGCCGAGACCGCTCCCTCGGAGCTGGACTCCGACGTGGATGCCATCCTCGACGAGATCGACACCGTGCTCGAGGAGAACGCCGAGGACTTCGTGAAGTCGTTCGTCCAGAAGGGCGGGCAGTGAGCGCACCTCTGGGCCTCCCCGAGCCCTACCGGGCGACCGGCTCGTCCTCGTTCGTCGACTTCCTCGCCGCCCTCCACCCCGACCGGCTCCCGACGCTCTCCTCCGAGGCCGGCCACCACGGCCTCGCACCCCACGGGACGACCATCGTGGCCCTGCGCACCGGTGACGGCGTGGTGATGGCAGGCGACCGCCGAGCCACGATGGGCAACCTCATCGCGCAGCACGACATCGAGAAGGTGTTCGTCGCCGATGAGTTCTCGGTCATCGGCATCGCCGGCACCGCCGGCCTCGCGGTCGAGCTGGTGCGGATCTTCCAGGTCGAGCTCGAGCACTACGAGAAGATCGAGGGCCTGCCGCTGTCCCTGGACGGCAAGGCGAACCGCCTCGCATCGATGCTCCGCAGCAACCTGGGCCTGGCCATGCAGGGGCTGGCCGTCGTGCCGCTCTTCGCCGGCTTCGACGAGCGGAGCACGACGGGCCGGATCTTCTCCTACGACGTGACCGGCGGGCGCTACGAGGAGCACGACTTCTACGCCGTCGGCTCCGGGTCGACCTTCGCCCGGGGCTCGCTGAAGAAGCTCTACCGCCGGGGGGCCCGGATCGACGATGCGGTGTCGACCGCACTCGAGGCCCTGTACGACGCAGCCGACGACGACAGCGCGACCGGCGGGCCGGACATGGCCCGCGGCATCTACCCGGTGGTCGCCGTCGTCGACGGCGAGGGTGCGCGGATCCTCGGCGACGAGGATGTCGCGCCGCGCGTGCAGGCCATGCTGGCCGGCCGGCTCACCCATCCCGACGGACCTCAGGGGGAGGTGTCGCGATGAGCGTGCCCTTCTACGTCTCGCCCGAGCAGATCATGCGCGACAAGGCGGACTTCGCACGCAAGGGCATCGCCCGTGGGCGCAGTGTCATCGTCATGCAGTACGACGGCGGCATCGTCTTCGTCGCCGAGAACCCCTCCCGCGCCCTGCACAAGATCAGCGAGCTCTACGACCGCATCGGCTTCGCCGCGGTAGGGAAGTACAACGAGTTCGAGAGCCTCCGCGTGGCCGGGGTGCGACTCGCCGACATGCGGGGCTACTCGTACGACCGCAGCGACGTCACCGGCCGCAGCCTCGCGAACGCGTATGCCCAGACCCTCGGCACCATCTTCACCGAGACGAGCAAGCCGTTCGAGGTGGAGATCGTGGTGGCGGAGGTCGGTTCCGCGCCGGCCGACGACCAGCTGTACCGCCTGATGTTCGATGGATCCGTGGCCGACGAGCGGGGCTACGTCGCCATGGGCGGCCTCTCCGAGGCCATGTCCGCCGCCCTCGTGGACGGCTGGCACCCGGGCATGTCGCTGGGGGAGTGCGTCACCCTGGCGGTGCGGCTGCTCGGCGAGCACGGGGGCGACCAGCCGCGGGCGCTGGACGCCGCTCAGCTCGAGGTGGCCGTGCTCGACCGGTCACGCCCCCGCCGCACGTTCCAGCGCCTGTCGAACGGGCAGCTGCAGGACCTGCTGACGTCGCAGGGCGCCGGATCGGCCGACCAGCCGTAACGTAGTCACATGGACCGCAGGATCTTCGGCATCGAGACCGAGTACGGGGTCACCTGCACGTTCAACGGCCAGCGCAGGCTGAGCCCCGACGAGGTGGCCCGCTACCTCTTCCGCCGGGTCGTCGCGTGGGGCCGCAGCAGCAACGTCTTCCTGACGAACGGGTCCCGCCTGTACCTCGACGTGGGCAGCCACCCCGAGTACGCCACGGCCGAGTGCGACTCGCTGACGCAGCTCGTCACCCACGACCGGGCGGGCGAGCGCATCCTCGAGGGCCTGGTCGCCGACGCCGAGCGCCGCCTCCAGGAGGAGGGCATCCACGGTGACATCTACCTGTTCAAGAACAACACCGACTCGGCTGGCAACTCCTACGGCTGCCACGAGAACTACCTCGTCGAGCGCAAGGGCGAGTTCGCGAGGCTGGCCGAGCGGTTCATCCCGTTCCTGATCTCGAGGCAGCTGATCGCCGGTGCGGGCAAGGTCCTGCAGACCCCCCGCGGTGCGGTGTACTGCCTGAGCCAGCGGGCCGACCACATGTGGGAGGGCGTGTCGAGCGCCACCACCAGGTCACGGCCGATCATCAACACGCGTGACGAGCCGCATGCGGATGCGGACCTCTACCGGCGCCTCCATGTCATCGTCGGTGACAGCAACATGAGCGAGACCACGACCCTGCTCAAGGTGGGTTCCGCCGATCTCGTGCTCAAGATGCTCGAGGCGGGCGTCGTCATGCGCGACATGTCCCTCGAGAACCCCATCCGCGCCATCCGCGAGATGAGCCACGACGTCACGGGCAAGCGCCCCGTCAAGCTCACCACGGGGCGTGAGCTGTCGGCGCTGTCCATGCAGTGGGAGTACTTCGAGAAGGCGTCGGACTTCGCCGAGCGGCGGGGGCTCGTCGACGAGCCCACCGGCACCACCCGACGCGTCCTCGAGCTCTGGGGCCGCTCGCTGAAGGCGATCGAGGCCGACGACCTGTCCCTGATCGACCGGGAGATCGACTGGGCCATCAAGCGACGCCTCCTCGAGCGCTACATGGTCAAGCACGATCTGACCCTGGAGTCCCCGCGGATCGGCCAGCTCGACCTCGCCTACCACGACATCAACCGGAACCGCGGGCTCTACTACCTCGCCGAGCGGGGTGGCCTCGTCGACCGGGTGACGAGCGACCTGCGCATCTACGAGGCCAAGTCGGTGCCCCCGCAGACCACCCGGGCGAAGCTCCGGGGGGACTTCGTGCGACGAGCACAGGAGCGGCGGCGCGACTTCACGGTGGACTGGGTGCACCTCAAGCTGAACGACCAGGCGCAGCGAACGGTGCTGTGCAAGGACCCCTTCGCGAGCACGGACGAGCGGGTGGAGCGCCTCATCGCCAGCATGTGAAGCGCGCCGTGGCCCGTGCGGTTAGGCTCACGGGGTGAACCGACGACTCCTCCTCGCCGCGGGTGCGGCCACGATCATGCTCCTCGCGACGGCCTGCGGCCAGCAGTCCGACGACCGCGTGGAGACCACCGACACCGCGTCCAGCGGCTCCCTGCAGAGCGAGGTGGCCGCGGCGACCCCGTTCGTGACCATCGACTGCACCAGCATGCAGGCGATGCCCGTCGATGCGCCCCCCGCGAGCGCCACGACGGTGGGCTTCGCCTCGGCGATCTTCCAGCCCAACGGCGCGCCGGCGATCACCATCGCCACCGACGCGACGCCCGCCACCGAGCTCGGCGTCGCCGACATCACCGTGGGCAGCGGAGCCGAGGCCAAGGCGGGCGACACCCTGACGGTCAACTACTGCGGGGTCGGACTCGGCACGAAGGCCGTCTTCGACTCCTCGTGGACGCGCGGCGAGCCCGCGACCTTCCCCCTGGACGGGCTGATCCCGGGCTGGCAGGAGGGGCTGCCGGGCATGCAGGTCGGCGGCCAGCGACTGCTCGTCATCCCGTCCGATCTGGGCTACGGAGACCAGGGCACGCAGGGCATCCCGCCCGGCGAGACCCTCGTCTTCGTCGTCCAGCTCGAGTCCATCGGCTAGCTGGGCCGACCACCCACCCTCCCTTCACCCTGGACCAGGAGACACCATGGCGACCAAGCCGGACATCGACTTCATCGAGGGACCCGCTCCCGACGGCCTCGTGATCAGCGACCTCGTCGTCGGCGACGGCGCTGAGGCCGTCGCGGGCGGACGGGTCGAGGTTCACTACGTGGGCGTGGACTTCGAGACCGGCGAGCAGTTCGACGCCTCCTGGGATCGCGGCGAGTCGATCACCTTCCCGCTGAACGGCCTGATCGCCGGCTGGCAGGAGGGCATCCCGGGCATGAAGGTGGGCGGCCGTCGGCAGCTCGTCATCCCCCCGGCCATGGCCTATGGCGAGGCGGGTACCGGGCACCGGCTCTCGGGCCGCACGCTCGTGTTCGTGATCGACCTGCTGAACGTGGGGTAGCCAGCAGCGCATGAGCGAGCGAATCGAGCGTACGGAGCGGCTCCTCAACCTCGTCATCGCGCTGATGGCATCCGAGTTCGCCGTGTCTCGGGCGGACATCCACCGCAGCATCCCCGGCTACGCCGAGGCAGCGTCTCCCGCGGCGTTCGAGCGGATGTTCGAGCGCGACAAGGACGAGCTCCGGTCGATGGGCATCCCGGTGGAGACCGTCGTGGACGTCAACGGCGAGGTGCGTGGGTACCGCATCCCGCAGGACAGCTACGCCCTGTCGGGCGTCGACCTGACTGTCGCCGAGCGGGCGGCCGTCGCGGTCGCCGCCCAGGTCTGGGGCCAGGCCTCCGTCGGCCCCGTCGCCGGCACCGCCCTGCGCAAGCTGGAGAGCGTCGATGACACCGAGTGGACCCCGGCGGGCCTGCGCGGAACCGTCCAGCTCACGGCGGCCGACGGTGCCCTCCTGCCGCTCATGAGCGCCGTGCGCCAGCATCGGGCGGTGACCTTCCCCTACCGCGCACCGTCGGACGACGCGCCGGGGACCCGTACGGTCACGCCCTGGGGCCTGCGGTCGACCCGCGGCAACTGGTTCCTGGTGGGCCATGACCACGACCGTGATGCCGAGCGCACCTTCCGGCTGTCCCGGATCGTCGGCACCGTCACCCTCGTCGCCGCTGTCGAGGCCGTGCGCCCGCCGGACGGGTTCGACGTCGGTGCCTACGTCATCGGCCCCGGAGGCGACGAGCAGGTGCTCACGCGGGTCCGGGCGCGCCCGGGCCGCGCGGCCTCCCTCCGCCGACTGGCGGTGCAGGGCGAGGGGACCGACCCCTGGACAGACCCCGAGTTCACGGTGTCCACGGGCTCGCTGGACCAGCTGGTCTCGCTGGTGTGCGCCGCGGGTCCGGACGCCACTGTCGTGGACCCGCCCGACACGGTCAGCGCGGTGCGGACGGCATTGTCGGCCGTGCTGTCGGGGCACGCGCCGGGCCGGACCGGCGCATGAGCGCCCAGGCGCGGCTCACGCGCATCCTCGCCCTCGTGCCCTGGCTCGTGGCGCACGATGGCGTGACCCTCGCGGCGTGCGCAGCACACTTCGGAGTGAGCGAGGAGGTGCTGCAGGAGGACCTCTGGCAGCTCGTGGTGTGCGGCCTGCCCGGCTACGGCCCCGACCAGCTCGTCGACATCCAGTTCTGGGACGACGACGACGCGGTCCGTGGCGACGGCGTGATCCGCGTGCTTGATCCGCAGACCCTCGACCGGCCGATGCGACTGACCCACCAGGAGGGCCTGTCCCTCCTGGTCGCCCTTCGGACGCTGGCGCAGCTGCCGGGGATCGAGGACAGGGGGGCCATCCTCTCAGCGGCTGCCAAGCTCGAGGCCGCGACGGCAGGAGCCGATGTCGAGCGTGAGGTCTACGTCGACGTCCCTGTTGCCGAGGACATCCGCTCCGCAGTCGACGCGGCCCTGGCCGGCCAGCAGGTGCTCGACATCACCTACGCCTCAGCGACGCGCGACGAGGTCACCCAGCGGTCCATCCAGCCCACGCGCCTGCATGCCGTCGACGGGATCGCCTACCTCGAGGCCTTCTGCCTCTCTGCTGGCGCTGTCCGCACCTTCCGGCTGGACCGCATGATCTCGGCCTCCGTGGGGGAGCCCTTCGCGACCCCCATCGCCGGCCCGGGCACCGAGGCACCGCGGGGACCGGTCGGCGTCGCCAGACGGACGGCGACCCTGCGGGTCGATCCGGCCGCCCGGTGGATCATCGATGTGCACCGTGGCACGGTGGACACCGAGGAGCCCAGCGGTGCCGCCGTCGTTCGCATCCCGCTCCACTCGGTGGACTGGGGCGTCCGGCTGATCCTGTCGCTCAGGGGCGGCGCGGTGGCCCTCGATCCGCCTGAGCTGGTCACGGCAGTGGCGGACGCAGCCGCCGCGGCGCTCGCGTCGTACCCTTGAGCGGTAACCTAGGCAGCCGGCCGTCGGGGCCGGGGACACATGAGGAGTCGACGCATGCCGAATCTCAAGGGCTGGGAATGGCTCATCATCGTTGCCCTCATCCTGCTGCTGTTCGGCGCCAAGCGACTTCCTGACGCGGCACGGGGCCTCGGGCGCTCTCTGCGGATCTTCAAGGCCGAGACGAAGGGCCTCGCGGACGACGCGAAGGGCGCCGCCGCCGGCGAGGAGCCACCGACCACTCCGCCCGCCGTCCAGGCCGCTCCCCAGACTCCGCCGCCTGCGGCGGATCCGGTGCCCACGGAGCGGGCCGAGGGCTGACCGGCTCCGGCACATCCTGAATGGCGATTCGCGCGAAGGCTGACCGCATCGAGGACCAACCGGCGGCCATGCCGCTCACGGAGCACCTGCGTGAGCTGAGGTCACGGCTGGTCAAGGCCGGTGTTGCCATCGGCATCGGCATGGTCGTCGGCTGGATCTACTACGCCCAGCTGTTCGCCTGGCTGAGCGCACCCTTCAGCGGCGCGGTGGAGCAGGCGCGCACGGAGGGGCGCCAGGTCACCCTCGCCCTGACGGGCGTCGCCGACCCGTTCGTCCTGCAGATGCAGATCGCCGCCATGGCGGGCATCGTCCTCGCGTCCCCGGTCTGGCTGTACCAGCTGTGGAGGTTCGTCACCCCCGGCCTGCACCGCAACGAGCGCCGATGGGCCTTCGCCTTCGTCGCGGTCGCCACGCCGCTGTTCCTGGCTGGCGTGGCACTCGCCTACGCCGTCCTGCCGCTCGGCCTTCAGGTCCTGCTCGGCTTCACGCCCGAGAACGTCGAGAACATCGTCTCGGTCGACCGCTACCTGTCCTTCTTCCTGCGCACGGTGCTGGTCTTCGGCGTCGGCTTCCTGGTGCCCCTCATGCTGGTCCTCCTCAACTTCGCCGGCGTGCTCCCCGGCCGGACGCTGCTGGGCTGGTGGCGATGGATCATCCTCGGGGTGATGCTGTTCGCCGCCGTGGCCACGCCCACCGGCGACCCGATCAACCTCCTGCTGCTCGCCGGACCGATCCTGCTCCTCGTGGCGATCGCGGTGGGCATCGCGCTGCTGAACGACCGACGTCGGGCACGCCGGCGGGCACCCGAGGACGACTTCAGCGACCTCGACGACGACGAGGCCTCGCCGGTCGACCTCGAGCCGAGCCCGATCGACGAGCCGAGCCCCATCGACGGCGGCCTGATGCCCGACGAGCGGCCCTAGGTGGGCGCCGACGTCTGGCTCATCGCCAATCCGCTGGCGGGCGGTGGACGCGGAGCCCGGCACGCCAGCGTCGTGGCGCGGACCCTGCAGCAGGCGGGGGTGCCCTGCCGGCTCGTCCAGCCCTCGTCTGCGGGTGACTCCACCGCAGCAGCCCTCAGCGCCATCCGTGCCGGTGCCCGTGCCGTCGTCGCCTGCGGCGGTGACGGCACGGTGAATGCGGTCCTCCAGGCGATGGTCGGCTCAGCAGTGCCCATGGGCATGGTCGCGGGGGGCTCGGGCGACGACGTCGCCGCAGGGCTCGGGTATCCGACCCATGGGGCTGAGGCCATCGCGGAGGCGATGGTCGTCTCCCTCGCCGGGGGAGAGGAGCGCATCCTCGACGTCGGGGCCGCCCGCAGCGACGACGGAGTCGAACGGTTCTTCCTGGGCGTCCTGTCCACCGGCTTCGACTCCTCGGTCAACGAGCGCGCGAACGCGATGCGCCGCCTGGCCGGTCATCGGTACAACATCGCGATCGCCCGTGAGCTTGCGTCCTTCCGGGCGCTCGACTACGACGTCGTCATCGACGGCGTGCGCGAGAGCGCTCCCGGCATGCTCGTCTCCGTGGGCAACGGATCCCGCTACGGCGGCGGCATGAGGATCTGTCCCGACGCGCTCTCCGACGACGGCCTGCTGGACGTGACCTGGCTGGGCGCGGTCTCGAAGCCCACGTTCCTGCGGGTCTTCCCGTCCGTGTTCCGGGGCACGCATGTCGAGCACCCGGCGGTGCGCACGTTCCGTGGACGACGGCTGCGGATCGCGGCGGAGGGCCAGATCGCCTACGCCGACGGCGAACGCATCGGTCCCCTGCCCGTGGAGATCGAGGTCCGTCCCGGTGCCCTGCGCGTGCTGCCCTGCTGACCGGACCGTGACGCCGTAGCCTGAGCCCATGCCCAGCCCTGCCGAGAGGTACGCCGCGGCACGTGTGCGCAGCCGCCGAGAGAGATCCGAGCTCGGCTCCTTCGCCGGCGACTACGTCTTCGGCCTCGACCCCTTCCAGCTGGCCGCCTGCGAGGCGCTCGAGGACGGCAGGGGAGTGCTGGTGGCAGCGCCCACGGGCTCGGGGAAGACCGTGGTCGGGGAGTTCGCGATCCACCTCGCCCTCGCCCAGGGGCGCAAGTGCTTCTACACGACGCCGATCAAGGCGCTGTCCAACCAGAAGTACAACGACCTCGTCGCGCGCCACGGTGCCTCGAGGGTCGGGCTCCTGACGGGGGACAACAGCATCAACGGAGAGGCCCCCATCGTCGTCATGACGACGGAGGTCCTGCGCAACATGCTCTACGCCGGGTCCTCGACGCTGAGCGACCTCGGCTTCGTCGTCATGGACGAGGTGCACTACCTCGCCGACCGCTTCCGGGGCGCCGTGTGGGAGGAGGTCATCATCCACCTGCCCGAGTCGGTGACGGTCGTGGCCCTCTCCGCGACGGTCAGCAATGCAGAGGAGTTCGGCGCCTGGCTCGAGACCGTGCGCGGCGAGACCTCGATCATCGTCGAGGAGCACCGACCGGTTCCCCTGTGGCAGCACGTCATGGCGGGTCCGCGCATGTACGACCTCTTCGTCGACGACGACCAGACCATCGTCAACCCCGAGCTCGTCCGCCTCGCCCGGGAGGCGGAGCGCCAGACCCCGCGGCCGGGCGAGCAGCGACGCGGACGCGACCGGGGCCGGCCGCGCGGGCCCAAGACCCCCTGGCGCAGCGAGGTCGTGGAGCGGCTCCAGCGTGAGGCCCTGCTGCCGGCGATCTACTTCCTGTTCAGCCGGGCCGGCTGCGACGAGGCGGTGCGCCAGTGCCTGCACTCCGGACTGCGCCTCACCACCAGCGAGGAGCGCACGGCGATCCGCCAGGCCGCTCTCGAGGCCACCCTCGAGCTCCCGGACGAGGACCTTGCGGCGCTGGGCTTCGACGAGTGGCTGGAGGCCCTGGAGCGCGGCCTCGCATCGCACCATGCCGGCCTGCTTCCGGTGTTCAAGGAGATCGTCGAGGGACTGTTCCAGCGCGGCCTCATCAAGGTGGTGTTCGCGACGGAGACGCTCGCCCTGGGCATCAACATGCCGGCGAAGTCCGTCGCCCTCGAGCGACTGGTCAAGTGGAACGGCGAGACGCACGTCGACCTGACACCGGGGGAGTACACCCAGCTCACGGGCCGAGCCGGCCGGCGCGGCATCGACGTCGAGGGCCACGCCATCGTCCTGTGGCAGCCCGGCCTCGATCCGCGCTCGCTCGCGGGGCTCGCGTCCACGCGCACCTACCCCCTCCGGTCCTCCTTCCAGCCCTCGTACAACATGGCCGTCAACCTCGTCTCCCGGCTCGGCCGGCACTCCGCGCGTGAGGTGCTCGAGACCTCGTTCGCGCAGTTCCAGGCCGACCGCGCGGTGGTGGGACTGGCCACCGAGCTCCGCCGGGTGGAGGAGGCCCTCGACGGCTATCGGGACTCCATGCAGTGTCATCTCGGCGACTACGTCGAGTACGCCCAGCTGCGGGAGACCCTGTCCCGCCGGGAGAAGGACATCAGCCGCCGCGCTGCGGCTGAGCGCCGCGACGCCGCGGAGGACTCCTGGCTCGGACTGCGCCAGGGCGACGTCTTCATGATCCCCTCCGGCCGGAGGGCGGGGCCGGCCGTCGTCCTCGACCAGCGCCGCCTGCGCAGCCCGCGTGAGGCGGCGCGGCCGATGGTCCTCACCGCCGACGGGCAGGTGCGACGCATGTCCGTCGCCGACACCAGCCAGCCGGTCGAGGCCTTCACCCGGATCACGGTCCCCAAGGGCTTCGTCGCCCGGGACCACCGGGCCCGACGGGACCTGCTCGAGTCGCTCCAGTCGGCAGTGGACGAGGTGCCCTACGACCAGCGCAAGCGGCGCGTGGCGGCGACCGAGGATGCCGAGATCGCCCGGCTGCGCTCCCAGCTCCGCGCGCACCCCTGCCACGGCTGCAACGACCGCGAGGTGCACGCCCGGTGGGCGGAGCGGTACCACCGCACCGAACGGCATGCGCGGGACCTGGAGCGCCGCGTCGAGGGCCGGACGAACTCCATCGCCCGCCGATTCGACAAGGTGTGCGAGGTGCTCGGCGAGCTGGGCTACCTGGCGTCGTCGGGTGACGCCACCACGGTCACCGACCCCGGACGCATGCTCATGCGCCTGTACACGGAGTCCGACCTGCTGGCCGCCCAGTCGCTCCGGGACGGGTCCTGGAGCGAGCTCGACCCTGCCGAGCTCGCAGCGGTGTGCGCCGCCGTGGTCTACGAGTCGCGCGGGCATGACGACGACACGGCCCCCGCACTTCCCACCCGCGTGGTCCGGGAGGCCGTCGAACGGCTCGGGTCGCTGTGGTCGGAGCTGCATGACCTCGAGACCCGGCACGGGCTCGACATCACCCGGCACCCTGATGCGGGCATCGTCGACGCCACCTACCGATGGGCGCGTGGCGCCAACCTCCTGCAGGTGCTGACCCACGCCGACATCACCGCCGGGGACTTCGTCCGGTGGATCAGGCAGGTCATCGACCTGCTCGGCCAGGTCGCGCAGGCCGTGGATCCGTCGGATCCCATGCGCGACACCGCTCATGCCGCGGCTGACCTGGTCAACCGCGGCGTCGTGGCCTACTCGTCGTCCGTCTGACGACGGAGGGCGGCCTGGAGGTCGTCCACCTGCCGGCGCACGCCCCACTCGGCGGTCAGGGCGGCCAGCGCGTCCGGCGCATGGGGGACCGGGGGCAGCAGCGCCGTCCGGGCCGGCAGCGGCAGGTCGCGCACGACCTCGGCCACGCGCGTCGTTCGGGCGAGACCGTCCTGGTGGGCCAGCAGCGCCGCCGCCAGCCGGGGGGTGAGCGGCCGGTCCGGGCTCGGCGCCCGCGCGGCCGCGAGGATGCCGGCCACGGAGCCGAACGCGGCCACCAGTGCTACCGCGGTCTTCGCGCCGATGCCCGGGACGCCGGGCAGGCCGTCCGACGGGTCACCGCGCAGGACGGCGAGGTCGACATAGCGCGCGGGCGGGACGCCGAACCGCTCCTCCGCCGCCGCCGGATCCAGCAGGGGCCACTTCTCCATGCCGCCGTTGACGGTCAGCAGCACGGACGTGCGCGCGTCGATCAGCTGGACGAGGTCGCGGTCACCCGTCACGACGACCGTCGGCTGGTCGAACTGGGCGGTGACGCTCCCGATGACGTCGTCGGCCTCGAACCCGGGGACTCCCCAGCGGGCGATCCCGAGCGCCTCCAGCAGCCCGGCGATCGCCACCGCCTGCGGGCCCAGGGACTCCGGCTCGGCCTCCGCCGACCCGCCGCTCGCGCCCGTCGTCTCGTCCGCCACGCGGTGCGCCTTGTAGGACGGCACGAGGTCGACCCGCCACTGCGGGCGCCAGTCGTCGTCCCAGCAGGCCACGATCCCGGCCGGTGCATGGGCGTCCACCAGGCGCGTCACGGTGGACAGGAAGCCGCGGACGGCATTGTGCGGACGCCCGTCCGGAGCGGTCATCTTCTCCGGGAGTGCGTAGAAGGAGCGGTAGTAGAGCGAGGCGGAGTCCAGGACCAGGACGGGGCGCGACGCGGGGGCCATGCGGGCAGTCTGGCACCACGCGGCTGGGGGCGGGGGCTGCACATAGACTCCGCAGGACGAAGGAGGAAGCCATGCGCGGAGGTGACCACGGGGCCCGACTGGCCGCGATCCAGCAGCAGGCGAGCCAGCACGGCATCGACGCCGTCCTGGTGACTCCCGGGCCGGACCTGCGCTACCTCGTCGGCTACGACGCCGTCCCGCTGGAGCGCCTCACCTGCCTGGTGATCCCGGCCTCGGGCGACGCGCTGCTCGTCGCCCCCCGGCTCGAGGTGCTTGCCGCCCAGGTCAGCCCCGTCGGCGCGCTCGGGATGGGCATCCGCGACTGGGGCGAGCTGGACGACCCGTACGCGCTGGTCGCGTCGCTCATCCCCGGTGCCCGACGGGTGGCCGTCGACAACCACATGTGGGCGGAGAAGGTCCTCGCGCTGCGGGCCGCCATGCCCGGGGTCGACCAGGTCCTGGCCGGCCCCGTCATCTCGCACCTGCGCATGCGCAAGGACCCCAGCGAGGTGGCGGCACTGGTCGCCGCCGGCGCGGCGATCGACCGGGTCCATGCTGCCGTGCCGGGGCTCCTTCGCCCCGGCCGCACGGAGCGCGAGGTGGGTGCCGACATCGCCGAGCTGATCCTGACCGAGGGCCACGTGCGCGTCGACTTCATCATCGTGGGCAGCGGCCCCAACAGCGCCAGTCCGCACCATGAGGTCTCCGACCGCATCATCGAGCGGGGCGACGTCGTCGTCGTCGACATCGGCGGGACGATGCCCGACGGCTACCGCAGTGACTGCACCCGCACCTATGCGGTCGGCCGGCCGTCGGCGGACTTCATGGCCATGTACGCGGCCCTCCAGGAGGCGCAGAGCGCCGCGGTCGATCACGCGCGCGCCGGCGTGACCTGCGAGAGCGTCGACGCGGCCGCTCGCGGCGTCCTCGTCGATGCCGGGCTCGGCGACCTGTTCATCCACCGCACCGGCCACGGCATCGGCCTCGAGACGCACGAGGATCCGTACATCGTCTCGGGCAACTCGCTGGTTCTCGACGAGGGCATGGCCTTCAGCATCGAGCCCGGCTTCTACGTCGAGGGCCACCACGGAGCCCGGATCGAGGACATCGTGATCGCTACTCCCGACGGCGTCATCGTGGCGAACCAGCAGCCGCGCGAACTGGTCGTGGCGTGATGGGGCACGCGTGGAAGGGCGCCTCAGTCACGCGCCTGATGCCCACCGAGGAGTCCGTCGACCTGATGGCCCTGGTGGAGGACTTCGCCGCTCGCGAGCTCGCACCACGTGCCGCGCAGGCCGAGGCGGATGCGGAGTTCCCGCGCGACGCCCTGCGCGCGCTCGGGGAGCTCGGCGTGCTGGGCCTGCCCTTCGATGCCGCCTTCGGGGGAGGGGAGCAGCCGTACGAGGTCACCCTGCAGGCCCTCGAGGAGCTGGCTCGCGCGTGGATGTCCATCGGGGTCAGCGTCAGCGTGCACTACCTGGCCTGCTTCCCGCTCGCTGCCTTCGGAACCCCTGACCAGCGCGATCGCTGGCTCGCGGACATGGTCGGCGGCAGCCTGCTCGGCGGCTACTGCCTGTCGGAGCCGCACTCCGGGTCCGACGCCGCTGCCCTCACCACTCGTGCGGTGCTCGACGGCGACTCCTACGTCGTCAATGGCACCAAGGCGTGGATCACCCACGGGGGACGTGCCGACTTCTACTCGATGATGGTGCGCACGTCGGACGACGGTGCGCGCGGCATCACGTGCCTACTGGTCGACGGCGCGAGCGAGGGCCTCACCGCCGCCGTTCCCGAGCGCAAGATGGGCGCCAACGCGTCTCCCACCGCCCAGCTCATCCTCGAGGACATGCGCGTTCCCGCCGACCGCCTGCTGGGCGTGGAGGGCGGCGGCTTCACGGTGGCTCTCGCGGGTCTCGACGCGGGCCGCCTGGGCATCGCCGCGTGCGCGGTCGGGCTCGCCCAGGCCGCGCTGGACGCGGCTATCGACTACTCGGGCGAGAGGCGGCAGTTCGGGCGGCCGATCAACGAGTTCCAGGGCCTGTCGTTCATGCTCGCCGACATGGCCACGGCGGTCGCTGCGGCGCGGTCGCTCTACGTCGAGGCCGCACGCCTGAAGGACGCCGGTCTGCCGTTCGCCACCCTGGCGGCCATGGCCAAGCTCGCCGCCACGGACGCCGCCATGAAGGTCACCACGGACGCCATCCAGGTGCTCGGGGGCGCCGGCTACACGCAGGACTTCCCGGTCGAGCGCTACTTCCGGGAGGCCAAGGCGCTGCAGATCGTCGAGGGCACCAACCAGGTCCAGCGCATGGTCATCGGCCGCGCGCTCGCACGACCGCGCTCCGCCTCGTGACCGCGCCGTCCTGGCGCGCAACCGAGCGTGTCCTGCTCGTGGGCGGGTCCATCTACTCGCCGGTCAGCCCGTTCGCGACTGCCATGCTCGTCGACGGCGACGAGGTGGCGTGGCTGGGCGAGGACTCCGCTGCCGCGGCGCACCGTGACAGCGCCGATCGGGTGGTCGACCTCCGAGGTGCGCTGGTCACCCCCGGCTTCGTGGACGCCCACGTGCACGCCACCAGCACGGGACTGACCCTGACCGGCCTGGACCTCTCGCGCACCTCCTCGCTCGCCGAGGCCCTCGGCCTGCTCGAGGCGCGAGCGCGCGAGGTGCGCGGGGCCGCGATCATCGGGCACGGCTGGGACGAGACCCGCTGGCCCGAGGGACGGCCGCCCAGCCGCGACGAGGTCGATCGAGCCACCTGGGGCAGCGTGGTCTACCTCTCCCGCATCGACGTGCACTCGGCGGTCGTGTCGAGCGCGCTCGTGGCGCAGGTGCCGGCCGTGCGCGACCTCGCCGGCTGGGACGCGACAGGGGCCCTCAGCCAGCACGCCCACCACGCGGTGCGCGAGGCGATCCTCGGCACGATCGGCGCCGGTCAGCGTGCGGCAGCGCACCGGGTGATGAGGGACCGCGCGTCCTCCTTGGGCATCGTGAGCATGCACGAGATGGCCGGGCCGACGATCTCCAGCGAGGACGACCTCGCCGAGCTCCTCGCCCTCGCCGACGCCGAGCCCGGCCCCACCGTCGCCGGCTACTGGGGCCAGCTGGCCAGCGAGGGCGGCATCGACCGAGCTCGCGTCCTCGGGGCCGTGGGCGTCGCCGGCGACCTGTTCGTCGACGGGGCGATCGGCTCGCGGACGGCCTGCCTGTGCCAGCCCTACACCGATGCACCCGACCGGTCCGGGGCCGGGTACCTGGACGCGGACCAGATAGCCGACCACGTGACGGCCGCGACCCAGGCGGGCATGCAGGCCGGCTTCCACGTGATCGGCGACGCGGCGAGCGAGGCGGTCGTGTCCGGCCTGCGCAGGGCCGCTGAGCGGGTCGGACTGCCCGCCATGCGGGCCGCCATGCACCGGCTCGAGCACGCCGAGCTGCTCACCGATGACCACGTCGCCGCCCTCGCCGAGCTCGGAGTGACGGCGAGCATGCAGCCCATGTTCGACGGCCTGTGGGGCGGGCCGGGCGGCATGTACGAGCAGCGCCTCGGGGCCGCTCGTGCCGCGGGCATGAACCGGTTCGCCGACCTCGTCTCAGCGGGCGTGCTCGTGGCCTTCGGCTCGGACGCCCCCGTCACCGACCTCGGGCCGTGGGCGGCCGTGCGTGCCGCGGTGCACCCCTCCAACGCCAGGCAGGCGCTGTCCACGCGGGCGGCGTTCGGGGCGCACACCCGCAGCGGCTGGCGCGCGATCGGGCAGCCGGACGTCGGCACCCTCGCCCCCGGAGCGCCCGCCCACCTCGCCGTGTGGGGCGTCGACGACATCGTCGTGCAGGCTCCGGACGAGCGCGTCGCCGCGTGGTCCACCGATCCGCGCTCCGGCACGCCGGGACTGCCGCCCCTCGGGCCCGACCTGCCTCTCCCGCGCTGCCTGCGCACCGTGGTGCACGGTCGGACCGTCTTCGACAGCGGTGAGCTCGACCAGCCATGACCGTCCTTCCCGTGTCGCCGCTGCTGCGGCTGCCCTCGGCTGTCCTGGCCGCGGTGGGCGCCGGGATCCTGCTGTGGCTGGCCTTCCCTCCGGTGGGGTTCGGGCCGAGCGCGGCCGGCGGTGTCGCCTTGCTCACGGCAGCGCTCTGGCGGGCCCGCCTGCGCCGGGGCCTGGGCCTCGGGCTGCTGGCCGGCGTCGTCTTCTTCGCCCTGCTCCTCGAGTGGATGCGCGTCATCGGACCCGACGCCTGGCTGCTGCTCACCCTGCTGTGCGCGTCATGGATCGCCCTGCTCGGCGTGGCCACCGCGGCAGTCACGCGGCTTCCCCTCGCGCCCGTGTGGGTGGGCTGCGTCTGGGTGCTCGACGAGGCGCTGAGGGCGCGCATCCCGTTCGGCGGCTTCCCGTGGGGCAACCTCGCGTTCGCCCAGCCAGACAGCACCCTGGGGGACTGGGCCAGCGCCGGCGGCACGCCGCTCGTGACGTTCGCCGTCGCGCTCGTCGGTGCGTCCGTCGTCGTCGCCGTCCTGGCCCTTCGCGCCGGACAGTGGCGCGCGGCGGCGGGCTGGGCCATCACGGTGCTCGTGGCGGGACTGCTTCCCGTGGCCCTGCCTGTCCCCAGCGGGGGAGACGAGGTCGGGGGTCCATCCTCGGCGACCGTTGCCCTGGTGCAGGGCGGTACGCCGCAGACGGGCATGGGCGCGATGGACGTCCGCCGAGCCGTCCTGGACAACCACGTTCACGAGACGCTCCTCCTGGCGGAGGCCATCGCCGCCGGCACCGAGCCGCAGCCCGACTTCGTCCTGTGGCCGGAGAACTCGTCCGACATCGACCCCTTCGCGGACGCGTCCGTCGCCGCGGCGATCACGGGCGCAGCCCAGGCGGTCGGTGCCCCGATCCTCGTCGGCGCGGTCACGGCCGTGCCGGGCAACCCCGCCGGCGTGTGGAACGTCGGCATCGTGTGGGATCCCGAGGCCGGCCCGACCCAGATGTACATCAAGACGCACCCGGTGCCGTTCGGCGAGTACGTGCCGTTCCGCGAGCAGCTCGCCGGGGTCATCGGCCGCTTCGACCGCGTGCCCCGCGACTTCCTGCCGGGGACGGAGCCGGGCAACCTCGACATCGGGGGTGTCGCCATCGGCAACGTCATCTGCTTCGAGATCGCCTACAGCGCGGTCGTGGACGCGGTGATCGGCGGCGGTGCGCGCCTGCTCACCGTCCAGACCAACAACGCCACGTACGGGGGCACGTCCCAGCCGGCCCAGCAGCTCGGCATCGAGCGCATGCGGGCCGGCGAGTTCGGGCGCACGGTCCTGGTGGCGGCGACCTCGGGCATCAGCGCGGTGATCGGCACCGACCGCGCGATCGAGCAGCAGCTCGGAGAGGACGAGACCGGCTGGCTCGTGGCCGACGTCCCCCTGCACGGCGCCCTCACCCTCGCCGCCCGCATCGGTCACCTCGTGGAGCTCCTGCTGTGCCTCCTGGCCGTCGCAGCGATCAGCGTCGTCGCCGCCGCTGGCATCCGGTCGCGTCGTCGGCGCGCCGACACCATCGCCTAGGCTGGCGGGATGTCGACAACGTCCTTCGCCGACCTGGGGCGGATCGTCGTGATCATCCCGACGTTCAACGAGCTCTCAACGCTCCCGGTCATCGTCTCCCGCGTCCGGGCGTCCGTGCCCGAGGCCGACATCCTCGTGGCGGACGACAACTCGCCCGATGGCACCGGGCGCGTCGCCGACGAGCTGGCCGCCGGCGACGCGCAGCTCCACGTCATGCACCGCCTCGGCAAGGAGGGCCTCGGCGCCGCCTACCTGGCCGGCTTCGCTTGGGCCCTGCAGGCGGGCTATGACGTCGTCGTCGAGATGGACGCCGACGGGTCCCACCAGCCCGAGCAGCTGCCGCGACTGCTCGACGCCCTCCGCACCGCGGACCTGGTGCTGGGGTCGCGGTGGGTTCCGGGCGGCCGCACCGAGAACTGGCCCAAGAGCCGGCAGCTCATCTCGCGCGGGGGAACGGCCTATACGCGCCTGATGCTGGGCGTCCCGATCCAGGATGCGACCGGAGGCTTCCGGGCATTCCGCGCCGACACCCTGCGCAAGCTCGATCTCCACGAGGTCGCCTCGCAGGGGTACTGCTTCCAGATCGACCTCGCCTGGCGCGCGGTGCAGCGCGGGATGACGGTCCGGGAGGTCCCCATCACGTTCGTCGAGCGCACGGCCGGCACCAGCAAGATGAGCCGCAAGATCGTCGCCGAGGCCCTGTGGCGGGTGACGGTCTGGGGCGTCGACGACAAGGTGACCCGGGTGCGCCGCCGCGCGCACGCGCGTCGCTCGAAGGGACCGTCGTCGTGACGTTCCGCAGCCGGCTCCTGATCTTCGGCTACCCGCTGCTGGAGGTGGCCACGGCCTACGCGGTGGGGCTGTGGCTCGGCTGGGGCTGGATGCTGCTCCTGCTGCTCGTCGGGATCCCCATCGGGTTCGCGATCATGCGCAACGCCGGCGACGCGGCGATGGTCGACCTGCAGCGCGCGGCGCAGAGCGGCCAGGAGCCCGACGCGGGCCGGCACGGCCTGGCCTTCCTCGGCGGCCTGCTGATCATGATTCCCGGGTTCTGGACCGACCTCGTCGGGCTGCTGCTGGTGCTGCCGCCGACCCAGCGGCTCCTGCGCGCGCGCAGCCGTGCGTGGCTCTCGTCCCGCGTGATGACCGTCCGGATGCCCGGGGTGCACAATCCGGGCGGCGATGTCATCCAGGGCACCGTCATCAGGGACGACACCGCACCGAACGACCGGCCACCCCGGCCGCAGCCTCCGTCCAGCCCGCCCGAGCTGACCTAGCCGCTAGGCGGACTTGCGGAGGTTCGCGCGCTGCTCGCCACGCTGCTCGTGCAGGAGCGCCAGCCGCTCCTCGAGGAGGATCTCGAGGTCGGCGATCGTGCGCCGCTCGAGCAGCATGTCCCAGTGGGTGCGCTGGTGCTTCTCAGGCTTCGCCTCCGGCGCGTCCACGTCGGGGCGCGTCGCGGTGCGGCCGCAGCGGCAGTTCCACTCGAACGGGATCTCCTCGGCCTCCACGGAGAAGGGCACGACGGAGCGGTGCCCCTCGGGGCACTCGTAGCTGACCACGACCCGCTCGGCGGGTGCGATGTGTGCGTCGGTCTCGTAGCTGAGGGCACCCAGGCGGGTACCGCGCATCGATTCACTCATGGTCTGTCCCTTCGAACGGCCTTAGTGGATGACACATATGACGTCGTTGTTATTCCCTTGGTTCCGGCCGACACCCCCATCCGGATGCACCTTTACCAACTCCGAACATGACGACCGGACAACGGACGTCCGGTATGCGGGAAGTGGGCGCCCATGGGGGACACTGGGGCCATGGAGTGGATCCGGTCCGGACTTGCCGCCGTCATGCTGGCCACCGGCGCTCTGGCCGTGTCGGGCCCGGCCGCGGCCCAGATCCCGTCCGCGGGGGAGTGGTCCGCCCCACTCGTCCAGCCCGTGGTGCGTGCCGACTGGCGTGAGCGCATGCTGACCCGCCTCAACGCCGTGCGGGCGAGCGCGGGGGCGCGTCCGGTCCGGATGTGCCCGGCCCTGAACCGGTCAGCCCAGCGGTACGCGAGCCAGATGGAGCGCGACAACCGCGTCAGCCACACGGGCGCCGATGGCAGCGGTGCCGAGCAGCGCATCACCGGAGGCGGCTATCGCGGGTTCATGCTGGGGGAGAACCTCGCGGCCGGCCAGCCGACGGTGGCCGAGGCCCTGGGCGACTGGCGGCGCTCCCCGTCCCATTACGCAGTCATGACCGATCCACGCTTCCGCCACGTCGGGTTCGGCTTCGCGCCCGGGCGGGGCGCGAAGTACGCGACCTACTGGGTCCAGCACCTGGGCGCCGGCGGCTCCTGCTCCTGAGGATCAGTCGGTGCCGAACTCCATCGCTGCGCGGTCCAGCGTGTCCGCCTCGTCCTCCTCGAGCAGCGTCTCGGCGGGAGCCGCCGCGATCGCCTGCGCGCCGCCGGGCTGCAGCTCACCGACGAGTCGCGCCTGTCCGGCCAGGAGCGTGCCCTGCGCGGCGTAGAGCTCGAGCTTCGCGCGCGAGTCCGCGATGTCGAGGTTGCGCATCGTCAGCTGACCGATCCGGTCCACCGGGCCGAAGGCCGCGTCCTCGGTGCGCTCCATCGACAGCTTGTCGGGGTGGTAGCTGAGCGCGGGACCACGGGTGTCGAGGATCGAGTAGTCGTCGCCGCGACGAAGGCGGAGCGTGACCTCGCCGGTGACCGCGGAGGCGACCCATCGCTGCAGCGACTCCCGCAGCATCAGGGCCTGCGGATCGAGCCACCGGCCCTCGTAGAGGAGGCGTCCGAGCCGACGTCCCTCGGCGTGGTAGTTCGCGATCGTGTCCTCGTTGTGGATGGCACTGAGAAGGCGCTCGTACGCGATGAAGAGCAGGGCCATGCCCGGTGCCTCGTAGATGCCACGGCTCTTCGCCTCGATGATGCGGTTCTCGATCTGGTCGGCCATGCCCAGTCCGTGCCGGCCGCCGATCGTGTTGGCCGCGTGCACCAGGGCAACGGCGGAGTCGAACGCGGCGCCGTTGATCTCCACCGGTCGGCCCTGCGAGTAGCGGATCGTGACGTCCTCGGACTCGATGGAGACGGCCGGGTCCCAGAAGCGGACGCCCATGATGGGCTGCACGATCTCGATCGAGGTGTCGAGGTGCTCGAGCGTCTTCGCCTCGTGGGTCGCCCCCCAGATGTTGGCGTCCGTCGAGTAGGCCTTCTCGACGCTGTCGCGGTAGGGCAGGTCATGGGCGGCGAGCCACTCGGACATCTCCTTGCGGCCGCCGAGCTCCTCGACGAAGTCGGCATCCAGCCAGGGCTTGTAGATGCGCAGGCTCGGATTGGCGAGCAGGCCGTACCGGTAGAACCGTTCGATGTCATTGCCCTTGAAGGTCGAACCGTCACCCCAGATCGACACGTTGTCGTCGTGCATCGCGCGGACGAGCAGGGTGCCGGTGACCGCGCGGCCCAGGGGAGTCGTGTTGAAGTACTGGCGGCCACCGGACCGGATGTGGAACGCGCCGCAGGCGAGAGCGGCAAGCCCCTCGTCGACCAGGGCGGCCTTGCAGTCGATGAGGCGCGACAGCTCTGCGCCGTACTGCAGCGCCCGACCGGGCACGGAGTCGATGTCCGGCTCGTCGTACTGGCCGATGTCCGCCGTGTAGGTGCAGGGGACAGCGCCCTTGTCGCGCATCCAGGCGACGGCCACGGACGTATCCAGGCCTCCGGAGAAGGCGATGCCGACGCGCTCGCCGACGGGCAGGGAGGTCAGTACCTTGGACATGGCACAAACCTATTGACGGACTCACGTGGAGCGCGACGCGGGTCGGCGTCAGCGGACGTCGATGCCGAGTCCGGCAGCCAGTCCGGTCGCCAGGGCCAGTGCTTGGGGCAGGCTGATCGTGGCGCCCGCCAGTGCCGTCGCGGGGACGACGGCGTCGAGGTTGGCGCCGCGGAGGTCCACGTCGACCAGGGTGGACTCTGCGAGCAGCAGCTCCGTCACTCGGCCGCCCACGATGGCCATCCGTTCGATGTGGGCAGCCTGCAGGTCGAGTGTCTCGATCACGCAGTCCTCGACCAGCACATCCGTGAGGGTGGCCCCGCGGAGGTTGAGGTAGGTGAGCTTGCAGCCGCGGAGCACGACCGACGTCCACGTCGACTCCCAGATCTCCGCCGCCCCCCAGCGAGAGGTGAGCACCTCCACGTCGCGCCAGATGCCGGAAGGGGCACTGACGGTGCTCGCGGTCGAGGACTCGAGCCGCACGTCGACCAGCCGGGCGTGACGCAGGTCAGCATCATCGAGGACCAGGTCCACCAGGTGCGCCTCACGCCACGAGGTCTCCCGCAGCCGGCAGCCGCTCAGGTCGGCGCCGACGACGTGGGCACCGTCCAGCGGTTCGCCTGCCTGGAGTCGGGCGGGCGCGACGGGCAGGAGATCAACGAGCGCCGGAGCGGACAGCCGAGGCGGAGCAGGACGGACAGTCGGGGCCACAGCCGAAGTGTTCCACCTGGCGGCCGGTGACCGACCTGTGCCGTGACTAGCGTGCGCCTGCTCCGTCCGGGTCAGGGACGTTCACCATCCATCGGATTCCGTACCGATCGAGAAGGACGCCCCAGTAGTCGCCCCAGAACATCTTCGACAGAGGCACGCCGTCGGTCGCTCCGTTGCTCAGCGCATAGAAGAGCCGCTGGCCCTCCTCGATGTGGATGAAGGCGTCGCGCTCGTCCTCGGGGAGCGGTGCCTGGCCGGGGATGTCGGCCATCCGCATCTCGGCTTACGGCGTCGTGCAGCAGTCCGGCCCATCGTGTTCACGTAGATGCTGACGCGGCTCATCACGCCTCCTCCTGGTCGGACAGCCACGCAACAGCGCTAGGGGACCCCTGGCCGGACCATGACGCTGACAGTGTCGGTGCGCCGGTCGGGGGATCCGCCGGCAGCCGCCGCGCGATGCGCAGGCTCCTTGCGAGAAGCGCGGGCTCCGCTCCGCTGCCCACCGCGGTCGCCCACCACTCCAGGCGCGGCACAGGGGTGCCGTCGTCGAGAACCATGTCGACGTCGCGGGCGGCGTCGACGATGGCGCGCCGGATGACGTCGACGTACACCGGGTCGCTGGGGCCGTCGTACACCCAGCGATGACCGAGGACGGAATGCTCGAGCTCTCCGATGAGGGTCGCGCCCTCGAGTGGCGCCCCGCGGTATGTCATGGGCACATGGAACACGGCGGTGCCGCGCCGCATCACGTACGACTCGATACCGACCTCGCCCGCCGGGTCGTCGAACCGGAACGCGGCGACGCGGTCGACGTCGCCGGTGGAGTCGCACCACGGCTGCTGGGGGAGCCACGCGGCGAGAAGCTCGACCTTGGACGGGCGGAGATCGGCTCGATGCACGATGGCCATGAAGGGAAACCTAACCTAGGTACCGTGCCCCGACCAGTGTCCCGACTGGACCGCTGGGAAGCGGCGACCCGCCCGTACCTGCCCGGGCCGGCCGGCTTCCTCGTCTTCGGCGAGCTGCGCCTGTTCGAGGCCGTCTGGCAGCTCGCAACGGGGCGGCGCGACGTCCGGGACGACGAGGTCGGCATCGCCTACGCCAAGGGACGCCTGCCCGTGGAGCTCGTGTTCGCGGGTCTCGCGCTGATGGAACTGGTGGCCGTCGACCTGCTGGTCCCGTGGGAGGCGCTGGGCTCGTTCGCCTGGCTTCGACTGGTGGTCCTTCTGGCATCGGCATACGGGGTCCTGTGGATCGCGGTCTGGATGGTCGCCGAACGGACGAGGCCGCACCTGGCAACAGACGACGCACTCGTCCTGCGCTGGGGCCACCTGCCGATCGCCACGGTGCCGTGGACGGCGATCCAGGACGCCTCGGTCCACCGCCGCTACACCGCCGACGACACCCGGCTCACGCACGACGTGCCGCTGCAGGGCACGAACGTCGACATCGAGCTCCTGGCGCCGATCGAGGCCCGCATCCCGTTCAGGCGGCGACGTCGGGAGGTGACCGGCATCAGCCTGGGCGTCGACGACCCGGCTGCGGCCGTGGACGTCATCCGGGCCCGGATCCCTGAGCCGTCATAACGCCGATAATGTGCATTATGACAATCCATCGGGATGAGTGGAGGCCGGTGGGCCTCCCCATCCCCGTCGACACGACCACGCGCCTCCACTCGACGGTCGGTAGCGTGGCGCGCATGAACCCCACGGACGACCTCGGGCACATCGTCGACGTGCCGCGGCCGGCCCGACGGGTCGTCAGCCTCGTGCCGTCGCTCACGGAGGCGCTCGTGTCCAGCCACCGGGACCGCATCGTCGCCGCGACCGACTGGTGCACGCAGCCGGCCGACCTCGACGTCGTCCGCATCCGCGGCACCAAGAATCCCGACACCAGGGCGATCATCGACCTCGCCCCGGACCTCGTCGTCGCCAACCAGGAGGAGAACCGCGAGCTCGACGTGCAGCGCCTGCGCGATGCCGGTGTGCCCGTCTGGGTGACCCGGATCCGGTCCGTCGACGGGGCGTTCGACTCGATCGAACGCCTGTTCGAACTGGCCCTGGGCTGGGAGGTGCCCGGCTGGCTGCCGGAGGCACGCCTCAGGTGGGCCGCTCCCCCGGCCCCCGGAGGGCCCCGCGTCGCCGTCGCCATCTGGCGTGACCCGTGGATGGTCGTCGGCGGCGACACGTTCGCCGACGACATGCTCGTGCGGCTCGGGTGCGTCAACGCCTTCCACGACTCCGCCGACCGCTACCCCACCGTGACCGTCGAGCAGGTCGAGTCGATGGGAGTCGATCTCGTGCTGCTTCCCGACGAGCCCTACATGTTCACTCCGACCGACGGCCCGGAGGCGTTTGTCGGCACGCCCACGGCGTTCGTCAGCGGTCGGTTGCTGACCTGGTACGGACCGTCACTCCTACCGGCCCGGTCGCTGCTGGAGTCGAGCATCCTGAGCCGGTGACCGACCCGCAGCCCGCGCATCCCCCGTCGGGACAGGCCGTACGCAGGGTCGGCGTGGCGATGCGGCCGAGGCGCAGCAGATGGTCCACGGCGCCGTCCACGACGTCCGGGTCGAGGCCCGTGCGATCGGCGATGGCGCCTCGGGTCGTCACGCCGGCCTCCACGGCGGCAAGGACCTGGCTCAGCGGGCTGGTCACAGTCGCGATCCGATCTGGAAGATGGCGACGGCCACGACCCACGCCACCGAGAGCTGCATGGCGATGCCGAACACGGTCCAGCGCATGCCGATCTCACGACGCTGCGCGGCGAGGGTGGCGACGCACGGCGTGTACGCGAGCAGGAAGACCAGGAAGGCCCAGACGGCGGCGGAGGTGTGGCCGCCGGAGCTCTCCTCGAAGTCGGCCCGCACGAACTCCCCCAGCGTCCCCGGCTCCTCCGAGGTGCCCGGCTCCTCTGCCGAGTAGGTCTGTGCCCAGGAGGAGATGACCGCCTCCTTCGCGACGAAGCCCACGATCAGCGCGCTGGTGGTCTCCCACGTGCCGAAGCCGGCTGGGGTGAAGACCGGCGCGACCGCCTGCGCGGTACGGGCGTAGAGGCTCTCCTGCACCGGGACCTCGCCGAACGAGTAGCCGGGTGCCGCGGGGATCGCCTGGAGGAACCACACTGCCGCGACCGTCGCGACGATGATGCCGCTGGCCGTGCGCAGGAAGCCGCTCAGGCGGAGCCATGTCACGGCAGCCGTCAGCCGCGCCGTCGGCCGCTGGTACGGCGGCAGGTCGATGACGAGGGCCTCGCTGCCGACGCTGCGCCACAGGGTGCTGCGCAGGGCCAGTCCGACGACGACGACGAAGACGATGCTGATGACGTACAGGGCGAAGACGACCGAGCCGGCGTTGTCCGGGAAGAAGATCGACGCGACGAGGACGTAGACGGTCAGTCGGGCGCTGCAGGAGGTGAACGGGACCAGCAGTGCCGTGAGGATCCGGTGCCGGGCGTTGGGGAGGATGCGGGTGGCGCTGATGGCCGGGACGTTGCACCCGAAGCCCACGATCAGGGGCAGGAACGCCCTCCCTGGCAGGCCGATGGCCCGCATGAGCCGGTCCGCCACGACCGCGGCGCGAGCCAGATAGCCGCTGTCCTCGAGCAACGCCAGCAGGGCGAACATGATCGCCATGAGCGGCACGAACGTGAGGAGCATGCCCACGCCTGCGATCAGGCCGTCCACGACGAGGCTGCGCACCCAGGTGTCGTCCAGCCCGACGAGCCCGAGCAGGGCGACTGCGACCGTGGTCACCGGGCCGCTGAAGAACCAGTCCAGTCCCTCCTGGAGTGGCGCCGCCACCGTGGTCGTGAGCTGGAACACCGCCCACATCGCGGCGAGGAAGAGCAGCGGGCCCCACAGCGACGACAGCGCGAGCCGGTCGAAGCGGTCCGACCATCGCACCCGGCGCTCGTCGGTGCGGTGGACCGCGAGACGCACCGCCTCGTCGATCCAGGTGAACCGCTCGTCGGCGAGGTCGAACTCCCCGGTGACCTCAGGACGCGGCAGGACCGGCGGACGTGGGGCCGCGAGAGCGCGGTCCAGCGCCTCCAGCAGTCCGGTGCGGCCCTGGTGGTGGCGGGGATCGATGAGAACGACCGGCACGCCCAGGAACGCGACGAGGGCATCGAGGTCGACGTTCACGCCCTGCCGCTCGGCGATGTCGCCCATCGTCAGTGCGACCACCATCCGCTGGTCGGTCTCGCGCAGCTGCCGGACGAGGTAGAGGGACCGGGAGAGCCGACCGGCGTCGGCGATGACCACCACCAGCTCGGGACGCTCGTGCGGCGGGACGTCGACGAGGAGGGCGCGGGTGAGCGCCTCGTCCGGGGACAGCGGGTCCAGGCTGTACGCGCCCGGAAGGTCGATCACGTCGAAGCGGCGGACCCCGTCGTCCATGAGACCCCGGCCGACCTCGACGGTCGTGCCGGGCCAGTTGCCGACGTCGCGCCGCGCGCCTGTCAGACGGTTGAACAGCGTGGACTTGCCCACGTTGGGGGCGCCCGCGAGCGCCACGACCGGGGTGCCCGCGGGAGCGGCGATGCCGCCGCCATCGCTATGACAGGACGGGACCGTGCCGCTCATGACGCTCGGGCCCGTCGAGACCGGGATGCAGCCCGCCGTGCGAGCGTCGAGGGCGATCCGTGAGTCGGCCACGGAGACGATGCGCGCTCCCCCGACCCCGCGCTGGACCACGGTGATCGGCTGCCCCGGTCGCAGGCCCAGCTCGGCGAGGCGGATCCGCTGTGCGCGATCGACGTCAGGCACGCCCAGGATGCCGGACTCCCCCACGGCCAGGTCCCGGACCGACCTCGGGTCTCCTGGCGTCACGGCTGGGAGGCTACCAGTCACAGTTAGGGTTACCTAACCTGCGCGAGGAGGTCGCGCTCCTCGGCGCGGGACAGGCCCGCGCGACGTGGCCGATCCAGCCCACGGGACCGCTCGTCCTCGAGGACGTCCGACGAGGGTGGTCGCCAGCGGCCGGCGCTGCAGGCCGAGGTCGAGCGCCCGGGCGGTGGACCTGCTGCCGAACCCGGCGTACTCGGGCAGGGGCAGCCACAGCGGCAGGGATCGAGGCCCCGCCCACGGCTGCACGTCATGCTCGCCCAGCCACTCCGGCTCCACCGGCACGCGGTCCCGGTGAACCCGGCGCCTCGGCGCTGGCCGTCGACGACGCCGGGAACGGCAGGCACTCCCCTGAGATGTTCACCGGGCCACTCGTGGCTCGGTCGCCGCATGCGAGCAGGAAGGCGGCCAGGTCGCGGACGTCGATCACCTGGGTCGAGAGGTCCGGCGAGACAGGAACGAGAACCGCGTCGCTGCCCGCGAGTGCGAAGCGCGACACCCAGTAGCCGAAGCGGTCGCTGGGATCGCCCGGGCCGCCGATGAGCCCGACGCGGGCGAGCAATGATCGTTCCTCGCCCAGCCGATCGGTCACCAGGGTCTCGCACCCGACCTTCGCCTCGCCGTACTGCTCCATCGACGCAGGCCCCGACAGCAGCGGCGTCAGCAGCTCGGCATCCTCGTCCGCACCGGGTGTCGCCGTGTCCGCGTAGACGGAGCCCGACGACACGTAGACCCAGTGGGCCGCGACCTCTGCGAGGGCCTCGGTGGCGGAGCGCACCTGGTCCGGCTGCCACGACACGTCGATGACGGCATCCCAGGACGTGCCCCGAACGCGGTCGTACGCGCCGGGCTGGGACCGATCGGCCCTCACGAGGGTCACGCCGTCCGCCACCGGCCCGGAGTCACCACGGGCGAGGCACGTGACGGCCACCCCGGCTGCCGCCGCCTGCCGGGCGAGCTCGCGCCCGAGCCATGCGGTGCCGCCGAGGATCAGCAGGGTCTCCATGCGCTCACCTCCGGAACGAGCAGTGGGCCCCACCGTACGAGACGGTGGGGCCCACTGGGTGCTGCGACTTAGGCGAGGGCCTTCGCCTTGAGCGAATCGAACTCGGCCTGCGTGATGGTGCCCGCGTCGAGGAGCGCCTTAGCCGAGGCGATCTGGTCCGCCGGCGAGACACTGCCGACCGCCGACTGGATGTAGGCCTTCTGCGCCTGCTGCGCGGCCTCCATCTGCTTCTGACGACGCTCGCCCATGCTCTTGCCGCGAGCGATCAGGTACACGAGGACCGTGATCGGCGGGAACAGGATGAGGAAGATGATCCAGACGGCCTTGGCGCCGCCGCCCAGCGTGTGATCGCTGAACAGGTCCATGATCACCATGAAGAAGATCATGAAGAAGATGATCATGAAGAAGATGTAGACGAGAGTCCACAGGGTGTCCATGTGTTGCCTTTCCTAGGGTGTGTGGGCTCAGGCTAGCGGACGAGCTCCGTCGTGTAACCGCTTGCTGCCAGTCGGGTGGTCACCGACTCGTCGTCGTCGATCACGACGGCGACGTCGGCCGGGCTGCCGATGCCGACGATCAGCTCCGCCTTCACCTGCGCCGCCGGCCGGTGGTCACTGTCACGACGCAGGACCAGCCTGGACACGTCGATCCCGTGCCGGGCGAGCCAGGCCTCCGTGTCGGCCCTCGTGCTCTCCGGGCGACCCGAGAGGAGCACCACCTCGTGGTCGGCCGCCAGCTCCCGCAGGCGGTCGCGCCCCGCCACGATGACGTCGTCGCCGCCGACCGCCGCGAAGAAGGCGTCCCAGTCCTTCGGCCGGCTCGCCACGTGGTGCTGACGATGCTCGGGGTCGGCCAGGACACCGTCGATGTCGAAGACGGCGATCACGGTGCCGCCAGCTCCTCCGGCCGCGGGCACGCGCAGACCAGGTTGCGGTCCCCGAACGCGCCGTCGATGCGCCGCACGGGGGGCCAGTACTTGTCCTGCCGGAGGCTCTCGACCGGGAACGCCGCCAGCCGAGCCGGGATAGGCGTGCTCCCAGGGACCGATCACGGAGTCGGCCGTGTGCGGGGCGTTGCGCAGTGGGCTGTCCTCGAGCGGCCAGGTCCCGTCCGCAACCGCGTCGATCTCGGACTTGATCGCGATCATCGCATCGCAGAAGCGATCGAGCTCGAACAGGTTCTCGCTCTCGGTGGGCTCCACCATCAGCGTGCCTGCCACCGGGAAGGACATGGTCGGCGCATGGAAGCCGTAGTCGATCAGCCGCTTGGCGATGTCGTCGACGGTCACCCCTGTCTGCGCCGTGATCGAGCGGACATCGAGGATGCACTCGTGCGCCACCAGGCCGTTGGCACCTGAGTAGAGCACCGGGTAGTGATCGCGCAGGCGCGCCGCGACGTAGTTGGCGTTGAGGATCGCCGTCTGGGTCGCTCGGAGCAGGCCGTCCGGACCCATCATCCGGATGTACGCCCACGGGATCGGCAGGATGCCCGCGCTCCCCCACGGGGCACCGCTGACCGGCCCCACTCCCCCGTCCGCATGCCCACGCCCCACCGGACCGGCCTCGGGCCGCAGCGGATGCGACGGCAGGTAGGGCGCGAGGTGCTCGCGAACCGCGACCGGTCCCACGCCCGGTCCGCCGCCGCCGTGCGGGATGCAGAAGGTCTTGTGCAGGTTCAGGTGCGACACGTCGGCACCGAACCTGCCGGGCTTGGCGAGCCCGACCAGCGCGTTCAGGTTGGCGCCGTCGACATACACCTGCCCGCCCGCCTCGTGCACCATCGCGCAGATGTCGCCGATCGCGGTCTCGAACACCCCGTGCGTCGAGGGATACGTCACCATGAGGGCGGCCAGCCTGCCAGCGTGCGCCTCGATCTTCGCTCGCAGGTCATCGACGTCGACGTTGCCCTCGTCATCACACGCGACCACGACGACGCGCATGCCGGCCATCACCGCGCTGGCGGCGTTGGTCCCGTGCGCGCTGCTCGGGATGAGGCAGACGTCGCGCCCGGTATCGCCGTTCGCCCGGTGGTAGGCGCTGATGGCGAGGAGCCCGGCGAACTCGCCCTGGGACCCGGCGTTGGGCTGCAGTGACACGGCGTCATAGCCCGTGACCTCGACGAGCCAGGACTCGAGCGTGCGGATGAGGTCGACGTAGCCGTCGGCCTGGTCGAGGGGGGCGAACGGGTGCATGCCCGCGAACTCCGACCCAGGTGATCGGCTCCATCTCCGTGGTGGCGTTCAGCTTCATCGTGCACGAGCCGAGCGGGATCATCGCCCGGTCGAGGGCGATGTCGCGGTCTCCGAGCCGGCGGATGTAGCGCAGCATCGACGTCTCGCTGCGGTGCGTCGTGAAGACGGGATGGGTGAGGAAGGGCGAGGTGCGACGCGCGTGGCCGGGGATGGCCACCTCGTCTGCCGCGTCCACGGTGCCGTACGCCGGCGCGAAGGATCCGATCACGTCGCCGGTCGCCGCCCACACCTGCTCCACGTCCGCCTCGGAGGTGGTCTCGTCCGTGGACGCGGAGACCGTGTCGACGTCGACGAGCCGCAGGTTCACGCCGCGCTCGAGGGCGGCGTCGATGATCGCCTCGGCCCTGCCCGGCACGCGCCAGCGCACGGTGTCGAAGATGTCCGTGATGTCGACGACGGCTCCCATCGCCGCCAGCCCCGTCGCGAGGACCCGGGCACGGTCATGCGCGCGGCGGGCGATCGTCGTGAGCCCCTGGGGACCGTGGTAGGCGGCGTACATCGACGAGATCACGGCCAGCAGGACCTGCGCCGTGCAGATGTTGCTCGTCGCCTTCTCCCGGCGGATGTGCTGCTCGCGCGTCTGAAGGGCGAGCCGGTACGCCGGGGCGCCGTCCGCATCGACGCTGACGCCGACCAGCCGACCCGGCATGCTCCGCTCCAGCCCGGCCCGGACCGACATGAACCCGGCGTGCGGACCGCCGAAGCCGAAGGGCACACCGAGGCGCTGCGCGGACCCGACGACGACGTCCGCGCCGAGCTCGCCCGGCGGGGTGAGCAGGGTCAGGGCGAGCAGGTCGGTCGTGACGATCGCCAGCGCGCCCCGCTCGTGTGCCGCCGTGATCACCGGCGCGAGGTCGCGCACCCGGCCGGAGGACGCCGGATAGCTGACCAGCACCCCGGCCACGCCCTCGACCGGCAGCTCGGCGTCGAGGTCCGCCACCACCAAGGTGATGCCCAGCGGCTGCGCGCGCGTCCGGAGCACCGCGAGGGTCTGCGGATGGGTGTCGGCGTCGACGACGAACACGGTGGCACCGGTCTTCGACGCGCGCAGGGACAGCGTCATCGCCTCCGCCGCCGCCGTGGGCTCGTCGAGCAGCGACGAGCCGGCGACCGGGAGGGCCGTCAGGTCCTCGACCATGGTCTGGAAGTTGAGCAGCGCCTCGAGGCGCCCCTGGGAGATCTCGGGCTGGTAGGGCGTGTACGCCGTGTACCAGGCCGGGTTCTCCAGGATGGTGCGCGTGATCACGCCCGGGCGTGTGCGTTCCGTAGTAGCCGAGCCCGATCATGCTGGTGACGACCTGGTTGCGGGCGGCGAGCTCCCGCAGCTCCGCGAGGGTCTCGGCCTCGGTCGCCGCCTCGGGCAGGTCCAGCGCCTCGTGCCAGCGGATGACCTCCGGGACCACGTCGGCAGTGAAGTCATCGAGGTCGGAGTAGCCGAGCAGCGCCAGCATGCGCTCCTGCTCGTCAGCGTCCGGACCGATATGCCGGGAGGAGAACTCCATGCTCATGACGCACCTCAGGGGCCGGGTATGCCGGGGCATACGCACGTGAACGGCCACGGTCGTGACCGCTCTCCCCCTCTGTTTTCCGCGCAGCCGCGCGACCTGAGAGCTTCACCGGGCGAACCCGGCTTTCACCGTCGGTGGGGATCGGTTCGATCCCGCTTTCCAGAGGTGCCTCTTCCGAGCGGTCCTGATGCCTGAGAGGTTGTCGGGGAGTTTGCTCCTTCGGCGCCTGGTTGCCCAGGACTCTCCCGCTCGGAATCTGTCAGCGGGGTCATGCTAGCCCGTCCGGGCACGATCAGCCCGGCAGCACTCGCGCGTCAGTCAGACGGCCGTGCGGCGCGCGCGTCGTGCGGCGAGCTCGTCGCGGGCCGAGGGAGCCTCGATGACGCCACCCTCGGGCGCCTCGCCGGGCAGGGTCGCAAGCGTGCCCTCGACCTCGCGCCAGACGCTCCCGACGGCGATCCCGAACACGCCCTGACCACCACGCACCAGGTCGACGACCTCGTCGGCGCTGCGGCACTCGTAGATGCTGGCGCCGTCGCTCATGATGGTCAGTCCCGCGAGGTCCTCGCCGTTGCGGGTCGACAGGTGGTCGACGGCCGCGCGGATGTTCGGCAGGGACACGCCGGTGTCGATCAGCCGCTTGACGATGCGCAGCACGAGGATGTCGCGGAAGCCGTACAGGCGCTGGGTGCCGGAGCCGGCCGCCCCTCGCACCGACGGCATGACGAGCCCGGTCCGGGCCCAGTAGTCCAGCTGCCGGTAGGTGATCCCGGCTGCGGCGCACGCCACCGGACCGCGGTAGCCGATGTTGGCCGGCAGGGGCCGAAGGGTCGACTCGTCGAAGAGGACTCCCTGCGCCTGGATGTCGACTGCCCCGGCCGTCTTCGCCGAAGCCTGCGAGGTCATCCCCTCAAGGGTCACGTCCGCCTCCTGCCATCGGGGTCCCGTGGGACTCCCACCGCTGACCGCGCCCAGCGTAGCCGCCACGCGATCATTGCCTGTACCGAGCGATCAACTGCCCTGCGGTGCCGACGTTAGGGAGGTGGCAGCCGCGAGGCAATCGTCGGTCGCGGCGTGTCGCGGAGCAAAGTCTCAACCTCCCGCTGAGGTTCGGACCAGCGCATGAGGGACCCTCGACACAGGGTGGAGAGTCAGCCGAAGTCCTCCGGGGACACCTGGTCGAGGAACTCCCGGAACTTCTCGACCTGGTCCTCGGCCGGCGCCGGCTCGTCGTCGGGGATGTCGATGCCCGCGGCATCGAGCACCTCGTCCGCTCCGCGGATGGGCGCGTCCACGCGCAGGGCGAGCGCGATCGCGTCGGAGGGGCGGGCACTGACCTCCGTGCCGTCGCTGAAGGCGAGGACGGCGTAGAAGACCCCGTCCTCGAGGGCGGTGATGCGCACCTCGGTCAACGTCACGCCGAGCGCGGCGAGGATGTCGCGCAGCAGGTCATGGGTCAGCGGCCGGGGGGGCACGATGCCCTGCTGGGCATAGGCGATGGCGGTCGCCTCCACGGCTCCCACCCAGATCGGCAGGTAGCGACCGCCGTCACGCTCGCGCAGCAGCACGATCGGATTGTTCGAGGGCATCTCGACCCTCACGCCCACGACCTCGAGATCCAGCACACCAACAGGGTAGCCCGACCCGCGCCGATTGCACCCCGTGCGTCAGGCTCGACCGCCACGGATGAGTTCAGCCCTGAGCAGAGTCGCGTGCAGCTGGATGAGCAGCGCGGCCAGCTCCCGGACCACCTCCTGCTCGCGGGCCCGGCCGTCCCGGTCGCGCGGCTGCGAGTAGGGCGTGGCCATCTGCGCGACCAGGCCCGTCTCCCGATCCGTCACGACCCGGAACGAGCGCAGGTGCCGGGCCTCGAGGCCGAACGCCGACAGCCGGGAGACCACGTTGGCGATCGCCAGGGCGTCCTCGTCGTAGTGGCCCGCCGGCGAGGCCCACACGATGCCGATGGACTCCAGCTGAGCGATGTACGCCTCGGTCAGGTCGCAGGCCTCCGCGAGCTCCTCGCGCGTCATGCGCACGCGGCCAGCGCCTGCGCGGAAGTCGTCCGGCCGCAGACCGGTCCCCGCGACGGGCAGCTTCGCCGCTGCCTCGGGGTCGGCCATTCCCGACTCGATGTGATCGCGAATCACCTTGAGGGGCAGGTACTGGTCGCGTTGCAGGGTGAGCACGGCTCGCAGCTGGTCGATGTCGCGCTGGGCGAAGCGCCGGTATCCCGACGCCGTCCGCTCCGGGGTCACCAGCCCCTCTGCCTCGAGGAACCGGATCTTGCTGATGGTGACGTCCGGGAACTCCCGCTTGAGCAGCTGCAGCACCTCGCCGATGCTGATCGTGCCGGACACGACAGGCGGCGAGGGCTCCCCGACCCGCTCGGTCATGTCGCCGATTCGAGTCCGAGAAGGAAGACGAAGCGGAACTTCCCGATCTGGACCTCGTCGCCACCGATCAGGTGCTGATCGTCGGCCCGGACTCGGTTGACGTACGTGCCATTGAGGCTGCCGACATCACGGACGCTCCAGCCCTCCGCGCCGTGCCGCAGCTCGGCATGGTGGCGGCTGACCGTCACGTCGTCGAGGAAGATGTCCGCCTCGGGCGCACGTCCGACCGTCAGAACGCCGGCTGCCTGGTCGAGGACGAACTCCTGGCCCTCGCCCGGGCCGCGATGGACGACCAGCAGCGCGCTGCCGGACTCGAGGTCGAACTGGGTTCCGGACCCCACAGCGCTCATCGGTCCCGAACCGGTGCCCGGTCCGGCCGAGATGATCGAGGTGATGGACCCGGTGTGCTCGATGCTCTCGAAGGCCTCCG
Organism: uncultured bacterium; assembly: GCA_963700255.1. Classification (GTDB taxonomy): domain Bacteria; phylum Actinomycetota; class Actinomycetes; order S36-B12; family S36-B12; genus UBA10649. The sequence goes on along the minus strand of CAVOWW010000029.1, from coordinate 55,441 downwards.
CCGACAGCGGCACGCCGCACGCCCCGCAGAATCGGTCGTCGGCCGCACTCTCGTGCCCGCAGCTGGGACAGGTCATCGGCATCAGGCCTAGGCCTTCTCCACCAGGGCGCGATAGTCCGCCGCCGACAGGAGGGCGTCCAGGGTTGAGGGATCCGCGGGACGCAGCTCCACCATCCACCCGCCTCCGTACGCATCGCTGTTGACCGTCTCGGGTGCCGAGTCGAGGGCCTCGTTGCGGGCCACCACCTCGCCGGCCAGCGGCGCGTAGATGTCGCTCACGCTCTTGGTCGACTCGACCTCTCCGCAGGCCGCACCGGCGGCGAGCGAGTCCCCCACCGCGGGCAGCGACACGTAGACGATGTCGCCCAGCGCATCCTGCGCGAAGTCGGTGATCCCGAACACGACCGTGCCCGACTCGGTGGCCCGCACCCACTCGTGCTCTGCCGTGTACCGAATGTCCTCGGGGTACATGTGTCCTCCTAGTCGGTCGTCTCGGGAACTGTAACCGAGATGCTCAGGGCCTGAGACGTCGAAGCGGCAAAATCGGCGCCCCGCGTGCGCACGGAGTCAGCCAGCCCGCCGGGGATGCTCAGGGCGGCGGCCATGGTCTCGGGATCGCCGATCGCGACCACCCGCACCGGCGCCGTGAGCGGCTCCCCGTTGACCACGACCGCCCCGTCGGCGTCAGCGAACCAGGTGTCGACGACCACGCGGGTCGTGCCGACCTGGATGGCCTCGGCTCCCGCGTCGCGAAGCTCCTGGACGGCGTCCAGCAGGAGCGGGGCGTCGACCACGCCGTCGGGGTCGGTGATGACGATGGTCAGGCCGGGGCCGACGACGGGCGTGGTGCCGGTGAGGACCTGCAGTGCCTCGAGCTGGCGCTGTGCCTCCGCGATCGCGTCGACCGTCGATCCCGCCTCGAGGTCGCGCTGCAGCGCCGTCAGCCTGGCTGACTCGGCCTCGAGCCGGTCCTGCCGCGCGCCGAGGTCGTCGAGGATCTGGACCAGGTCCTCGGTGCGCGCGTTCCGCCACGGCTCGTCCTCCCCCGGTCGGACGATGGCGAGGGTGACGAGCAGGCCCAGGACCAGGAAGAGCACCCCGATGAACAGGTGCGGCCGGCTCGGCTGGAACGCCAGCTGGCCGAGGAGGGAGCGTGGTGACGGGGGCTCGGGGCTCGGCAGTGGGGAGTCCTCGCGTGCAGGTGCGTCGCTCATGCCGTCACGCCCGGAACAGGATCCGCCGGATGGCCGCCGCGTTGGCGAAGATGCGCATGGCCAGCACCACGACGACTCCGGTCGACATCTGCGCGCCGACGCCCAGCTGGTCCCCGAGGAGGACGAGGAAGGCCGCGATGACGACATTGGACAGGAAGCTCACCACGAAGATGCGATCGTCGAACCGCTTCTCCATCAGTGCCCTGAAGCCGCCGAAGACGGCATCGAGGGCCGCGACGATCGCGATGGGCAGGTAGGGCTCCAGCCACAGCGGCACGACGGGATGCCAGAGCACGCCGATCGCGACGCCCACGAGCAGACCGATGATCGCGATCACTGTTCTCCACCCCCCTGATCCACCCGTGCGAAGCGCGGTGCGCGCAGCTCGCCCGCCGGCAACGCTACGTCACCGCTGCCCACCTGCGAGACGAGCCCGTAGTCGGTGCCCAGCCCCGTGAGCAGCGACTGGAGCGCGGAGTCCTCCTCCCCGCTCGTCGTCGTGCCCACCGCCGTCACCGTGTAGGGCCGGGTCAGGGGCTGGTAGTTGACCAGGATCGCGCCGCCGGCGCCGCGGATGGCCGTCACTCCGGTGAGCCGCTGCTCATTCACGGCCACCCCGGAGGCCCCCATGCTCCACAGCACGTTGACGATGTCCTGAAGGTCCCGGTCCAGCACCTGGTTGAGCGACCCCGCCTCGGCATCCGGGGCATCGTCGATGGTGACGGTGAGCCCCGGGCCGGACAGGGCCGTGCTGCCTGCCTGCGAGGCCAGCGCCGCCGTCTCCACGTCCGTTCCGCTGGCGGCGCCGGCCGCAAGCACCTCCGCCTGGAGGCCGTCGACAGCGGCGGACTGCTCGTCCACCGCCGCCTGCCGCTCGTCGATCGACGCGGACAGGGACGCCACGCGATCCGAGAGCGCGTCGCGTGTCTGCTGGCGAGCCTCATCGGAGGTGCGGGTGCTGATGACGGCGCTTGCCACCACGACGCCGATGATGACGAGCACGGCAAGGGAGGGCCAGTGCCGCGTCCACTGACGTGGCCCCTCGTGGCGAGGGACGACGCCGGCGTAGTCGTCGACGACGACCTGGGCGAGGAAGCTCTCGAGCACGCCCTCGTCGGTCGCACCGGGATGATCGGTCACCGGCGTGGTCATGACGCGGACTCGACGACCTTCTGCCAGTGGTCGAGCAGGTCCTCAGCGGTCTGCGCGTCGGCCGCCTCCGCGTACAGGGTGAGGCAGGCCTGGTCGTCCTCCGGCAGCACCAGGCACCAGCTGCCGTCGTCGTGCACGACGCGGATGCCGTCGAGGGTGTCGACCTCGGTCCCCTCGGCGTTCAGGCGTACGGCACGCATCGCCCCGGCCCGCCGGTGCCACGGAACCGTGACCGTTCGTGCGATGACGGACGTCGCGGGGATGCGCGAGTTGAGCTGGCTCAGGCTGAGGTCGGTGTCCGCCATCAGGGACAGGAGCATCATGAGGGCGGAGATCGCGTCAGGCCCCGGAGCGAGGGCGGGCAGCACGAAGCGGCCCCGGCCATCCCCGGCGAGGATCACATCGGGCTCGGTGGCAGCGGCGGCAAGCGCGGCCGAGCCGGCACCGATCCGTCGCACCGAGGTGCCGTGGTAGGCGGCGACCTCCTCCGCGAGGCGGCTTGTCGTCACGGGCACCGCGACGCAGCCCGAGTGCCGGCTCGCCGCCATGAGGTCCAGCATGATCAGGAGCATCCGGCCGTCCTCGATCACGCGACCGAGCTCGTCGACGATGCTCAGCCGTTCACCCGTCGGCCCCAGCCGGGCACCGATGCGAGCACCCGACGACACGACCAGGCCGCTGAGCCGACGCAGCGCGGCCTCGCGGTACGGCGCCTGGTCGGCGGCGGCCTCCTCCTCCATCGCCGCGCCCACGGTGAGCGCGTCGAGCCCGAGCCGGCCCATGATCATCGACAGCACGCCGACGGACGGACCGCCGCCGGCGTCGAGGACGATCCGCGGGTGGGCGCGACGGATAGCGTCCATGGCGATCTCCGCCTCGACGTCGTTCGCGTAGTCGTCGAGGACGCGATGCGGCGTGCGGATGTCGCCGATGTCGGACGGCAGCGGTCGACGGAACTCCTTGCGGGTGAAGATCCGCTCGATCGCCTCGCGCTGGTGGCTGCTGATCTCGCCGCCGTGGGAGTTGAGGAAGAGGACGTCGATGCTGTCGGGGCGCCCCGGTGTCGTGCGGAGGACCACGCCGCCGTCGGAGTACCGGGCGGTGTCGTTGCGGACCAGGGCCGTCGTGACCGCGCGAAGGTCCCGCAGGTTGATGCCCGCGGCGGTGAGTGCCCCCGCCAGCGCCCGGTTCAGCGCGCGGGCGGCCCGCGAGTGGTCGCGACCGACACTCACGGTCGCGCCCTTCGGCAGCGTCGTGGCGAACGCCGCGGCCAGCCGCACGATGCGCTCGGGTGTCATGTCGACGTTCACGATGCCCCGGACGCCGCTGTCGCTGAAGACCTGCCGCTGGGCGGGTGACTCCCACACCACCGACTCGTCCACGACGGTGCCCTCGTCGATGGTCTTGCCGGGATAGATCATGACGTCGGTCCCGATGACGGCACCATCCATGATGGTGCACCCGTCCGCGATGACCGAGCCCTCGAGGACTCGCGCACCCCTGCGGATCTCGGTGGCGCGCCCCACGATCGAGCCGCGCAGGTCCGCGTCGTTCCCGACGTAGACGTTGGGGTGCAGCACGGTGTGATCCACGACAGCGCGAGAGCGGACCAGCGCGTTGGTGCCCACCACCGTGTACGGCCCGATGATGGCGTCGGCCTCGATCTTCGCGAACGGGCCGATGTACACGGGTGGACGGACATCGGCATCGGGCGACAGCTCGGCACCCGTGGCGACGAGGACTCCCGTCGCCACCTCGAACGCGTCGACCTCGCTGTGCACCAGGCCGTCGAGCACATCGCGCTGCGCGCGGCTGTAGCTGGCGAAGGTGCCGACGTCCTCCCAGTACCCGTCCATGACGACCCCCTGGACACGCGCCCCGCGTGCGAGGAGCGCCGGGATGATGTCCTGGGCCCAGTCGCTCGGCTCGTCGGCAGGGATCGACTCCAGCACTGACGGGCTGACGATGTAGACGCCCGTGTTGACCGTGTCGTCCGAGACCTCGCCCCAGCTGGGCTTCTCCACCATCGCCCGGACCCAGCCGTCCGCGTCGATGGAGACCACTCCGTAGTTGCGCGGATCAGCGCGGCGGGCCAGCGCGATCGTGATGTCCGCACGTGCCTCGCGGTGACGCTGCTCGAGGGCCTCGAGGTTCATGTCGGTGAGGCAGTCGCCTGAGATCACCAGGATGTCCTGGTCGCTCTCGAGCCATGCCTGCGCGTAGCGCACGCTCCCGGCGGTGCCCAGCGGACGGGGCTCCGTGAGGAAGCGCAGGCCCACCCCCTCCACGCGGTCGGCGCTGAAGTACTTCAGGACGACGCTGGCCTGGTGCTGCAGGGTCACCACGCACCGGTCAACCCCGTGCTGGCTCAGCAGGCGGATGACCCGCGCCAGCATGGGCTCGCCGACGATGGGGAGGAGCGCCTTGGGGACAGCCGTCGTCAGCGGGCGCAGCCGCGTTCCCGCGCCCCCAGCCATCACCACTGCCTGCATTGCATCCCCGTCGTCACGCCGGCGCGCGAAGTGCGAACGCCTGCTGTGCGTAGCGTATGCCCGCCCACCAGTACAAGTAGGTTCCCCAGAGCGCGAAAGCCCAGCCGAAGGCGAGGGCAGCGGTGCCGAACGTGGGCAGGCCGCCCAGCAGGAGGAGGGGGAATCCCCACAGCAGGCAGAAGGTCGCGCTCTTGCCGACGTAGGTGACGGGCAGCGCCAGCCGACCGCTGCGGCGGATCCGGGGAAGGAGGGCGAGGAGGAAGAGCTCGCGAGCCACCAGGATGCCGACCAGCCACCACGGGATGAGCTCGCGCAGCGCGAGGCCGAGCAGGGTGGCCGCGATGTACAGGCGGTCTGCCAGCGGATCGAGGATGACGCCGAGCTCGCTGCGCTGGTTCAGCCGTCGGGCGAGGTATCCGTCGACCCAGTCCGAGGCGCCGGCGACGGCGAGCAGGCAGAACGCCCAGCCATCCGCCTGCGGCACCAGGATGAGCCACAGGAAGAGCGGCACGCCCAGCAGGCGCGCGAAGCTGAGCGCGTTGGGGACCGTGAGGATCCGGGTGGACGCGGGGTCCTCATCCGACGGGTGCGACATGGCTCACCTCCTCCCCTGCCATCGATGATGCCCCGGCAGCGTGCCTCCCGGTGCGCGTCCGTCGACGCACGGCGACGAGGAGGAGCACCGCCCCGAAGACGAGCAGGGCCCCCGCCCCCACGAGCAGCCACACGACCCAGGTCGCCACTCCCGGGACGGTGAAGTCGACGGTGAGCGACAGCGGGCCGCTGGGGATGGCGGAGGGGTGCATGAGGACCAGGGTGAGCGGTCGATCCGATGGCACCTGGATCGATGCCCTGCGCCCCACGTCGTCGGTGATCCACAGGTCCTGCTCGCGGGGCAGCAGCGGGACCGCCGCGCCAGGGACCTCCCGCACGCTCCAGGTGCCGCCCTCGCGGAGGGCGACCGAGTATGGCGTCCCCTTCAGGTAGGCGTCGACCGCCGGCGTCCCAGCAGCACCCAGGAACACCGTGTCGGAAGGGTCGCCCGCCTCACCCGAGGTGACCGACAGGCGGGTGGTGCCCAGGCTGTCGACGTACGGGACCGTCGCGCTGAACCGCTCGACATCGATGATCGTGGCGAGCGTCCCGGGGGCCGGAGTGATGGTGCCCGCCTCGAAGCGAAGGGCGCCGTCCGAGCCGAAGACGACCGCGGCCCAGGTGGCGAGCCCCCCCATGGCGAGCCCGGCAAGGAGCAGCAGCACGCCTGCCGCGCCGAGCACCACTCTCATGACCACGGTGACGGCGTCCTCTCAGGCGATGCGGATGATGCTGGCCACGGTACAAGCGCGAGGGCGCACTAGCCGCCAAGCACGAGGTACAGCGTGGCACCGATCCCGATCGCGACGACCAGTGCCCGCAGCACGGAGCCGGGGAGGCGTCGGGCGATCCGGCCGCCCACGTACCCGCCGGGGATTGATCCCGCAGCCACGGCAACGGCAGCGGGCCAGGACACGGCACCGCTGAGTGCGAAGACCGCGGCGGCGGTGACGTTCGCGCAGGCGGCGAGGATGTTCTTGGCACCGTTGGCCCGCTGGGGATCCGCGTCGTACACGAGTCCGAGGGCGGCCATGAGCATGACGCCCTGGGCGGCACCGAAGTAGCCCCCGTACACGCCGATCAGGCCGGTCCACGGCCAGACCCGTCTCGGGTGCCCCGCACGGTGTGCCTTCACCGTCCTCGCGAGCACCGGCTGGAGCGCCACGAGGATCGTGGCGAGGCCGACGAGCCACGGCACCACGGAGACGAACACCGTGCTGGGCAGCGCCACCACGAGAGTGGCCCCGAGCGCCGCTCCGACGACCGTCGCCAGGATCGGTCGGCGCAGCACCGTCATGCGGTCGCGCAGCTCCGCCCGGTACGCCCAGGCGGACATGAAGGAGCCGGGCGAGAGCCCGGCGGTGTTGGTCCCGTTCGCGACCACGGGGGGGATCCCGGTGGCCAGCAGCACCGGGTAGACGATCAGCGTGCCGCTCCCCACGGCTGCGTTGATGAAGCCCCCGGCGAAGCCCGCGGCCGCGATCAGGGCGAACGTCAGCGGCTCCATGAGGCCGTTCAGTCCCTGGCCGTGCGCCGCGCGAACCAGCGCCCGGCTTCGTGCTGCACGGTGATCGGCATGCCGAAGGCCTCACTGAGCGCCTCCGCCGTCATCACGTCGGGCAGCGGACCGGCGGCGACCACGCGGCCGCCCCTGAGCAGCAGTCCGTGGGTGAACCCGACGGCGATCTCCTCGACGTGGTGCGTGACGACGACGAGGGTGGGCGCGTCCTCGTCGAGGGCGAGCCGGCCGAGCCGCTCGACGAGATCCTCCCGGCCGCCCAGGTCGAGCCCGGCGCCGGGCTCGTCGAGGAGGAGGAGCTCGGGGTCGCTCATGAGGGCGCGGGCGATCATCGTGCGCTTCCGCTCCCCCTCGGACAGCGTGCCGAACGTACGACCGGCCAGGTGTGCGATCCCCCAGTCCTCGAGGAGCCGCTCCGCACGCTGACGGTCGGCCTCGTCGTACTGCTCGCGCCACCGACCTGAGACCGCCCAGGCACCCGTCATCACGACGTCGGCCACGGACTCCCCCGGCGGCAGGTCGGCCGCCATGGCGCTGCTCGCCCAGCCGATGCGCGGCTTCAGGTCGGCCAGGTCGACGGCCCCCATCACCTCGTCCAGCAGCTCCACCTCCCCCGAGGTGGGGAACATGCGCGCGGAGGCCAGGAGGAGGAGCGTGGTCTTGCCAGCACCGTTGGGTCCCATGACGATCCAGCGCTCACCCTCGGTGATCAGCAGGTCGACGTCGGAGAGCAGCATGGACGTGCCCCTGCGCACGCACGCCCCCGAGATCCGTACGACGTCAGCCACGGGGCAACCCTAGGCGGTGCCGCCACGCGCGGCGCACTAGCGTTGGACCGTCATGGAGGACCAGAAGCGCACCCTGCTGATCACGCTGTCGGGCAACGACCGGCCCGGCGTCACGCGGCGGCTCTTCGCCACCCTCGACGAGCATCCGGTCACCGTCCTCGACGTGGAGCAGCTCGTCGTGCGGGGCCGCCTGATCCTGGCCGTCCTCGTGGAGGTCACCGGGGACGACGCGGTCATGGCCCACACCCGCACCTCCGTCCGGCATGCTGCGGCGGACCTCGACATGGACGTCGAGACGGTTCCGGGCGCGGCCGAGGACGACGAGCGCCGGCGCAACCGCATCCACATCACCATGCTCGGCTCGCCCCTCAGCCCGGGCGCTGTCGCCGCTGCAGCGGCCCAGATCGCCGACCGCGGCGGCAACATCGACAGGATCCGTCGGATCGCCTCGTACCCGGTCACGGCGATCGAGTTCCAGGGCTCGGGCGTGTCCGTCGAGGATCTCCGCAGGCCCCTCGCCGCAGTCGCTGCCGAGCACGGCGCGGACATCGCGGTCCAGGAGGCCGGACTCGACCGGCGGGGTCAGTACCTCGTCGTGATGGATGTCGACTCCACATTCATCCAGGACGAGGTCATCGACCTGCTGGCCGACGAGGCCGGGGTGATGGCGGAGGTCGCCGCCATCACCGAACGGGCGATGGCCGGTGAGCTCGACTTCGAGCAGTCCCTCCGTGCCCGCGCCGCCCTGCTCGCGGGCCTGCCGGAGTCGGCACTCGCCCGGGTGCGCGACCGCATCACGCTCACGCCGGGGGCGCGCACCCTGTGCCGCACGCTGGGCCGGCTCGGCTACCGCATCGCCCTTGTCTCAGGCGGCTTCACCGAGGTGATCGCGCCCATCGCCGCCGACCTCGGGGTGACAGACGTGCGCGCGAACACGCTCGAGGTCCGCGACGGCGTGCTCACCGGCAACGTGATCGGACCGGTCATCGACCGGCTGGGCAAGCGAGCCGCACTGGAGGCGTTCGCGCGCCAGTACGCGATCCCCCCGCGCCGCACGATCGCGATCGGCGACGGGGCCAATGACGTCGACATGCTGGCCGCCGCGGGACTCGGCATCGCGTTCAACGCGAAGGCGGCGGCACGTGCGGTCGCCGACACCGCCGTCAACGTCCCCTACCTCGACTCGGTCCTCTTCCTCATCGGGATCACCCGCGAGGAGATCGAGTCGGCCGATGCCCTCGAGGGCATCGAGTCCACCGCACCCCCGATCACGCGCTGACCGGATCAGCCTCGGGCGACGTGGTAGTCGACCACGCGGAACGAGCCCGGCACCGACACCGCCACGGGCCACTCCTGGTTCGTGCGCAGCACTGTGATCGTGCTGGTCTTGAAGCCCTCGAAGGGCGAGCCGGCGAGCTCGGCCGGATCCGTCAGGTCGATCACGAGGTCGTCTAAGCCCGGGTTGTGCCCGACCAGGACGGCCGCGCGGCAGGACTCCCGCAGCTCCCCCAGGACCGACGCGAGGCGGCGCGACGGAGCCTCGTAGATCCGTGGTTCGTCATGGTCGACCCAGCTCGCCGATGCTGCTCCCATCGAGCCGCTGGCGAGCAGCCAGGTCAGCTGGGCTCGGCGGGCCGTGGACACGAGCACGCACGTCACGTCTCCCGAGCCGGCCTCCGCGCGCGCCGCCAGCCACGCACCGATCCTCGGTGCATCGCGCAGCCCGCGAGCGTTCAGCGGGCGGTCATGATCGGCGACCCCGGGCGGATAGTCGCTCTTCGCATGCCGGATCAGGATGAGGTCGTGCGTCACCTCTGCCACGTCCACGCCTCACGCTCCCTGGGAGTGGACTCCGCCGTCGACATGCACGATCTCCCCCGTGGTGGCGGGGAACCAGTCGGACATCAGCGCCACGCAGGCCTGCGCCGCCGGCACGGGGTCGTCGAGGTCCCAGGCCAGCGGCGCGCGCGTCGACCAGACCTCCTCGAACTCGTCGAACCCGGGGATGCTCTTGGCCGCCATGGTGCGGATCGGACCCGCGGCGACGAGGTTCACGCGGATCCCCGACGGCCCGAGGTCCCTCGCCAGGTAGCGCGACGTGCTCTCGAACGCCGCCTTCGCCACGCCCATCCAGTCGTACTTGGGCCATGCGACGGTGGCGTCGAAGTCCAGCCCGACCACGCAGCTGCCCGGGCCCATCAGCGGCCGGGCCGCCACGGCAAGGGCCTTCAGCGAGTAGGCGGACACCTGCACGGCCGTGCTCACATCAGCCCACTCGGTGTTCAGGAAGTTGCCGCCCAGCGCCGCCTCGGGCGCGAAGCCGATGGAGTGCAGCACCCCGTCGAGGCCGTCCACGTGCTCGCGCACCCGGTCGGCCAGCGCGGCGAGGTCGTCGGCGCTCGTGACGTCGAGCTCGACGATCGGGGCTGGCTTGGGCAGTCGCCCCGCAGACCGGCGGGTCAGGCTCATCACCCGGCCGAAGGACGTGAGGACGACCTGCGCACCCTGCTCCTGCGCGAGCCGCGCCACATGGAAGGCGATCGACTGGTCGGTCAGCACCCCCGTGACGAGGATGCGCTTGCCCTCGAGGAGTCCCATGCGATGCCGTCCCTTCGTCAGTGCCCCATGCCGAGGCCACCGTCGACCGGGATGACGGCCCCGGTGATGTAGGACGCCGATGCCAGGAAGGACACGACATCGGCGATCTCAGCCGGCTGAGCATACCGACCGAGGGGGATGCCGCCGAGGATCGCGGACCTCTGCGCCTCGTCCAGCTCCGCCGTCATGTCGGTCTCGACGAAGCCCGGCGCGATGACGTTGACACTGATTCCGCGCGACCCGACCTCGCGGGCGAGCGACCGCGCCGCACCGACCAGGCCCGCCTTCGCCGCCGCGTAGTTGACCTGACCCGCCGACCCCAGGGCCCAGACCACCGAGCCGACGAAGATCACCTTGCCCGACCTGGCCCGGATCATGCCCTTCATCGCGCGCCTCGCGAGCCGGATGGAGCCGGCCAGGTTGGTCTGCAGGACGACGTCGATGTCGTCGTCCGACATGCGCATGAGCAGCGTGTCCCGCGTGATGCCGGCATTCGCCACCAGGACGGCGACCGGCCCGAACCGCTCCTCTATCTCGGTGTACGCCGACTCGATGGACTCCGGGCTGCTCACGTCCATCTGCACGGCGTCGAGCCCGTCGGGCGCCTCGCCGGACCTGGAGCCCACCACCACGGTGAAGCCGTCCTCACGGAGGCGCAGCGCAGTCGCCAGGCCGATGCCGCGGTTCCCTCCCGTCACCAGTGCGACTGCGGGCATCGGGACTCCCTCCGGTGGTGTCATGACGGGTCGGCCGCCGGGCTGGCCGCGGGTCGCAGCCAGATGCTCAGGGGAATGATGCCCAGCGGCAGCCAGTTCGCCACCGCCGGGGTGATGACCGACGCGACGCCGATCAGCAGGAAGTAGAGTCCGAGGACCGGACCGCGGAGGGCAGCCCGGCGCCGGGCACCCTCCGACAGCGGGGGCACCTCCTCAGCGAGCAGCTCCGGGTGCCGCCGCAGGTGCGATCCCAGCAGCGACCCCAGCAGGGCGATCGCTGCCATGGTCCCCCAGTACACGAGGCCGACGCCCGTCCTGCCCCACTCAGACTCCCCGTACATGGCGCTGACCCACGGCAGCAGGACGATCGATGCCAGCCATGTCGTGTTGACCCAGAAGATGAACGGGTCGTAGCGGCCGATGGAGTTGAGGATCCTGTTGTGCGCCAGCCACATCACGGCGACCACGTAGAACGTGAACAGGAAGGTCCACACCTGGCTCGAGTTGCCGGTGATGACGTCCCAGACCGTCTCGCCCTCGGCCGGCCGGAGGTCGACGAGGGGAAGGACGAGGACAGTCACCGCAACGGCGACCACCGCATCGCTGAAGTTGATGAGACGGTCGACGGATCGGCCTTCCCCCACCGTCGTCCGCTCCTGGCCGTCGGCCACGCTCAGGCGTCCTCGAGCCGCGACCCGACCTTGATCGTCACCTGGAAGTGATCGACATTGCCGTCGCGGATGTAGCCGCGCACCTGCGTGACCTCGAACCAGTCGAGGTGGTCGACGGTCTTCGACAGCCGGCGGACGGCGTTGCGGATCGCCTCGTCGACTCCCACCTTCGAGGTTCCGACGACCTCGGTCAGTCCGTACGTCCGTTCGGCCACGACTCCTCCTCAGCGCCCCGGGGGATCCGGTCAGGCGCTGGTGCCCATCTTGGCTTACCGTGTTCACATGGCGAAGGGCGATCCGGTCGAGGTCTTCACGATCACCGATGCCCAGCGCGCGCTGAGCGTCGAGCAGACCGGCCGCACACGCCGCTACCTGATCTCCATGGGCATCCGCACGGCGTGCGTGCTCGCTGCGATCGTCGTGCCCGGCTGGCCCCGATGGTTCCTGATCGCAGGCGCCGTGGTCCTGCCGTACCTGGCCGTGGTCGTCGCCAACGCGGGACGCGAGAACGACGAGCCGGGCGAGACCGGGGTGACGGACCAGGCGAGGTTCGCCCTTCCGGCACCCGGGACGGCGATCGAGGGCAGGGACGGAGCGACGCACGTCTCCTGACCGAGCCGTACAGTGGTCGGCGTGATCTGGCCCCTGCTCCGGACCCGCCGCTGGCTGGGCTTCACCGCGCTCGTCGTAGGTTCGATCCTGGCGTTCGGGCTGCTCAGCCACTGGCAGTGGCTCCGTGCCGACGACCGACGCGCGGAGCGCGTGGCGCTCCAGTCCGCGCTCTCGTCCGCGCCGGCCCCGCTCGAGTCGATCGACCTGGCCACCGGCGCGCTGCCGGAGGACGTCTGGCGCGCCGTGACGGCGCGTGGCACCTACCTGGCGGATGCGCAGGCCGTCGTCCGCAAGCGACCGCTCGACGCGCGGAACGGGTTCTGGCTGATGACGCCGCTGCAGACCGATGCCGGGCCGGTGGCCTGGGTCAACCGCGGCTGGCTGCCCGCAGGGGTGGACGCCCTGTCCACGCCCGAGCTGCCCGTGCCGCCGGCCGGGGAGGTCGTCGTCACGGGCTACCTGCGTGCCTTCGACCCCGCCGACCCTGATGCCAACGACGGCCTGCCCGCCGGTCAGGTCGCCGCGCCGGCACAGGTGCTCCTGCCTCCGACGGGCACGGCGGTGCCCGCCTACATCCAGCTCAGCGAGTCCGAACCCGAGCAGGACGGCCTGATCGCCATCCCGCTGCCCGAGGTGGATGAGGCGCGCAACGTCTCGTACGCCATCCAGTGGCTGCTGTTCGCGGTCGTGGCCATCGGGGGCTGGTTCTTCTTCCTGCGACGTGAGGCCAAGGACGACGCCGCGGCGGCCCTGCAGTCGACCACCGTCGGCCCGGCCGAGGAGTAGGCGATGGATCTCGGGATCAGCGGGGGCGTGTACGTCGTCTCCGGCGGCAGCACGGGACTGGGCTTCGCCACCGCCCGCGTCCTGGTCGACGAGGGGGCGCGGGTCGTGATCGTCGCTCGCGACCCGGACCGGCTGTCGACCGCCCTGACGAGCCTCGGCACCACCGCCGTCGGGATGGCGGCCGACCTCGCCGACCCCACGACGGCGGCACGTGCCGTCGAGCTGGCCATGTCGACGTTCGGGCAGCTGGACGGCGGCCTCATCAGCGTCGGTGGGCCGCCCGCAGGCTCACCGCTGACCACGACGGACGACCAGTGGCGACTGGCCTTCGACTCGGTCTTCCTCGGGTCGTTGCGCCTGGCTCGCGCACTGTGCGCAGGCATCACCGAGACCGGTCGAGCCGCCACCGGCTCGATCGCCTGGGTCCTGTCCACCTCCGCGGTCGAGGTCTTCACCGGCCTGAGCACCAGCAACGGCCTGCGGCCCGGCCTCGCCATGATCGTCAAGGACCTCGCCGACGAGGTGGGGCCGTCCGGCATCCGCGTGAACGGACTTCTGCCGGGGCGCATCGCGACGGACCGGCTGGCCGCGCTCGACGAGGCGACGGGCGACCCGGCGGCGTCCCGCGCGCGCTCGAGCGCCGCTATCCCCCTGCGGCGGTACGGGGAGCCTGAGGAGTTCGGGAGGGTCGCTGCGTTCGTGCTCAGCCCAGCCGCCTCGTACCTCACCGGTGGGCTGATCCGCGTCGACGGCGGGTCCACACGGCATCCGTGAGCGCCTACGAGACGGCCGCGTCCTGGAACTGCGTGCGGTACAGCTCCGCGTAGGCGCCGTCCCGGGCGAGCAGCTCGTCGTGCGTGCCGCGCTCGACCACCGTCCCCTGGTCGACGACGAGGATCTGATCCGCCCGGCGAACCGTGCTCAGACGATGCGCGATGACGACGGACGTCCGTCCCTCGAGGGCGTTGTCGAGCGCCCGCTGCACCGCGGCCTCGCTCTCGCTGTCGAGGTGCGCGGTCGCCTCGTCGAGAACGACGACTCGCGGCCCCTTGAGGAGCAGTCGCGCGAGGGCGATGCGCTGCTTCTCCCCGCCGGACAGCCGGTGCCCGCGATCGCCGACCACGGTGTCGAGACCCTCCGGGAGCTGGTCGATCAGTCCCCGGATCTGGGCCGAGGAGCACGCCTCGAGAAGCTCCTCCTCGGTGGCCTCGGGCCGCGCGTAGAGCAGGTTGGCCCGGATCGTGTCGTGGAACATGTGCGCATCCTGGGTGACGACGCCGACTGCCTCCCGCAACGAGGCGAATGTCGTGTCCCGGACGTCGACTCCCCCGATGCGGATCGCTCCCCCGGTGACGTCGTACAGGCGCGTGAGCAGCGCCGTGGTCGTCGTCTTGCCTGCGCCCGACGACCCGACGAGCGCCGTCATCGTCCCTGCCGGCGCATGGAAGCTGATGCCGGTCAGGACGTCGGACGTGGGGACGATGGTCTCCTCCCGCGCCACGGATTCCAGTGACGCGAGCGACACCTCCTTCGCCTGCGGGTAGCGGAAGACCACGTCGTCGAAGTCGACCGACAGCGGACCGGCCGGCAGGGGACGTGCGTCGGGAGCCTCGTCGACCATGGGCTTCAGGTCCAGGATCTCGAACACCCGCTCGAAGCTCACCAGGGCGGTCATCACGTCGACCCGCACGTTGGACAGCGCGGTGAGGGGTCCGTACAGCTGAGCGAGCAGGCCGACCAGGGCGAGCAGCGTCCCGATCGTCAGCACGCCGCTGATGACGAGGTTGCCGCCGAGGCCGTACGCGATCGCGGTCGCGAGCGAGGCGACCAGCGCAAGCGCCGTGAAGAACCAACGGTTCGCCATCGCCATGCGCACCCCGATGTCGCGCACCCGCGCGGCACGGGACGAGAAGGCGGCGGACTCGTCGCCAGGCCGGCCGAACAGCTTCACGAGCAGGGCGCCGGCGACGTTGAACCGCTCGTTCATCTGCGCGCTCATGTCCGCGTTCAGTGCCATGGCCTCCCGGGTCATGCCCTGCAGGCGCCGCCCCATCCAGCGGGCCGGCAGCAGGAACAGCGGGACGAGCAGGAGGGACACGACCGTCACCTGCCAGGAGAGCACGAACATCGCGGCGAGCACAATGACCACGGAGATGAGGTTGCCGAGGACGCCGCCGAGGGTGGACGTGAAGGCCTGCTGCGCCCCGATGACGTCACTGTTGAGCCGCGAGATGAGCGCACCGGTCTGGGCCCGCGTGAAGAAGGCCACGGACTGGCTCTGCACGTGGTCGTACACCTCCGTGCGCAGGTCGTAGATGAGGCCCTCGCCGATGCGCGAGGAGTAGTAGCGGCTGACGAGGCCCAGGCCGGCATCCAGGATCGCGAGGCCGGCAATGATCAGGGCCGACACGGTGACGACCGTCCTGTTGCCCTCGTTGATCCCGTCGTCCACGAGCCTCGGGATCATCAGCGGCTGGGCCACGCTGAGCAAGGACACGAAGACCAGCGTGATCAGGTACACGATGATCAGGAAGCGGTACTTCCCGGCGTACCCGAGGATGCGCCTCACCAGCGCGCGATTGACCTTGCGACGGCCCACGGCGGGGTCGCGCGTCAGCGATCGGTAGGCCTGCCAGTGCTCCGACATGTCAGGCGCTGCCACCGAGCAGCGTGCGCAGCTCGGCGAGGCGCCGGGTCTGGGCGGCGCGCTCGCGGGCCAGCTGGTCCGGAGCCGTGTCCGCCCCCGCGAGCAGGTGCTTGAGCTCGGACACCGCACCCGGCATCGCCGCCAGGATGGGGGCCATGAACTCGGCAAGGTAGTCGTCCCACTCCGCCATGGGCACGCTGGCGACGGCCAGCCCGATCCGGACGGCCTCCTCCGCCTCCACGTAGCGGCCGCGTGCGCAGATCTCGAAGGCTCGCGCATAGCCCACCCGCGACACGAGGGGTGCGGTGCCGGCCAGGTCGGGCACGAGTCCCAGGGAGGTCTCCCGCATCGCCAGCTTGGCATCGTCCGCCACGATCATGACGTCGCAGGCGAGGGCGAGCTGGAACCCCGCGCCGATGGCATGGCCCTGCACGAGGGCCACCGTCACCTGCGGCACCCGGCCCCACCAGGAGAAGGCGGCCTGCGCCTGCGCGATGAACTGGTCGATCCCCTCGTCGTCGTAGGTGGCGAGGGTGAGCAGCGACTCCTCCCCCGGCACCCCCTCGGGCGAGATCATCCGGCGGTCGAGCCCCGCGGAGAAGCTCACGCCCTCGCCACGCACCACGACCGCGCGGATGTCAGGCGTCAGCAGCCCGGGGACGGACGCCAGGCGGCGCCAGGTGGCCGGGGTCTGGGCGTTGCGCGCCTCCGGGTTGCACAGCGTGACGTGCACCGTGTCCCCAGTGCGCTCGATCCGCACATGGTCCTTCTCGCCGTACTCGCTCACGATCACTCCTTCGTCAAGCCAGCTCAACCAGATCGGCGTAGTCGTCATTCCACAGGTCCTCGTCGCCGTCCGGGAGGATCAGCACCCGCTCCGGGTTCAGGGCCATGACGGCCCCCGGATCGTGGCTCACCAGGATCACGGCGCCCTCGTAGCGGGACAGGGCGCCCAGGACCTCCTCGCGGCTCGCCGGGTCGAGGTTGTTGGTCGGCTCGTCGAGCAGGAGGACGTTGGCGCCGGACACCACGAGGCAGGCGAGGGCCAGCCGGGTCTTCTCCCCGCCCGACAGGACCCCGGTCGGCTTGCTGGCCGCGTCCCCCTCGAACAGGAACGAGCCGAGGACCGTCCGCTGGCGCGTGTCGTCGAGGTGCGGAGCGGCGTGGCGCATGGTCTCGAGGACGGTAGCGGTCGGGTCCAGCGTCTCGTGCTCCTGGGCGTAGTAGCCGACGACCGCACCATGCCCGGGCGTGACCTCCCCGGTGTCGGGGTCGTCGACCCCCGCGAGGATCCGCAGCAGCGTCGTCTTGCCGGCACCGTTGAGGCCGAGGATGACCACCCTGCTGCCTCGGTCGATCGCCAGGTCGACGTCGGTGAAGACCTCCAGGGATCCGTACGAGCGGGAGAGCCCAGCAGCCATCAGCGGCACCCGGCCGCACGGCTTGGGCTCGGGGAAGCGCAGGGCGGCGACCTTGTCGCTGCGCCGCACCTCATCGCTCGACGCCATGATCTTGTCGGCGCGCTTGAGCATGGACTGCGCGGCCTTCGCCTTGGTGGCCTTGGCGCGCATCTTCTCGGCCTGGCTGCGCAGGGCATCGGCCTGCTGCTCGGCGTTCCGGCGCTCGCGACGACGACGACGCTCGTCCGCCTCCCTGGCGGTCAGGTAGGCCTTCCAGCCCATCGAGTAGAGATCGATCTCGCGCCGATTGGCGTCGAGGTGCCACACCTTGTTGACGGTGTCCTGCAGCAGCTCGGTGTCATGGCTGATGACGATGAAGCCGCCCTCGTACGTCGACAGGAACTTGCGCAGCCAGCGCACCGAGTCGGCATCGAGGTGGTTGGTGGGCTCGTCGAGGAGCAGGATGTCCGCGCCGCTGAACAGGATGCGGGCGAGCTCGACGCGTCGCCGCTGGCCGCCCGAGAGGGTGCCGAGCGGCTGGTCGAGGATCCGCTCCTGCAGGCCGACGCTGGCGGCGATCGCGGCGGCCTGGGACTCCACTGCGTAGCCTCCCAGCGCCTCGAACTCGGCCTCGGCGCGGGCGTAGCGGCTGATGAGGCGATCACGCTCAGCCTCGTCCGTGGTGCCCATGGCCATGCTGGTCTCCTGCATGCGCCGCACCACGTCGTGCAGGCCACGTGCCGACAGGATGCGGTCGCGGGCGATCTCCTCCGGGTTGCCCGAGCGCGGGTCCTGGGGCAGGTAGCCCACCGTGCCGCTCACGTTCACCTGCCCGCCGGCCGGCATGGTCTCCTGGGCGAGGATGCGCGTGAGCGTCGTCTTGCCGGCGCCGTTTCGCCCGACGAGACCGATGCGGTCCCCCCTGGCGATGCGGAGGGAGGCGTTCTCGAGCAGGAGCGCCGAGCCGGCCCGGACTTCGAGACCGGTGGTGGAGATCATGGTTGCCTCAGTCTAGGCGCCCCGCGCTGAGCCCTGCCCGTGAGCTGCGTCAGACGTTGAAGCCGAGTGCCCGGAGCATCTCGCGGCCGTCGTCGGTGATCTTGTCCGGGCCCCACGGGGGCATCCAGACCCAGTTGATCCGGAAGTCGTCGACGATCTCGGTGAGGGCGGACCGGGTCTGGTCCTCGATCACGTCGGTCAGCGGGCACGCGGCACTCGTGAGGGTCATGTCGACGGTGGCGATGTTGGCGTCGTCGACGCTCACCCCGTACACGAGACCGAGGTCGACGACGTTGATCCCCAGCTCGGGGTCGACGACGTCCTTCATCGCCTCCATCACGTCCTCGTCGGTAGCGGTCGTCATGACGTTCCCTTCTCCTGGTCGAGCCCGATTCCGGCCTTGGCCTCTGCGTCCTGCAGGGCCATCCACGGCAGGAGGGCGCACTTGATGCGTGCTGGATACTTCGCGACCCCGACGAAGGCGACACCGTCGCCGAGGACGTCCTCGTCGGGCTCGGCGGCGCCCTTGCTGTGCATGAGCTCGACGAAGGCCCGGCGCACGGTGTCGGCATCGGAGGGGTCTGCGCCCGCGACCATCTCCGACATGACGCTGGCACTGGCCTGCGAGATCGAGCAGCCCTGGCCCTGGTAGCCGACCAGCAGATGCCCGTCACCGTCGAGGGCCACCTGCACGGTCACCTCGTCGCCGCAGGTCGGGTTGACCTGGTGCGACTCACCGGCGGGCTCGTCGAGGAGCACGCGGCCGCGCGGGTGCTTGTAGTGGTCGAGGATGATCTCCTGGTAGAGCGACTGAAGGTCCACGTCACACTCCGAAGAACTTCTGGGCGGCAACGATGCCCTCCATGGCGATGTCGATGTCGTCGCGGTCGTTGTACACGTAGGTCGACAGTCGCGTCGTCGCCGGGACCGAGTAGCGGCGGCAGGTCGGCCAGGCGCAATGGTGACCGACCCGGACGGCCACGCCCTTGTCGTCGAGGAACTGCCCGACGTCGTGCGGGTGCAGTCCGTCGACGACGAACGACACGGCGCTGCCGCGGTCGACGTTGTCCCGCGGGCCGATGACCCGCACCCCGGGCAGCCCGCTCGAGCTGCGCGAGGGCGTACCCGGTCAGCTCGTGCTCGTGGGCCTCGACCGCGTCCATGCCGAGGTCCTGCAGGTAGGCCACCGCGGCCGCCAGTCCGACGGCCTGGGCGACCATGGGCGTGCCGGCCTCGAACCTCTTGGGCGGCGCCGCGTAGGTGCTGTGCTCCATGAAGACCGTCTCGATCATCGAGCCGCCGGTGATGAACGGTGGCATCGACTCGAGCACCTCCGCACGACCCCACAGCAGTCCCAGCCCCGTCGGC
This sequence comes from uncultured bacterium, assembly GCA_963700255.1. GTDB lineage: Bacteria > Actinomycetota > Actinomycetes > S36-B12 > S36-B12 > UBA10649. The sequence continues at coordinate 35,885 of CAVOWW010000029.1, read as the reverse complement.
CCCAGCATCTTGTGCCCGCTCCACGCGACGAGGTCCGCTCCGAGCGAGGTCACGTCGACGGGCATGTGCGGGATGGACTGGCAGGCGTCGACGATGCCCAGTGCCCCGACGGCACGTGCGCGCGTCCATGATCTCGGCCACCGGGTTGATCGTCCCGAGGATGTTCGACTGGTGCACCACGGACACGACCCGTGTGGTGTCGTCGATCAGGGTGTCGAGCGCACTGATGTCGAGCCGGCCGTCGTCGGTGAGGCCGATCCACCGCAGAGTCGGCCCCGGTCTTCGCGCAGACCTCCTGCCATGGCACGAGGTTGGCATGGTGCTCCATCTGCGTGACCACGATGGAGTCCCCCGGTCGCAGGACGAACCGCGGGTCGACGCTGTCGGGGGCGAAGGCCGCCTTCGCCGTGGCGTTGGAGAAGGCGTAGGCGCCCAGGTTCAGGCTCTCGGTGGCGTTCTTCGTGAAGACCACATCCGAGGCCGACGCGCCCACGAAGGCCGCGATGGCCGAGCGGGACGACTCGTACGCCTCGGTCGCCTCCTCGGCGAGCTGGTGCGCTCCGCGGTGCACGCCCGCGTTGCTCGTCTCGTAGAACGCGCGCTCGGCGTCCAGCACCGCTGTCGGCTTCTGGCTCGTCGCGGCGCTGTCGAGGTAGACCAGCGGCCGGTCGTCGCGCACGGTGCGCTGCAGGATCGGGAAGTCCTTCCTGATCCTGGCAACGTCCAGGGGCTGCACCACCGCGATGCCTAGGACGCCGGGGCCGTGATGAACCGCTCGTAGCCCTCGGACTCGAGCACGGCGGCGAGCTCGGGGCCACCGCTCTCGACGATGCGGCCGTCGAAGAAGACATGCACATGGTCGGCCGCGATGTAGCGCAGGATGCGGGTGTAGTGGGTGATCAGGAGCGTGCCCGCCCCCGTCTCCTCGCGGAACGCGTTGAAGCCCTCGGAGACGACGCGCAGCGCATCGACATCGAGCCCGGAGTCCGTCTCGTCGAGGATGGCGATCTTCGGCTTGAGCAGCGACAGCTGGAGGATCTCGTGCCGCTTCTTCTCGCCGCCCGAGAACCCCTCGTTCACGTTGCGCTCGGCGAAGACCGGATCCATCTGAAGGACGCCCATCGCGTCCTTCATCTCCTTGATCCACGTCCGCAGCTTCGGCGCCTCGCCGCGCACGGCAGTGGCCGAGGTGCGCAGGAAGTTCGACACGGAGACGCCGGGCACCTCGACGGGGTACTGCATCGCCAGGAAGAGGCCGGCCCGGGCACGCTCGTCCACCGACATCGCCAGCACGTCCGCGCCGTCGAGGGTGATCGAGCCCTGGGTCACCACGTACTTCGGATGACCGGCGATGACGTAGGCGAGGGTCGACTTGCCCGACCCGTTGGGTCCCATGACGGCGTGCGTGCTGCCGGACTCGACGGTCAGGGTCACCCCGCGCAGGATCTCCTTGTTGCCGGCGTCGGTGATGACCGATGCGTGCAGGTCCTCGATGGCCAGGGTGCTCATGTGCGTTCCTCGGTTCCTTCTGGTGACGGGATCAGGGGCCGGCGTCAGCCGGCGTTGGTGCTGACGGGCAGCGGGGTGGGGTCGACCTCGATGACGGCGGCGTCACCGTCGCCCACGACGCGTACGGCATAGGTAGCGACGGGCTCGATGGCAGGCAGGCTGAGCGGCCTGCCGGTGCGAAGGTCGAAGGCGGAGCCGTGCAGCCAGCACTCGATGGCGCAGCCGTCCACCTCGCCCTCCGCCAGCGACACGTCCGCGTGTGAGCACCTGTCGCTGATGGCGAAGACACCCTCGTCAGCACGCACGACGGCGATCGGCGTGCCGTCGATGACGACCCGCTTCGCGGCGTTGGGTCCGACCTCGGACAGGAGGCACGCCAGCTGGAATCCGCTCACGCGCTCGACCTCCAGCCCGACCTCGAGATCGGACTCCAGCTCGGCGTCCATGCCCAGACGCTGGGCGATCCGCTGCAGGACCGCCTCACGCCACTCCACGCTCGGGATCCGCGCCAGGACATCCACGAAGAACCCCCGGACGACGAGCTGTCGCGCGACGCGCTCGGGAATGCCGCGTGACTGGAGGTAGAAGAGCTGCTCGTCGTCGAACCGTCCCGTCGCGCTGGCGTGGCCCGCACTCGCCACGTCACCCGTCTCGAGCTCCAGGTTGGGAACCGAGTCCGCGCGCGGACCGTCGTCCAGCAGGAGGTTGCGGTTCATCTCGTACGTGTCGGTGCCCGTCGCGGTGCGGCGCACGAGCACGTCGCCGATCCACACGGTGTGCGAGCCCGCACCGGACAGGGCGCCCTTGAACACGACGTTGCTCGTGCAGTGCGGCTGGTCGTGCTCGACGAAGATGCGGTGCTCGAGGTACTGGCCGCCCTCGGCGAAGAACGCACCAAGGAGCTCGCGCGGATCCGCCCGGGCCCGAGTAGGACACCGAGGGGACGATGCGGACGATGCGCCCGCCGATGGTGACGACCGCGCCCACGAACCGCGCGTCGCGCCCGACCTGCGTGTGCCACTGCCACAGGTGGGTCCGCTCAGCGGGGCCATCCATCACCGAGAGCATGGTCAGCTCGGCGCCGTCGCCGACCTCGGTGACGATCGAGCCGCTGACGTCGACCGAGGCGTCGTGGACGAGCACCACTGTCGCCTGCGCGTGCCGCCCGATGCGGACGTCAACGTGCCCGTAGCTGAACGGCGAGCTCACCTCGCAGGTCGACGACGATCGGACTCGCCACCACCTCGTCGGCCGCGATGCGCACCGCGACGACCTGCCGCACACCCGCACGCGCGATCGCCGACGGTCTGTCGGTCGGCAGCCACGTCGTGGGCTCGGCGTCCGCGGCGTCGACCATGGACACGTGCGGACCGGCCGCAGCCGTCAATGAGCCGGCCGACGGATTCGGGGACATGAACGCCCCCAGGTCCTCGGTCGGGGCGAAGCGCCACTCCTCCTCGCGGCCCATGGGCACAGGGAAGTCATCGATGTCCGTCGACGCGATGCGCGGGGCATGGTCGACAGGCGGGGCTGCAAGAACGGTCACCCGACGGCACCTTCCATCTGGAGCTCGATGAGGCGGTTCAGCTCGAGGGCGTACTCCATCGGGAGCTCACGCGCGATGGGCTCGATGAAGCCGCGCACGATCATCGCCATCGCCTCGTCCTCGGTGAGGCCGCGGGACATGAGGTAGAACAGCTGGTCCGCGCTGATCTTCGACACGGTCGCCTCGTGGCCCATCGAGACGTCGTCCTCGCGGACGTCGACGTAGGGATAGGTGTCCGAGCGGGAGATGTCGTCGACGAGCAGGGCGTCGCACTTGACGGTGCTCCTCGAGTTGTGCGCGCCCTCGAGGATCTGGACGAGGCCGCGGTACGACGTGCGTCCGCCGCCGCGGGCGACCGACTTCGAGATGATGTTGGACGAGGTGTTGGGCGCTGCGTGCACCATCTTGGCGCCGGCGTCCTGGTGCTGCCCCTCCCCGGCGAACGCGATCGACAGGGTCTCGCCCTTGGCGTGCTCCCCCGTCAGCCACACGGCCGGGTACTTCATGGTCACCTTCGAGCCGAGGTTGCCGTCGACCCACTCCATGGTCGCGCCCTCCTGCGCGACCGCACGCTTGGTCACCAGGTTGTAGACGTTGTTCGACCAGTTCTGGATGGTGGTGTAGCGGCAGCGGCCGCCCTTCCTGACGATGATCTCGACGACGGCCGAGTGCAGCGAGTCGGACGAGTAGATCGGTGCGGTGCAGCCTTCGACGTAGTGCACGTATGCGCCCTCGTCGACGATGATCAGCGTGCGCTCGAACTGGCCCATGTTCTCCGTGTTGATGCGGAAGTAGGCCTGCAGCGGGATGTCGACGTGCACGCCCTTGGGCACGTAGATGAACGAGCCCCCCGACCACACGGCCGTGTTCAGCGCCGCGAACTTGTTGTCACCGACGGGGATCACGGAGCCGAAGTACTCCTTGAAGACGTCCTCGTGCTCCCGCAGGCCGGTGTCGGTGTCCAGGAACAGCACGCCCTGGGCCTCGAGGTCCTCGCGGATCGCGTGGTAGACGACCTCCGACTCGTACTGCGCGGCCACGCCGGACACCAGTCGCTGCTTCTCCGCCTCGGGGATGCCGAGCCGGTCGTAGGTGTTCTTGATGTCGTCGGGCAGGTCGTCCCAGGTGGCCGCCTGCTTCTCGGTCGACCGGACGAAGTACTTGATGTTGTCGAAGTCGATCCCGTTGAGGTCCGAGCCCCAGGTCGGCATCGGCTTCTTGCCGAAGAGCCGAAGCCCCTTGAGCCGCAGCTCCAGCATCCACTCGGGCTCGTTCTTCTTCGCCGAGATGTCGCGGACGACGTCCTCGTTGATTCCACGACGAGCGTTGGAGCCGGCATCGTCCGTGTCGTGCCAGCCGTACTCGTAGCGACCGAGCTCGTCGATCGTTGCGGCTTGTTCCTGCGCTGCAGTGCTCATGCCGGGACCTTTCCGAGGGTGCTGCTGGCGATGTGGGTGTTCGAAGACTCAGCCGCGATGACGGCGGTGCAGACCTCGTCGCCGTGGGCGAGCGTGGCCAGCCGGGTGACGTGCCTGCCGAGCACCCGGCTCAGCTCGGCGGTCTCCGCCTCGCAGAACGCGGGGAACTCACGAGCGGCGTCCACGACGGGGCAGTGGTGCTGGCACAGCTGGACGGCGACGTCGCCGAGCGGCTCGATGACGGCGGCATAGCCGGCGAGGGTGAGCATGTCGGCGACGTCCTGGGGGGTGGCCGAGCCCTCCGGCGCCGACAGCGCGCCGGCCAGCTGCCGGGCGCGATCGGCCGCGAACGACTCGACAGCCGCCGGACCGTACTCGGTGGACAGGAAGCGCAGCGCGGCGATGGCGAGGCCGTCGTAGGCCTGGTCGCATGCGGACCGTCCCGCGGCGGTGAGGGCGAAGACGCTCCCGGGCCGGCCCCGCCCGCGCTTCGGCGTCGGACCGTAGGGCGCCCGGTCGTGGGCCACCACGAGTCCCTCGTCGACGAGGGCGGTGAGGTGCCGGCGGACGCCCGCCGGGGTCATCTCCAGGGACTCGGCCAGGTCGGCAGCCGTGGAGGGTCCCGCCTGCAGGAGGGCGCGCGCCACCCGCTCCGCCGCCTCGCCGCTGAATTTCACAACCACATTGTTGCGTAAATCCGCGATACCGCCAACCCGGGGTCCTTCGGGGACCCGGCCTATGCTCCGCAGGTGCCCGATCCCGCCGTCCGCGTCCGCGACCTCGTGGTCCGCTACGGCGCCCGCACCGCGGTGTCGGGCCTGTCCTTCGAGGCTCCGGCCGGACAGGTGACCGCACTGGTCGGACCCAACGGCGCCGGAAAGACGACGACCGTCGAGGTGTGCGTGGGCCTTCGCCCCCTGGCAGGGGGCTCGGTGGAGGTGCTCGGGCGCGACGTCTCCGTCCGGTCAGGCGCCCCGGACCCGCGCCTCGGGGTGATGCTGCAGGACGGTGGCCTCTACTCCACCGCCCGTCCGCTGGAGCTCGTGCGCTACATCGCGTCGCTCTACCCGGACCCCGACGACCCGGCAGCGCTCCTCGAGGGCCTCGGCATCGATCCGGGCACCCGCACGACGATCAGGCGCCTGTCGGGCGGCGAGCAGCAGCGAGTGAAGACGGCGACGGCACTGGTCGGACGACCAGACCTCGCCTTCCTCGACGAGCCGACAGCAGGGCTGGACGCGCGTGGGCGGCGATCCTTCCACGACCTGGTGCGTGGGCTGGTCGAGCGCGGCGCCACGATCGTCCTCACCACGCACCTGATGGACGACGTCGAGCGCCTGGCCGACCAGGTCGTCGTGGTGGCCCAGGGTCGTGACGTGCGGCAGGGCAGCATCGCCGAGCTCGTCGGCGAGGAGGAGAGCGTGTCCTTCCGAGGGCCCATGCATGCGGACCTCAGCGGGCTGAGAGCGGTCCTTCCCGACGGTGGCGACGTGGTGGAGAACCCGGCCGGCCACTACCGGGTGACCGGCGCCGTCGATCCCATGGTCCTGTCGGCCATCGCTGCCTGGTGCGGGCAGCACGGAGTCCGCACCGCCGACCTCAGCGTCGGTCGGCGCTCCCTCGAGGACGTCATCGTCGAGCTCGTGGGCGACCTGTGATGACCAGCAGGTCGCCGGGACACCGGGCGTGGGCGCATGCCGGGTGGGAGACGCGCCTGCTGCTGCGCAACGGCGAGCAGGTCCTGCTCACTCTCGTCATCCCCGTCGGCATCATGCTCGGGCTCACCCTGACGGACGTGTTCGCCCAGTCCGACGGCGACGACCGCACTGCCCGGGCCCTCTCGACGGTGCTGGCGGTCAGCGTCATCAGCGCGGCCTTCACGTCACTGGCCATCGCCACGGCGTTCGAGCGACGGTCCGGCGCCCTCCGGTTCCTCGGCACCACTCCCCTGACCCGCACCGAGCTGCTCGCGGGCAAGGCGCTCGCCACGCTCGCGGTGACGGCACTGTCGGCGGGTGTCGCGTGCGCGACCGCACTCGCGGTCGGCTGGCGTCCCACGACGGGAGTGGTGTGGGTCGTCCCTGTCGTCGTGCTCGGCACCGCGGCCTTCGCCGCCTGGGGCATGTCCCTGGCCGGGCTCCTGCGCGCCGAGGCCGTCCTGGCCGTGGCCAACGGCGTGTTCCTGTTCCTCATCATGTTCGGCGGCGTCGTCATCCCTGCGGCGTCGCTGCCCGGGCCCCTCGCGGCCCTCGCCCCGTGGCTCCCCTCCGGGGCGCTTGTCGAGGCCCTCACGACGGTGCTGGTCGACGGGGCGATGCCCTCCTTGACCGCGATCGCCGTGCTGCTCGCCTGGGGCGCCGGCGGCACCGCCCTCGCTGCCCGAACCTTCCGCTGGTCGTAGGGTGGCAGCGTGACGGACACCCTCACCGCGACCGACGTGACCCTGCCCGAGCGGACGCTCCCCGCGGGGCGTCCGGGCCGTCTACGTCGCGAACCTGGTCGCCCAGACCGGCATCGTCGTGACGGGCGCGATCGTCCGCATCACGGAGTCCGGACTCGGGTGCCCGACGTGGCCCGAGTGCGTCGACGGGTCGATCGCCCCGACGGCCGCGCAGGACGAGTCATGGCACAAGTACATCGAGTTCGGCAACCGGCTGCTCACGTTCGTGCTGGTCATCCTCGCCGTCGCGGCCCTCGTGGCGGCGGTGATCGACCGCCGGCGCCGGCGCCGAGCGGGCCTGCCGCCTCGTCCGGTCCTGCTCGTGCTGGCCGCGATCCCGATCCTCGGGACCGTCGCCCAGGCCGTGCTGGGGGGGATCACCGTCCTCACCGGGCTGCATCCGAGCACCGTGGCCGCGCACTTCCTGCTGTCCATGGTCATCATCGCGGGCGTGTCCGCCCTGGTCGTGCGCTCGGGCGACTCCGGGGACCGCCCCGTGACGTGGCTCGCCCCGCGGCCCGTCCGGCTGCTGTCCTGGCTGCTCGTAGCGACAGGTGCCCTCGTCGTGTTCCTCGGGGTCCTCGTCACGGGGTCCGGTCCGCACAGCGGCGACGACAGTGCAGAACGGCTCGGGCTGGACCCGCGTACCGTCGCCTGGCTCCATGCGGATGTCGTCCTGCTGTTCCTCGGGCTCATCGTGGGACTCCTGGTCGTGCTCAGCGTGCTGCAGGGCCCCAGGCTCGCCCTGACCCGCGGCTGGATCCTGCTCGGGGTCTCGATCAGCCAGGGCGCCATCGGCTACGTGCAGTACTTCACCGGGCTGCCCGAGGTGCTCGTCGGCCTCCACGTCCTCGGCGCCTGCCTCGTCTGGATCGCCACCCTCTTCATCCCCTCAGCGCTCCGCACGCGGGGCGAGGCCGTCGCCGTCGCCTGATCGCTGCCCGGGGCTAGGGGACGAACGGGTCGAGCGCCACCAGCAGGAACAGCAGGGCCAGGTACGTGATCGACCCGTGGAACAGCCGCATCGCGGTGGCCGTGACCGTTCCCGAGCCCGCGGCGATGCGCCGCTTGAGCAGGTACGACTCCCACAGGAAGCCCGCGCCCAGAAGCGTCGCGCCGATGCCGTAGACCCAGCCCATGGGTGCCACCGGGACCAGTGCGAATGAGGTGACCACCATGAGCCACGTGTAGACGATGATGCTGTTCGCCACCTGCGCATCGGTGCGCACCACGGGGAGCATCGGCACGCCCGCTGCGGCGTAGTCGTCCTTGAACCGCATCGCCAACGGCCAGTAGTGCGGCGGGGTCCAGAAGAAGATGATGAGGAACAGCACGACAGGCGTCCATGACAGCGATCCCGTCACGGCCGCCCAGGCGATGAGCACCGGCATGCACCCCGCCGCGCCCCCCCAGACGATGTTCTGGGGAGTGCGTCGCTTGAGGAGCATCGTGTAGCCGACGGCGTAGAACGCGATGGCCACCAGCGCAAGCCCGGCAGCCAGGGCGTTCGACGTGAGGAGCAGCACCAGCGCGCTGGCCACGGCGAGCAGCGCGCCCTGCCACAGGCCCGCGCGGACGCTGACGACGCCCATCGCGGCCGGCCGATGGAACGTGCGTCGCATGATCGCGTCGATGTCGCGGTCGTAGACGCTGTTGAAGGTGTTCGCCGAACCGGCGGCGAGGGTGCCCCCGACGAGGACCCCGATCGTCGGCCAGAGCGGCGGGAGCCCGCCTGCAGCGAGGAACGTCGTCGGCAGCGCCGTCGCGAGGAGGAGTTCGACGATCCGCGGCTTGGTGAGGGCGACATGGGCACGGACGCGGCTCGAGACCGAGACGTCGCCCTCAGGCCGCATGCCGATCGCCACCTGTCTCCCTGAGGTCGAGCGATGGCGGCCACCCCGGCCAACGCCTCATCACCATACCCGCCGGACGCGGCAGGGGGCTGCACGGCCTCATGCGCTTCGTTAGGGTCGGGTCATGACTGCGCGCACCCCACACTCGCCCGCCGCCGGACCGCTCGAGTGGGGTGCGGACGACGATCTCGCGGTGGCGTACCTGCGGGCCCTGGCCGCGGACGCGGTCCAGCGGGTGGGCAACGGGCATCCGGGCACTGCCATGAGCCTGGCTCCCGTCGCGTACCTGCTCTTCCAGAAGGTGATGCGGCACGACCCCCGCGATCCCGCGTGGGTGGGGCGCGACCGGTTCGTCCTCTCAGCAGGGCACGCCAGCCTGACCCTGTACAGCCAGCTCTTCCTGTCCGACTACGGGCTCACGATGGCCGACCTCGAGGGGTTCCGCACGTCCGGCAGTCGCACCCCGGGCCACCCCGAGCACGGGCACACGGCCGGCGTCGAGGCCACGACCGGCCCGCTCGGCCAGGGCCTGTCGATGGCCGTGGGCATGGCGATGGCCGCACGCTACGAGCGCGGGCTGCTCGACCCTGACGCCCCGGCCGGCGAGAGCCCCTTCGACCACCGGGTCTGGACCATCGCCGGTGACGGCGACATGGAGGAGGGCATCACCTCGGAGGCCTCCTCACTCGCGGGCCTCCAGCAGCTCGCGGGACTCTGCGTGATCTACGACGACAACCACATCTCCATCGAGGGCGACACGGGCATCGCCTTCAACGAGGACGTGTGCCAGCGCTACGAGGCCTATGGCTGGGCCACGCACCGGGTCGACCAGCTCCCCGACGGATCCGTCGACGTCGCGGCGCTGCACGCGGCCCTCGGCGCCGCGGTCGCCGAGAGGTCCCGCCCCACTCTGATCCAGCTGCGCACGACCATCGCCTGGCCTGCCCCCAAGGCCCGCAACACCGCGAAGGCGCACGGCTCGGCGCTCGGCGAGGACGAGGTCCGAGCGACCAAGGAGCTGCTCGGACTCGATCCCGACCAGCACTTCGCGTTCGACCCCGCTCTCCTCGCCCGTGTTCGCGAGAAGCTTCGTCACCGCGTCGACGCCGAGCGCGACGCCTGGGACACCTCGTACCAGCAATGGCGGACCGGCCAGCCGGCGAACGCCGCCCTGCTCGACCGACTGCTGGCGCACGAGCTACCGACTGGTCTCGACGCCGCCTACCCGACCTTCGCCGCCGGTGGATCCGTCGCCACGCGCAAGGCGTCGGGCGAGGTGATCAACGCGATCGCCGCGGTGATGCCGGAGCTCTGGGGAGGGTCTGCCGACCTGGCCGAGTCGAACAACACCACGATCGAGTCCGCACCGAGCTTCCTGCCTGTCGGCAGCGGAGCGCCCGACTCCTCCCCCTATGGCCGCGTGCTGCACTTCGGCATCCGCGAGCACGCCATGGGCGCGATCCTCAACGGCATCGCGCTCAGCGGCCTGACCCGTCCGTTCGGCGGGACCTTCCTCGTCTTCTCGGACTACATGCGCGGGGCCGTGCGACTCTCGGCGCTGATGCAGACGCCGGTGACCTACGTCTGGACGCACGACTCCATCGGGCTCGGTGAGGACGGCCCGACCCACCAGCCGGTCGAGCACCTCTGGGCCCTCCGCGCCATCCCCGGCCTCTCGATCGTGCGGCCCGCGGACGCCAACGAGACGTCCGCCGCCTGGCGCGGGATCCTGCACAGCCGCACGCCCGCCGGGATCGTCCTCACCCGCCAGAACCTGCCGGTCCTGGCCACCGACCTGGACACGGTGCGCAACGGCGTGGCCCGCGGCGCATACGTGGTCTCGGACTCCGACGCCCCGCAGGTCCTGCTGCTGGCCACGGGCTCGGAGGTCCAGCTCGCGCTGGCCGCGGCGGACGCGCTCGAGGCCGATGGGATCGGCGCCCGGGTCATCTCCATGCCGTGCCTGGAGTGGTTCGATGCGCAGGAGCCCGCGTACCGCGACAGCGTCCTCCTGCCCTCCGTCCGCGCCAGGGTGGCCGTCGAGGCGGGGGCGACCCTCGGCTGGTGGCGCTACGTCGGCGACTCGGGCCGTGTCATCGGCCTCGACCACTTCGGTGCCAGCGCCGACTACTCGGTGCTGTTCCACCAGTTCGGGATCACGACCGAGAACATCGTGGGCGCCGCCCGCGACAGCATCGCGGATGCCGCGCGCGGCTGACGCACCACCCACGACAGGAGAGTGCAGCCCATGCCCGGCGCCAATCCGCGACTCCAGGCCCTCACCGATGCCGGAGTGTCCGTCTGGCTCGACGACCTCGATCGCCACCGCATCGCATCCGGCCAGCTCGCCGAGATGGCGCAGACCCTCTGCGTGAGGGGCGTCACCACCAACCCGTCCATCTTCGACAAGGCGATCTCGACGGGTGCCGCTGCCTACGCCGACCAGCTGCGGGCACTGGCCGTCTCGGGCACCGACGTCGACGGCATCATCCGGGCGCTGACCACCGATGACGTCCGTGCGGCATGCGACGTCCTCGCCGACCTGTGGCGTGACAGCGACGGGGAGGACGGGCGGGTCTCGATCGAGGTGGATCCCCGGCTCGCCCACGAGACCGCCGCCACCATCACGCAGGCAGCGGAGCTCTGGGCGATCGTCGACCGCCCCAACGCGCTGATCAAGATCCCCGCCACCCTCGAGGGCCTGCCCGCCATCACCGCGACGATCGGCGCGGGCATCAGCGTCAACGTCACGCTGATCTTCTCGGTCGAGCGCTACCGCGAGGTCGTCGAGGCCTACGTCGCCGGACTCGAGCTGGCCGCGGCCCAGGGTCACGACCTCGCCGGCATCCGGTCGGTCGCCAGCTTCTTCGTCAGCCGCATCGACACCGAGATCGATGCGCGACTGCGGGCGATCGCCTCCGACGAGGCGATCGGCCTGCTGGGCACGGCGGCGATCGCCAACGCTCGCCTGGCGTGGGCCGCCCACGTCGACAGCCTCGCCACCGGTCGCTGGGCCGCGCTGGCGACTGCGGGCGCCCACCCGCAGCGCCCGCTGTGGGCGTCCACGGGAGTGAAGGATCCCGCCTACGACCCGACGAGGTACGTCGTCGACCTGGTCGTCCGGGGCTGCGTCAACACGATGCCCGAGCCCACCATGCTGGCCGTCGCCGCTGACGGGACGATCCCGGCAGACTCGGTGACCGGTACCGCACCGGCCGCCGCGCAGGTGTGGTCCGACCTCGCCCGGCTGGGCATCGAGGAGGCCGAGGTCTGCGCCCTGCTCGAACGGGAGGGCGTCGCGAAGTTCATCGACTCCTGGGAGCAGCTGCGCTCGACCGTCGCCACCGCCGCATCGGAGAGCCGCTCATGAGCCCCCAGCGTCACCAGCCCGCACCGACCAACCCCCTGCGCAACCCGCTCGACCAGCGGCTCCCCCGCGTCGCCGGACCCTGCGGCATCGTCCTGTTCGGCGTGACCGGCGACCTGTCCCGCAAGAAGGTCATGCCGGCGATCTACGACCTCGCGAACCGCGGCCTGCTGCCGCCGGGCTTCAGCCTGGTCGGCTTCGCCCGCCGGGACTGGGCCGACCAGGACTTCGCCCAGATCGTCCATGACTCGGTCCGCGAGCACGCGCGCACGCCCTTCCGCGAGGAGGTCTGGAAGCAGCTGTCCGAGGGCATCCGCTTCGTGGCCGGCGACCTCGGCGACCCGGAGGCCTACCAGCGCCTCAAGGCCGTGGTGGCTGAGCTCGACCAGTCCCGTGGCACCGGGGGCAACCACGCCTTCTACCTGTCGATCCCACCCGGGCTGTTCCCGGTGGTGCTCGAGCACCTCAGGACCTCGGGCCTGGCCGAGGACCTGCCCCATGCCTGGCGACGCGTGGTGATCGAGAAGCCCTTCGGCCATGACCTTGCCAGCGCACAGGAGCTCAACCGCATCGTCGGCGAGGTCTTCTCCTCGGGGTCGGTGTTCCGCATCGACCACTACCTGGGCAAGGAGACCGTCCAGAACATCCTCGCGGTCCGCTTCGCCAACACGATGTTCGAGCCGCTCTGGAACAGCAACTACGTCGACAACGTCCAGATCACCATGGCCGAGGACATCGGCATCGGGGGCCGGGCGGGGTACTACGACGGCATCGGCGCGGCTCGCGACGTGATCCAGAACCACCTGCTGCAGCTCCTCGCCCTCACCGCGATGGAGGAGCCGCTGTCCTTCGCCCCCGACGACGTGCGCATCGAGAAGGAGAAGGTGCTGCGGGCCGTGAACCTGCCGCGCGAGCTCGGCAAGCACACGAGCCGCGGCCAGTACGCCAACGGGTGGCAGGGCGGCATCCCCGTCCTCGGCTACCTGGAGGAGGAGGGCATCAACCCCGAGAGCGCGACTGAGACGTACGCCGCGATCCGCGTCGACGTCGACAACCGTCGCTGGGCCGGGGTGCCCTTCTACCTGCGGACGGGCAAGCGGCTCGGCCGGCGGGTGACCGAGGTCGCCGTCGTCTTCAAGCGCGCGCCGCACCTGCCGTTCGCCAAGACCGCGGTGCAGGAGCTCAGCAACAACGCCTTCGTGTTCCGCATCCAGCCGGACGAGGGCATCACCGTCCGCTTCGGCTCGAAGGTGCCGAACACCACCTCTGTCCAGGTCCGCGACGTGACGATGGACTTCCAGTACGGGGAGTCCTTCGTCGACTCGAGCCCCGAGGCGTACGAACGGCTCATCCTCGATGTCCTGCTCGGCGACCCGCCGCTGTTCCCGCGGCACGAGGAGGTGGAGCTCGGCTGGGAGATCCTCGATCCCGTGCTCGACCACTGGGCAGCCGAGGGCAAGCCCGAGCAGTACGTCTCGGGCGGCTGGGGTCCGCACTCGTCCTACGAGATGGTGGCCCGCGACGGTCGGCAGTGGAGGCGACCATGACCGTGTGCCGACCCGGCGACAGGAGACGATGATGATCCGGCTAGAGGACACCAGCGGTGGAGCGGTAGCGGCGGCCATCGCGGCCGAGCGGCACCGCATGGGCTCGGCAGCGACGGGGATGGTCCTGTCCCTGCTCATCCTCACCGACGAGGAGTTCCAGGCCGATGCCACGGCGGCCGCCGTGGCCGCCGCGCGCCAGCACCCGATGCGCATCGTGACGATCATCCCGCGACCGAGCCGGCACGAGCCACGCCTCGACGCGGAGATCTCCGTCGGCGGCGACGACGGTCCCGGCGAGGTCGCGGTGCTCCGGCTGCGTGGGCAGCTGGCCGACCATGCGAACTCCGTGGCCATCCCGCTGCTGCTCACCGACACCCCGGTCGTCGCCTACTGGCCCGAGGGCGGTCCCGCCATCCCTGAGGAGGACCGGATCGGGCGGCACGCGCAGCGGCGCATCACCGACGCGGCCACCGCGGAGGATGTGGGGCGCGAGCTGGCCGTCCGCCGGGACGGCTATCGGCCGGGCGACACCGACCTGTCCTGGACGAGGCTCACGCCGTGGCGAGCGGTTCTGGCTGCCGTGTTCGACCAGCCGACGCCCGCGGTCTCCGCAGCCGTGGTCAGCGCCGAGGAGGCCAACCCGAGCGCGGTCCTGCTGGCCACCTGGCTGCGGCACAGCCTCCACGTGCCCGTGGAGCAGGTCACGTCCGAGGGCCCCGGCATCACCGAGGTGCGGCTCACCACGTCCGAGGGGGACATCCACGTCAGCCGCACGGACGGGGTCACGGCGGTCCTCGCGCGACCGGGCGCGCCCGACTCTCGCGTGGCGCTCCCCCGCCGGGAGCTCGCCGAGCTGCTGGCGGAGGAGCTGAGGCGCCTCGACCCCGACGAGGTCTACGGCGAGGTACTGGCGCGGGTGGGTGCCCCGTGAGCACCGTCGACGTCCTTCGGCACCCCGATGCGGTGGCGCTGGCGGACGCGGTGGCGGGGCGGCTCATCACCCGCCTGGTGGAACGGCTGGCCGATGCGGGACGTGCCCACCTGTGCCTGACCGGGGGCGGCATCGGCACCGCCGTCCTGGCTGCCATCGCCGCCAGCCCGGCTCGCGACTCGGTTGACTGGCCGCACGTGGAGATCTGGTGGGGCGACGAGCGGTACCTGCCGGAGGGCTATGCCGAACGGAACGAGACCAGCGCACGGGCCGCCCTGCTCGCTCACGTCCCCGTCCGCGCGGATCGCGTGCACCCGATTCCAGGTCCGTGGGGATCCCACTCGGACGTCGACGCCGCGGCAGAGGCCTACGCGCACACCCTTGCGTCCGCCGCCCGGCCGGAGGACCACGGCCCCACGCCGGCCATGGACGTCGTGCTGCTCGGGATCGGGCCCGACGCCCATGTCGCCTCGCTGTTCCCGGGCCAGCCGGCCCTGCACGACGACCGCCCCTGCGTGGCGGTGCGGGGCGCGCCCAAGCCGCCCCCCGTGCGCGTGACCCTCACCCTCGCGACGATCAACGCCGCCCGCGAGGTCTGGATCCTGGCGAGCGGGTCGGCCAAGGCCGGTGCCGTGCACCTGGCACTCGCCGAGGGGGCCGGTCCGTTCCAGGTTCCGGCCGCCGGCGCACGCGGTCGCGACCGCACCCTGTTCCTGCTCGACGAGGCGGCGGCGGCCAAGCTGCCGAAGGGGCTGGCCCGCCCCGGCGCCTAACGCGAACGGTCACTGCGCGCACGCGCGCAGTGACCGTTCGCGATGCTTGGGGGTGCTGTCAGGCGCCGCGCAGCTTCGCCAGCGCCTCGTCGAGGATGGCCGCGCCGTCCTTGTCGGAACGACGCTCCTTCACGTAGGCAAGGTGGGTCTTGTACGGCTCGATCTTCGGCGGCGCGGGAGGGTTCTCCTTGTCGGGGCCCGCCGGCAGCCCGCAGCGGGGGCAGTCCCACTCCTCCGGAACGGCCGCGTCCGCTGCGAAGCTCGGCCTCGACTCATGGCCCCGCGAGCACCAGAAGGACACCCACATGCGTGGGGCAGCCTCGCCGCGCTCCGCCTCGCCCATCGGGCCTGCGCCTACGCGGCTGCCACGAATCGCACTTCCACCAGCCATGGATGACCTTCCGTCAGGCCGAGGTGCTGACCAGCAGGCCGACGGCGATGATGCACGCCGCCCAGACCAGGCCGAGCCCCACGGTGAGTCGATCGAGATTCTTCTCGGCAACGGAGGAGCCGCCGATGGACGAGCTCACGCCGCCGCCGAAGAGGTCGGACAGGCCACCGCCCTTGCCGCGGTGCAGCAGGATCAGCACCACCAGCAGGACGCTCGTGATGACGAGGACAACGGCCAGCGCAATGGTGAGCGCTGTGATCATTTCGGACTCCCAGTCGTTGACCGCCCGCAGGAGCGGACGACTAGAGGATAGACGGCGCCCCGATCAGGAGACCAACTCGGGCGGGTGCATCCGGAACCGGACGATACCGACGAACTCGTCGGGGTCCAGGCTCGCCCCGCCGATGAGGGCTCCGTCGACGTCCGGCTTGCCCATGATGGCCGCCACGTTCGACGACTTGACGGACCCTCCGTAGAGGATGCGAACGGCCTCGGCGACGGGTGCACCGAACGATTCCGCCACCCGTGCCCGGATCGCTCCGCAGACCTCCTGCGCGTCCTCGGGGGTGGCGACCTCGCCGGTGCCGATCGCCCACACCGGCTCGTAAGCGATGACCAGTCCGGCGACCTGCTCGGCCGTCAGGCCGTCGAGATCGGCGTCCAGCTGCGCGAGCACGTAGGACACCTGATCGCCAGCCTGTCGGATCGGCAGCGCCTCGCCCATGCAGACGATCGGGACGAGCTCGTGACGCAGCGCCGCCTTGGCCTTGGCGTTGACGACCTCGTCGGTCTCGCCGTTGTACTCACGCCGCTCGCTGTGGCCGACGGTCACGTACGTGCAGCCGAGCTTCTTGAGCATCGCCCCGCTGATCTGGCCGGTGTAGGCACCGGAGTCCTGCACGGAGAGGTCCTGCGCGCCGTACTGGATGTCGTACTTGTCGCCGTCGACGAGCGTCTGCACGGAGCGGATGTCGGTGAACGGCGGCAGCACGGCGACGTCGACGGCCGCGTAGTCGTCCTCGTTGAGGGCGAAGGCCAGCTTCTGCACCAGTGCGATGGCCTCGAGGTGGTTGAGGTTCATCTTCCAGTTGCCGGCCATGAGCGGCTTGCGGGTGGTTGCCATCAGGCGTTCTCCTCCAGGACTGCGATGCCGGGAAGCGTCTTGCCCTCCAGGAACTCCAGGCTCGCACCGCCCCCGGTGCTGATATGACTGAACTTCTCCTCGTCGACGTCGAGGATGCGCACGGCGGCGGCGGAGTCGCCACCACCGATGACGGTCAGGGCCGACGAGTCGGCCATGGCCCGGGCGACCGCGAGCGTGCCCGCCGCGAACGGCTCCATCTCGAACACGCCCATCGGACCGTTCCAGACGACGGTGCCGGCATCCGCGATCCGTGATGAGAACAGCTCGCGGGTGCGTGGACCGATGTCCAGGCCCATCCAGCCGTCCGGGATCGCGTCCGCGTCCACGACCTGCGTCGTCGCGTCGGCCGCGAAGGCGTCCGCGATCACGAAGTCGACAGGCAGCAGCAGCTCGACGCCCCGTTCCTGCGCCTGCGTGATGAAGCCGCGCACGGCGTCGATCTGGTCGGCCTCCAGCAGGGAGGTGCCCACACCATGGCCCTGAGCAGCCAGGAACGTGTAGGCCATGCCGCCCCCGATGAGGAGGCGGTCCACCCGGGTGATGAGGCTGCCGATGACGCCCAGCTTGTCGCTGACCTTGGAGCCGCCGAGGATGACCACGAAGGGCCGCGCGGGGTCGGCCATGATCGTGCCGAAGACCGTCGCCTCCTTGTGCACGAGACGACCGGCCGCGTTGGGCAGGAGTCGGGCCACGTCCGTGACCGATGCCTGGTTGCGGTGGACGACACCGAAGCCGTCGGACACGTAGACGTCCGCGAGCGCCGCGAGCTCGGTGGCGAGCGCCTGACGCTCCTCCACGACCTTGCTGGTCTCACGGGCGTCGAAGCGGATGTTCTCGAGCAGGACGACGTCGCCCGGCTCGAGTGCCGCCACCATCGCCCGGGCGTGCGGCCCGGTGATGTCGTCGGCGACCTCCACGTCCGCGTCCAGCAGCTCGCTGAGCCGGTCGGCGACGGGCTGCAGGCTGAGGCCCTCGCTGCGGACGCCCTTCGCCCGGCCCAGGTGAGCCGCCACGACGACCTTGGCACCCTTGTCGCGCAGGTACTGCAGGGTCGGCAGCGCGGCCCGGATCCGACCGTCGTCCGTGATCACCTTGGTGTCGTCAGGGCCGTCGGGACCGTCGGCCAGGGGGACGTTGAAGTCCGCCCTGACCAACACGGTCCGCCCGGCGACCTCGAGGTCGTCGAGTGACTTCATTCGAGCCTCAGAGCTTCGAGCCGACGAGGCCGACGAGGTCGACGAGGCGGTTGCTGTAGCCCCACTCGTTGTCGTACCAGCCGACGACCTTGGCCATGTTGCCGTTGACGTAGGTCAGGCCCGAGTCGAAGATGCAGGACGACGGGTCCGTGACGATGTCGGTCGACACGATCGGGTCCTCGGTGTACTGCAGGATCCCCTTGAGCGGGCCGTCAGCCGCGGCCTTGATGGCTGCGTTGATCTCTTCCTTGGTGGCCGGCTTCTTCAGCTCGACCGTGAGGTCCGTCGCCGAGCCGGTGGGCACGGGCACGCGCATGGCGTAGCCGTCGAGCTTGCCCTTGAGCTGCGGCATGACCAGGGCGATGGCCTTGGCCGCACCCGTCGTCGTGGGGATCATGTTGAGGGCCGCGGCACGAGCGCGACGCAGGTCCTTGTGCGGGTAGTCGAGAACGTTCTGGTCGTTCGTGTAGGCGTGGATCGTGGTCATGAGGCCACGCTCGATGCCGAACATGTCGTCGATGACCTTGGCCATCGGCGCGAGGCAGTTCGTCGTGCACGAGGCGTTCGAGATGACGTTGTGCGTCGCCGGGTCGTAGTCCTGGTCGTTGACGCCCATGACGATCGTGATGTCCTCGCCCTTGGCCGGCGCGGAGATGATGACCTTCTTGGCGCCCGCGGCGATGTGCTTGCTCGCGCCCGCGGCGTCGGTGAAGAAGCCGGTCGACTCGATGACGATGTCGGCACCGACCTTGGCCCACGGCAGGGCGGCGGGGTCGCGCTCGGCGAACACCGGGATCGCCGTGCCGTCGATGACGATCTCGCCCTCACCGGCGACGACGTCCTTGCCGAGGCGGCCGAGGATGCTGTCGTACTTCAGCAGGTGCGCGAGGGTCTTGGTGTCGGTCAGGTCGTTGATGCCGACGATCTCCACATCGGCGCCGCTGGACACGACGGCCCGGTAGAAGTTACGACCGATTCGGCCGAAGCCGTTGATGCCGACCTTGATAGTCACTGATTGCTCCTCGCTGACGTTTCGATGCCTCGTGGGCGGCTGCGGCGTTCCCGCAAGCGCTTCCATCCTAGCGAGAACTCGTTACCGAATGGTTACCGGAGCGCGACCCTATGACGGCCGACAGATGGGCGTCCGACGAACGCCCGGCGGCCGCTACGGCAGGAGCAGGTCCGGACCGAGGGCTGCCTCGGTGCTCGGCACTCCCAGCTCGGCGGCGCGCTTGTCCGCGAGGGCGAGCAGCCGGCGGATCCGGCCGGCGATGGCGTCCTTGGTCATGGGCGGGTCGGCCAGTGCCCCCAGCTCCTCCAGACTCGCCTGCTGGTGCTCCAGGCGCAGCCGGCCGGCCACCACGAGGTGATCGGGAACCTCGTCGCCGAGGATCTCCATGGCCCGCTGCACGCGCGCGCCAGCCGCCACCGCTGCACGAGCCGACCTCCGCAGGTTGGCATCGTCGAAGTTCGCCAGGCGGTTGGCGGTGGCCCGCACCTCGCGGCGCATGCGCCGCTCCTCCCAGGCCATCACCGACTCGTGGGCACCCAGGCGGGTCAGCATGGCGCTGATGGCGTCCCCGTCACGGATGACCACGCGATCGACGCCGCGCACCTCACGGGACTTCGCTGCGATGCCCAGTCGGCGCGCAGCCCCGACGAGCGCCAGCGCCGCCTCCGGACCGGGACACGTGATCTCCAGGGAGGACGAGCGCCCGGGCTCGGTGAGGGAGCCGTGCGCGAGGAAGGCGCCACGCCACGCCGACTCGCAGTCGCACAGGCCACCGGACACGATCGCCGGCGGCAGCCCCCGGACCGGACGGCCGCTGCCGTCGACGATGCCGGTCTGGCGCGCGAGCGCCTCGCCCCCGTCCACGACCCTCACCAGGTACCGCGTGCCCTTCCGCAGGCCGCCCGACTGCACCATCGCGACGTCGCTCTCGTGGCCGTACACGTCGAAGATGTCCTTGCGCAGGCGTCGCGCGGTGGCGCCCGTGTCGAGGTCGGCCTCGATGACGATGTGGCCGGCGACGATGTGCAGCCCGCCCGCGAAGCGCAGGATGGTGGATACCTCGGCCTTGCGGCAGCACGACTTCGTGACCTCGACGCGGCTGAGCTCGTCCTTCACCGCGGCCGTCATCGCCATTGGGCGCACCTGCTCCGTTCCCGCCACGGCCGCGTGACTCCCGGCCTCCTAGGCCAGCACCGTATCGAATGCCACGGCCAGCCGCTGAGGGTCGTGCATTCCGGCGTTGCCCTCACCACTTCTCGCGACGTCCATCAGGAAGACCTCGGCGCCGAGGTCCGCTGCCGAGGTCCGCAGCGCCGCAAGGTCCTCGACGTGCTGACGGTCGGCGATGACGGTGTCGATGCGCAGGTCGGGAAGGTAGTTGTAGAGCACGTCGAGGTAGGTATGGGCAGCGAACCCCGTCGTCTCCCCGACCTGCGGATTGAGGTTCAGCACGACGATACGGCGGGCTGGGCTGTCGGTGATGGCGCGGGCCAGCTCGGGGATGACGAGGTGCGGGATGACGGACGTGTACCAGGACCCGGGACCGAGCACGATCGCGTCGGCCTCCCGGATCGCCGCGACGGCCTCCGGGCAGGCGGGCGGCTCGGGCGGGTCGAGGCTGATGTGCAGGACGTCGCCGGGGGTCGTGGCGACCTCGACCTGCCCGCGGACCACGCTCACCTGATCCGGTCGATCCGGATCGTGTCCCAGGACCTCGGCGACGATGGTCAGGGGCACCTCGCTGCAGGGCAGCACCCGGCCGTTGGCCTCGAGCAGGGCGGCCACCCAGTCGAGCCCGGTCACGGCGTCCCCCGACTGCTCCCAGAGCGCCGTGATGAGCAGGTTGCCGACCGAGTGCCCGGCCAGCTCCCCCTCGCCGCCGAACCGGTGCTGGATGACCTTCTCCCAGGTGCGGCCCCACGCGTCGTCGCCGCACAGCGCCGCCAGCGCCATCCGCAGGTCGCCGGGCGGCAGGATGCCGAACTCCGTGCGCAGGCGGCCGCTCGACCCTCCGTCGTCGGCGACGCCGACGACCGCCGTGAGCGAGTCCGTCACTCTCCGCAGGGCCTGCAGCGAGGAGGCCAGCCCGTGCCCTCCACCGAGTGCGACGACCCGTCGGTGCGACGCGGAGCCGAGGCCCGATGCAGGGAGCCGCGGACGGCTCATTCGCGCCCCAGGTCGCGATGGATGCAGGAGGCGGCGAGGCCGTCCGCCGCGAGGCGTGCGGTCAGCGCCTCGGCGATGGCGACGCTGCGGTGCTTGCCCCCCGTGCAGCCGACGGCGACGGTGACGTAGCGCTTGCCCTCGCGCAGGTAGCCGTCGGAGACGATGCGCACGAGGTTCTTGTAGGTGTCGATGAACTCCTGCGCACCCGGTCGCCCCAGGACGTCCGCGGCCACCCGCGGGTCCTGGCCCGTGAGCGGGCGGAGCTGCTCGTCCCAGTAGGGGTTCGGCAGGAAGCGCGCGTCGGCGACCATGTCGGCATCGACCGGGATCCCGTACTTGAACCCGAACGACAGCACCGTGCACGTGAGCTGGACGGGCTCGCTCTCGGCGAACGCATCCTCGATCCGCCGCCGCAGCTCGTGGACGTTGATCGATGTGGTGTCGATGACGAGGTCGGCGTTGGCCCGCAGGTCGCCAAGCAGGGCCCGCTCCGCCTGCAGGCCGTCGAGGATGCGCATGCCGTGCTGCAGGGGGTGCGGGCGTCGCGAGCTCTCGAAGCGCCGGACGAGGGCCTCGTCAGACGCCTCGAGGAACACCGTGCGCAGGTCCACCCCCTCCTGCGGCAGGCCCTCGATGACCTCGGACACCTGCTGGAAGAAGGACCCGCCGCGCGCATCGAGGACCACGCCGACCCGGTCCACGTCTGGCGTGCGCCGGGCCAGGTCGATGGCCGACTGGAGCAGCGAGGGCGGCATGTTGTCGATCACGAACCAGCCGAGGTCCTCCAGCGCCCGTGCGGCCGTCGATCGTCCGGCTCCCGACATCCCGGTGACGAGGGCCAGCCGAAGGCCGTGCTGCGCCTCGCGTGCGTCGTCCATAGCTGACTCTCCGCCCTTCGTCGTGCTCATCATGGCCGATCGGGCGCGCCCGTGGCATCAGCGTCGACGGTGGCGTCGCTGCCCGTGTCGAGCGTCGCACGGATCGACCTCGCGAGGGCCGGGCCGATCCCCGGCGCCTCGGCGAGCTCCGCCACGGTCGCGGCACGCACCGCTCGGACCGAGCCGAAGTGCCGCAGCAGCGCCTTCGACTTCGCCGGCCCCAGCCCGGGGACGGCGTCGAGCGTGCTCGCGGTCGCCCGCTTGCCTCGGCGCTTGCGGTGGAGGGCGATGGCCGTGCGGTGCGCCTCGTCGCGCACCCGCTGCAGCAGGTACAGCGCCTCGCTCGTGCGCGGCAGGATCACGGGGTCGGCGTCGTCCGGCAGCCAGACCTCCTCGAGCCGCTTGGCGAGCCCGATGACGGGCAGGTCGCCCATCCCCACCGACATCAGCGCATCCTGCGCGGCGCGCACCTGGGGCGCGCCGCCGTCGATGACCAGCAGTGCCGGCGGGTAGGCGAAGCGACGACCGTCGTCCTCCTGGGCAGGCTCACGGGACTGGAACCTGCGGGTGACCACCTCGGCCACGGCGGCTGTGTCGTCCGCGCCCTCGGTCCGGATGATGAAGGAGCGGTAGTCGCGCTTGCGCGGGAGGCCGTCCTCGAACACCACGAGCGAGGCGACCGTGTCCTGGCCCTGCAGCGTCGAGATGTCGATGCACTCGATCCTCAGCGGCGGCTCGGGCAGCGCGAGCGCATCCTGCAGCTCTCGCAGGGCCTGACTGCGGGTCGTGAGGTCGCCGGATCGACGAGCCGTGTGGAGGCGCAGCGTGTTCTCGGCGTTGGTGACGGCCGTCGCCATCAGGGCGCGCTTGTCGCCGCGCCGCGGAGTGCGGACGTCGACCTTGGC
The DNA here is from genome assembly GCA_963700255.1 of uncultured bacterium. Taxonomy (GTDB): domain Bacteria; phylum Actinomycetota; class Actinomycetes; order S36-B12; family S36-B12; genus UBA10649. Next base: position 12,809 of record CAVOWW010000029.1, on the reverse strand, counting down.
GCCTCGCATCCCGCTCAGCCAGTCGCTCCACGGCCGGGCGTCGTCGAGCGGCGAGGACAGCAGCACCTCCTTGGGGGGCGCGGTGACGTCGGTCTCCGCGTAGAGCCGCTGGAGCACCCGCTCGAGGTATCCCGAGGTGCTGAGGTCCTCGGCCTTCTCGACCACGAAGCCCGCGCTCGCCCCGGATCCGCCCCGCGCGCACGTGGAAGACCTGGACCCCCATCTGCAGGTCGTCCTCGGCGATGCCGATGAGGTCCGCATCGGTGCTGTCGTCGAACACCACCGCGTTCTTCTCCAAGGCCCTGGTCAGGGCGCCGAGCCGGTCGCGGTACCGGGCGGCATCCTCGTACTCCAGTCGCTCTGACGCCTCGCGCATCTGCCTCTCGACCGACCGCACGTAGGTCTCGGACTGGCCCGCGAGGAACGAGCACAGGTCCTCGACCAGCGCCCGGTAGTCATCGGCCTCGATGCGCCCGACGCACGGGGCGCTGCACTTGTCGATGTACCCCAGCAGGCAGGGGCGGCCCACCTGGGCGGCCCGCCGGAAGACCCCGTCACGGCAGGTGCGGATCGGGAAGACCCGGACCAGCTGGTCGAGGGTGTCGCGGATCGCCCAGGCGTGGGCGTAGGGACCGAAGTAGCGGGTGCCCTTGCGCTTAGCCTCGCGGACCACGGCCGCCCGCGGGAACGTCTCCCCCACCGTGATGGCCAGGTAGGGGTAGCTCTTGTCGTCGCGGTACTTCACGTTGAATCTCGGGTCGTACTGCTTGATCCACGAGTACTCGAGCGCGAGCGCCTCCACCTCGGTGCCGACGACGACCCAGTCCACGGAGGCGGCGGTGGTCACCATCGACCGCGTCCGCGGATGCAGGCCCGACAGGTCCGCGAAGTACGAGTTCAGGCGCGACCGGAGGCTGCGGGCCTTCCCGACGTAGACCACCCGGCCGTGCTCATCACGGAACCGGTAGACGCCCGGGTCCGTCGGGATCTCCCCGACCGCGGGACGGTAGCTCGCCGGGTCAGCCATGACCCCAGCCTAGGAAGTCGGGTCCGACAGGCTGCACCCGTCAGCTCAGGACGATGCTGCCGCCCTCGACGACCACCCCGGCCGCGGTCAGCCCGGTCGTTGCCGGACCGGAGGTGACTGAGCCGTCCATCGCGGAGAACCGCGACCCATGGCAGGGGCAGATGATCTCGTTGTCGACGACCTCGGACACCAGGCAGCCCTGATGGGTGCAGATGGCGGTGAAGGCCTTCACCTCGCCCTCGGCCGGCTGGGTGATGACCACGGCCGGCTCCGCGATGATGAGGCCGCCGCCGACCGGGATGTCGGACACCTGGGCCACCCCCGCGCCGCCGGAGGACGTCGACGCCGGTGCCGAGGCGGCAGGGGCCGAGCCGGCAGGTGCCGAGCCGGCCGCAGTCTCGCTGGCCACCGCCGCGTCACCGCTGCCCGAGGAGCAGGCCGCCACGAGACCGCCCACGGCGAGGATGCCGCCTGCCTGCAGCACTGTGCGTCGCTCGATCTCCATCGTGGTCTCCCTGCGGTCGAGGAAAGTTGAACCTTCAACGCCACGCTAGGACACGAAGCCCCGGAGCGACAATCGACGTGCCCGCTCTTTACGAAGACTTAACGCGCCGTTTCGCGGCTGCGGGGGCAGCAACGGCCTTCGTGCGGGTTCGCCGCGGGGCAGCGGGTGCGGCGGCGCCCAGCAGCGGGGCGAGGAACATGCCCGTGTGGCTCTCCGCGATCAGGGCCACGTCCTCCGGCGTCCCGGTGGCGATCACCCGTCCGCCGCCGGATCCGCCCTCGGGCCCCATGTCGATGACCCAGTCCGCGGTCTTGATGACGTCCAGGTTGTGCTCGATGACGATCACGGTGTTGCCCTTGTCGACCAGGCTCTGCAGGACGCCGAGCAGCTTGCGGATGTCCTCGAAGTGCAGGCCCGTGGTGGGCTCGTCGAGGACGTAGATCGTCCGCCCGGTCGATCTCTTCTGGAGCTCCGCGGCGAGCTTCACCCGCTGCGCCTCGCCACCGCTGAGGGTCGGCGCCGACTGGCCCATCCGCACGTAGCCGAGGCCCACGTCCACGAGGGTCGCCAGATGCCTGGCGATGGCCGGCACCGCGGCGAAGAAGTCCAGCGCCTCCTCGATCGGCATGTCGAGGACCTGGGCGATCGTGCGGCCCTTGTAGTGCACCTCGAGCGTCTCGCGGTTGTAGCGGGCTCCGTGGCACACCTCGCACGGCACGTAGACGTCGGGCAGGAAGTTCATCTCGATCTTGATGGTGCCGTCGCCCGAGCAGGACTCGCAGCGGCCGCCCTTCACATTGAACGAGAACCGACCCTGCAGGTAGCCCCGCACCTTGGCCTCGGGCGTCTCGGCGAAGAGCTTGCGGATGTTGTCGAAGACCCCTGTGTACGTCGCAGGGTTGCTGCGCGGGGTACGCCCGATCGGGCTCTGGTCGACGTGGACGACCTTGTCGACCGCGTCGAGGCCGACGACGCGCTTGTGCCGGCCCGGCACGGTGCGTGCGCCGTTCAGATCCCGGGCGAGGACGTTGTAGAGCACGTCGTTGACCAGCGTGGACTTGCCCGAGCCGCTGACCCCGGTGACGGCCACGAAGTTGCCGAGCGGGAACGAGGCGGACACGTCGCGCAGGTTGTGCTCGCTCGCTCCCTGGATGGTGATGACCCTGCCGTCCTGCGGGCGCCGGATCGCGGGCACCTCGATCCTGCGGCGACCGCTGAGGTACTGACCCGTGATCGACTCCTTGCTGGCCAGCAGGTCCGCCACGGTGCCGCTGACGACGACCTGGCCGCCGTGCTCCCCCGCTCCCGGCCCGATGTCCACGACCCAGTCGGCGGTCTTGATGGTGTCCTCGTCGTGCTCCACGACGATCAGGGTGTTGCCCAGGTCGCGCAGGCGGATGAGGGTCTCGATGAGACGGTGGTTGTCGCGCTGGTGCAGCCCGATGCTGGGCTCGTCGAGCACGTAGAGGACGCCGACCAGGCCCGAGCCGATCTGGGTCGCCAGGCGGATGCGCTGGGCCTCGCCGCCGGCCAGCGTCCCAGCCGCCCGGTCCAGCGACAGGTAGTGCAGGCCCACGTCGACGAGGAACTGCAGGCGCTCGTTGACCTCCTTGAGGACCCGCGAGGCGATGGCGGCGTCGCGGTCGGAGAGGTGCAGGCCCCGCAGCATGTCGGCTGCCTCGCCGATCGGCAGTGCGGCGATGTCGGCGATGCTGTGGTCCTCGACAGTGACGGCGAGGGAGATGGGCTTGAGCCGGGAGCCTGCGCACGCGGCACAGGGCACCTCGCGCATGAAGCCCTCGAAGCGCTCGCGACTCGCGTCGCTGTCGGACTCCGCGTGCCGGCGCTGGACGAAGGGGATGACGCCCTCGTACGACGTGTAGTACGAGCGCTGGCGGCCGTAGCGGTTCTTGTAGCGGACGTGGATCTCGGCCGGATGCCCGTGCAGCAGCGACGTGCGCGCCTTGGCCGGCAGGGTGCGCCACGGCGTGTCCATGCTGATGTCCAGCTCGTCGCACATCGCCTCGAGCAGGCGTCGGAAGTAGTCGGACACCTGCCCGCGGGACCACGGTGCCAGCGCCCCCTCGGCCAGCGAGAGCTCGTCGTCGGGGACGATCAGCTCGGGATCGACCTCGCGCCGGGTGCCGAGCCCGGTGCACACCGGGCAGGCCCCGAACGGGGAGTTGAACGAGAACGACCTCGGCTCGAGCTCCTCGAAGGAGAGCCCGTCGCGATGGCAGGCCAGGTGCTCGCTGAAGGTCCGCTCCCTCTCCGGGTCCTTGTCGTCGAGGTCGACGAACTCCAGCACGACGAGCCCGCCGGCCAGTCCGAGCGCGGTCTCCACCGAGTCCGTGAGCCGTCGACGCGACTCCGGCTTGACGGTCAGGCGATCGACGACCACCTCGATCGTGTGCTTCTCCTGCTTCTTGAGCACGGGCACGTCGTCGAGGCCGAGCACGACGCCGTCGACCCGCACCCTCGAGTAGCCCTGGGCGACCAGCTGGCGGAAGAGGTCGGCGTACTCGCCCTTGCGCTCGCGGACGACCGGCGCGAGGACCTGGAACCTCGTCCCGGACGGCAGCTCGAGCACCTGGTCGACGATCTGCTGGGGCGTCTGGCGGGCGATCACGTCGCCGCAGATCGGGCAGTGCGGGACGCCGATGCGGGCGTACAGCAGGCGGAGGTAGTCGTACACCTCGGTGATGGTGCCGACGGTGGACCGGGGGTTGCGGGAGGTGGACTTCTGGTCGATCGACACCGCCGGGGACAGTCCCTCGATGAAGTCGACGTCGGGCTTGTCCATCTGGCCGAGGAACTGCCGGGCGTAGGAGGACAGGCTCTCCACGTACCGTCGCTGCCCCTCGGCGAAGATGGTGTCGAACGCCAGGCTCGACTTGCCGGACCCGGACAGGCCCGTGAACACGATCAGGGCGTCCCGGGGCAGGTCCAGGGACACGTCCTTGAGGTTGTGCTCGCGGGCACCGCGCACGACCAGTCGCTCGCCCACCGCAGGTCCTCTCCAGGGGATATGGTTCGTCGTCAATGAGTTTCTCTCATGAGATGGTGCAGCCGTCTCGGAACGGAGTCCTGAATGTATAACGGCCGGGTGACGGTCGGTGGACCGGCAGACGTCCATGAGCTCAGCCACCTGCTCATCAGCAAGCTCGCGGTCGGCCCGTACGACAACAACTGCTACCTGCTGCGCTGCCAGGAGACCGGCACCCAGGTGCTCGTCGACGCGGCTGCCGACCCGGACCGGATCATGGACCTCATCGGGCCCGACGGCATCTCCCTCATCGTGACGACCCATCGGCATCCGGACCACTGGCAGGCGCTCGCCGAGGTGGCCGAGCGCACGGGTGCGCCGACCGCCGCCCACGCCCTCGACGCCCCCGGCATCCCGGTGCCGACCGACCGCCTGCTGCTCGACGGGGACCTGATCGAGGTGGGCACCTGCTCCCTCGAGGCCATCCATCTCGTCGGCCACACCCCCGGCTCCATCGCCCTGCTCTACGACGACCCGGAGGGCCAGCCGCACCTGCTCACCGGCGACTGCCTGTTCCCCGGGGGCCTGGGGAAGACCACCGAGCCGGCCGACTTCGAGTCCCTCTACCGGGGGGTCGTGGACAAGCTGTTCGACCGGCTTCCCGACGAGACCTGGGTGTACCCGGGCCACGGCTTCGACACCACGATCGGCGCCGAGCGCCCGGCGCTGGCCGACTGGCGCGACCGCGGCTGGTGACGTTTGTCCCGGAAACCGGGACCGATCGACGGTGAATCGGGCATTCCGGGCGCGGACCGTCCATCTGTCCCGGTCGCCCCAGTACCAGTAGCGCTGGACCGGGGTCGCGCCTCCGGCCTGCTGCCTGAAGACAGGCGACGTCCCTGCCGCCATCACCCTGATCCGGGCAGGAACCGCCCGGAACTCGCTACTCGAAGAGGTCTTCGAGGAAGCTCTTGCGCTTCTTGGGGGGCTTCCCATACTGCTGCTGGGGTGGGTAGCCGTGCTGGACTGGCGCAGCGGGCACGGGTGCCGGCGCCGCCTGAGCAGGCGCGGCACTCTGGGCAGCCCACCGCATCTCGGCGTCGATCAGGCCCTCAAGCTCGCCGCGGTCGAGGAAGATCCCGCGGCACTCCGTGCACTGGTCCACGTGGATGCCGCTCCGCTCGTACTGCCGCATGTCTCCATGGCACTTGGGGCAGGTCAGCACGCTCACGTCGGTGTCCTCTCGTCTGGCTTTCACCATGACATCAGACAACTGCTTCCGCAATCCGACTGCTCTGATTCGAGGCTCCAGGCTGAGGCTCGACCTGATCGACCACGGGTGCGGCCCAGTGGTTCGTGGCGCCTGTCCCAGAGTCCGGGACCAATCGACGATGAATCGGGCATTCCGGGCGCGGACCGTCCATCTGTCCCGGTCGCGGCCGACGTGCCGCTAGCGTGCGGGTCAGGTCGATCGATGAAGGGGAGCCACGTGCCCAAGCAGAACGCCCGTGCCAACGACCTGCTGCGCCGGCGGGACTCCCTCCGGAAGACGCGCCAGCTGTGGATCGCCGGCCTGGTCATCTGGGGGGTCGTACTCGGGTGGGTGATCTTCGGTTTCATCAACTCGGTGACCGACGACACGGACGTCCGCCTCACGTGGGCTCTGTCGTGGCTGCTCCCCGTGCTGGTCCTGGCCGGCGGCACCCTGGTCACCCAGCTACGGGTTCGCGCGTGCGACGCCGACCTGGTCGAGGTCGAGCGTCACCGCTAGACGCCTCAGCCGGTCGGACCGGCCTCGTCCTCGTGGTGGTCGCCACCCGTCATCCTGCCCGCGTGAGCCACGGCGGTCGGGTCCTTGCGGACCTTCAGCCAGGACGCGACCCCGGTGATCAGCAGCACCCCGATGATGAAGGTCAGGCTGACGTTCGTGGGGATCTTCGGAACCGTGTCGGGCCACGTCTCGTGCGCCCAGGTCAGGACGAGCTTGACGCCGATGAAGATGAGGATGATCGACAGGCCGGTCGACAGGTAGACCAGCTTGTCGAGCAGGCCCTTCAGCAGGAAGTACAGGGCCCGCAGGCCCAGGAGCGCGAAGGCATTGGCCGCGAACACGAGGTAGGGCTCCTGCGTGACGCCGAAGGTCGCCGGGATCGAGTCGAGGGCGAACAGCAGGTCCGTGGACCCGATCGCCACCATCACCAGCAGCAGGGGCGTCACCGCCTTGCGGCCGTCGATGCGCGTGAACAGCTTCGTCCCGTCGTATTCGTCGCTGACGAGGTAGCGCTTGCGCACGACGCGCACGACCACGTTGTCCTTCGGCTCGGGGTCCTCGTTCCGGTGTCGGGCGAGCTGGATGCCCGTCCAGATGAGGATCGCGCCGAAGATCACGAAGGTGAAGGCGAAGGCCGCGAGCGCGGCCGCGCCGATGGCGATGAAGATGGCCCGCATGATGAGGGCCAGCACCACGCCGACCAGCAGCACCCGCTGGTGCAGCTCGATGGGCACCGCGAACTGCGTGAGGATGATGATGAAGACGAAGAGATTGTCGACGCTGAGCGACTTCTCCACGAGGTAGGCGGCGAAGTACTGCGTCCCGATGTCGCTGCCCTGCCACACCCACATCGCGATGCCGAAGGCGATGGCGATGCCGATGTAGAAGATCGACCAGAGCATCGCCTCCTTGAACATCACCTCATGGGGCTTGCGGCTCACGGTCACGAAGTCCAGGACGATCAGGCCGGTGATCCCCAGGAGGGTCACCGCCCAGAGGGCCAGGGTCACGTCCACAGTCAGCCATCACCTTCGGTCGTGTCGGGGGTCCGATCCGGCTCGGCCGGGGTCGAATTGCGCGTCGCATACACACTAGTCAGGGCTGTCACAGTCAGCACGCTGACGATGAACACGAGGGAGAACCAGACGGGGATCACCGGCACGTTGATGCTGGTCGTCTCGTGGATCGCCTCGAGCACGAGCTTCACACCGATGAACGCCAGGATGATCGCCAGCCCCCGGTTGAGGTGCTGGAGCCGGCCGAGCAGGCCCTGAAGGAGGAAGTAGAGCTGGCGCAGCCCCATCAGCGCGAAGGCGTTGACGGCGAACACCAGGTAGGCCTCGCTGGTGATGCCGAACACCGCCGGAATGCTGTCGAGGGCGAAGAGGAGATCGGTGGTGCCGATCGCGAGCATGACCATGGCCATCGGGGTCAGGGCCCGCCGACCGGCGATCCGCGTCGTCAGCTTCGTGCCGTCGTAGTGCGGGGACGTCGGCACGCGGGACCCGATCCAGCGCATGAAGCCGTTGCCGTTCGGATCGGGCTCCTCGTCCTCTGCCGTCCACACCTGCCACGCCGTGAACAGGAGGAAGGCACCGAACAGGTAGAACGTGCCCGAGAACCGCTCGATCAGCTCGGCACCGATGACGATGAGGATCCCGCGCAGGAAGAGGGCGATGACGATCCCGACCAGCAGGACGCGGTGCTGGAGGGCGGGCGGCACGGCGAACGAGCCCATGATCACCATGAACACGAAGAGGTTGTCGACGCTGAGGGAGTACTCCATCAGGTAGCCGGCGACGAACTGCCCGCCGTACTGGAGGCCGAAGTAGAGCGAGATGAAGATGGCGAAGAGGCCGGCCATCGACACGTAGAAGATCACCCACCGCAGGGCCTCGTTCGGGCCGAAGGGGTGAGGCCGCCGGTCGACCAGGATGAGGTCGATCGTGATCACCCCGATCAGGGCGATGATCGTGGCGGCCCAGAGCCAGCCGGGGACGTCCATCAGGTGCCGGTCCTCACGCCGTGCCCGCCTCTCGCATGCCGCGGAGCTCCTTCTTCAGGTCGGACACCTCGTCGCGCAGCCGTGCGGCGAGCTCGAACTGGAGCTCGGCCGCGGCCGCGTGCATCTGCGCGGTGAGGTCCTCGATGAGGCGGAGCAGCTCGTCCGCGGCCAGGGAGCGTCCCTTGCGAGGACGACCGCCCTTGCCCGTCGGCGCCTGCGCCAGCAGCTCCTGCGTGTCGGCGTCCTCCCGGGCGAGCAGATCGGTGATGTCGGCGATCCTCTTGCGCAGCGGCTGGGGATCGACGCCGTGAGCGACGTTGTAGGCCACCTGCTTGGCACGGCGCCGCGTCGTCTCGTCGATGGCCCTCTGCATCGACGGGGTCACCTTGTCGGCGTACATGTGCACCTGGCCGGACACGTTGCGCGCCGCCCGGCCGATGGTCTGGATGAGCGAGGTCTCCGACCGCAGGAAGCCCTCCTTGTCGGCATCGAGGATGGCGACGAGGGACACCTCCGGCAGGTCGAGGCCCTCGCGAAGGAGGTTGATGCCGACGAGGACGTCGAAGACGCCCAGGCGCAGCTCGCGCAGGAGCTCGACGCGACGGAGGGTGTCGACCTCCGAGTGCAGGTACTGCACCCGCACTCCGTGCTCCAGGAGGTAGTCGGTGAGGTCCTCGGCCATCCGCTTGGTCAGGGTGGTGACGAGGACGCGCTCCCCGCGCTCGGACCGCTCCCGGATCTCGCCCATCAGGTCGTCGATCTGCCCGGTCGTGGGCTTGAGGACGATCTCAGGGTCGACGAGGCCGGTCGGACGGATGACCTGCTCGACCACATCGCCCTGCGCCTTGCCGAGCTCGTACGGCCCCGGCGTGGCGGACAGGTAGACGGTCTGGCCTATGCGTTCGACGAACTCGTCCCAGCGCAGCGGCCGGTTGTCCATGGCACTGGGCAGCCGGAACCCGTGCTCGACGAGGGTCCGCTTGCGACTCATGTCTCCCTCGTACATCGCGCCGATCTGCGGCACGGTGACGTGCGACTCGTCGAGGACGATGAGGAAGTCGTCGGGGAAGTAGTCGAGCAGGCAGTTGGGCGGGCTGCCCTGCTCACGGCCGTCGATGTGCCGCGAGTAGTTCTCGATGCCGGCACACGAGCCGATCTGCCGCATCATCTCGACGTCGTAGGTCGTGCGCATGCGCAGGCGCTGCGCCTCGAGCAGCTTCCCCTGGCGCTCGAGCTCGGCGAGGCGCTGCTCCAGCTCCGCCTCGATGCCGACGATCGCCCGCTCCATGCGCTCGGGACCGGCGACGTAGTGCGTGGCCGGGAAGACGTACATCTCCTTGTCCTCGGTGAGGATCTCGCCGGTCAGCGGGTGCAGCGTCATCAGCCGCTCGATCTCGTCGCCGAAGAGCTCGATCCGCACGGGGTGCTCCTCGTACACGGGGAACACCTCGACGGTGTCGCCACGCACCCGGAAGGTGCCGCGGGTGAACGCGATGTCGTTGCGGGTGTACTGGATGTCGACGAAGGCGCGCAGGAGCGTGTCGCGGTTGAACTCCTCGCCCACCCGCAGGCGCACCATGCGGTCGACGTACTCCTGGGGCGTGCCCAGGCCGTAGATCGCCGAGACGCTGGCCACCACGATGCAGTCGCGACGGGTCAGCAGGCTGTTCGTCGCCGAATGGCGCAGGCGCTCGACCTCCTCGTTGATCGAGGAGTCCTTCTCGATGTAGGTGTCGCTCTGCGGGATGTACGCCTCAGGCTGGTAGTAGTCGTAGTACGAGACGAAGTACTCGACCGCGTTGTCGGGCAGCAGTTCTTTGAACTCGGCCACGAGCTGGGCCGCCAGCGTCTTGTTCGGCGCCATCACGAGCGTGGGCCGCTGGAGCTCCTCGACCAGCCAGGCCGTCGTGGCGCTCTTGCCGGTGCCGGTGGCGCCGAGGAGGACGATGTCCTTCTCCCCCGCGCGGATGCGCCTGGCGAGGTCGGCGATGGCCTCCGGCTGGTCGCCCGAGGGCTCGAACGGGGCCTTGACCGTGAACGGCGCGACCTTGCGCTGCAGATCGGTTACCGGACGGGTCACCCGTCCACAGTATTGGATGCCTCAGACACCGTGAGCCGGTCCCACAGCTGGTCCACCTGCTCGTGGGTCTGCGGCAGGCTGCCGGAGTTGTCGATGACCACGTCCGCGCGCGCGAGCCGCTCAGCCCGGGACGCCTGCACGCTCATCCGCCGCTGGACGTCGGCCTCGTCGAGCCCCCGGAGTCGCACCGCCCGATCGAGCTGGACGGCCTCGGGCACGTCGACGACGACGACCAGGTCGACCAGGTCCTCCTGGCCGGTCTCCACGAGCAGCGGCATGTCGTAGACCACCACCGCGGCCTCGGGCTCATCATTGAGCCGGCGCTGCGCCTCGGCCCCGATGAGCGGGTGCATGATCGCGTTGAGCCGCTCCGTCGCGCGGGCATCGCTGAACGCCATCGTGGCCAGCTCGCCCCGGCTCAGCGAGCCGTCCGCCTGCAGGATGCGCGGCCCGAACTCCGTCACGAGCTCGGCCAGAGCGGCGCCACCGGGCTCGACGAGGTCACGGGCGATCTGATCGGCGTCGACGAGGACGGCTCCCCGCTCGGCCAGCATCCGCGCGACCGTCGACTTGCCCGACCCGATCCCGCCGGTCAACCCGATCCGCATCATGAGCCGACTCTATGCCTGCGCACTCCACGAGAAAGGCCCGGTCGCGATGACCGGGCCTCCTCGTCGAGCAGTGCTGATCGGCTACTCGCCGGTGAGCTTGTCGCGCAGCGCCTGGAGCGCCTCGTCGGACGCCAGGGTGCCCTCCGCCTCCGGAGTCTCGGAGGAGTAGTTGGACACCGAGTCCCCCGACTCGAGGGCCGCGGCCTGGTCGGCCTCGCGGGCCTCGCTGACCTGCTTGCGATGGGCCTCCCAGCGTGCGTGGGCCTCGGCGTACTGCTTCTCCCACTCGGCGCGCTGGCCCTCGGAGCCCTCGCGCCACTCGCCCGTCTCCGGGTCGAAGCCGTCGGGGCCGATGTAGTCGCCGGCCTCGTTGAACGCGGGAGCCATGCCGTACAGGTACGGGTCGAACTCCTCGCCGGAGATGCCGTCGGCCGAGTCGTTGGCCTGCTTGAGCGAGAGCGAGATCCGGCGACGCTCGAGGTCGATGTCGATGACCCGGACGAAGATGTCGTCGTTGACCTGGACGATCTGCTCAGGCAGCTCGATGTGGCGCTCGGCGAGCTCGGAGATGTGCACCAGGCCCTCGATGCCCTCCTCGACGCGGACGAAGGCGCCGAACGGGACCAGCTTGGTGACCTTGCCGGGCACGACCTGGCCGATCTGGTGGGTCCGGGCGAAGTGCTGCCACGGATCCTCCTGCGTCGCCTTCAGCGACAGCGAGACGCGCTCGCGGTCCATGTCGACGTCGAGCACCTCGACCGTGACCTCCTGGCCGACCTCGACGACCTCGGACGGGTGGTCGATGTGCTTCCAGGACAGCTCGGACACGTGTACGAGGCCGTCGACGCCACCGAGATCGACGAAGGCGCCGAAGTTGACGATGGACGAGACGACGCCGCTGCGGATCTGGCCCTTCTGCAGCTGCGTGAGGAAGGTCTGACGGACCTCGCTCTGCGTCTGCTCCAGCCAGGCACGGCGCGACAGGACCACGTTGTTGCGGTTCTTGTCGAGCTCGATGATCTTGGCCTCGAGGGTCTTGCCGACGTACGGCTGCAGGTCGCGGACGCGACGCATCTCGACGAGGGACGCGGGCAGGAAGCCGCGGAGTCCGATGTCCAGGATGAGGCCGCCCTTGACGACCTCGATGACCTGGCCCTCGACGACGCCGTCCTCTTCCTTGATGCGCTCGATCGTGCCCCAGGCGCGCTCGTACTGGGCGCGCTTCTTGGACAGGATCAGCCGGCCTTCCTTGTCCTCCTTGGTGAGGACGAGGGCCTCGACGTGGTCACCCACGGAGACGACCTGGCTGGGATCGACGTCGTGCTTGATGCTCAGCTCGCGGGACGGGATGACGCCCTCGGTCTTGTAGCCGATGTCGAGGAGGACCTCGTCGCGGTCGACCTTGACGATGGTGCCCTCGACGATGTCGCCGTCGTTGAAGTACTTGATGGTGGCGTCGATCGCCGCCATGAAGTCCTCGGCGGAGCCGATGTCATTGATGGCGACCTGCGGTGCGCCGGTTGTGGTGGTAGCGGTTGTCATGGAGTAGGGGATCCTGAAGTAGGCAGAACTGGACGTCGGGCGCCCGTGAGCGTGCGGAAACCCCTATGTCCGGGAGACCGCCCCTGCGTACAGCCGTCCAAGGCTACTCCCCAAGGGGGGACACCTCACAACGGCCTACGTGGCCGCCGGCCCGAGCCAGGTGCGGGCCGCCGCCACGAGGGCGCGGACACCCAGGTCCAGGGTGGGCACGATCGCCGGTGCGTAGAGCGGCGAGTGGTTCGAGGGCAGCTCCCCCACCCGGGCGGTGACGGCCGACTCCTC
>CAVOWW010000028.1:0-20799 GCA_963700255.1 uncultured bacterium | reverse complement strand
CTGACCAGCTGCCAGGCGGTCACTGCCGTCCGTCCGAAGTAGCGGTCGACCTGCCAGTCGACCGAGGCGACGTCGACACCGATGCTGCCCAGCAGGGCGGACGCGAGCCCGATCGCGGTGGCTGGGTCGAGCTGCTCGCCGGTGGCCGGCGAGGCCAGCACCCCGGCGTCCTCGAAGGTCCACGTGAACAGCGGGTCGTCGGCGACCGTGAGCAACGGTCCCGCCGGCGCACCGACCACCCACGAGCCGTCCTCCTGGACGGGCTGGCCAGTGGCCCCGAGCGCCGCCGCGAGGACCCCGGCCACCTGGGCGCCGCTGATGCCCGCGTTCACGAGGCGGTAGCCGCTCGCCACGGTCGCCGTGTCGGACAGGCCGGGAGCCGCCGTCAGCACCGCCGGCGGCACGAGGGCGGGGGCGGACGGGTCCGGCTGCCCGGCACCGTCGACGGGTGCCGGCTGCGGCAGGGGGAGCGTGCCGACGGGCATGGGCTCGACTGCCGCGGACTCCTCGACGACCGGCTCCGCGGTCACGATGATGTCCGGGCCGGGTGCCGAAGCGCGGCCGTACAGGACGCCGCCGACGGCAGCACCGGCGACGACGACGACGATCCCGATGACCGCCAGCGTGGGCTTCCATGCCGATCGGCGGGGCGGTGCGGCATGGGTGGCGACCTCGTGGGCGGCCGGCTCCGGGGGCACGTCGGCGGACGCCTCAGTCGGCGGATCCGGCGTCGCCGACGGAGCAGCTGCCTCCGTCTCGTCCGTCACGCACGCCTCCCGGCACCTCAGTACGGTTCCACCATGCGGCTCCATCGAACCATCTCACCCGACCTGCCCCTGCTCGTCGTCGCCCTCGAGGAGGAGGCCACGCACCTCCACGTGAGCGAGCTCCCCGTGCTCGTGACAGGCGCCGGCAAGGTGAATGCTGCCATCGCGGTGGCCAGCATCCTCGCCGAGACCTCTCCGACACGCGTGGTGAACCTCGGCACCGCAGGGGCCCTGCACGAGGGGATGACGGGGACGCACGTGATCGGGACCGTCGTGCAGCACGACCTCGACGACGCTGCCCTGTTCAACCTGTCGGGCCTGCACTTCGGCGAGCCGGTCCACCTGGCGGAGTCGGGGCCCCGGCTGGCGACCGGTGACGTCTTCGTGTCGGACGAGCGAACCCGGGCTCGGCTCGCCGCGCATGCGGATCTCGTCGACATGGAGGGCTACGCGATCGCCCGGGCCGCCATCGCGGCGGGCGTCCCCGTGACACTCGTCAAGCAGGTCAGCGACAACGCCGGCGAGGGTGCCGGGAGGTCCTGGCGCCAGAGCGTCGACGACTGTGCCGAAGTGCTCGGGGAGTGGGCCCGCGCGAACCTACTCGGCTGACTCCATCGGGATCGGTACCTGCGGCGACTGGCGTCGGTCCATGATCAGGCCCACCACGGTCAGGACGAGTGACACGGCGACGACGGTCGTGACGATCTGGACGATGCTGTCGTTGCGCCACAGCGAGATGATCGCGACCTGTGCCACCAGCGCCACCCACACGGCGATCACGGCCTTGCGGTCCTGCGTGGCCAGGCGGGCGTACAGGAGCACCTGCACGAGCGCGAAGGCCGAGCCCTCGAGGGCGAACAGCCAAGCCTCCGACCCCAGCTCGGTGTACTGCGCACCGCCGAGGACGCGGATGACGAAGTCCCCGAACAGGAAGCTGAAACCGGTGATGCACAGGCCGACGATGGCGGTCAGCCCGGTGGCCAGGTAGACCGTGCGGTTCGACCGGCCACCCGTCATCTTCGGGAAGAGCACGATGATGATCGCGTTCGGCAGGAAGAAGGCGATCTTGGCAAGCTGGACGCCGACGGCGTACTCACCCGACTGCGCGCCGTCCAGGAACAGCCGCGCGAGCAGCACGTCGACGTTGGTCAGCGTGAAGAGGACCGCGAGCGCGTGGACGATGTGCAGGAACTCCGTCGCCACCCCCCGCGACACGACGGTGCCCCACGACCCGGGGCACGCGATGCGGTAGGCGCCGAACGCACCGACTGCGCAGCCCACGAAGATGCCGACACCCACGCCGACGACGCTCTGCAGGACAAGCACCCCGATGACGCCGCCGACGGCCCTGCCGATCTGGTTCGCGAGGAACGCCCACGACAGGCGAACGTGCTCCTCGCGTCCCTGCGCGATGCCCATGGCTGCCGAGCCGACCACGACGAAGCCCAGTGACGCGATGCCCGCTGCCACCGCCAGGGGCGGGATGGTGAAGATCGTGCCGAGCGGCCATGCCATCAGCAGGCCGCTGAAGCCGATGACGATGCCCACCAGCACGGAGAGCCGGACCGCCTCGCCCTCGACGTCGACGCGGGCGGGACCGGTGCTCACCGCGACCCGGCGCGCGGTCAGGGCCTGTGTGGCGATGCTGATGGTGGAGATGATGACCAGCATGCCCAGCAGCGCACCGAGGGCGCCGAACTCGTCGGGGGTCAGCACCCGGGCGGCGACCATGGTGAGCAGGAAGGCCGCGCCGTTGCCGATCATCGTGGCACCGCCGACGAAGACGAGGCCCTTGGCCAGCGCGGCCCGGGGAGTCGGGGTGCTCACGCGCTCACCCTACTGACCGCTCCCCCCGTGAATGAATCCCGAACGGTCACTGCGCGCGTGCGCGCAGTGACCGTTCGGCGTGCTGGACCTAGACGTTCACCGTCGGCAGGGTGGCGAGCGCCTCGGCGAACCGAGCATCGCTGACCTCCTCGTCGACCATCGCTCCGTTCAGGTAGGCGTCGTAGGCCGCGAGGTCGAAGTGCCCGTGTCCGCAGAGCGCAGTGAGGATGACGGTCTCCTCGCCGGTCTCCTTGGCCTCGAGCGCCTTGCGGACCGCCATGGCGAGCGCATGGGTCGGCTCCGGTGCCGGCACGATGCCCTCGGTGCGCGCGAACTGGACGGCGGCCGCGAAGCACTCGGTCTGCGGGACGGCGATGGCGTCGAGCAGCCCGAGCTCGTAGACGTGGGAGATCAACGGAGCCATGCCGTGGTAGCGCAGGCCACCGGCGTGGATCGGGTCCGGGATGAAGTCGTGCCCGAGGGTGTGCATCTTCATCAGGGGGGTCATCCCAGCCGTGTCACCGAAGTCGTAGGCATAGACGCCCTTCGTCAACGACGGGCACGAGGCCGGTTCCACGGCGAGGATCTCCGGGTTGATCTTCCCGGCCATCTTCTCCCGCATGAACGGGAAGGACAGGCCCGCGAAGTTCGAGCCGCCACCCGTGCAGCCGATGATGTGGGTGGGAGTGTCGCCTGCCATCGCCATCTGCAGCAGCGCCTCCTCGCCGATGATCGTCTGGTGCAGCAGCACGTGGTTGAGCACCGAGCCCAGGGCGTAGCGGGTGTTCGGGTCCTTCGCTGCCACCTCGACGGCCTCGGAGATCGCGATGCCGAGTGAGCCTGACCAGTTCTTCGGATCGGCTGCCAGCTGGCGACCGATGTCGGTGAGGTCGGATGGCGAGCGGTGCACCCGCCCGCCGAAGGCCTCGATCATGAGGCGCCGGTAGGGCTTGGCGTCGTACGACGCCCCGACCTGCCACACCTCGCAGTCGATGTCGTACAACGCGCAGGCGAAGGAGAGTGCGGTTCCCCACTGGCCGGCACCGGTCTCGGTGGTCAGCTTGGTGGTCCCCTCCTTCTTGTTGTAGTAGGCCTGCGGGACCGACGTGTTCGTCTTGTGCGAGCCGGCCGGGGAGACGCCCTCGTACTTGTAGTAGATCCGTGCCGGCGTGCCCAGGGCCTTCTCCAGCCGGTGGGCCCGGAACAGCGGCGAAGGCCGCCACTGGCGGTAGACATCCAGGACACCGCCGGGAATCTCGATGTACCGCTCCGTCGAGACCTCCTGCATGATCAGGTCCATCGGGAACAGCGGCGCGAGGTCGTCCGGGCCCACCGGGTCCATGCGGCCCGGGTGCAGTGGCGGCGGCGGCGGGACCGGCAGATCGGCCATGATGTTGTACCAGGTCGTCGGCATCTGGTCCTCGCTGAGGACGTACTTGTGCTGCTGAATGCTGTCGTCCATGGGGCTGCCCTTCGCAGGTGTCAGAGAGTGCTTGGGACGCTAGCGCCGCGCATCAGGAGCCGCAGCGGAATGCCCAATCCTCGTGACGCGTGTGACTGATGGGACCAAATGTGACGGTTCCCACAGCACCCCTGAGCAGCGTCCGGATTGTGGACGAGCGGGGTCCGCGACCGCGGGGCCCCCGCTTACCGTCATTGGGCTGCCGGTACCGCCATGACAACCGTCGTGCGCCGGCAGCCTGTCGAATCGGGGCACCGCCGGGCATCCGCCCTGCGCCACCCGTACCGGGGACCCATCGGTCCCGGCCCTCGCCCCGCGCGAGCGGCCGAGGCCACGGGGCGAATCCGAGGACGCCGCGGCCACCGCCGGGACGCGATCGGTAGGGCGACCTTCACGCCCGAGCCCGTCAGCTCACCTGGGAGACAGGAATCGAAGGAGTTCCCCCTATGCGCTCTGCCGTGCGCACCTACGGCCGTCTCACCGCCCTCGTCCTCGTCCTCATCACCGCCCTGGTGGCAGGCATCGCCGTCGTCACGATCCCCTCGACCGCCAGTGCACAGCCGACGGTCCCGACCATCGACCCGGTCGTCAACGCCGCTCCCCTCGCTGCCGTCGAGAAGTCGGCCCTGCTGACCGCCACGACCGAGGCGACCGCGCGCCGCGAGGCCGCGGCCCTGCGCCAGCGGGTGCTCGCCGCCCGCGAGGCGAAGGCCGCCAGGATCCAGCAGGTGCGGACCCGCATCGTCCAGCTCGCCAAGAAGCAGGTCGGCGACCGCTACTCCGCAGGCTCGTCCGGCCCGAGCGCCTTCGACTGCTCGGGTCTGACGCGCTACGTCTACAAGGAGGCCATCGGCAAGGAGCTCCCGCACCACTCACGCTCGCAGTACGCCAAGGTCACGAAGGTCTCGCGCAAGAACGCCAAGCCCGGTGACCTCGTGTTCTTCTTCGGCGGCGGCGCTCACCATGTCGGCATCTACATCGGCAACGGCAAGATGGTCGACGCAGCCGGCTATGGCAAGGGCGTGCGGGTCAGTCCCATCTCCGGGTCATGGTGGTCCCGGACCTACAGCGGTATCGGGCGCATCCTTCCGGCGTAGTCAGGTCGTCGCGTGGTGCGGCCGGGTCACCGGCTCGTCCGCCATCGGCATGCGCACCATGACGGTGAGCCCGCCCCACGGTGACTCGGCCGCACGAGCGCTTCCGCCGAGTCCACTGACCGATTCGCGCACCAGGGCCAAACCGAGCCCGCTTCCGCCGGGAACCGACGCCGACCCTCGCGTGAACCGGTCGAAGACCGTCTCCTGCTCAGCGGCGGGCAGCCCCGGGCCATCGTCGGAGACCGACAGCACTGCTGTGCGGTCCATGGCTCGGAGGTCGACATGGACCCTCGTCCGCGCGTACTGGAGCGCGTTCCCGAGAAGCTCGTCGACCACCCGTGCCATGACGCCCGTCGGGGCCGTCACGAGGACGCCCGGGGCGAGACTGGACGTCAGCTCCACACCCGCCTCGCCGAACATCGCGCCGGCGGCGTCAATCCGCTCGGCCAGGATGATGGATGCGTCCTGCGCGGTGATCGGCGCCGCGCCGGCGTCGCTCCGTGCGAGCGCCAGCACCTGCTCGATCCGCCGGGCGAGCCGATCGACCTCGGCCGTGGCCGCGTGCGCCTCCGCCTTGACGTGCTCCTGGTCGGAGATGTCCTCGATGGCCTCGAGGCGCAGGCGCACGCCCGTCAACGGGGTCCTGAGGTGGTGGGAGGCGTCCGCCGCGACGCGTTGCGTCCGCTGGAGGATCCCCGAGAGGCGCTCGGCCGTCGTGTTGAGGGCGACCGCCACGGCACGCACCTCCGGTGGGCCGTGCCGCTCGTCCGCACGCAAGGCCAGGTCGTCGGGCAGGTCCTCGGCCACCTCCGCGACGTGGCGCAGCGGCGAGGAGATGGATCGCGCGAGCAGCCACGCCACCAGTGCCGCCGCGAGGATCACGGTCAGCACGAAGACGATGAGCCAGCGCTGGGTCTCCTTCACCTCTTCGGTAACGATCGACTCGGGGAGCGACAGCCGAACGGCAGCCACGACGCTGTAGTCCTGGATGACCGGGGCGGCGACGTAGCGGAGATCCTCGCCCAGCGTCACCGAGGTCCGCACGTCTGACGTGAGCGATCCGGCGAGCGCATCGTTGATCTCCGGCCGATCGAACAGCCGGTCGAGCGAGGAGTTGTCGCTGTCGGCAAGAAGTCCGCGGTCCGCGTCGACGACGACGACGCGCGCTCCCGTGCGCGCGGCCGCCGCCTCAGCGGTCTCCTGCCAGTCGACGTCCGGCTGGCCGGACATCGTCGCAGCAGTCGTGAGGGTGTCGACCTCGAGGTTGGAGACGAAGGCGGCGCGCTGGTCGTTCGCCACGACGATCGCCAACGGGATCGCCAGCGCAGCGGCCACCACCGCCACGAGCACCGCCATGGCGATGACCAGGCGTCGGGTCACGCGCTTGTCCACGGCAAGGCGGTAGCCGACTCCCCGCACGGTCTCGATGAGCTCGGCGTCGCCCAGCTTCTTGCGCAGCGAAGCAACGTGGACGTCAAGGGTCTTGCCGGTGCCGATCCAGACCGGATCCCACACCCGCGAGAAGAGCTCCTGGCGCGGCACCGCGCGACCCGGCTCCTCGGCGAGCACGGCCAGCAGGTCGAACTCCTTCGCCGTCAGCTCGACGGGCTCCCCGTCCACCAGCACCCGATGCTGCATGCGGTCGACGACCAGACGGCCGCTCTCCAGAGCTGGTATCGATCCGGCGTCGACGGGCGACCGCGCGGACCCGTGCCGCCAGCTCGCGCACCGAGAACGGCTTCACGACGTAGTCGTCAGCACCGAGCTCGAGGCCGACGATGCGATCGGTCTCGTCCCCGCGGGCCGTGGCGATGATCACCGGCACGTCGGAGTTCTTGCGGAGCTCCCGGAGCACGTCGATGCCGTCACCGTCCGGCAGGCCGAGATCGAGCAGCACGACGTCGACGTTCTGGGCAGCCATGACCACCTGGCTGGCGTAGACGACGTGCTCGGTCTCTATGCCATTGCGCTGGAGCCCGGCAAGGAGCGGCTCGGACACGGCAGGGTCGTCCTCGACCACCAGCACCTTCATGGGCCCATCGTGGCACGTCAGGTGCCTGAAGGAGGCGCGTCCGCCCCGTGCCCCCGGAGCAGCGGCAGACCTTACTCCTGCTTAACCTCGTTGAGAGCAGTCGTTGAAATCCCTTCTCTACCTTCGTATCAACGGCATCAACATCCTTGGCGCCCTTGACGATCGGACCCAGACATGACCGCCTCGCGCCACCTCGCCGCCCCGCTGCGCACCCGCCGGCACTGGACGACGGACCGCATCCTCTCCGCGGGTCTCGCCGTCACGGCTTGCGCGGGAATCGTGGGAGTGATCGGCGTCCGCAGCATCGAGGCCAGCGCCGCCGCCCAGCAGGGCACCACCGTCGACGCCGCAGCCGCCTCGGCAACGACGACCGTGGCCGTCTCGTCGGCAGGTCTCACCGAGACCCAGCTCGACCAGTACGCCGCGCAGCTGCAGGCCGAGGCCGCCCGGCTGGACGCCTACCGGGTGAAGCTCGCCGACGTCGCTCAGGCCGTCAAGGCCAAGAAGGCCACCAAGGCCACCTCGCAGCCGGCGACGAAGAACGCGCCCCGGCCCGCCGCCGCACCTGCGGCGAAGCCCGCGCCCAAGCCCGTGGCCAAGCCCGCGCCCAAGCCCGCCCCTGCACCGAAGCCCGCACCGAAGCCCCAGTCCAACACCAAGAGCAGCTGACCGATGCCCACGGGGGAGCGGCGCTTCCGCGCCATGGGGACGGACTGCCACGTCCTCGTGTACGCGCCGGCATCGGCAGCCGAGGAGCTGGCCGATCTCGCCCTGGTGCGCGTCGAGCTGCTCGAGCAGTCCTGGAGCCGGTTCCGCCCTGCCAGTGAGCTGAACCGACTGAACGCCAGCGCCGGCCACGGTCCGCAGCTGGTCTCCGCCGATCTCCTTCGGCTCGGCCAGTCCATGCAGGAGGCCTGGCTGGGCACGGGCGGGCTCTTCGATCCCACGGTGCTGGCGTCCATGCGCGCCCTCGGCTACGACGCCGACTTCGCGACCGTGGTCGCCCGTCCCGCCACTGCCCTGGATGACGTCCTCCTCGCTGCGGCCCCGGGCATGAGCGGCATCATGATCGACACGTCGTCATCGACCATCTCCCTGCCCGCCGGCGTGGGCCTGGATCCAGGCGCGATCGGCAAGGGCCTTGCGGCGGACATCGTCGCCGAGGAGCTGGTAGGCGCAGGCGCGCACGGCGTGCTCGTCAACCTGGGCGGCGACGTGTCCCTTGCCGGCGAGCCTGCGGACGACGAGCCGTGGTCCATCGGCATCGAGGACGAGCGTCGGGCCGTCGACCACCCGGAGCGGGTCATGCAGACCCTCACCCTGCACGGCGGCCGCGCCGGAATCGCGACCTCGACGACCCTCAAGCGCCGGTGGGCCCAAGGCCGCCGGCATCACGTCCTCGATCCGCGCACAGGATCGATGAGTGCGAGCGACCTCGTGCAGGTCACCGTGGTCGCACCGAGCGCGTGCACCGCCGAGTGGTCGGCCACCGCTGCCCTGCTGAAGTCGGCCGACAACGCGGCCGTGTGGCTGCATCAGCAGGGGCGGACTGCCATCCTGCTGACCGAGGACCGCGTCGTGAGCGTGGAGAAGGAGGAGCCGAGCCATGGCTGACATCCCGTGGACCTGGCTGGCCATCCGCGCCAGCGGCGTCACCGCCTGGGGACTGCTCACCGCTGTCGTGCTGTGGGGCATCCTCCTGCGCACCCAGCTGCTGGGACGCCTCGCGCCCCAGATGCGCCTGCTCGACCTCCACCGCTGGCTGGGTACCGTCGCCCTCGGCTTCCTGTTCGTGCACATGGCGCTGCTGCTGATCGACCCCGCCGTGTCGTTCTCCGTCGCCCAGATCCTCATTCCCGGCATGGCCCCGTGGCAGACCCTCCCGGTCGCGCTGGGCGTCATCGCCTTCTGGCTGCTCATCCCCGTGTCCTTCCTGGGCCGCCTGCGCGCCAAGATGGGGCTCGTCGGCAACCGCTGGTTCAAGCGCTCCCACCTGCTGGCCTACGCCGCCTGGCCGCTGGCAACCGCGCACTACGTCCTCGCCGGCACTGATGCGCTCACCGAGTGGTCCCTCGGCCTGCTCTTCGCCGGCACCGGCCTGATCGTCATGGCACTCCTCGCCCGCGGCTTCGTCCCTGCGCCCGGCCCTGTGCGACCCGTCCGCGGCGAGTCCGAACCCCTTACCTCGGCTTAACCTCCGGCTGGTGCGCCCTTTGGGCGCTCCGATCTACGGTGACGTCACCGAAGCGAACCACCATCCGCACCACCACCACACGTCAGGAGCAGGCCCCATGCAGCGATCCAGCATCATCGCCACCGTCGTAGCGGCAGGCGGCGTCCTCATCGCAGGATCGGTTGCCAGCGTCGCGGTGATCAACGCTGCATCCAGCAACCAGCCGGAGTCGACGACCGTGGCGCTCGTGTCCGCCACCCAGTCCCCCGCGGCCACTGAGATCATTCCGTCGGCCGACGACGCGACCGTGATGGCCGCGCCCGTGGCGCAGCCCAAGGTGGACGCGGTCGCGCTGCCCGAGATCCCCGTCGTCGAGCAGGCCGCCCGCCGCCCCGCCGCGCAAGCCCCAGTCCGCGGCACCGCAGCGCCCGGCCGCCAAGCCGACCCCCAAGCCCACAGGAGCAGGCGGCCCAGACGCAGCGCAAGCCGTCCCAGCGGCCGAGTGCGACTCCCAGCGCCAGCTCCTCAAGCGAGGAGTCCACCCTCCCGAGGTCCGGGAGATGAGCGGCGAGAAGGCGGTCGATGTCGTCCTGCAGGCGACCGGCGGCGGTGCGGCTCGTTCCGTGGAGAAGGCCAACCACATGGGCTACGAGGCCTGGGCGGTCCAGCTGGTGCGTCACGACGGCTCGATCGTCACCGGCTACGTCGAGCGGAGCACGGGCGTCATCTTCGACTGGGTCGTGAACCAGGAGGCCCCTGCCGCCACCGCCCCCACGGCAGGCCCGGCCGGGCGATGACGATGACGACGACGATCACGAGGACGAGGACCACGAGGACGAGGACGACGGCGATGACGACTAGTCGCGCGAGCCACAGCCGAGCCCCCTTGCGGCGGTCGTCCGGGCCCGAGCGCATCCTCTCGGCAGGGCTCGCCACCGCCACCTGCATCGGCGTCGTAGGGCTGCTCGGCGCCCGCACGATCGAGGCCAACGCCGCTCGGCGGAGGCCTCGGCCTCCTCGGACTCGTCGAGCGCGGCCATCACGCCGGCGACCGTGCCGGCCGCCGGCATCGCGGAAACGGCCACCTCCTCGGCGGGTCTGACGCAGGCCGACCTGGATGCCTACGCGGCCGATCTGGCAGCCGAGGCCGCGCGCCTGGACGCCTACCGCGCGAAGCTCGTCAGGACGGCGAAGAAGCTCAAGAGGATGGTCGCTGCGCAGGGAGCCGCCAGCCCGGCGGCGGTGGCGACAGCGCCCACTCCCTCCGGCTCGACCTCGTCGTCGGGGTCCAGCAGCCAAGGCGCAGCCAAGCCGAGCAAGCCCAGCCAGCCCAAGAAGGCCGCCCAGCCCGCACCCCAGCAGCAGGCGGCCCAGCCCGCACCCCAGCAGGAGGCGGCCCAGCCCGCACCCCAGGCGGCTCCTGCCCCCGCGGCCAAGCCCGCGCCCCAGCAGCAGGCGGCCCAGCCCGCAGCCAAGCCGCAGTCCAACACCAAGAGCAGCTGACGTCGCGGGCTCATGCTCGCACTCACGTGCGAGCATGAGCCCGTGAGCACGTACGGACTCGACGGGGTCCTCCCCTGGCAGCAGGCGCGGCACGTGTCGGCCACCTCCGGCCGACCGCTGCCGGCCACCGCCGCCAGGCTCGACGAGGCGGCCGGCAGCGTGCTCGCCCGCGATCTCGTCACGGTCCAGGACGATCCCCCTGCCGACAGCGCGGCCCGCTCCGGCTACGCCGTCTGCGGCGAGGGTCCGTGGCTGCTCGACGACCTCGACGTGCTGACCCCCGGCTGGGCCAGCGCCCTCGACGCCCGGATGCCAGTGCCGCGGCACACCGACGCCGTGATCGCCCGTGATGACGCCTCCGTGCGGCAGCGGCCCGACGGTCGGCACGAGCTCACGTGCCACGACCCGTTGACCGGGATCCCCGACGAGCGCGTCCGACCGGACCTCGGCGTCGGCATCGTCCGGCAGGGTGCCGTGTCGGTCGAGGGGCACGCTCTGGTGCGTGCGGGCGCCGTGGTCACCCCGGGCGTGCTCTCGCTGGCGGCGGCCCGCGGCCATGACGATGTCGAGGTCGTGCGCACGCCGGTCGTCGGCACGCTCGTCCTCGGCGCACCCCTCCTCGATCGCGGGCTCCCCCGCCACGGTCGCGTGCGCGACGCCCTGGGCACCGCCGTCCCGGCGTTCGTGGGCGCGCTGGGCGCCAGGGGCAACCCGGCCGTGCGAGCGCCGGACACCGACGAGCTGCTGCTGCGAGAGATCGAGGACGCCGCGGTCGACGTCCTCGTGACCACGGGGTCGACTGCCCCCGGCCCGGAGAACCACCTGCGCAGCGTCCTGCGCGACCTCAATGCGCGCTGGCTGGTCGACGGGGTCAGCGTCTCCCCCGGCGCGCAGATGCTCCTGGCCCGCCTCCCGGACGGCCGCTTCCTCGTGGGCCTTCCTGGTGATCCCACGGCCGCGCTGGCCGGCCTCGTGACCCTGGCCAGCCCCCTCATCCGGGCGCTGCGCGACGACCCGGTCGTCGGCCACCGACGGTCCGCCGTGCTCATGGACGACACCCCGCCCGCCGACTACGCCGACGACACCGCACTCGTGCCCGTGCTCATCGAGGTGTCCGCTGCCGCCACCCAGGCACGACCGCTGCCGGCGAGCGGCCCGACGGGTCTGGAGGGGTGGGCCAGGGCGCACGCGATCGCCGTGGTGCCCCCGGGCGCGGGGCTGCGTGGCGACGTCGTCGAGCTGCTCGATCCGTACGGCCGGGAGCTCTGGACCTGACCTGACGGCACCCGCGGCTTTCCTGCCTACTAGGTCGGGAAAGGCCCCCTCTCGTCGCTAGGGTGCCGACGTGGGCATCGGCGACATCGACTTCGCGCTCTCGCTCGGCGGCCTCGTCGCCGGCCTGATGGTGGGGCTGACGGGCATGGGCGGCGCGGCGCTGGTCACCCCGATGCTCGTGCTCCTGTTCGGGGTGCCGCCCGCCGCCGCCGTCTCCAGCGACGTGGTCGCGTCCGCGATCATGAAGCCGGTCGGGTCCCTCGTCCACATCCGGGCGCGCACGGTGCACTGGGGCCTGGTCGGCTGGCTCTCGGCCGGGTCCATCCCCGGAGTCCTCCTCGGAACCGTCATCTTCGCGCGGGTGCTCGACACCGACGAGGCCAGCGAGACCATCCGCACCTGGATCGGCTACGTGCTCCTCATCGCCCTCGCCGCGATGATCGCGAAGATCTGGGTCGGGCGACGCGCATCGGGCCTGCGCGCAGAGCGCGTCACGATGGGCACCGAGATGCCGGTGCGCACTCTCCCGACACTGCTGCTCGGACTGGTGGTCGGCATCCTCGTGGGAATGACGAGCGTCGGCTCCGGGTCGCTCGTCGTCACGACGCTCCTGCTGCTGTACCCGCTGCTGCGCCCGTCCATCCTCGTGGGGACGGACCTGACGCAGGCCGTGCCCATGCTTGCGGCCGGCGCCATCGCCCACGCCGGCTTCGGCGACATCAGCATCGCGATCGTCGTCTCCCTCCTCATCGGACAGATCCCGGGCGTCTGGATCGGCGCGCGCATGTCCTCGCGCTACGACGGCCATGCCCTGCGGTGGCTGCTCATGGTCGTCCTCGCCGCCACGGCCCTGAAACTTCTCGGGGTTTCGAGCCTCATTGCTGGCATGATCGCCATCGTGGGCGTGATCATCGTGACCGTCCTGTATGTCAGGGAACGGATTCATGCCACCGCGTAAGCGCCCGATCGCCGGCCCATTGGCCGACCCCACGGCGACTCCGCCCCTCCGGTTCCCCGAGCGCAGGTTCAGCCCGATGCGCAACATCGGGGTGCGGGTGCTGATCGCGGTTGCTGCCTTGGTCATCACCACAGTCATCGTCTACGCCGAGCGCTCCTGCTATCGCGATCTCGACGAGATGGGCGCCCTGACCTGGATCGACGCCATCTACTACGCGACGGTCACCCTCTCGACCACCGGATATGGCGACATCACGCCGGTCTGCGAGTCCGCGCGCCTGACGAACGTCATAGTCATCACGCCGCTGCGCTTCCTCTTCCTCATCGTGCTGGTCGGAACCACCATCGAGGTCCTGACCCAGCGCACCCGCGAGCAGGTGCGGTCCAACCGCTGGAGGTCCCACGTGAACGACCACACCGTGATCATCGGGTACGGCGTCAAGGGCCGCGCCGCTGCACGATCCCTGGTCGACGCCGGCACGTCGCCGACGCAGGTCGTCGTCGTCGCCAAGGACCGTGCCACTGTGGACGAGGCCACGCGTGACGGATTCGTCGGCGTCGTCGGCGACGGACGCCGCGAGGACGTGCTGCGCGACGCCGCGATCGAGCGGGCGAAGCGCATCGTCGTCGCCACCGACGAGGACGACACGTCGATCCTCGTCACCCTGACTGCCCGGCGGCTCTCGCCCGACGCGACCATCGTCGCGGCAGTACGCGAGGCGCAGAACACCGAGATCCTCCGTCAGTCCGGGGCGAACAACGTCATCCCGACAGCCGAGTCCGCGGGACGGCTCATGGGACTGTCACTGCTGTCGAGCACGGCCGGTGAGCTGATGGAGGACCTGCTCGACTCCGGGCGCGGACTCGAGGTCGTCGAGCGCGACATCACCCGCGAGGAGCTCGGCCGGTCGCCCGCAGACCTCGATGCGTCCGGTCAGATCGTGCTGGCCGTGATCCGTAAAGGCATCGCTCACCGCTTCGATACGAATACGATCAACAGGCTCGAGTCGGGGGACCGCCTCGTCGTGATCAGGCACAACCCCTCCGAGAGGTAGGCCGGGATGCACGCCATCACCTTCGCGGCGCCCGGAGGCCCAGAGGTCCTCGAGTGGACGAAGGTGCCCGATCCCACGCCCGGTCCCGGCGAGGTGATCGTCGATGTCGCCGCCACCGCCGTCAATCGCGCAGACCTGCTGCAGCGGCAGGGGCTCTACCCGCCGCCGGCCGGCGCATCGGACATCCTCGGGCTCGAGTGCTCCGGGACCATCAGCTCGGTCGGCGCGGCGATCAGCCTCGACCACATCGGCGAGAAGGTCGTCGCGCTGCTCGCGGGCGGCGGCTACGCGCAGAAGGTGGCCGTGCCGATCGGCCAGATCATGAGCGTTCCCACCGGCGTCAGCCTCGTGGAGGCAGCAGCGCTGCCCGAGGTCGTGTGCACGGTGTGGAGCAACCTCGACATGGTGGCCAACCTCAGCGAGGGGGAATGGCTGCTGGTCCACGGGGGCGGATCAGGCATCGGCACCATGGCCATCCAACTGGGGCGCGCCCTGGGCGCGCGCGTTGCCGTCACCGCCGGCAGCCAGGACAAGCTCGACCGCTGCGCAGCGCTCGGGGCCGAGGTGCTCATCAACTACAACGAGCAGGACTTCGTCGAGATCATGATGAACGAGACAGGCGGTCGCGGCGCGAGCGTCATCCTCGACAACATGGGTGCCGCCTACCTCGACCGCAACGTCACCGCCCTCGCCCGTGACGGCCGCCTCATCATCATCGGGATGCAGGGCGGAGTGAAGGCCGACCTCAACATCGGCACGCTGCTGCGCAAGAACGCCTCGGTGCACGCGACCTCGCTGCGTGGGCGCCCCGAGTCGGAGAAGGCCGCGATCTGCTCGCAGGTCGAGCGCACGGTGTGGCCGTGGATCCACGCCGGCGTCGTCCGGCCCGTGGTCGACCGCGTGCTGCCCCTGCGCGACGCCGCCTACGCGCACACCCTCATCGCGGACGGCGCGGCGACGGGCAAGGTCGTCCTGACCACGTGATCCCACTGTCGACCCGCGCGCTGGATCAGGTGAGCGGGTAGCACCAGACGTCGATGACCTGCCGGGTCGCGAAGCCGACCGACTCGTAGAGCACCGTCGCCCCCGTCGTGTTCTCCCCGTCGACCGCAAGCGCGAGCCCGGACCGCCCGCGTGCGACGGAATCCGCCGCTGCACACTCCAGCAGCCAGCGGCCGATACCCCGCCCGCGTGCGCTCTCCACCACGCCGAGCGTCCGCACGTATCCCTCGCCGAACTCCTCCTTGGAGTCATCCATGATGCACAGCCCGACATCCCTGCCCTCGAGGCTCGCGATCCACCACCGCTCAGGATCGGTGCCGGGCAGGGCCTCGATGGCAGCGATCCACTCGTCGAACGCTCGCTCGTGCGTGTTGCCGAAGTGATCGGTGAAGGACTCGTTGAACAGGGCGTGGAGTATCCGCCGGTCTGCGTCACCAGCCACACTGCGGCGGCTGACTCCCGCTGGCGCGGGTGGTGCCTCAGGCGCGACGGAGGCGAGGTCCAGAAGCATCCGCCAGAACCGGCGGATCGGCCGGTAGCCCAGTCCGGCAAGCACGTCGGCGTACGCATGGTCCCCGCCGAGGCTGGCGCTCACCACCTGCCACACATCCTGCGACAGCGAGTAAGCGTCGTCGGGTGGCTGCGCGGGTGTCACGGGGTCGTCATCGGCGAGACCACCGGCGGCCGCCAGGCCTCGCTCCAGCAGCGCGCGAAGCACGACCGACGACTGCTCCCCCACCGCGAAGGCATCGAGGAACACCTCGCGGGCGTCGAGGTCGCGCTCGGCCACAAGCAGGCCGACCGCCTCACCCGCTCGGAAGGCCAGCACGTGCTGCTCCGGCCATGCGTCCGGCGCGGTGAGGCTCGCCCGGACGGACTCGCGGGTCGTGTCCGTCCAGCCGACGGCGTCCAGCTCGCATCGCGAGGCCACCAGGTAGGCCGCCTCGACCTGATCGGCGTCGTCCAGCGCGAGCGCCTGCAGGGTGACGTCCGGCGGAATCGTCATGCGACGGACGCTACCCCGCGCACACTGGCCGCATGCGGGATGAGGTCAGTGGGTCGGGAGGGCGGCGATGCGCTTGAGCAGGTACGGCGAGAACCATCCGTCGTACTTGGCCTGCAGGATCGGGTCCCGCCAGTCGGCACCGGTCACGATCTGGCGGCAGGTGGGCACCCCGCACATGCAGGAGAACTCGTCGTAGTCGCTGGCATCGCACATGGCGTAGTCGAAGGTGATCTCCTCGCCGACGGCGATCTCACGCATCGCGACCAGCAGCGCCGAGCCCTTGAGCCCCGCGTTCGGCTCGCACGAGTGGTTCAGCATGTCCCCGGGCTCGGGCATCTCGTCAGACACCAGGTACAGGTCGTCGTCCACCTGGATCGAGCGCGACTGCCGGTCGTGCGACATGGTGGCCAGCGTGGTGCGATCCACGACCCACCCGCCGAATGCGGCGACAGTCTCCCCAGCCGAGATGGACTCGGTCGCGAAGGATCCCCAGCCCTTCTCACCGGCCGGACGTGCCTGCGCCTTCGGCGTCAGCCAGTTGTAGTCCACTCGTGCTGGTCCTCTCCCGTGCGCCCGTCGGAGACGGGCAAAGCGACCGAAAGTGTGCCACACGCAGGTGAACGCGAGCCACGGGACGCCTGCGCCTAGGCTGGCACTGTGATCGATCCCACCATCCTGCGCACGGACCCCGACCGCCTCCGCGAGTCCCAGCGACGTCGCGGCGAGAGCGTCGAGCTGATTGACGAGCTGGTGTCGGCCGATGTGGCCAAGCGCCAGGCGCAGACGGCCTTCGACGAGCTGCGCAACCAGCAGAAGCTGCTGGGCAAGCAGATCGGCCCGCTGCAGGGCGCGCTGAAGAAGGCGACCGACGATGCGACCCGCTCCGATGCGCAGGCCCGGCTCGACGGGCTCATGCTCGAGGCGCAGGGGCTTGCGGACCAGGTCAAGGACGCCGAGCGTGCCGCCAACGCGGCCGGGGACATCCTCGACGAGCTCTGGCTGCAGGTGTCGAACCTCGTCAACCTCGAGTCCCCCGTCGGCGGCGAGGAGGACTTCACGGTCCTCGAGGAGGTCGGCACGCCCCGCGACTTCGGCGCAGAGGGCTTCGAGCCGCGCGACCACCTCGAGCTGGGCGAGCTGCTCGGTGCCATCGATGTCGAGCGCGGTGCCAAGGTGTCCGGCTCCCGGTTCTTCTACCTCAAGGGCGACGGCGCCCTGCTCGAGTTCGCGCTTCTCAACCTCGCGATGCAGCAGGCCGTCCAGCACGGACTCACGCCGATGATCACGCCGAGCCTCGTGCTGCCGAGTGCCATGGAGGGCACCGGCTTCCTGGGACAGGCCGCGGAGAACGTGTACCGCGTCGAGGCCGACGACATGTACCTCGTCGGCACGTCAGAGGTGCCGCTCGCGGGCTACCACGCGGACGAGATCATCGACGCGAGCCAGCTGCCGCTCCGCTACGCAGGCTGGTCGAGCTGCTACCGACGCGAGGCTGGTTCGTACGGCAAGGACACCCGCGGCATCATCCGCGTGCACCAGTTCGACAAGGTCGAGATGTTCGTCTACTGCCGGCCAGAGGACGCGGAGGCGGAGCACGCGCGCCTGCTCTCGTGGGAGCGGGAGTTCGTCGACGCGCTCGAGATCCCCTACCGCGTCATCGACGTGGCCACCGGAGACCTGGGCTCCAGCGCCGCGCGGAAGTTCGACATGGAGGCGTGGATCCCGACGCAGGGCACGTACCGCGAGATCACGTCGACGTCCAACACCACCGAGTTCCAGGCCAGGCGGCTGCGCATCCGCATGCGCGACGGCGACCAGACGCGTCCGCTGGCCACCCTCAACGGGACCCTGTGCGCCATGCCCCGGGTCATCGTCGCCATCCTCGAGAACCACCAGCAGGCCGACGGCAGCATCCGTATCCCGCAGGCCCTTCGGCCGTTCCTCGGCGGTCGTTCGGAGTTCACCCCCGTCCGATAGCGTCAGGTCATCATGGAACTGCCCGACGGGTTCATCCCGCAGCTCATCGCACTCGACATCGACGACACCCTGATCCAGCACGACGGGCCGGTGCCTCATCAGGCCGTCGAGGCGATCGCCCGGGTGCAGGACATGGGCATCATGGTCGTCGCGTCCACCGGCCGGTCCAAGTCGACGACGACGCCGGTGTGCCGTGCCGCCGGCATGCTCGACTGGGCCGTGTGCAGCAACGGCGCACTGCTCGCCCACGTCGAGCCTGACGAGATCGTCGACGCGATCACGTTCGACCCGACCGACCTGCTGATCGAGATCGAGAAGCGCGTGCCGAACGGCTCCTACGGGGTCGAGAGCGTCAGCGGCCTGTTCCGCACGAACCTCGCCTTCAGCCACGCCGCGCTGACGGAGGAGGTGCGCGAGGTGCCGTTCGAGGACCTCATGAGCGAGCCGGTCATCCGACTGGTGGTGCGCAGCGACGAGCACCTCGACGAGGGGCTGGGGTTCCTGGCCGAGGAGCTCGGCCTGCACTCCGTGGTCTTCGGCACCGGTGATGTGGCCTGGCTCGACATCGGCCCCAAGGGCGTCAGCAAGGCGACCATGCTCGCGCGGCTGTGCGAGCGGCTGGACTTCGACCCCGCGCTCACCATGACGGTCGGCGACTCGATGAACGACATCGAGATGCTGAAGTGGGCCGGCGTGGGCGTGCTCATGGGCCACGCGGTCCCGCAGATGCACCAGTACGCCGACGTGGTGACCGGGCCCGTGCCGGGACTGGGCGTGGCTGAGGCCCTCAACGCCATCAAGGCATAGTCCGCCTCGGTATACTCCGCGTATACTTCCTTCATGGCAGCCACCACCATCAAGGTCTCCACCGAGCTCCGTGACCGGCTCAACGCCCTCGCCGAGGAGCAGGGGCTCACCGCCGGAAGCATGGTCGAGAAGCTCCTCGAGGACTGGCTGTGGCGCCAGCAGGTCGAGCTGCGATGCCAGGAGCCGCCAGATGCGCAGCATGACGCCGGGGGAGAAGGCGGAGTACCTCGCCGAGGCTGCGGCGGAGTGGGACGTCACCCTGAGCGACGGCTCTCGAGGGCTGGTCGTGGACACTTCGACGCCAGGCGCCAAGTGGTGTGGGCGCGACTTCGAGCGATGGCTGAGTAGGGCCGGCGAGCAGGGTCGGGACGTCGCCCCGTGCCGTTGTCGTGCTCGACTCGGCCGAACTTCGAGCGCGCAGACACCTTGGTCATCGACTCGCGTCCCGTGCATCGACTCTGCGCCCGCGAGCTGGCACGAATCACGTCCCCGTTGACGGAGCGGACCGGGCTGCTACGGAGCCGACCTACGCCATGACCGAGCAGACCGCGCACGGTCAGCTCGAGACCGCGTGCACGGAGTTCGCTGGACACGTCGAGCGCCGACTTGCCTTGCCCGCGATCACCCGTTGGATCCGCGGCCTGGCGCCTACCGGCCGCGCTGACGCCCGCCGCTCAGCCCGCGGTGATCCCGTCCGCGAACGCTGCGGCCAGCGCCTCCTGCCACGGGCGCATCGCCGGGATCCCCGAGCCCTCCCACCGCTCGTGACCTCAGGAATCGGAGTACGACGGTCGGGGAGCGGGCCGAACGAACTCCGCCGAGGTCGTCGGCAGGACGCGCGCCGGATCAGCGCCGGCGAGCCTGAAGATCTCCTGCGTGAAGCCCGAACCAGGTCACCTCCCCGCTGTTGGTGCCGTGGTACGTCCCTGGCAGGGGGATGCTTCTCGAACACCTGCACGATCTGGCCGTGCCAGATCGCGCGAATAGGTCGGCTGGCCACGCTGATCGTCGACGACGGATACCGTGTCGCGCTCGCCCTCGAGCCTCAGCATCGTCTTGCACGAAGTTGCTGCCGTGGCATCCGTACAGCCAGGCGGTGCGGATGATGTAGTGCGAGTCCGGCAGGATCTCGCGGGCCGCTTCCTCGCCTGCCAGTTTGGTGCGACCGTAGGCCGAACGCGGGTCCGGGGTCGCGTCCTCCGCGTACGGCGCCGTCGCCTCGCCGTCGAACACGTAGTCGGTGGACACGTGCACCAGCCACGCAGAGGCCTTGCGGCACTCGTTCGCGATCAGCCGGGGGCCGAGGCCGTTCACCAGCAGGGCGAGCTCCTCGTTGGCCTCCGCATCGTCGACGGCGGTGTAGGCGGCGCAGTTGATGACGAAGTCAGGATCGAAGCCGCCGAAGACGAGCTCGACCGACTGCGGATCGGTGATGTCGATCTCGGGCAGGTCGATGCCGAGCACGGCGAGGCTGCTGTTCCGCGACGAGCACGTCGACGACGTCCCTGCCGAGCTGGCCGGCCGCACCGACGACGAGTACCCGCATGGCCCCACTCTCTCAGGCGAGCGGCGGGTTGTCGGGGCTGAAACCCACATTCGTGCCCGACACACCCGCTCGGCCGAGGCGGGTGGGCGCGATCAGCCGATCGCGGCCTTGGCCTTCAGCGGACGCCACCAGGCCTCGTTGTCCCTGTACCACTGGCCACCGTCTCGGCCAGGCCGTCCTCGAAACGGTGCTGCGGCGCGTACCCGAGGGCGCGCAGCTTGCCGTCGTTGACCGAGTAGCGGCGATCGTGGCCCTTGCGGTCCTCCACCGGCTGCACCGACGACCAGTCGGCTCCCATCGCCTCCAGCACTCG
>CAVOWW010000027.1:0-16316 GCA_963700255.1 uncultured bacterium | reverse complement strand
GGAGCTGCGACGAAGGCCGGTCCCTCAGGGGCCGGCCTTCATCAGTTGGTCGACCTCGTCGATGAGGGTGGCCTCGTCGCCATCGTCAACGACGAGCGCGAGGACTTTGCTCCGAGCCGTGTGCCCGCTGACGACGGTGACTCGGGCGGGCCTCAGCCCGAGAGCCGAGGCCACGGCCTTCACGACAGCCTCATTGGCCGCTCCGTCGACGGGCGGGGAGCTCACGGCGACAGCGAGCTGGGGCGGATCGCCATAGGCACCGCCGACATTCGTCCGTGACGCGCCGGTCGCACGCGGACGGCGATGCGCACTTCGCCCATGCGGCGATCCTGCCAGACGCAATGTCCGCAGCCGTTATGTCGTCGGCTGCACACATCCCAGGCACGCGTGATCGCGATGCGCGTCAAC
Source organism: uncultured bacterium (assembly GCA_963700255.1). GTDB lineage: Bacteria > Actinomycetota > Actinomycetes > S36-B12 > S36-B12 > UBA10649. The sequence continues at coordinate 15,908 of CAVOWW010000027.1, read as the reverse complement.
AACGACGACGCCACGACGGTCACAGCGGGGATCATCCGGCCGTCGGTGGCGATCGCAGTGCTCGGTGCGGTGCTGGCCCATCCGGTGAGGAGGGAGTCCCGAGCCGATGGGAATGCCGGTCGGGGTTGGATCGTTGTGCCCCTCGTGAGCCGCGCATCGTGACCTGTGCCACTTGCGGTACGAGGAACCGCGTCCCCGCTGCTGCGTCCGGGCGCCCGCGCTGCGCCTCGTGCAAGGCTGACCTCCCCTGGATCGCGGACGCGACCGATTCGACACTCGCCACCGCCGTCGACACGAGCAGCCTCGTCCTGCTGGATCTGTGGGCACCGTGGTGCGGTCCGTGCCGCATGGTGGCGCCTGTGCTCGAGCGCCTTGCCGAGCGTTACGCGGGTCGGCTGAAGGTGGTCAAGGTCAATGTCGACGACAACCCCGCGACCGCCCGCGCCTACGACGCCAGCTCGATTCCGACGCTCGTCATGATCCGCGACGGGAAGGTCGTGGGCCGCGTGGTCGGTGCGCAGCCGGAGCCCGCTTTGGCGGCGCAGGTCGAGCCGCTGCTGCCGGCGGCGAGTTGACGGAAGCGAGCCCCGCAGGTCGGGAATCGACGCAATCGTCGGCGTAGCCTGAAGGTGAGCGTGTGGGGTCACGGGGGCCCTTCGGAGACCCTCCTCCGCGCGCGAGGAGGCAGTGATGCGCCTTGTGAGAGCCCTTCCGAGCCTGATCCTCGCGGCCATGCTGGCCGCCTGCGGCTCGTCACCGACATCTACGGAGTCGACGGGCTCCGGGGCGACGCCGGCATCGGCGCCGCTGGCGAGCGTGGTTCCTGTCGCACCGGCCGGTGAGGTCGCCTGCACCGATGTTGACATGGCGGCTGCGAACTTCCGCACATTCGTGCACTACGCCTCCCTGAACGTCGGAACCATGAACGACTCGGCGCCGACATACGGCGACATGGCCGTCGCCCTCGGAGTCCTGGCCGCGGGCGCACCCGTATGCGCGCCCGATGCTGTCGACGAGATCGAGGCGCTGACGGTCGCTGCTCAGGACGCAGCAGCGGCGTACCAGCCGAGCGAGGAGCCGGCCGCGATAGCCGCCCAGAAGCAGGCGCTCACCACGCTGAAGGACGCGGGGGTGGCTGCTTCGACGGCCATGGGCATGGACCCGGCGGACTGGGACCTGACGCTGCAGTTCACCGAGTAGGGGAGCAGGGTCGGCCGCGAACCGGCGGCTAGGCTGGGCTGACCCCGGGAGGGCGGTAGGTCGGTTCCGAGCCGCGATTGCGGCCCAGTCGTTCGTGGCTGGTGACCCAGTCGCCGGCCATAACCGCGCTGCTCAGAGACACCTCGCCGGCCAGGACGACGGCGGCGCAGATCTCGGCGAGCGTTGCGGACCTTGCCCGGGCCGTGGCATCCGAGCATCTGAGGCACTCCCGTTGGGTGGCCAGCCCGGTGCCTCCGCCCACGGTGGCCACGATCAGCGCGGGCAGGGTGATCGACCAGTAGTAGTCCCCGGAGTCCAGCAGCTGGCTGTAAACGATGCCGGCGTGGGACTCGGCGATGTTGGCCACGTCCTGGCCCGGTGGCGATGAACAGCGCCGCCAGGCCGTTGGCGGCATGCGCCCCGTTGTTGGCCGAGCCGGCCAGGAAGCCGCCGATCTGGCTGACTGGCGGGCCCAGAACAGGTCCTCGGGGATCGACGCCCATCTGCTCCGGAGCAGGTCGGCCGGGAGGGTGGCCTCGGCCACGACGCGCTTGCCGCGGGTGCGCAGCATGTTGATCTGGCGAGTGCTTCTTGTCCGTGTCGATCGCCGCCGGAGAGCACGAACCGGGGATGCTCGGGGTGGTTGCTGCTGGATCCACTCGCACGCGGCGAGGGTCGCGCGCCCGACCATGTTCTGGCCGGCGGCGTCGCCGGTGGAGTAGTCGAAGCGCAGGTAGCGCAGCGGGCCGACGGCGTACTGCTCGATCTCCAGCAGCTTGCCGATCCGGGTGGTGAACTCGGCAGCCGCAGTGATCTGCTGCAGGTGCTCGCGCACCCACATCACCGAACTCCCGGGCCGCCAGCGCATCGTCGAGCACGAACACCGGCGCGCGCTGCATCCGGTCGTCGACGACTGTGGCGCGCACGCCGCCGGCCGCGGTGAGCAGGCGCATGCCCCGGTTGTAGGAGGCCACCAGGGTGCCCTCGGTGGTGGCCAGCGGCACGTAGAAGTCGCCCCGGGCGTGCTCACCGTTGATCCGCAGCGGCCCCGCCAGGCCGATCGGCACCTGCGCCACCCCGGTGAAGTTCTCGATGTTCCCCGGCAGGCTGCCCGGATCCAGGGAGTAGGAGCCCACGTGCCGCAGGTCCACCCCGGTCGCATCCGCGACGAACCTCCGCCGCTGTGCCGCCATCTGCTCGGTGTAGTCATCCACCCGGTCCCGAGGGACCGCGGCGGGCCGTTCCGGATCTGTCACAGGTTCACCGCCATGGTCTCCTCCGTGCGGTTCGGCCAGAATCAACGGCAGTGTAGGGAGACAATGGTCCTCACGCGGATCGAAAGCGCTGCTGGCGGTCCACCTGGACGACGTGGCAGGGAGCATCCGCACCCATGGAACGACTGACACCCCTCTCGGCTGGGTTCCTGCAGGTCGAGGACGAGGACACCACGGCGACCCTCGCGATCGCCTCCATCGCCGTGTTCGAGGGACCTGCGCCATCGCACGAGGAGTTCGTCGCGCACATCGCTGGGCGCCTGCCGCTGGTGGCTCGCTTCAGGCAGAGGGTGCGTCAGGTGCCCTTCGACCTCGCCGCACCGGTCTGGGCGGACGATCCCGCCGTCGACGTCGGCTGGCACGTTCGCCGGACGGCGCTCCCGTCACCGGGCGGACCCGACGAGCTCCATAGCCTGGTGGCGCGTGTCATGGCCCAACGCATGGACCGCAATCGCCCGTTGTGGGAGTACTGGGTCGTCGAGGGTCTGCCCGACGACCATTGGGCGGTGATCCAGAAGGTGCATCACTGCGCCGTGGATGGGGTCTCCGGCACGGAGCTCTACCGCATCGTCTTCGACGAGGGCCCGGATCCACGTCCGACGGCGCCCGACGACTGGGTGCCGCAGCCATCGCCAAGCGCACTCGGGCTGGTGGGAGAAGCCGTTCGCGACCTCGCCCTCAGCCCGGTGCTCGGGGTGCGCGCCGCCGGATCGCTGCTGTCGTCGCCGCGCGCTCTGGCCCGGCTCGTCGTGACTACCACCCGCGGTGCGCTGGCGTTCGGCGCGGCGATGCTGCCGGTCGCTGCCACCTCTCTCTCCGGCCCGATGGGTCGGCAACGGCGCTACACGACGGCCACCGTCACGATGGACGAGGTTCGGCTGATCCGCAAGGCCTTCGCGGTCACCGTCAATGACGTGGCGCTGGCCGCCATCAGCGGCGGCTTCCGGTCCCTGCTGATCTTCCGCGGGGAGGAGCCCCACGAGCACGCAGTACGCACCATGGTCCCGGTGTCCATCCGCCGGCCCGGCCAGGAGTCCATCCAGGACAACCGGATCACTGTCATGCTGCCCTACTTGCCGGTCGACATCGCTGACCCGGTCGACCGACTTGCGGCGGTGAGCAAGCGCGTGGCCGAGGCCGGTATGTCCGGTGAGCCCGAGGCCGGCCACAGTCTCACTGCGGCAGCCGCGTACGAGCCGTTCCTTCCGGTGGCTCTGGGAGTGCGGCTGGTCTTCCACTTTCCGCAGCGCCAGCTGGTGACCGTGACAACAAATGTCCCCGGCCCGCGCCAACCGGTCTATGCCCTGGGCCGTCGCTGCGTGAGCATCACGCCCTATGTTCCGATCGCCGACCGCATGCGCATCGGTGTGGCGATCTTCTCGTACTGTGATGACCTGGCCTTCGGGATCACCGGCGACTACGACACGGCCAGCGACATCTCGGTGCTCGCTGAGGGCATCCGTGAGTCCGTCGCCGAGCTTGTCGAGGCCGCCGGGACGATCGGGATTCAGTAGACTCCCCGTGCCCGCTGGGGGCGGTAGCTCAGCTGGTTAGAGCCCCGGACTCATAATCTGGTCGTCGTCGGTTCGAGCCCGACCCGCCCCACCAGACCCCGCAGGTTGCGCACCTACGGCAGCGGCGGGTCTGCGGGTATGGTCTGCGCGTGGCCAGCCCCGACGTGGTGATGTTCATCCGGCACGGCGAGAAGCCCGGTGACGACGGTCCTCCGCACGGCATCAACCACCAAGGTGAGCACGATCCGCATTCCCTGTCGGTCCGCGGATGGACACGCGCAGGTGCGCTGACCGGACTGTTCGCCTACGCGCCCACAGCCTCGCATCCGCACATCGTCGTACCCGAGCGCATGGTAGCCACCAAGATCACGAGTGACTACCGGAGCCGACGCGAGGTGGACACAGCAACTCCGCTGGCACGCCGGCTGGGTATCGCGATCGACGAGGACTTCGATCACGGCCAGGCGAAGGCGCTGAGCCAGTCGATCCTGGCCGATCGTCGGCCGACCCTCGTCGTCTGGCACCACGGGTCCATGCCTGACCTGCTCGCGCACTTCACCGTGATCAACAGCGAGGATGTGCCCAAGCAGTGGCCCCACGATCGCTTCGACCTGATCTGGGTGCTCGTGCGCGAGCCCGACTCGGGGGGCTACCGATTCGTGAGCGTCGAGCAGGGGCTCCTCGAAGGCGACGCCCTCGTCGTCGGACTGTGAGTCGGCCGGAGGCGTGACCCCTAGAGGTCGATCGCGCGATTCGGCTTGCGCCGCCGCAGCCTCCAGGTGAAGAGGCTGTCGTTCAGGGCGTGGACTTGCCGCGGAGCTAGCGGACCCACGAGATGCCCGCGCGCCGCCAGCGTGCGAGAGTGACGGCATGGCGAACGTCCGATTCACGGTCACGCGCGACCTGCCCCTGCCGGCTCGAACCGTATTCGACGAGCTCGTCGACTGGAAGGGCCATGAGAACTGGGTGCCCCTCACCCGCGTGGAGATCCTGTCCGGCGATGGCGGACCGGGGACCGAGTTCGTCGCGACCTCGGGCCTCGGGCCGCTGGCGCTGCCCGATCGCATGCGCGTCGACGAACTCGACGCCGACGCGATGACGGTCCGTATCACGAAGATCGGCCCTGTTCTCACCGGAGCAGTGCACCTGTCCGTGACGCCTACGGGCGACCGCAGCTCACGGCTGGAGTGGTTCGAGGACATCCGCGTCCCGGTGCTGCCGCAGTTCCTTGCGAAGCCGGTCGCGGCCGCTGCCCGTCAGGGCTTCAACACCTCGATCACCCGGATGGCCAAGCTCCTCCGAGCCGCCTGACTGTCGGTCAGGCGCCCACGTCGAGGGTCATGCCCTCCCGGGCGACGGTCACGGGGATGGGGGTGTCGGCCTCGTCCATGATGTGGTCGAGGGCGTCGTCGGAGCGGAACGGCCCGTGGTGGAACAGCACCAGGTGCCGGGCCTGGACCTCCTCGGCGAACGCGACGGCGTCAGCCACGGTCGCGTGACCGAAGGAGTCGGCACGGTCTCGCTCGGCCTCGAGGAACTGGGCGTCGTGGATCAGGACGTCGACCTCGGCAAGGGTCTCGATCGTGTGGGCGCTGACTCCGAGCGCCGGAGCGTGGTCGGGAGCGAAGCCGATCGACCCGCCCTCGTGATCGATGCGGTAGGCATAGGTGCGTCCGCCCTTGTGGGTGATCTCCGTCGCGGTCACGAGGTAGTCGTCCGTCTCGAACGAGCCGGGCTCCTTCGCGGAGAACGTCCAGATGCCCGCGAGTCCCTCTGGCGTGATGGGGAAGGCGGGAGGAGACATGAACTGGCTCATCAGGTCCAGCCCGTCGCGGCCATCCTGCGCCGGAAGGAACATGTCGACCCGCGAGCCGGCGCGATCGCCGGCGAAGAAGAACGGGACGCCCATCACGTGGTCCCAGTGCAGGTGGCTCAGCAGGATCGACCCCACGTAGGGCTCGCCGTCGAGCAGGCGGCTCGCCTTCGCCAGGCCGGACCCGGCATCCAGCATCAGGGTCGGCGCGTGACCCGCCGCCGTCGACACGGCGATGCATGTCGAGTTCCCGCCGTAGCGGGCCACGTCAGGGCTGGAGACGGGCAGCGAGCCCCGCACTCCGAGGAAGGTCAGTCGCATGGGACCTCGCATCGCTAGTGGCCTTCACCGCGACCCATTCCGACCTGCGCGGACGCGATGCGCCGATAGTGTGGCATATGGTCGATTTGGCCGGTTGTGATCGCCTCGGGAGGACCGACGGGGCGCTGGGGAGGGACGAGCGTTGGTGAACGACCTTCGTCGTCACGTCCCGCGCGTCGCCCTCACCTGGGACGACGAGGTGCCGGGGCAGGCGTGGCGAGTCATCGAGGGCACGCTGATGTTCGCCGACATCTCCGGGTTCACGGCCCTGACCGAGAAGCTGTCGAAGCGCGGCCGCATCGGTGCCGAGGAGATCGTCGAGACCCTCAACCGCGTCTTCGGCGGGATGCTGGACCTGGCGTTCGACCGCGGCGCCGACCTGCTCAAGTTCGGTGGCGACGCCCTGCTGCTGATGTTCCGCGGCGAGGGCCATGCCGAGCGCGCCTGCGACGCCGCTGTGGAGATGCGGATCGCCCTGCGGCAGGCGGCAGCTGTACCGACGTCGGTGGGCCGGCTCCACCTGAAGATGTCCGTCGGCATCCACTCCGGCGAGATCCACCTGTTCCTGGTCGGTGAGCCGACCCGCGAGCTCGTCGTCCTCGGTCCGGCCGCCACGGCGACCGCGGATGCCGAGAAGGCCGCGAACGCGGGCGAGATCATCGTCACCGACGGGACTGCCGCCCTCCTCGGCCCGGGGGCGACCCGCCCGCGTGAGGACGGCGCCCGGCTCCTACGCCGGCGCGACGCCCTGCATCCCGCACCCGGTGCCGACAGCCCGGCGGTCATCGAGGTCACCCGGCTGCAGACACTGTTCCCGCGCACGCTCGGCCAGTACCTCGATCCGGGACCGCCCGAGCCGGAGCACCGACTCGCCGCGATCGGCTTCATCCGGATGGCCGGCACGGATCGGCTGCTCGCCGATGAGGGACCCGACACGGTGGCGCGCGCGACCCACGCGGTGGTGACCCGGCTCGAGGAGTGCCTCGCGACGGAGGGTGTCACGCTGCTGTCCACCGACCTCGGCAGCGACGGCGCGGGCTTCTTCCTGGCATCCGGCGTCCCGCACTCGAGCGAGGACGACGAGGGGCGCATGCTGCGGGCCCTCAAGCACTTCGTCGACTCGGACCTGCCGCTGGACGTGCAGGCGGGCTGCAACCGAGGCCACGTCTTCGTCGCCGAGCTCGGTGCACCGACCCGAGCGGCGTTCTCGGCGATGGGCGACACGACGAACACCGCCGCGCGCATCATGTCGAAGGCGGCGCCGGGCCTGCTCTACGCGCACCCCGTCGTCCTCGAGCACTCGCGCACGCTGTTCGCCACCGAGCCGGCCGGCCCGTTCGAGATGAAGGGCAAGGCCGTGCCCCTGCTCGTCTACTCCGTGGGGGAGGAGTCGGGCACTCGCGAGCAGGGCGAGGGCGGGCGGCTGCAGCTGCTCGGCCGCGATGCCGAGCTTGCGCAGGTCCGCGAGGCCCTCGCCCTGGCGTTCGCCGGCGAGGGTGCCGTCGTCACGGTCACCGGCGCTACGGGCATGGGGAAGACCCGCCTGGTGCGGGAGGCGGCTGCGTCACTCGAGGGAGTCGCCCGGCTCACCGTGCGCGCCGAGCCCTACGGCGCGGCCAGCTCCTACCGCGTGTTCCGCGATCCGCTGCGCCTGCTGCTCGGGATCGAGCGGGGGACACCGCAGGACATGGGCCGCCAGCTCCTCGAGTCGCTGGCCGTATCGGCTCCTGACCTCCTGCCGATGTCACCGCTGATCGCCGACGTGGCGCATGTCGAGGTGCCGTCGACCCCGGAGGCGGACGCGCTCGACCCGCAGTTCCGCCCTGACCGGCTGGCGGACGTGCTCGTCGACCTCGTCGGCCGCATGGTGCCCGGGGCGATCCTCCTGATCGCGGAGGAGGCCCACTGGGCTGACGTGGCGTCAGCCCACCTGCTGGACCGCATCGCAGGCGCCACGCGTGGCCGGCCGTGGGCGGTCTTCTCCGTCCGCCGGGGCACGGAGGGCGGCTTCCTGCCGACGTCGGGCATCACCATCGACCTCGGCCCGCTGCCCCCCGACGTCATGGAACGACTCGTGATCGAGGCGACCGAGGCCGCCCCGTTGCGTCCCCACGAGGTGCAGGCGATCGTCGAGCGGGCCGAGGGCAATCCGCTCTTCGTCGAGGAGATCACGCGTGTCGCGCGCACCGCAGGCACGCAGGGCACGATGCCGGACTCGCTCCAGGCCGCGATGGCCGCGCAGATCGACCAGCTCGAGCCGACCGAGCGTCGGATCCTCCGCACGGCGGCGGTGCTCGGCCGCAGCTTCCGCCGCGAGGTCCTGCGCGAGACCCTCAGCGCTGACGGCCTGACGCGCGACCCCGGCCGACTCACCCAGCTTTCCGACTTCCTCGATGCCGATGGGCCGGACCGGCTCCGCTTCCGCAACAGCCTGGTGCGGGACGCCGCCTACGAGGAGCTCGCGTACAAGACGCGCGCGAGGCTGCATCGTGCTGCCGGACTGGCCACGGAGCGGCTCAGCGCGGACCTCGTCTCCGACGCCCCGACGCTGTCGCTGCACTTCTCCCGCGCAGGCGACGACGAGCGCACGTGGACGTACGGGCGGATGGCCGGGGAGTCAGCGCGGCGTGCCTACGCGAATGCCGACGCTGCGGCTCAGTACGAGCTGGCCCTTGACGCAGCGAAGGGCCTCGACGTGGCGACGTCGGAGCGGATCGAGGTGTGGACTCTGCTGGGCGAGCTGCGTGAGCTGGCCGGGATGCTCTCCGAGTCGATTGCGGCCTACCGCGCAGCAGCATCACTGGCGGCGGAGGACCCGGTGCTGCAGGCCGACCTTCTCGTGCGCCGCGCACGCGTCCACGACCGTGCTGGGGCGCACGGCACCGCACTGCGTGTCGTCACCCGAGGTCGTCGTCTGCTGGAGGGAGTCGACGGGGCCGACGCCCGGCGTGCCGCGGTGCGCCTCGACAACCTGACGGCCGTGATCCGCCTGGGGCAGGAGAAGCCCAAGGAGGGTCGCAGGTGGGCCACGGTCGCGGCGGCGGGCGCTCGGGAGACAGGCGATCCGGAGACCTTGGTGCAGGCGCTCATGGGCATCGATCACGCGAACCTGCTGCTGGGCCTCCCCGTCGACGGGGAGAACACCCGGGAGGCGCTCGACATCTGCGTCGAGCATGGATACCGGGCCCGCGAGTCGATCGCCCGAACCAACCTCGGCAGTTACGCCTACTTCAACGGCAGGTGGGACGAGACCATCGACTGGTACCGGTCCAGCCGCGTGATCGCCCTCGAGGCGGGCAATGCCTTCGGGGCCGCCGAGACCGAGCTGAACCTCGGCGACCTGCTGCTCAGCCGCGGCGAGGTGGACGAGGCCGAAGGAGTGCTGCTCGGCGCGGTCCGGGTGCTGCGCGCCTCCGGCATGGACTGGGAGACGGCCTACGGGGAGATGCTCCTTGCACGAGTGCACCTGGCCCGTGGCGAGCTGGACGAGGCCGAGCGGCTCGTGACCACCGCGATCGACGCGTTCACGTCGATCGGAACCCGGATGACCGCCTTCGAGGCGAGCCTCGTCCACTGCGAGATCGTCTCGGCGGCTGGCGACTTCGAACGATCGCTCGCGATCCTCGCGACCGCCGAGGAGGCGGCGAGGGGCGAGGAGGGTCCGCTGCACGCCCGCTCGTGCTACCAGCGGGCGACGGCGCTCCTCGGGCTCGATCGACGTGAGGAGTGCGCCGAGGTGGTGACCGCCGGACTCGACTCGGCGCGCGACCAGGGCATGGTCTACGAGGAGGCTCTGCTGCTGCGCACGCGCGCTGAGCTGGCCATCGTCGCGGGCCGGGATGCGGACGCCGCGCTGGACCTGGCCTCGGCCAACGACCTGCTGACACGACTCGGCGCCCGGGCCTGAAGGCCGCGGGCGCCGAGTCGGTGGCTCTGCCGGTCTAGCGGCGGATGAAGATGTCTCCGAGGATGTAGATCTGCTCGGTGAGCAGGTAGTGCTCGTCACCGGGGAAGTTCACGAAGCGGTTGCTGCGCGAACCGACGCAGGCGTACTGGACGAGCCCGTTGTCCGCCGTGGTGGTGGTGCCGGGCAGGCCGTCCATGTCGGTGATGCCCAGGGCGAGCAGCGAGGCCGGCGTGAGCGCGTCCAGGCTGGGCAGGCCGACCAGGAGGCCGTTCTTCTTCACCGCGGCCGGGCAGTTCGGCATGGTCAGCTCGTAGCCGCCCGGGATCAGTTCGAAGTCGACGTAGGTCTTCGTCTTCGTGGGGGGCTCGAGGTCGTACCGCCACTCGACGGTGGCGATGAACTGGGCGTACGGCGAGCCGTTCTTGAGGAACCGGAGCGAGTCCTCGTCGGAGGTCAGGACGTAGGGCACGGACTCGCAGGCGGAGCCGTCGGCGTTGCTGAGGCGGCGCACCTCGACCCCGGCAGCCTCGGCACTCTCCTGCTGGGAGGCGACGTCGCCGCAGGTCAGCTCGCCGGTGAAGATCGACGCGGCAAGCGGGACAGCGATCCTCTTGGGTGCCGGGGGAGCCGCCGGAGCGCGGCGGGAGCGGGCGGAGCGGCCGGAGCCTCCACGACGGGGGCCGGGGGCGGCGGTGGTGCCGGGCAGTCGTCATCGTCATCGTCGTCGCGATCGCGGGTGACCACCGATGAGGTGTCGCAGTCGTCGTCCGAGGACTCCGAGGGACTCGGCTGCGGTGACGGGTCGTCAGACTCCGGCTCGTCGTACGTGGGCTTGTCCGGCTTCGACCCCTTGTCGCCGTGGCTGGCGACGATGCTCGACCCCGGGCCGGCGGACTCGGCGGGCACGGCCACCGAGGCCGTCACGCCGAACGTGCCAGCGAGCAGGACCGTCGCGAGGGCCGCGGTCAGCCCCGCGCGTCGGATCCGTCGGCCGGCTGGCTGCGACGAGCGTGCGGTTGATGCCATGGGGGGTCCCCGTCCCATTAGAGCCGCCGGTGAGGGAACCGGCGATCGCACGAACCTATCAGCCGGATATATCCCAGCGGAAGGTGCTATATCCAGACGAATCGGTCATGGACAGTCATGACCGAATCGGGCGGCCTCTGGCGGGCTGACGGGCGGTCCTGACGGTCTCAGGCCTGCTCCAGCGCGGCCACGTCCGCGGTCGAGTACCGGAGCCGGTCGGACAGGCTGCGGGCGATCGCGAGGGCGAGGCTGGCGCAGGCATCGGGAGACGCGGACCACAGCTCGTCGAAGGCCTGGGGGGACAGGACGAAGCAGATCGTGGGCTCGATGGCGACGATGCGCGTGGACCGCGGTCGGCCGTCGACGAGGGCGAGCTCGCCGAAGGAGGACCCGCTGGCGATCGTGCTGAGGCGCCGTCGGCCCCCGCGGCCGGTGAGCCGGACGTCGGCCGCCACCTGGCCGGCGCCCGACGAAGTAGAGGCCGTCCGGCGCGTCGCCCTCCTCGAAGACCACGGTGCCGGCGTGGAAGACCTTGGTGATGACCCGCTCCTCGATCGCCGTCACGATCTCGGCGGGCAGTCCCAGCAGGAGGTCCTGCTGGGCGAGCGGGATCATCTCCTCGGGCAGGGTGTTGTCGAGTCCGTGCTCGTGGAGCAGTTGCGTCTCGCACCACTCGAGGGCCGCGTCCGCGTCGGGGAACCGCGGGCGGGTCGGATCGAGCTCGCGCAGGGCCACGCGCGGCGTGTGGGCGCGCGGCTCCACGATCCCGACCGTGGTGCCGGCGGTGGCCAGCTGCGCGATGAGGCCGTCGAGCAGGGTGAGCGCGGCGGTGTCGATGCGCGTCACCCGTCGCATGTCGATGACCACCCACTGCGCGTCGTCGTCGCCCAGGACGACCCGCACCAGGGGCTCGACGGCAGCGAACGCCTCGTCGCCGCCCAGCTCGTAGACGACGATGGACGAGCCGTGCGCGTCGAGCACGTCGCGCTGGCCCTGGTCGCGCAGGCGACGCGAGCGTGCGGTGTCCGCGCGGTAGGAGCGGCGCAGCCCCGACCGAACCCGCTCGCCGGGGAGCAGGAGGTGCAGTCCGAGGCGCTCCGAGATCCGCTCGCAGGCGGCCACGCCCCGCACGCTGTTGCCCTGCGGGTCCAGCCGCGGGCTGTGGGCGGCCAGGCCCAGCTGTCCGGGGAGGACGGCGGCGACGGCACCGCTCACCCCGCTCTTGGCCGGCAGGCCGACGCGGTAGAGCCACTCGCCGGAGTAGTCGTACATCCCGCACGTCGCCATCACCGTCAGCACGGAGGCGACGACGTGGCGGGGGATGACCTCGACGCCGGTGAGCGGGTTCACTCCCGCGTTCGCGAGCGTGGCGGTCATCACGGCGAGGTCCTGGGCCGTCACCACGATCGAGCACTGCCGGAAGTAGTTGTCGATCTGCTCCTCGACATCCTCGTCGAGGAGGTTCGCCGATCGCATGAGGTACGCGATGGCCCGGTTCCGGTCGCCCGTCGCCCGCTCCGACTCGAAGACCTCCTCGTCCACGGTGAGGGGGCGACCCGCGAAGGCCGACAGCCCGTCGAGGACGCGGGCGAACTGCTCCTGGCGGGTGGCACCGCCGACGAGGGTGGTGGTGACGATCGCCCCGGCGTTGACCATCGGGTTGTGGGCGCGGATCGTCACGTCGTCGAGGCTGATCGTGTTGAAGGGGTCGCCGGTCGGCTCGGCGCCGACCTTCGCGAGCACCGCCTCGGCCCCGCTGTCCGCGAGGGCCAGGGCGTAGACGAAGGGCTTGGAGACCGACTGGATCGTGAAGGGGACCAGCTCGCCCGCCGTGTAGAGGTGGCCGTCGAGGGTGGCGACGGCGAGTCCGCAGACGGAGGCATCCGCCTTGGCGAGCTCGGGGATGTAGGTCGCGACCTCGCCGCCGTCGAGGACGCCCACCTCGCGCCGCACGTCCTCGAGGAGACGGTCGATCGGGTTGCCGATGGCACGGTGCACCTGTGGCACGTTAGGAGCCACCTGTTACGGAGCCGTTACGCGGCGGATGTCGATGACGGCGCTGATGCCCGCAGCGCGGGCAGAGGCCATCCCGATCTCGCTGTCCTCGTAGACGATGCACTCCTCGGGGCGCACGCCGAGGACCTCCATGGCCCGCAGGTAGAGGTCGGGTGCCGGCTTGCTGTGGACGACGTCGTCGGCGGTCACGATCACGTCGAACAGGCCGGTGATCCCCACCGTGTCGAGGGAGGGCACCACGACGTCGCGGAAGCCGCCGGTGACGACCGCCATCGGCACCAGGCCGTGGTGCTCGCGGGCGATCTCGACCACGTGCTCGATCGGCTGGAGGAGGTGCAGCGCATCGAGGAAGAGCGCGTTTCCCTCCTCGAGGAGCTGCTCGGCCAGCGCGTCGTCGGCGTCCGGGACCGCAGCCCGCACGAACGGACCGAGGGCGACGTTCGCGTACTCATCCCACCACTCGTCGGTGATCTCGAAGCCGTACCGCCCGAAGAGCTGGTGCCAGACGATGCGGTGGAGGTGCATCGTGTCGACGAGGGTGCCGTCGCAGTCGAACAGGAGGGCGCGGGCGCCCGGTGCGGGGTCGAGGCGGGCGGAGTCGTCCGTCATCTGGCGGATGCCTACTTGGGCATCACGATCAGCTTGAGGGCCCCGACCGTCTCGTCGTTCATCGTGTTCTCCGCGCCGGGCGGCGAGGTGATGATCTGGATGCTGGTCGTGCCCGGGCGCAGGGCGGTCACGACCCAGGTGGTGGTGCCGGGGACGCCGACCATGCCACCGGTGTTCGCCGGCGGCTTGTAGATGCCGTCCGACACCTTGGCGATGGCGGCACCGGAGAGGTGCAGCAGCCCCCGTCGGCCTTCCAGGTGTAGCCCGTCGTCAGGTTCGTCTGCAGGACGATCTTCACCTTCTCGCCCGGAACCAGGCGCACCTGCGCAGGCAGGTCACGCACGATGAGGGTCGTGTTCTTCTTGGACGGGCTGGCGGCAGCCGCTCCGGTGGCGCCCACGACGGCCACGCCGGCGACGAGTGCGAGGGAGGACACGAGGGCAACGAGCCGCAGCGGGCGCAGGGTCAGCATGCCTTGAGCATACGCAGCGCGATGATGGACGCCCGGCTGATTCACGGAGGGCTCGGCTTCCGCTGGCACTGACAGCGGTGACATTCGCCAACCGTGTTGCCGACCGACCGCTCGGATGGGAGGGTGACGGCTCACCCAGTCGGGTCGACCCACGCGGCGGCCACGGCGCCAGGGGCCTGCGGGTCCGAAGGTTAGGAGTCCCCATGACGCTTGTCCTCAAGGACGGAACCTCCTGGGCGGAGACGTACCGCCGCTGCATGCAGGTCGCGCCGGAGGCCTTCGACTCCGATCGCATCCGCAACCTGATCGGCGGCGAGTGGACGCGTGCCGGGGCGCCGGGCGAGCACCGCACCCCCGTCGACGGGACCGAGATCGAGGGCCCGCCGCGCATCGACCATGACGAGGCCGCTGCCGCCGTGGATGCAGCCGTGCTGCAGCACCACGCATGGGCGTCGGTCGGACTCGACGAGCGCATCGAGCGGGTGGGGCGAGCGGTCGCGGCGATGCGCGAGCACCGGGACCTCCTCGCGCTGCTGCTCGTGTGGGAGATCGGCAAGCCGTGGCGGCTGGCCTGCGCCGACGTCGACCGCGCGCTCGACGGCGTCGACTGGTACCTCGCCGAGGCGGAGCGGCAGCTCGCCGGCCGCCGGCCGCTCGCGGGACCGGTCAGCAACATCGCGTCGTGGAACTACCCGATGAGCGTGCAGGTGCACGCCGAGCTGGTGCAGGTGCTCGCGGGCAACGCGGTCATCGCGAAGACGCCCAGCCAGGGCGGCTTCCACTGCCTGACCCTCGCCCACGCGCTGATGGCCCGCGAGGGGCTGCCGGTGACTCTGGTCTCCGGGCACGGCGCCTCGCTGGGCGACGTGCTGATCCGCGGCGACGGCATCGGCTGCCTGGCGTTCGTCGGCGGCCGTGCCAACGGCCGCAAGGCCGCCACGACGCTCGCGGACACCGGCCGCCGGCACTTCCTCGAGCAGGAGGGCCTGAACGCCTGGGGCATCTGGGGATTCACCCAGTGGGACCTGCTCGGCGCCCACGTCAAGAAGGGCTTCGAGTACGGCAAGCAGCGCTGCACCGCCTACCCCCGGTACGTCGTGCAGCGCGCCATGTTCGCGGAGTTCCTGCAGATGTACCTGCCCGTCGTGGCGAGCCTGAAGTTCGGCCACCCGCTCGCGGTGGAGCACCCCGCGGATCCGTTCCCGGAGCTGGACTTCGGGCCGGTGATCAGCGCCGACAAGGCCTTCGAGCTGCACTCGGCCTTCGACCAGGGCGTGCGCTCCGGCGGCATCCCGCTGGTCCACCGCCAGGTGCATGAGGGCCGGTTCCTCGACGGCCAGGACACCTCGGCCTACGTCGCGCCGGCCTGCATCCTCCAGCCGCCGACGTCCTGGGACCTCCACCACAAGGAGCCGTTCGGGCCGCTCGACTCGATCGTCGTCGTGGACTCCGAGTCGGAGTTCATCGCCGCGATGAACGCGTCCAACGGTTCGCTGGTCGCCTCCGTCGCGACGGACGACTCCTCCCTCGCCCACCGGGTCGCCGAGGAGCTCCAGGCGTTCAAGATCGGCATCAACGCGCCGCGCTCGCGCGGCGACCGCGAGGAGATCTTCGGCGGCAAGGGCGCATCGTGGAAGGGCGCGTTCGTCGGTGGTGACCTGCTCGTGCAGGCCGTCACGGAGCCGGCCGACGGCACCAGCGAGACGCTGTTCGGCAACTTCCCGTCGTACTCGCTCTACCCGCCGACGGCAGGACT
>CAVOWW010000026.1:0-11605 GCA_963700255.1 uncultured bacterium | reverse complement strand
GGGCCGTGAGGTCGAGGGCGGCGACGACGGCCGTGGCCAGGAGCATGACCACGAGGGGCACCGGGACCCTGGGGTACCGGGGAGTGAAGAACAGCAGCAGGCCGGCGACGGACAGGCCGATCGCGAGCGTCGGCCACGACACCCCGTCCCGCGCCGTGTTGCCGACGAACGAGCCGATGTCCTCGAGGAACGTGTCTCCCGCGACGTCGACGCCCGTCACCTTCCCGAGCTGGCTCGAGATCATGATGACTGCGACGCCGGCCATGTAGCCGATGAGCACGGGCCGCGACAGCAGGTCGCCGATGAAGCCGAGGCGCAGTACGCCGGCGAAGAGCGCGTAGAGGCCCACGAGCAGCGCCAGCGTCCCTGCGAGCGCTGCGTAGCGGACGGGGTCCCCTGCGGCGAGCGGTGCGAGGACGGCCACGGTCATGAGTGCCGTCGTCGACTCCGGGCCCACTGATAGGAGTCTCGAGGAGCCCACCAGCGCATAGAGCACCATGGCGACGACGATGACCCCGAGCCCGGCCTGGGGCGCGAGGCCGGCGAGCGCCGAGTAGGCCATCACCTGGGGGATGAGGTACGCCGTGACGGTGATGCCGCCCATGAGGTCGCCGCGCAGGTCGCGACGGTCGTAGTGCAGCAGTCGCTGCACCCCGATGTGGCTGGTCACGCGCCCACGGTAGGGCCGCGGCCCAGGTTTGGGGCGTGGACGTGAATCCTGAACCGGATGGCAAGGACTGGACCTGGGTGCTCGACGAGCAGTGCCCGGACTGCGGCTTCGACACGAGGTCGCCCGTGCGGGCTGAGCTCGCCGGGCTGACGTCCGTCATCGGGCAGCGATGGGCCGAGGTCATGATGATGGAGTCCGCACCCACCACGAGGCCCGCACCCGCGGTGTGGTCGCCGCTGGAGTACGCGTGCCACGTGCGCGACGTGTTCGAGCTCGCCTGCGTGCGCGTCGAGCTCATGATCGCGGAGGACGGTCCGCGGTTCGCGAACTGGGACCAGGACGCCACGGCGATCGACGACGACTACGCGTCGCAGGACCCGCAGTCAGTGACCGACCAGCTGGCCGACCAGGCGAGTCGTTTCGCCGCGGTCGTCGCGGCCGTGCCGGACGATGCGTGGGCACGCACGGGACTTCGCGGTGACGGCGCGGCATTCACGGTCGAGTCGTTCGTGCGCTACCTGCTTCACGATCCGGTGCATCACCTGACGGATGTCACCGGCGAGCGCTGGACCTGAGCGTCACCACTGGCGCTTGCTGATCATCACGTTCTTGTTCGACAGGAGCTCGACGCGGTCGTGCGCGTTGGTCAGCAACGGTGCCGGCCGGCCCCAGTACTGCACGAATGATGTCGCAGCCCCCTTGCCGATGCGGATGGTCAGCGTCTTGCCCGGGAGGATCTGAGTCCCCGGTGGGAACGGGAAGGTCGAGACCTTGCGGCGCAGGTAGTAGCCGTCGAGGAGGACGGGGGCCGCGCTCGCATTGCGGAGGACGACGAACTCCTCGTTGGCGGCCCGCGATGCGACGCGACTCTGCGAGACCGGGTTCACCTTGCCGATGACGACGGCACCCTGGAGGGGATCCCGGCAGTTCGCGATGCACGGATACTCGTCGTAGAACCGGACGGCGGTGTTGCGGTCGAGCAGGTAGGCACCATCCCCGAGGAACCTGCCGTCCTGGGTGTTCGGGAACAGCGGCTCAGTCGACCCCATGTACAGGTCGTGCGGGCCCGGTGATCCGGGAGTGCCGCCGCCCACGTGCACCATGCGGTAGTCGCCGGCGGGGAGCACGGTGCCGGACGGGAAGTAGTACCAGGACGTCAGGCTCGAGTCGCGGAGCAGCCAGCCGGAGAGGTCGACCGGTGCCGTGCCCGTGTTGCGCACGATGACGAACTCCCCGTTCAGGTTCGTCTGGTCGGTGCCGGGCGCGTCCCAGCTCACGGTGACGGCGAGCTGCGCGCTCGGCTGCTCCACCGGTCCGCAGTGGTTCGGGTCCCAGATGCCGCGACCGCCGCGCTGCGCCTGCTGGACGATCAGCCGATAGGGATAGGACAGCGCGGACTCCTGGTCGACGGTGAACCACATCGCCAGGCCCGACTCGGCCACGATGGCGCTGATGTCCGTGTCGTACTGGCCGCTCTGCTCGTCGTACGCGAAGACGTAGCGCAGGATGCGGCCGCGGTTGGTGGACTCCTTGTGCTGGGAGCGCAGCTGGACCTTGGTCCCCGCGGGCAGCAGGCGCTCGAGCTGGGCCTCGGCCTCGCGCCCCGCGCACATGTCCTCGGCGAAGTGGACGTTGTCCTGGCCGGTCACCTCGGGAGTGTTCACGCCGAGCAGTCGCACCCGGGTCGAGCGACTGGCCCCCTCGGCGAGGAACTCGAAGGTGTCGCCGTCGAGCACCTTGGTGATTCGTCCGGTCTCCTGGATGGGGACGTCGGCATAGGTGACATCACGGCCCGACGTGTTGGCGCTCGACGGCGCTGCTGGGACGGCGAGCAGGGCCAGGGCGACGCCCAGCGCGAGCACGCGCAGCAGCACCGACCTCATACCCGCAGTATCGGCCGAGTCCGGGGCTATCCTGACAAGGAAAGGATCTGCCATGGGCATTTCAGGTACCTACCCGAGCACGTACACCGATATCAACGAGACCGGGTGCTGCCCCGTCCCCAATGTGGACGAATGGGACCGCCGCACCATCGAGTTCGACCAGCGGTTCATCCGCCAGTACACCCGGAGCATGTTCCACGTCCCCATGAACATGGGCAGCGTGATGACGGCGCTGAACGAGCAGGCCGCGGCGGCCGGCGCGGAGATGCCCGCCGATCGGGGCATGATCCTCAGCCATGACCTCTCCGCCTGGAAGGCCGAGCAGCTGTACGCCGTCTCGTCAGAGGTCGAGGGCGCCGACAACGTCGTTCTCACGGGCACCTTCGCCTCGTGCGTGTTCGAGGGGCCGTACGGACACGCACGCGAATGGCGAGCCGGGCTGCTCGACTACGCGACGTCCATCGGGCGCGCGGTGTCCGAGGTGTACTTCTTCTACACGACCTGCCCGACGTGCGCCAAGCACTACGGCAAGAACTACGTCATCGTCCTAGGAAGGCTCGTCTGAGCCCTTGTCCGGCTTGGAGGAGCCCTTGCCCCCGGTCTTGGGTTGCTTCTCGTGGGCGGCGATCACCTCGGCCGCGTAGTCCTCGACATAGTGGTTGAGCTCGCGGGGTGGACGCTCGTACCCGGTGGGGCCGGGTCGCTTCGGGAGGTCCAGCGGCGGACGCGTGGCGGCGAAGTAGGGAATCGAGTCGAGCAGGTGGTGGATCATGTTCAGGCGCGCACGCCGCTTGTCGTCCCCCTCGACGACGAACCACGGCGACTCCGGGATGTCGGTGTGCACGAGCATCTCGTCCTTTGCCCGCGAGTAGTCCTCCCAGCGCGTGATGGACTCGAGGTCCATCGGCGAGAGCTTCCACTGCCGCATCGGGTCGTGCAGGCGGGACTTGAAGCGGCGCTCCTGCTCGGCGTCGCTGACGCTGAACCAGTACTTGCGCAGGATGATCCCGTCCTCGACGAGGAGCCGCTCGAAGATCGGCGTCTGGTGGAGGAAGCGCCGGTACTCGTCGGGAGTGCAGAAGCCCATGACGCGCTCGACACCGGCGCGGTTGTACCAGGACCGGTCGAACATGCGGATCTCGCCGGCAGCCGGCAGCTGCTCGACGTACCGCTGGAAGTACCACTGCGTCTTCTCGCGGTCGCTGGGCGTGGGCAGGGCGACGATGCTGGCGACGCGCGGGTTGAGATACTGCGTCACGCGCTTGATCGCCGAGCCCTTGCCGGCGGCATCGCGGCCCTCGAACACGATGACGACGCGCGTGCCCTCGAGCCGCACCCACTCCTGGAGCTTCACCAGCTCTGCCTGGAGACGGAAGAGCTCGGCTTCGTAGATCGCCTTCGGCACCCGCTCCAGCAGTTGGTCCTCTGATCGACGGTGCGGGTTCGCGTCATCCTTCTTGGCCACGGGCGCAGTCTTGCACTGCCCACGCGGCTGAGGCATGTCGGAACGGAAATCGCGTCGGACGGGTTGGATACCGTTTCCGCATGCGTGCCCTCCACCTCTCACTGGCGACCGTCCTCGCGGTGGCCGTCCTCTCCTCCTGCGGTGGGACGCCAGGCTCGGTCGACGCTGCCCTGTCTTCGACGAAAGCCCCGCCCGCGACGAGTGGCCAGGTCGCGGCCGGCGGCCTTGCCCCTCGGGGAGAGACCGTCAGCGGCCTCGTCGTTGACCGCGTCGTCGACGGAGACACGGTCAAGGTCGAGCTCGATGGCGAGTACGTGTCGGTGCGACTGATCGGCATGAACACTCCGGAGACCGTGAAGCCGGACTCCCCGGTGGAGTGCTTCGGACCCGAGTCCTCCGAGTTCGCGAAGCAGAGCCTGACGGGTGCGCGCGTGACGCTGGAGTTCGACGAGTCGCAGGGGCGCACCGACCAGTACGACCGGGCGCTGGCCTACGTGTGGCGTGAGCTCCCGGATGGGTCGCTGAGCCTGTTCAACCTCGAGTCGATTGCCGGCGGCTATGCCTTCGAGCGCCAGTACGGATCGACTCCGTACGCCTGGAAGAACGAGTTCCTGCAGGCCCAGCAGCAGGCGCGTAGTGCCGATGCGGGCCTCTGGGGTGCCTGCCCGGTCTCCTGACCTTCCCCGTACACGGCACGCACGGCGGCCTGACGTTTCGTGGGCACTCTTGGGTGAGCCGACACGCGGCATGCCTGAGGAGAGACACGATGAGCGACACGACCGGCAGCGCCCCGACTGAGGGCACGCCCGACACCACCCCCACCGAAGCCCTGCAGCTGGCCGACCAGGAGCCGATCGCCGCGGCCGCGGCGCCAGCCCCCGCGGCGCACGCGTCCGGGGGCAGCCACACGCGCACGATCCTCGAGGTCATCGGCGGCGTCGTCGCGGTCGGGCTGATCGTCATGGCGGGTGCTGTCGGATTCGCGGTCGGGCACGTCACCGGCGGGGATGACGGTCGACTGAACCTCAGCAACGCCGGGCGCGAGCTGCGCGTCCCGATGCCCGGTGGCGAGGGTCAGGGTCAGGGCCGGCAGGGGATGCCGGGCGAGCTGGCCCCGGGCGAGCAGCGCTACTTCGAGGCCGAGCCCGGTCAGCCCGGCGAGGACGGCTTCGGCGGCCGCGGTCACCAGGACGGCGACAGCGATGGCTTCATGGGCCACGACGATGACGGCGACGGCTTCATGGGCGGCGAGGGCATGATGCCGCAGGACGGCACCGCTCCCCAGGACGACGCGATCACGCCGCAGGGCTAGGAACGGCCCCGAACGACGAGCTGGTCCAGCAGGTCCGCGGTGGCCGCGGCCACGCGATCCACCGCCTCCTCGAAGGCGGCCGCGTTGTGCGGCGCCGGAGCGCGGAAGCCGCTGATCTTGCGGACGTACTGGAGGGCGGCGGCCCGGACGTCGTCGTCGCCCGCCTCCTCGACGAACGGTGGGCGCAGTGTCTTGATGCTTCGGCACATGCGCCCACCGTAGGACGCCTGTCTAGACCGTGACCTCGTTCAGTCGCCCGGTCGCCACGTCGAAGACGAAGCCGCGCACCTGGTCCCGGTGCGGGATGAACGGGCTGCCCGTGATCCGCCGGATGGACCGGCGCACGTCCTCCTCGACATCGTCGAACGCCTCCGCCGCCCACTCCGGCTTGAGGCCGGTCTCGTCCGCGATCGACTCCTTGAAGCCGTCATCGGTGAAGGTGAGCATGCCGCAGTCGGTGTGGTGGATGAGGATGATCTCCCTGGTCCCGAGGAGGCGCTGGCTGATGGCCAGCGACCGGACCTCGTCAGCGGTGACGACGCCTCCCGCGTTGCGGATGACGTGCGACTCGCCGTCCTCGATCCCCAGCACGTCGTAGACGTTGATGCGGGCATCCATGCAGGCCACGACGGCGACCCCACGTGAGGGCGGCAGTGGCAGCGGCCCGGAGAACGTGGTGGCGTACTCCGCGTTGTTGGCCAGGTACTCCTCGGTGACGGACATGTCGTCAGGCTCCTTCGTCGGGTGGTTCACAGGATCGGGTCGGGGTGGTGCTTCACCAGCCTGCCGAGCCACCGGACCCGGCCGGCCGGGCCTGCTGCAGGTGCGGAACCTTCGCGATAACCGGAACTCCAGTACGTCAATGCCGGACGGAATGCCCCGCCGGGGAACGGCGTTGACATCACCAGCGTCGAATTCCTGCAGGTCGCAGGAGCGACCCCGGTCGAGGAGGACCCGATGGGCGTTGTGGGTGGGGCGGCAGCTGTCGCCGGAGCGGTCAAGGCCAGTCGCGGACGTCATCCGCTGGGCCAGCGGCTCGCCGCGGTACTGCCGATGCTGCGCGACACGTTCAAGGGCCGCTGGGTCGGTGCCCCCAAGGGCCGGGTCATCGGCGGACTCGCCGGTCTCGTCTATGTGATCTCGCCGCTCGACTTCCTGCCCGAGGTGCTGCTCGGCCCCTTCGGGCTCGGCGACGACCTGGCCATCGCAGCCGTCTCGGTCGCCGCCCTGCTGTCGTCGGCTGAGGACTGGCTCGACGCCCGCGATGCGGCGGCGTCAGGAATGCCCGGGCCCGCGGCTCCGACCCAGGGCGACGTGATCCAGGGCGTGGTCATCGACCGCCCGTGACGACCATGCCGAGCGGTGAGTTGTGGCCCCGTCCGGGCCTTCCGGGAGGGCCACAGCTCACCACTCGCCAGGATGACGTGGGGCGAGCGCGGCTTGAGGACGTGGTTGCACACGGCGCACCGGCGCTGGCTGCTCAGGCCCATCAGCTCCTGCTGCGCTACGCATCGGCTGGCGCGAGCCCCGAGCTCGACGCCGATGCCGACCGGCTCGTCGATGCCTACCTGAACGATCCGTACCTCTCCCGCTGACAACGCCCGCCGAGCGGTGACCTGTGGCCCCGTCCGGGCCCTCCGGGAGGGCCACAGCTCACCGCTCAGGCCATGCGCGCTGACCCGCCGCTCGGTGACGTCGTCGAGGCGTCGCTGCAGCTTGCGCATGGCGTGCAGCCACTTCTCCGTGCTCGTCGCCCGACTCACGTAGTACTCGGCGACCTCGGGGTGGGGCAGGATCAGGAAGCGGTCGTCCTGGAGGCCCTGCCACACCGCGTCCGCCACGTCCTCGGGCTCGAGCGCACCGTCGCGGATCAGGACGTCGGCGATCGGTCCGGCCTCCTCGAGCATGCGGGTGCGCACGCCCTGCGGACAGATCGCCTGCACGACGATGCCCCGGTTCCCGTAGGTGGCCGACAGCCACTCGGCGAACGCGACCGCGGCGTGCTTGCTCACCGCGTACGGCGCGCTGCCGAGCATCGTGAGCAGGCCCGCGGCCGATGCGGTCACGACGAACCGTCCCGATCCGCGTTCGAGCCAGTCCGGGACCAGGATTCGCGCGGCCCGAACGTGCGCCATGACGTTGACGTCCAGGGAGCGCCGCCAGTCCTCCTCCGAGGCGTGCAGCCCGGCCGCGACCTCGATCCCCGCGTTCGCGAAGAACACGTCGATCGTCCCGAGGTGCGCCCGGGCCGCAGCGACGAGCTCCTCGACCCCGCCCTCACCCGCGGCATCGCCGGGAACGGCGAGCCCGCCGATCTCGGCAGCGACGCTCGCCGCCGCCTCACCATCGAGATCGTTGACGACGACGCGGGCGCCCTCGGCAGCCATGCGGCGGGCGATCGCGCGCCCGATTCCGTTCCCTGCCCCGGTGACGACCACGCCCTGATGCCTCATCGGGCCGTTATACCGGGGATTGGCGGCGATCAGATGCGGATCGCGACCTTGCCCCGGACCAGGCCTGCCTCCAGGCGTCGCATCGCGTCGGCTGCGTCCTCGAGGGCGAACACGCTGTCGACCGCGGGCGTCACGGCTCCGGACTCGATCAGCGTCCTCAGCTCGTCGAGGTCGACGCCCGTCTCCTTCGCCATGACCATCGCCAGCCGCTTGCGGGTGAACGCCGACAGCGCCATGGCGCGGATCGGACGGCCGAGGAACCCGCCGGTCCATGTGCCGCCGTTCTCGCCGCCGACGATCGCCACGGTGCCGCGGGGAGTCAGCGAGGCAGCGAGCCGGCGCACTCCGGTGCTCCCGTTGATGTCGATGATGACGTCCCAGTGCTCGCCACGGTCGGCGAAGTGCTCCTGCGTGTAGTCGATGACGTGGGCGGCACCGAGGGAGCGGACGAGGTCGAGCCTTCGACGTGCTGCACACGCCGGTCACCTCGGCGCCCAGGGCCACCGCGACCTGCACCGCGTACGTGCCGACGCCGCCGGACGCTCCGGTGACGAGCACGCGCTGCCCGGGCTGCACCCGGCCGACGTCGCGCACGGCCTGGAGGGCGGTGAGCCCGGAGACGGGAACCACCGCGGCCTGCTCGAACGTGAGGTTCGCCGGCTTGAGGGCGAGCTTGGCCTCCTTGGCGACCGCGTACTCGGCGAACGATCCGGCGCCGATGCCGTAGACCTCGTCGCCGGGGGAGAAGCGCGTGACGCCCTCGCCCACGGACACCACCGTGCCGGCGAGGTCGAGGCCCGGGACCCGGCGCTTGGGGGTGCGCAGGCCGGAGAAGAGCCGGGCCATGCGCGGCAGGCCGGTCATGAGGTGCCAGGTGCCGCGGTCGAGGCCGGCGGCCCGCACGTGCACGAGCACCTCCCCGGCGCCAGGCGTGGGCACGTCGAGGGTGCCCGGCCGCAGGACGTCGGCCGTTCCGTATGAGTCCTGCACGATGGCGCGCATCGTCGTGGTCCGGTGGTCGCCGGGCTGCTCCTGCTGGTCGGTCGTGTGCATGATCTTCTCCCTGTGATGTACCTTACTAAGTATGGCTGTACTAAGTAAGGTAACGAGTAGCATCGGTACTGTCAACCGGCGGGGGGAAGGGCGGGGTCATGAGCGAGGCAGTTCGGGAGCGGACGCGGCTGAGCCGGGAGCGCGTGCTCGACGCGGCGATCGCCATCGCGGACTCCCACGGTCTCGTCGGCCTGACGATGAGGTCCCTGGCCCGCGAGCTGGGCGTGCAGCCGATGTCGCTGTACCACCACGTCGCCAACAAGGACGAGATCCTCGACGGGGTCGTCGACGAGGTCTTCACCCAGATCGAGTTCCCCGCCGACGACCTCGACTGGAAGCACGCCATGCGCGTGCGCGCCACGAGCGCGCGCGCGGTGTTCCGCCGCCACCCGTGGGCCATCGGCCTGGTCGGGACGCGCACCTCGCCGGGCCTGGCCACGCTTCAGCACCACGATGCCGTCATCGGCAACCTGCGCAGGGCCGGCTTCTCGGTGCGCATGGCCGCGCACGCCTTCGCGCTGCTCGACACCTACACGTACGGATTCGCGGTGCAGGAGGCGAGCCTCCCGTTCGACGCCGACACCGTGGCCGAGGTCGCGAACGCGATGATCGACCAGTTCCCCAGCGACCTGTACCCGCACCTCGCGGAGATGGCCATGGAGCACGTGATGCAGCCGGGCTACGACTTCGGCGACGAGTTCGGCTACGGGCTCGAGCTGATCCTCGACGGTCTCGAGCGGGCCCTCGAGGAGTAGACCCGCCCGCGACCTGACGTCACGAAGGTGGAGCGGGACGCTACGTGCGTGACCCCGGTGCCGCCGGAAGCACCAGGAGGTCGAACAGTCGCTGCGTCTCCGCGACCGGATCGGTCGTCAGCCCGGTGTGCACCGGACCCGGCTGCACGACGGTGCTGCGCGGCGCCGTCAGCCAGCGGAACCGGCGGCCGAGGTCGTCGTCGCCGCGCAGGGTGCAGTCGGCGGCAGCCGCGAGCGCCCGCGCCACCGGTTCGGGATCCAGCTCGGGGTCGAGCGCCGCGAGTCGAGCGCGGTCCAGCAGCACGCGTGACCCGAGGTACTCCAGTGGCCGGCAGTAGACGATGACGCCGGCGTTGATGAGCTCGCCGCGCTCAACGCGAGGCACGACGCGCAGGACCGCGTACTCGTAGAGGTGCCGCTCGGTGCTCATCGGGCCACCCCTCGTCGTGCCGCTGCATCGATCAGGTCGGGAAGCCACGCGGGTCGCGCGTCGAGCCGGGCGGCCAGCCGCGTGACGTAGGCGGCGCGGATCGCGTCCGGGCCGCCGATGCCCGGCTCGTCGTCGAGCCACTCGTCAGGGACGTCGGCGACGGCGGCCGCGAGCGCATCGCGGGTCAGCAGCGGACCCAGCTCCGCATCGGCCGACGAGACGTCGCCGCCGGTGCCGATGAGGACGTGGTCGGTCGCCTCGTACGGGCGGGAGTCGTAGCCCTCCGCGGTCGCCCAGCGGTGGTGGAACGACAGCGTGGCACCGTGGTCGATCAGCCACTGCCGCGCCACTCGAGCAGGTTGGGATTGCGGCACGAGCGGTCCATGTTGCCCACCACCGCGTCGAACCACAGCACCCGACCCGGCCGTGCAGCGGATCGACGGGGAAGGCGACCGGGTCGTAGTCGAGCGCCCCAGGCAGGAAGTCGACGCCGAGGTTCAGTCCGGCGCTCGCGCGCAGCAGGTCCTGGACCTCCTCGTCCGGCTCGCCGCTCGCCAGGCCGGGATCGACGTCGACGAGGACGAGCTCGGGGACGGGCAGGCCCAGGTGCCGGGCCAGCCCGGCCGAGACCACCTCGGCGACCAGCGCCTTGCGTCCCTGGCCCGCGCCGCGGAACTTCACGACGTAGGTGCCGAGGTCGTCGGCCTCCATCAGCCCGGGCAGGGATCCGCCCTCGCGCAGCGGGGTCACGTACCGCGTCGCGGTCACCTGGTCGAGCACGTCCCGAGGCTACTCGCTGCCTAGCGCTTCGTGGCCGGGCGTCGCGCGCGCACGACGCGTCGCACGACCCACCTGTTCTTGCCGATCCTGCGGGTGCGCTCGAAGCCCTGCTGCTCGAACAGCGCGAGCGTCGCGTTGTGCAGGAACGAGCCGGAGACCTTGCGGCCCTCGACATCCTCGGGGAAGCTCTCCACCGTTCCGCCGCCGAGGAGGGCGATCTCCTTAGCGCACCCGCCAGCGCGGCCGAGGCGACGCCCTCGCCGCGGTGCCCCTTGTCGACGTAGAAGCAGGTGATGCGCCAGTGGGGGAGCTCGGTCGGCTCGGCCTCGTACGCCCGGCGGCTCTTGATGCGGGGCAGCTCGTCGGGCGAGCCGAACTGGCACCACCCCACGCAGGTGTCGCCGTCGAAGACGAGGGCGGCGTGCGCGCGGCCCTCCGCGACCCGGCACTCCTTGTCGGCCCGGTTCTGCTCAGGCGTGCGGTCGCGGTCGTTGACCCCCTCGGAGTGGAAGCCCATGCACCAGCAGCCGCCCCACACGCCGTTGTTGCGCTCGACGAGTGCGGCGAAGTCCGGCCACGTCGATGAGTCCAGCGGCGCGGTGCGAAGTCGGGTCATGGCGCCGCCCTCCGAGGTGTCGAGTGAGGCGGACGCTACCCCCGCGCGGGCCGCGGCGCCCGGAACATGCGCACCGTGCGCACGGCGACCAGAGCCCACACGAGGACGAGGACGACGGTGGCGGCCGCGCCGAGCACCTGGACTCGGATGACGTCGGTGACCGTTCCTACCGCGGCGAGGGACAGGGT
>CAVOWW010000025.1:0-48835 GCA_963700255.1 uncultured bacterium | reverse complement strand
ATCCGTCGTGACCATCACGGTGTCGACGTCACCCCTGCTGCCGCCGACTCCGACGGCCGAGCCCACCCCGACGCCGACGCAGGAACCCGTGCCATCGGACGTTCCCGCACCCTCGCCGGAGCCAGTGCCGAGCGAGTTCGTCCCCGCCCCGTAGCGAGCGGCAGGAAGGTCAGCCGACGACGGGTGCCAGGTGAGTGGCCCGTTCACGCGCCAGCGGGTCGCCGCACTCGGCGAGCCAGTTCGCGAGCATCGCGTGCCCGCCCTCGGTGAGCACGGATTCGGGATGGAACTGCACGCCCTCGACGGCGAGCTCGCGGTGCCGGATCGCCATGATGACGCCACCGCTCGTGGCGCCGGTGACGACCAGCACGTCAGGCACGGTGGCGGGCTCGACGGCGAGCGAGTGGTATCGGGTGGCAGTGAAGGGCGACGGGAGGCCGGCCAGGACGCCGATGTCCTCGTGCAGCACCTGCGACGTCTTCCCGTGCAGGAGTTCGGGAGCGCGGGACACGGTCGCGCCGTACGCAGCCGCGATGGCCTGGTGCCCGAGGCACACGCCGAAGATCGGGACGTCACCCGCGCACTCGCGGACGATGGCCATGCAGACGCCCGCATCCTCCGGCGTCCCCGGACCGGGGCTCAGCAGGACGCCGTCGAACTCCCGGGCCTCGTCGGGCGTGACCTCGTCATTGCGGCGGACGACGACGTCGGCCCCCAGCTGGGCCAGGTACTGGACCAGGTTGAAGACGAAGGAGTCGTAGTTGTCGACGACGAGGATGCGTGCCACGGGGCTCATTGTGACGGCTGCGCGTACGCCATCGTCACCGGGCCGGTGTACCCGGGCACGGTCGTCTCCGGTGCGCGCGTGACGTCGTAGCCGAGACCGACGGCTCGGGCCCAGTCCCGGTACGCCGTCACTGTTGGATCGGCCCGCAGGCTGGCCCGCATCTTCTTGACCGGGCCGACGGCGGTGATGACGAAGGGCGGCGAGTAGACGCGACCCTGGAGCAGCAGGGTGTTGCCGACACACTGGATCGAGCTGGTGCTGATGACCCGCTGGTCCATGATCTGCATCGCCTCGGCGCCACCGCGCCACAGCGCGTTGACGACCGCCTGGACATCGGCCTGGTGCACGATCACGTCGTCCGGCGTCAGCGTCTGCCACAGCGGGTCGTCCGGCTCGCGCAGCGGTGCATCGTCGAGGCTGACGGTCAGAGAGCGTCCCGTAACCGGCGTCAGCCCCGCGGCGTCCTGCAGCGACGCGATCCCGCTGCGTGCGATCACTGCGGCCGGATCGCCGACCCGGCCCTCCGCGAGGTCGTCCACCTCCTGCTGCTGCGCGGCCAGCGCCTGCTCGAGCTGCTCCACCCGATCGGACTTCTGGCGGACCAGGTCCCGCAGCTCCACGGCGCGCTGAGCGCGCAGGTCGGTCCCCTGGCTGCTGTTGGCCGCGGCCGCGAACATCAGGCCCGCGAGCACGAACACCAGCCCGCTGACGAGCACGGCCGGACGGGGCCGGGTCAGCGGAACACGGGTGGGCAGGCGCACCCGCCCACGGTAACCGCAACGGCCAGGATGCGGTGTGGCAGGCTGTGGGGCCAGACAGTGTCAGCGGGAGGAAGCACCGTGCCGGAGTCAAAAGGCCGCAAGAAGGACGTCTACACGCCGCCCCCGAGCAAGGGCGAGCGCAAGGTGGCCAAGATCGGCTCGCCGTCCTGGCTCGCCCCGACCATGGTGGCGCTGTTCGTCATCGGGCTGACCTACATCGTCATCTTCTACATCGCGGGGTCGCAGATCCCTCTGATGCGCGACCTGTCGCCCCTGGTCAACGTCGGAATCGGGTTCGCCTTCATCGCTGGCGGATTCTTCCTCGCGACCCGCTGGCGCTAGCCCCGACTTACACGGCTGTCATTTGTCCCCAGCTGGGGACATCCTGTGGATGACCTCGTGCACTTGTGCACTGGTCGCTCAGTTCACACCTCTACCACGCGTCCCGGCGGCAGCGCCCGCGCACTCCCCGCAGGGTCAGACCAGCTCGAGGATGGTCGCGTTCGCCATCCCGCCGCCCTCGCACATGGTCTGCAGGCCGTAGCGGATCCCGTCCTGCCGCATGCGGTGCACCAGCGTCGTCATCAGGCGCGCGCCGGACGCACCGAGGGGATGTCCCAGGGCGATGGCGCCGCCGCGGGCGTTGGTGAGGGCCGGATCGGCTCCCGTGTCCGCGTACCAGGCGCCGAGGACCGAGGCGAACGCCTCGTTGACCTCGAATGCACCGATGTCGGAGAGCTGCAGGCCCGAACGGGCGATCGCCCGCTCCGTGGCCGGGATGGGACCGGTGAGCATGATCACCGGATCGACGCCGGCCATGGCGACCGTGTGGATCCGCGCCAGCGGGGTCAGGCCGAGCTGGGCCGCGCGAGCGGACGTCATGATCAGCAGGGCAGCGGATCCGTCGGAGATCTGCGAGGCGTTGCCTGCGGTCACGACACCGTCCTCCTGGAACGGGGTCCGCAATGCCGCGAGCGACTCGACCGTCGTGCCCGGCCGGATGCCCTGGTCCTGGCTCACCGGGCCCGTGGGCGTGTCCACAGTGACGATCTCCTCGTCGAACAGGCCCGTCGGCCTGCGCAGCGGCGGCCCGTGCATGCGACTGTGCCGCGATCTCGTCGAGGTACTCCCGTGACAGGCCCCAGCGCTGCGCGATCATCTCGGCACTGACGCCCTGATTGACCAGGCCGTTGTCGTAGCGGGCGTGCATGCTCGCCGGGAACGGCCCGTCGCCGCCGACCATGTTCGAGAACATGGGCACACGGGACATCGACTCCACGCCGCCGGCGATCACGATGTCGTGGTGGCCGGCGATCACGCCCGCAGCGGCGAAGTTGACGGCCTGCTGGCTCGACCCGCACTGCCGGTCGATCGTGACGCCCGTGACGTCCTCCGGGAAGCCCGCGGCCAGCACCGCGTTCCTGGCGGCGTTGCCGCTCTGCTCGCCCACCTGGGAGACCGCGCCCCAGATCACGTCGTCGACCAGGGCCGGGTCCAGCCCCACTCGGCCCGTCACCTCCTGGAGGATCCGCGCGGACAGGTCGATCGGATGGACCCCGCTCAGCACGCCCTTCTCGGGCTTTCCGATGCCTACGGGGGTACGGACGGCGGAGACGATGACTGCGTCGTTGGTCATGCGCCCATCTTCGCCCGTCGAGCGGTGCGTTGTCGCCCCCGAAGCGGCACAGGAGCGGGCATCAGCTCACCGTTCGGCAGAGGGGTCAGACGGTGATCTGGCCCAGCGGAGCGAGCAGCTCGTTGATCTGGGCCGTCCGCCAGGCCGCGAGCGCGGCGAGGACGAAGACCACGGCCAGCAGGCCGCTCACCTGGACGGCGGTTCGATGCCGTCGGGCCGGGAACACCATGATGGCGGCCACGACCGCGCCGGTGACCAGCCCGCCGAGGTGCGCACGCCAGTCGACACCCGGGGCGAAGAACCCGATCACCACGTTGATGCCGAGGAGGACGAGCACCTGGGTGACGTCGTATCGAAGCCGGCGGCCGGCGACGACGAGGGCGCCCATCAGGCCGAAGATGGCCCCGCTCGCACCCACCGACACCGTGCGGATGTCGGAGAACACGTACGACGCCACGCCACCGCCGAGGGCAGCGAGGACGTACAGGGTCAGGTAGCGGCCGTGGCCCAGGATCCGTTCGAGCGTGGGTCCGAGGGCGAACAGCACGTACATGTTGAACGCGATGTGGAGGAAGGACCCGTGCAGGAAGGCGGCGGTGACGAGCCGCCACCACTCGCCGCCCACGGCGATCCCGACCGGCCACATCCCCCAGTCGCCCGCCACGGCGTTGATGCCGATGGTGAACTGCAGCAGGAAGATCACCACGTTGACCCCGATGAGGGTGTACGTGACGAGCGGCTTGGTGATGGGCGTGCCGCCGGCGACCGTCGTCACACGCGGGCGTGAAGCGGCGGCCCCCGCCACGCAGTCAGGGCACTGGAACCCGACCGGCGCGGCGATCATGCACTCCGCGCAGATGGGCCGCTCGCATCGCGTGCAGCGGATGCCTGTGGGCCGGTCCGGGTGCCGGTAGCAGCCGGGCAGCGCGACCGGCTGCGACGGGGTGGCGTCCGACACGGGAGAGCGCTACTCCCGGGTGATGTCGATCGAGGTGATGACGACGTCCTCGCGGGGACGGTCGTTCTGGCCGGTGCTCACGGCCGCGATCGCGTCGACGACGTCACGCGACTCCTGGTCGGCCACCTCGCCGAAGATGCTGTGCTTGAAGTTCAGCCACGTCGTGGGAGCGACGGTGATGAAGAACTGCGAGCCGTTGGTGTTCGGGCCGGCGTTGGCCATCGCCAGCAGGTAGGGGCGGTCGAACGACAGCTCCGGGTGGAACTCGTCCTCGAAGCGGAAGCCGGGGCCGCCGGTGCCCGTGCCGAGCGGGTCGCCGCCCTGGATCATGAAGCCGGGGATGATGCGATGGAAGATCGTGCCGTCGTAGAGGGGTGCCGTCGACTTCGCCCGCACCCGGGGGTCCGTCCACTCCTTGGTGCCCTCGGCCAGGCCGGTGAAGTTGCGAACCGTCTTGGGGGCCTGGTCGGCGAACAGGGTGACCTTGATGTCGCCGAGGTTGGTGTGGACCGTTGCTGTCGTCGTCATGCCGAGGATCCTCCCACGGCATCGCCTGACGAACGAGCCGGGGAGGTGGTCGCTAGTCCCACGGCTTGATGAGTTCGATACCGAGTCCCTCGAAGTCCCGGGTGTTGCGGGTGGCCAATGGCATGCGATGCACCAGGCAGGTGGCGGCGATCTGCGCATCGGGCACCCCGATCGCTCGTCCCTGCAGCTCCCTCAGGGCCATCAGCTCACCGGCCAGGAGTGCAGTACCGCTGTCCAGTGGCAGTACCTGAAGCGCGAGCTCGCCGCGCACCTCGTCCCAGAGCCTGGTCAGGTCCTCGCGTCGTCGCCCGGCGGGCAGCCTCGACAGGCCGTAGCTGATCTCCTGAACGGTGATCGCGGCGATGCTCACGTCACTGTTCTCTGCCCGGTCGAGCCACGCTCCAATGGCTCGGGTCGGGTCACCTCGCATGACCTCCGACACCACATTCGTGTCGACGATCACGCGAAGGGATCCCTGGCCGGTGCCTGCCTGACATCGGCGGGGATCTCGAAGCCGCCCCCTCGGGCCGCGTCACGGATGTCGAGAAGGAGATCTGCCAGCGTGCGCTCGACAGGCGACGTCACGGATTCCGTGAGGATCGCACGGACCTCCGCCTCCATCGAGCGGCCGTGCCGGGCGGCTCGGAGGCGCAGCTTGTCGCGCACCTCGTCGTCCAGGCCGCGGATCGTCATGACTGCCATCGGACGAGGCTAGAGAGGTGCAGTCATTGCTGTCAATGACTGCACCTCTCTGAAGCGGCTACTGCGCGAGCAGGCCGTAGATCTTCTTGCGCGCCTCCACGAGCACGGCAGTGGCCGCCTCGATCTGCGCGGGGTCCGCGAGTTCGCTGACCTGCCGGACTGCGGCGCCCAGCTGCCGGCCC
This sequence comes from uncultured bacterium, assembly GCA_963700255.1. Taxonomy (GTDB): domain Bacteria; phylum Actinomycetota; class Actinomycetes; order S36-B12; family S36-B12; genus UBA10649. The sequence goes on along the minus strand of CAVOWW010000025.1, from coordinate 43,281 downwards.
TCGGTCCAGAGCTGGACCGCCGCCTCGTCGTCGGGGTCCGTGGACTGGGCCCAGGGCTGGCCCCAGGTCGCCCCCTCGGCGTCGACCAGGGCGGTGCCCTCGTCCGTCAGGGAGAAGACGCGCTTGCCGTCGGTGTGCGTCGCCGTGACGAGGCCGTCGCGGGCCAGGCGCTTGAGGACCGGGTAGATGGAGCCCGGCGAGGGCTGCCACTGGCCGTCGCTGCGGTCGGCCAGCTCGGTGAGGAGCTCGTAGCCGTGCCGAGGCTGCTCGGCCAGCAGGAGGAGGACCGCTGCGCGCACGTCGCCGCGCTCACGTCGGCGGCCGCGGGGAGGTCCCCACGGTCCGCGTCCTCCCCAGGGGCCATGGCCGCCTCGGTGGCCTCGATGGTGGCCGTGCGGGCCGCCCCGGTGTCCGCGTCCTTCCGAACGCTCGCTCTGCCGTGGGGCGCTGCCGCTCGTCCCGTACTGTCGGTGGGCTGTCGAAGGGATCCGTCCGGATCGATTCAGGGTGGGTCATTCTCGTCTCATTTCTATCGCGTATCGTCGCGATGCATACACGATATATCGCGACTCACGATGTCAACACCGGGGTGGTGGCTCCACGGTGCTGGGAGCCGCTGCGTCGATGCCGTTCTCCCGGCAGATCGTCGAGTGGCCCCATGCACGCGACTGGTCACGCGCGGAGTGACCGCTCGCGCGCACTTGCCGCGCGCGGAATGGTGGAGGCTAGGGGACTCGAACCCCTGACTTCTGCCTTGCAAAGGCAGCGCTCTACCAGCTGAGCTAAGCCCCCCGGTGGGGTGCCCGGTGGCACCCCTGTGCGCCTAGCGCAGATCAGGCTCGCTGGTCGCCTCGGACCAGAGATCCTGCTCGGCCTTGCGGGCCGAGAGCTGACGGTAGACGACGTAGCCGATGCCGGCGAGGACGACGATGAGCAGCAACTTCTTCATGGTGCGGAAGCCTACCCCGGCCCTCAGGCGGACGTTCAGCCAGTCACGGCTGGATCGGACATCGGTGGTGGGCCTGGGAGGACTTGAACCTCCGACCTCTTCCTTATCAGGGAAGCGCTCTAACCAAACTGAGCTACAGGCCCGAACGTCGCCAGAGACTACCTGACGCAGGGAGCGGGTGTGAACCGGTGGCTCAGACCTCGTCGGACAGCACGACCTCGATGCCGCCCGTCAGGCCGACCGTGAGGTTGTACATGATCGCGAAGAGGGTGGCCAGCAGCGAGACCAGCACGATCTCCACGGACGCGACGATGACCGCCACCCCCATCACCCTGGAGAGCTCGAGGTAGCTGAGCAGGTCGAATCCGGTCGTCGCCGTGCCGATGACCTCGTCGAAGGTCCTCGACACGGTCACGAAGACCCCGGTGACGTCGAGCACCCACCACAGGGCTGCCACCGCCACGACCAGGACGATGCCGACGGCGAGGGCCAGCATGAACGCCGCCTTCGTCACCGACCAGGGGTCGATCCGGGTGACGTAGAGCCGCGCGCGCTTGGGCGTGCGGACCGCGTCACCGCCCTTCACTCGCCGGCCTCACCGTCGATGGGCGCCTCTGCCGGCTCGTCGGCAGCGACCTCCACCGGCTCATCGGTCAGCTCCTCGTCGTCGTCGCCCTCGGCCTCGGCACCGCGCGCAACCGCCACGACAGCGTCGCCCTCGGCGAGGTTCATCAGCGTGACGCCCATGGTGTCACGGCCCGACGGACGGATCTCGCCGACACGAGTGCGGATGACGACGCCGTTGGAGGCGATCGCGAACAGCTGGTCGTTCTCGTCGCACACCATGGACCCGACCAGGGAACCACGCTGCTCCACGAGCTTCATCGCCCGCACGCCCAGGATGCCGCGGCCCTTGGGGGCCCACTCGTCGACCGAGGTGCGCTTCGCGTATCCACCGTCGGTCACCGTGACGACGAAGGTGTCCGGTCGCACGACGTCCATCGCGAGCAGGGAGTCGTCCCCGCGGAACCGCATGCCGATGACGCCACTGGTCGCGCGGCCCATCGGACGCATGGTGTCGTCGTCGGCCGTGAACCGCGCCGACATCCCCTTGCGGGACACCAGGAGCAGGTCGTCGGTCTCGGCGACCAGCCGTGCGGAGATCAGCTCGTCGTCGTCGGCGAGGTTGATGGCGATGATGCCGCCCTGCCGGTTCGAGTCGTACTCCGTGAGCCGGGTCTTCTTCACCAGGCCCTTGCGGGTCGCGAGCACCAGGTAGTCGCCGGCCTCGTAGTCGTGGATCGCCAGCACCTGGGCGATGGTCTCGTCCGGCTGGAAGGCCAGCAGGTTCGCCACGTGCTGCCCGCGCGCGTCACGCCCGGCATCCGGAAGCTGGTACGCCTTGGCGCGGTACACGCGTCCCTTGTTGGTGAAGAACAGGATCCAGTGGTGCGTGGTGCTCACGAACATGTGCTCGACGACGTCGTCCTGCCGCAGCGCCGCGCCGCGCACGCCCTTGCCGCCTCGGCGCTGCGAGCGGTACAGCTCGGACTTCGTGCGCTTCGCGTAGCCGCCGGACGTGATCGTGACGACCACGTCCTCCTCCTCGATGAGGTCCTCGTCGGTGACATCGCCGTCCCAGGCCACGAAGTCGGTGCGTCGCTCGTCGCCGTACTTGTCGACGATCTCGGCGAGCTCCTCCGACACGATCGAGCGCTGCCGGGGCTCGTTCGCGAGGATGTCGTTGTAGTCGGTGATCTTCACCATCAGCTCGTCGTACTCGTCGATGATCTTCTGCCGCTCGAGGGCGGCGAGGCGACGCAGCTGCATGTCGAGGATGGCGGTCGACTGGATCTCGTCGATCTCCAGCAGCTCCATCAGTCCGGACCGGGCGTCCTCGACCGTGGCCGACGCGCGGATCAGCGCGATGACCTCGTCGAGGGCGTCGAGGGCCTTGAGGTAGCCGCGCAGGATGTGGGCGCGCTCCTCCGCCTTGCGCAGGCGGTACCGCGTGCGCCGCTGGATGACCTCGATCTGGTGCGTGATCCAGTACTTGATGAACTGGTCGAGGGTCAGGGTGCGCGGGACCCCGTCGACGATGGCCAGCATGTTGGCGCCGAAGGTGTCCTGCAGCTGCGTGTGCTTGAAGAGCTGGTTCAGCACCACCTGGGCGACCGCGTCGCGCTTGAGCTCGATGATCAGCCGCATGCCGGAGCGTGACGAGGAGTCGTCGCGCACGTCGGAGATCCCGGTCAGCTTGCCGTCGCCCACGAGCTCGGCGATGCGGAGCAGCAGGTTGTCGGGGTTGACCTGGTAGGGCAGCTCGGTGACGACGATGACCTGGCGGCCGCGCGCATCCTCGTCGACCGTGACGGTGGCGCGCATGGTGATCGATCCGCGTCCGGTGCGGTAGGCGTCGTCGATGCCCTTGCGGCCGACGATGAGCGCGCCGGTGGGGAAGTCAGGTCCCTTGACGATGCCCAGGAGGGTCGTCAGGCGCTCCTCGCGGTCGGCCTGCGGGTTGGCGAGCATCCACTGCGCAGCCTCGGCGATCTCGCGCAGGTTGTGCGGCGGGATGTTCGTGGCCATGCCGACCGCGATGCCCGACGAGCCGTTGACCAGCACGTTCGGGAACCGGCTCGGCAGGACGAGGGGCTCCTGCGTGCGGCCGTCGTAGTTGGGGCCGAAGTCGACGGTGTCCTCGTCGATGTCGCGCACCATCTCCATGGCCAGCGAGGCCATGCGGCACTCGGTGTAGCGCATGGCCGCAGCGGGGTCGTTGCCGGGCGAGCCGAAGTTGCCCTGCCCCTGGACCAGCGGGTAGCGCAGCGACCAGGGCTGCGCGAGCCGCACGAGGGCGTCGTAGATCGAGCTGTCGCCGTGGGGGTGGTAGTTGCCCATGACGTCGCCGACGACGCGGGCGCTCTTGGAGAAGTTGCGGTCCGGCCGGTAGCCGCCGTCGTACATCGCGTACAGGACGCGACGGTGCACCGGCTTGAGGCCGTCGCGCACGTCGGGCAGCGCGCGCGAGACGATGACGGACATCGCGTAGTCGAGGTAGGACCGCTGCATCTCCGTCTGCAGGTCGACGCCCTCGATCCGGCCATGCTGCCCGGGGTCGGTCACTTCGGCGGTGTCGATGTCGTCAGCCACGAACGCTCTCCGTTGCTCGGTTGGTCGCGATCACGATCGCTGGGTCACGATCAGATGTCCAGGAAGCGCACGTCGCGTGCGTTCTGCTGGATGAAGTTGCGGCGGGACTCGACGTCCTCGCCCATGAGCACGCTGAACATCTCGTCGGCCTGGGCCGCATCGTCGATGGTCACCTGCAGCAGGACCCGGCGGGCCGGATCCATCGTGGTCTCCCACAGCTCGTCGGCGTTCATCTCGCCGAGGCCCTTGTAGCGCTGGATCGCCTCCTCCTTGGGGAGCCGGCGGCCGGCCGCGATGCCCGCCTCGATCAGCGCCTCGCGCTCACGCTCGGTGTAGGCGAAGTCCGCCACCTCGCGGGACCACTTGATCTTGTAGAGCGGCGGCTGGGCGAGGAAGACGTAGCCCTGCTCGACCAGCGGCTTCATGAAGCGGAAGAGCAGGGTCAGCAGCAGGGTGCGGATGTGCTGGCCGTCGACGTCGGCATCGGCCATGAGCACGACCTTGTGGTACCTGAGCTTGTTGATGTCGAACTCGTCCTGGATGCCGGTGCCGAACGCGGAGATGAGCGCCTGGACCTCGTTGTTCTGCAGCACCTTGTCGATGCGGGCCTTCTCGACGTTGATGATCTTTCCGCGGATGGGCAGGATCGCCTGGGTGCGCGGGTCGCGACCCTGACGGGCCGAGCCGCCGGCCGAGTCGCCCTCGACGATGAAGACCTCGCAGTCCTCGGGCTCGCGGCTCGAGCAGTCGATCAGCTTGCCCGGCATGCCGGCGCCGCCGAGCAGGCCCTTGCGGTTGCGGGCGAGGTCGCGGGCCTTGCGGGCCGCCATGCGCGCCGTGGCGGCATTGACGGACTTGCGGGCGATCTCCTTGCCCTCCGCCGGATTCTTCTCGAACCACTCGCCGAGCTGGTCGTTGACGGTCTTCTGGACGAAGGTCTTCATCTCGGTGTTGCCGAGCTTGGCCTTCGTCTGGCCCTCGAACTGCGGCTCGGCCATCTTCACGCTGACGATGGCGGTCAGGCCCTCGCGGATGTCGTCGCCGCTGAGGTTCGGGTCCTTCTCCTTGAGGATGTTCCACTCGCGGGCGAACTTGTTCATCAGGTGGTGAGCGCCGCCCGGAAGCCCTCCTCGTGCGTGCCGCCCTCGGTCGTGTTGATGGTGTTGGCGAACGTGTACACCGACTCGGCGTAGGTGTTGTTCCACTGCATCGCGATCTCGGCGCTCATCCGCTTGTCGTCGGACTCGCTCTCGATGTCGATCACGGTCGGGTTGGCGACGCCCTTGCTCGCGTTGATGTGCTTGACGAAGTCGGCGATGCCGCCCTCGTAGTGGTAGCGCACCCGACGGACCTGCTCGACCTCCTCGGCGTCCGGATCGGCGTCGACATCGAGCTCGGGATGACGACCGCCCGCTCGTCGACCAGGGTCAGGGTCAGGCCCTTGTTCAGGAACGCCATCTCCTGGAAGCGGCGCGACAGCGTGGTGAAGTCGTAGTGCGTGGTCTCGAAGATGTCGGGGTCGGCCCAGAACGTGACGGTCGTGCCGGTGTGGTCGGCCGGCTCCTCCTTGGACAGGGGGCGGTCGGCACGCCGTACAGGTAGGACTGCCGGTACACGTGCCCGTTGCGGCGGACCTCGACGTCGAGGTGGTGGACAGGGCGTTGACGACGGACACGCCCGACGCCGTGCAGGCCGCCGGACACCTGCGTACCCGCCGCCGCCGAACTTGCCGCCGGCATGCAGGACGGTGAGCACGACCTCGACCGCCGGCTTGCCCTCGCTCTCGACGATGTCGACGGGGATCCCGCGGCCGTCGTCGATGACGCGCACGCCGCCGTCGGCCAGCAGGGTGATCGACGATCTCGCTCGCGTGACCGGCCAGGGCCTCGTCGACGGAGTTGTCGACCACCTCGTAGACGAGGTGGTGCAGACCCCGCTCACCGGTGGAGCCGATGTACATGCCGGGGCGCTTGCGAACCGCGTCCAGACCCTCGAGAACCGTGATCGCGCTGGCGTCGTAGGACACGGCCGGCGGGCCTCCTTCAAAGGGTCGGAGCACCGCCTGATGCGGGCTCCGATGTGGGTTCAGTCTACCCTCTCGGGCGGACATCGATCCCCACGCCACGGGGCATGGGGGCCGATTCGCGCCATGACCCCCCCACCTGCAATCACCCGTACGCCCCGCCGCCGTTAGCGTGATCCAGAGGCCTTCATGGGCCTCCTAGCCATACGTGTCACGTGGTCCTCGACCCTTCACCCGCCGGGGTCCGGCTACCCAGGTGGGCGCCTGCGGCCCCCTGACGCGAATGGCGGCCACGACCCCCTTTCCGACCCGGTCGTCCACCGCGCGGTGCACCTGCGGGAGGAGCAGCCTCACTGGGTCGCCCAGGCGGTCGAATCGGCCTCGAGGCCGAGCTCCCGTCGGTGAACGACACCGGACGCACGTGCTCCGCGATGTCGCGGCCGACGATCTGGTCCCACTCGCCCATCAGGACGGCGACGGCGGACTGGTCCTGCCAGCCCCGCTCCTCCACGAGCCGCTCGAGCGCCTGGACAGGGGCTGCGGATCTCGGGCGTCGGAGTACTGCGAGCCGGTGCGCCGGGTCGTCGGCTTCCTCCTCGTGGCCGGAGCAGTCGACCTGGTCGCCCGGCGGAGGGCAGCGGAGGCGGCGTCGGAGGCCCGGCCTCCGTCTCGGGCGGCGGTCGCGTCGCCCCGGGTCGGCCACCGGGTCGCGGCCACCGGGTCGCGGCCGGATCCGGGACGGCTCGTCAGGCATCGGCCACCTGGCCGCGCGTCACGAGGAGTCGCCGGCCGTCGAGCTCGGGCGGCACGTCATCATCGACGGCCGCGGTGAGCAGCACCTGGGTGCACCCGGCGACCCGCTGCGTCAGCCGGCGGCGCCGTGGGGCGTCGAGCTCGGCGAACACGTCGTCGAGGATGAGGACCGGGTCGTCGCCGTCGGCGCGCAGGACCTCCAGGCTCGCCAGCCGCAGTCCCAGGGCGATCGACCATGACTCGCCGTGGGAGGCGAAGCCCTTGGCAGGCATCCCGCCCAGGCCCAGCACGAGGTCGTCCCGCTGCGGGCCCACGAGGGTGACGCCGCGATCGAGCTCGTCTCGTCGGCGTCGCTCGATGCCGGCCAGCAGCTGGTCACGCCAGTAGTCGCGATCGGTCACGGCCTCGACGTCGTCGCCCAGTGCCGACTGGTACGCGAGCGTCACATCCGCCGCGCTCACTGCGGCCTCCCCGCCGGCGATGAGGGTGTAGGCATCGGCCAGGAACGGGCGCAGGTCGTCGATCAGAGCGACTCGTGCTGCCACGAGATCGCCGCCCACCTCGGCCAGCTGCTCGTCCCAGACCTCGAGCGTCTTCTCCATCGCCGATCCGCCGCTTCGGCGCGCCACCCCCGAGGACTTCAGCAAAGCGTTGCGCTGCTTGAGGATCCGGTCGTAGTCACCCTTGACACCCAGCATGCGCGGGGACCTCTGGACGAGAAGGTCGTCGATGAACCTGCGACGGTCCGATGGATCCCCCTTGACCAGGGCGAGATCCTCCGGGGCGAAGACGACGGTGTGGAGCAGGCCGAGCACGTCGCGCGCCCGCGGCACCGACGATCGGTTGACCCGGGCGCGGTTGGCGCGGCCCGGGTTGATCTCCAGCTCGATCAGCACGGTGCGATCGTCGCGGGACACCTCCACCCCGATGACGGCCCTCTCGGCGCCGGCCCGCACCAGAGGGGCGTCCGTCGCGACGCGATGGCTGCCGAGGGTGGAGGCGTAGGCGATCGCCTCCACGAGGTTCGTCTTGCCCTGGCCGTTCTGCCCGACGAAGGTCGTCACGCCGGGCGCGAGCGTGATGTCAGCGTGCTCGTAGGACCTGAAGTCCGACAGCCGCAGCCCGCCACCCACACGCGACTCAGCCGGTGAGTCGAACGGGCATCAGGAGGTACTTGTAGTCGTCGAGGGACTTCTGGTCGTCGTCGACACCGGTGAGCACGGCCGGGCGGGTCGCCTGGGTGAAGGAGAACCTGGTCACGGTGGAGCCGACCGCGGCCAGTCCGTCGAGCAGGTAGGCGGGGTTGAAGGCGATGTCGATGGCATCGCCCTCGAGCAGGCTCTCCAGGACCTCGACGGCCTGCGCGTCATCACCCGCTCCGGCGCGGAGCGTCAGCTCCGAGCCCTCGAACGCGAGTCGAACGGGAGTGTTGCGCTCAGCGACGAGAGCCACGCGCTTGACCGCATCCATGAGCATCGCGGTCTCGACGTTGGCGATCGCGGACGACTCCGTCGGCAGCAGTGAGCGGTACTTCGGGAACTCCCCGTCCAGCAGGCGAGTCGTGGTGCGACGGCCATGGCCCTCGAAGCCGATGAGTCCCTCGCCGGCACCACCAGACGACAGCGCGATGATGACTTCATCAACATCTGCAAGGGATTTCGCGGTGTCAGCGAGGGTGCGCGCCGGCACCAGCGCATGCGTGGACATTGCCGGGACCTGCGGGTTCCAGCTGAACTCCCGCACCGCCAGTCGATAGCGATCCGTCGCTGCGAGCACGATCGAGGATCCCTCGATCTCCATCCGGATGCCCGTCAGCGTGGGCAGGGTGTCATCGCGGCCGGCGGCGATCGCGACCTGCGCCACTGCAGCAGCGAAGGCGGCTCCGCCCACCGAGCCGGATGTCGTCGGCATGACCGGCAGCTGCGGATAGTCCTCCACCGGGAGGGTCGGGAGGGTGAACGAGGAGCGGCCGCACGTGATGGAGATGCGGGTGCCCTCGCTCTCGATCGTCACCGGGGCCGGCGGCAGCGAGCGAGCGATGTCGGCCAGCAGCCGACCGGAGACCAGGGAGGTTCCCTCGGTGGCGACATCGGCCGAGATGTCGACCCGACCGGACACCTCGTAGTCGAAGCTGCTCAGCTGGAGGCCACCCTCGGTGGCGGTCAGCACCAGTCCCGCAAGCACCGGAAGGGACGGCCGGGAGGGCAGGGTGCGGGCGGCCCAGGCCACCGAGTCCGCGAGCACGTCACGCTCGACGCGAAGCTTCACCTAGTCCTCCAGTTCGATGATGAGGCGTCAGTCTTACAGGAAACCAGGCGTCAGGTGCAGCGGGGGCTGATCTGGGGAGTTGTGCACCGGTGTTCGCTCGGGTGTGGGTTGTCATTCGAGATCCATAGATGGGTAGTCATCGTCATAGGTCCTGTGGACACGGTGGACAACTCCCGTTTGACCTGTTCCGGGAGCGTGGCACCGACCACAGCGGCTGGGGATGAGGATGGGCGCGACCTGTGGACGGCGGTGGACGGCTCGGCGGTGGATGCACGGCGTCCACCGGGATCCGGCGGGTTATCCCCAGCAGGCGCGATCGGTAGGACCCGATTCCGCCGGTTTATCCACAGGATGTGCACCTATTGGGGACAGGTAGTTGAGACGTCCACGAGATGATGTCCGTTGGATGGCTGTCCACAGGTGGGGACAGCATGGGGATAGACGGCTGTAACGGGACGTATGTGACGCGTGGGTCACATGGTTCGGGGCTGGGACTTGATCCGGCTCGTCAGGTCGGTCACCTGGTTGAACAGGCTGCGCCGCTCGGCCATCAGCTGCCGGATCTTGCGATCCGCGTGCATGACCGTCGTGTGGTCGCGGCCCCCGAAGGCCTGGCCGATCTTCGGCAGGGACAGGTCGGTGAGCTCCCGGCACAGGTACATCGCGATCTGCCGGGCGGTGACGAGCACCCGTGAGCGGCTGGATCCGCACAGGTCGTCCACGGTGACGCCGAAGTACTGGGCCGTCGCAGCCATGATCTGGGCGGCGGTGATCTCGGGGCCGGTGTCCGAGGGCAGCAGGTCCTTGAGCACGACCTCGGTGATGGCGAGGTCGACGGGCTGGCGGTTGAGGGAGGCGAACGCCGTCACGCGGATCAGTGCACCCTCGAGCTCCCGGATGTTGCTGGAGATCTTCGAGGCGATGTACTCGAGCACCTCCGGCGGCGCGACCAGCCGTTCCTGGATCGTCTTCTTGCGGAGGATCGCGATTCGGGTCTCGAGGTCAGGCGGCTGGACATCGGTGATGAGGCCCCACTCGAACCGCGAGCGCATCCGGTCCTCGAAGTCGGGCAGCTGCTTCGGCGGGAGGTCGGACGTGACGACGATCTGCTTGTTCGCGTTGTGCAGCGTGTTGAAGGTGTGGAAGAACTCTTCCTGCGTCTGGACTTTTCCGCTCAGGAACTGGATGTCGTCGACGAGGAGGACGTCGACATCTCGGTACCGGCGCTGGAAGCTCGCAGCCTTGTCGTCACGGATGCTGTTGATGAACTCGTTGGTGAACTCCTCGGAGCTGACGTAGCGCACGCGGGTGCCCTTGTAGAGGGTGCGCGCGTAGTGGCCGATCGCATGGAGCAGATGGGTCTTGCCCAGCCCGGAGCCGCCGTAGATGAACAGCGGGTTGTAGGCCCGGGCCGGCTGCTCGGCTACGGCGACGGCCGCGGCATGCGCGAACCGGTTGCTGGACCCGATGACGAAGGTCTCGAACGTGTACTTGTCGTTCAGCCGCCCGTCCTCGCTGCGGGTGCCGGGCGATCCGGTGCCCGGCCTGGGACTGTCGTCGCGGACCGGGGCGATGGCGGGGGACTCGGGCACCCCGTCGGCGTAGGTGGCGTCGGCCACCTCGTCGGTGGCGTCGTCGAGGGTCGGATCGATGGAGGGATCGACGGTGACGGCCAGCCGGATCTCCCGGCCGAGGGTCCGGGACAGGGCCTCGACGACCATGGGTCGCAGCCGGGTCTCCAGGACGTCCTTGGTGAACTCGTTCGGGGCGGCGATGAGGGCGGTGTCCTCGACCAGGCCCATGGGCCTGGTCAGGGCGACGAACGCGCGCTGCTGGGGGGTCAGGCTGCCGTCCGAGAGGCTCGCGATGGCAGTGGCCCAGACCTCGGTGAGGTCGCCGTTGGCGTCCACGTTCTCCCCTGTCATCAGCAAGCTATCCACAATCTTATCCACAGGTGTGGAACAGGTGGGCGACGATAGCCAGTATCCGGGCCGGCGGACAAGTGGTCCTCCACAGCGGCGGGTCCACCCGGCCCGCGGCCCGCTCGACAGACCGGTTTGACCATCCTGACGCTGGTTCCGTACTGTTGGGCGGCTGCCTCCGATCCTTCCGAGGCGGAGCAGTCTTCCCCGTTCGCACGCGTCCAGGAGCCAGACCATGAAGCGCACCTTCCAGCCCAACACCCGCCGCCGGGCGAAGACCCACGGCTTCCGGGCCCGGATGCGTACCCGCGCCGGTCGCTCCATCCTCGCCGCCCGCCGCACCAAGGGCCGCGAGCGCCTCTCCGCCTGATCCGGCATGCTTCCCGCCGCCAACCGCATGCGGGCCGCGGCTGACTTCGCACACACGACCCGTCGGGGCACGAAAGTGGCCCGCGGGTCTGTTGTCGTCTACGTGTCCGGCTCCGGCCGCCGGCCGCGGACGCGCCTCGAGTCGGGCTGGTGGTGAGCAAGGCGGTCGGCAACTCCGTCGTGCGGCATCGGGTGGCCCGTCGGATCCGTGGCGCCGTCACCCCGCTGATCGCCACCCTGCCGCCCGGGACCCGTGTGGTGGTTCGGGCACTGGCGGGAGCGGGGACGGATGCGTCCCTGGCGCACAGCGTCGCGGATGGCGTCGTGGCCGCACTGGACCGCCGAGGGGGCGTCGCGTGACGTCCCGACTGAGCGCCGCGTGGGCACGCGTGCGCTGGGCGTGGGACCACTCCATCGGCTGGGTGCTGAAGTGGGCGCTCATCCTGCCCATCCGGGCCTACCAGCGGCTCATCTCGCCGCTCACCCCGCCGAGCTGCCGGTTCCACCCGTGCTGCTCGGCCTACGCGGTGGGCGCGATCCAGACCCACGGGGCGGTCAAGGGGCTCATCCTGGGCACCTGGCGACTCATCCGGTGCAATCCGTGGAACAGTGGTGGACTGGACCCGGTGCCCGCCAAGGGACACTGGTTACCGGACGTGCTGGCGAACGGCGAACCACGGCATGGAACGATGGGGCCCTGCGGCCCTGCGGGCTCGAGCGTCTAGGAAGGCTTCCCACACGTCATGTTCATCCTCGACTGGCTGAAGAACGCGGTCAGCTGGATCCTCGTCCAGTTCCACCAGCTGTTCACGAACCTGTTCGGGATGAACCCCGACAGCGGCTGGACCTGGGCGTTCTCCATCGTGGGCCTGGTCATCGTCATCCGCATCGCGCTGATCCCGCTGTTCGTCAAGCAGATCAAGGCGCAGCGGAACCTGCAGCTGATCCAGCCGCAGATGAAGGAGATCCAGAAGAAGTACGCCGGCGACAAGGAACGCCAGTCGCAGGAAATGATGAAGCTGTACAAGGACACGGGCACCAACCCGTTGTCCTCCTGCTTGCCGATCCTGTTGCAGGCACCCATCTTCTTCGCCCTGTTCAGCGTGCTGCAGGGCGTCGCCATGTACAACCCGGACGACCCCACCTACGTCGCGCCGGGTGTGTTCGCGTGGCCGCAGTACTCAGACCTGACCGCGTCGATGCACGATGCGCAGATCTTCGGGGTGCCTCTGTACGGCACGTTCATGAACGCCGATGAGACGCCGAATCCGACCGCCACGCGGATCCTCGCGCTGATCATGATCGCGCTGATGACGGCCACGACGTTCATCACGCAGCGGCAGCTCATCGTCAAGAACAGCGCGCCCGACAACCCGATGGTCAAGCAGCAGAAGATCCTGCTGTACGTGTTCCCGATCATCTTCGCGGTGTCGGGCATCAACTTCCCGATCGGTGTCCTCATCTACTGGTTCACGACGAACCTGTGGTCGATGGGCCAGCAGTTCTGGGTCATCCGCAACAACCCGCAGCCGGGGACCCCGGCAGCCGAGGCGAAGGATGCCCGGAAGGCCGCCAAGGCGGCCGCCAAGAACGGCCCCGCGATCGAGAGCATCCCGTCCGACGGCGAGGTGGTTCCCGACGCAGCGTCGGAAAACATCACCCGACAGCAGCCCAAGAAGACCTCGCGCAGCCAGCGCAAGAAGAAGTGATCGCGGACGCCGCGATCCTCTGACCTGACAGCACGACCGTGTGGAGAGACTGATGACTGACGTAACCGACGTGACTGACGTGACCGAGCCAGCCGCCGAACTCGCCTCCGAGCCCGCCGCCGAGCCCTGGCGCCGCCGAGCCGACGCGTCTCAAGGGTGCCGCCCTGCTCGAGAAGGAGGGCGACGTCGCGGCGGACTATCTCGAGGACCTGCTCGACATCGCCGATCTCGACGGGGACATCGACATCGACGTCGAGGGCAACCGCGCGATGGTCTCCGTCGTCGAGGCCAGCCCCGGTGAGCTCAGGCACCTGGTGGGTCAGGACGGCCGGGTGCTCGAGGCGCTCCAGGAGCTGACCCGGCTCGCGGCGACGCGGGAGACGGGTGAGCGGTCGCGGCTGATGCTCGACGTCGCCGGCCATCGGGCCGCGCGTCGCGCCGAGCTCGTGACGCTGGCCGAGGAGGCGATCGCCGAGGTGAAGCGCACATCCGCTCCCGTGCGGATGGCGCCGATGACGCCGTTCGAGCGCAAGGTCGTCCATGACGTCGTGGCTGACAGCGGCCTGACCAGCGAGTCCGAGGGCGACGAGCCCGCGCGCCGCGTGGTCATCACGACCGCCTGATCCTGGGCCGTCATGGTTTCCCGTGAAACACCGGGGCCGACACCACCCCTGCCCGACTGGCTGGCCCCGCAGGCCGGCCCACTCTCCGTCTTCGCGGACCGCCTCGCCAACGACGGCGTCACGCGCGGCCTGATCGGGCCGCGCGAGGTCCCGCGACTGTGGCAACGGCATCTGCTGAACTGCGCTGTGGTCGCCGACCCGGGTGTGGGGCTGGTGCCAGCGGGGGCGACCGTCGGCGATGTCGGTTCGGGTGCGGGCCTGCCGGGCCTGGTGTGGGCCATCGCCCGGCCCGACATCCGGGTGGTGCTGATCGAGCCCCTGCTGCGGCGCAGCACGTTCCTGACCGAGGCGGTGGTGGAGCTCGGCCTCGGTGATCGCGTCACGGTCTGGCGTGGGCGCGCGGAGGACGCGGCGAATCACGCGGAGCTCACCCCGCTGGACGTGGTCACGGCCCGGGCCGTCGCCCCGTTCGAACGGCTGATCGGATGGACCGTGCCCCTGCTGGCGCCGGGTGGACGCCTCGTCGCACTCAAGGGGAGCAGTGCCACCCAGGAGCTCACCGACGGGCGTGCAGCTGCGGTCGCCGCCGGGCTCACTGACCTCGAGGTCAGGGAGGTCGGGATCGGCGTCGTCGATCCGCCGACCACGGTCATCATCGGGGTCCGTCGTACGGCACAATGACGCCGTGACGACGTCCGCTGGTCCGCCCGAGGAGAACGTCGGCCTGGGCTGGCCAGGCGGCGACGGTGATGTTTCACGGGAAACCATCGTCGATGTTTCACGGGAAACAGGTCGGGGCACGGAGGTCACCGTGGGATTGGGCTGGCCCACGTGACCCGCGTCATCACCGTCGCCAACCAGAAGGGCGGCGTCGGCAAGACCACGAGCACCGTCAACATCGCGGCCGCCATCGCCCAGTCCGGGGCTTCCGTCCTGGTCATCGACATGGACCCGCAGGGCAACGCCTCCACGGCACTCGGGGCGACTCATCATGAGGGCACGCCCAGCGTCTACGAGGTGCTGTCCGGGGAGCTCACCCTGGTCGAGGTCCTCCAGGAGTGCCCCGACATCCCCGGCCTATGGACGGCGCCGGCCACCATCGACCTCGCCGGCGCCGAGATCGAGCTGGTGGCGCAGGTCGCCCGCGAGTACCGGCTGGCCCGGGCGATCGACGCCCTGCTGGCCGTCCGGCACTTCGACTACGTCTTCCTGGACTGCCCGCCCAGCCTGGGGCTGCTGACCCTGAACGGGCTGGTCGCGGCCCGCGAGGTGCTGCTGCCCATCCAGTGCGAGTACTACGCGCTGGAGGGCCTGTCCCAGCTGCTGCGCACCGTCGACATGGTGCGTACCCACCTCAACCCGGGGCTGGCGGTGGGCGCCATCCTCCTGACCATGTACGACGGGCGCACCCGGCTGGCGTCACAGGTGGCGGACGAGGTGCGCACGCATTTCGGCGCCCAGGTCCTGCAGACCGTCATCCCGCGCTCGGTGCGGGTGTCCGAGGCGCCGTCCTACGGCCAGACCGTGGTGACCTACGACCCGACATCGTCCGGGGCGCTCGCCTACCGCGAGGCCGCTGCCCAAGTGATGGCGCAGGGTCTCGACACAGTATCCACATAGTTATCCACAGACATATCACCTCATAACAGCACAAATATCGCTAGTTTTCCCCGGAGGAGAGGCATGGCAGCAGCGCCGAAGCGCGGCCTGGGCAAGGGCCTGGGCGCCCTGATCCCGTCGTCGACGCCCGAGGAGGCGACGGCGTCGTCGTCCACGCTCGCCCCGGCGGTCGAGCCGACGGAGCTGACGCCCATGGGAGCCGTCTACGCCGAGCTGCCCATCGACCTCGTGCTGCCCAACTCGCGCCAGCCGAGGACCGTCTTCGACGAGGACGCGCTGGCCGAGCTGGTCTTCTCCATCCGGGAGATCGGACTCCTGCAGCCGGTCGTGGTGCGGCGCTCCGGTGACGGCACCTACGAGCTCATCGCGGGCGAACGGCGACTGCGTGCCTCCAGGGAGGCCGGTCTCACGGCGATCCCGGCGATCATCCGCGACACCGACGACGATGCGATGCTGCGTGACGCCCTGCTGGAGAACCTCCACCGGGCCGATCTCAACCCGCTCGAGGAGGCAGCCGCCTACCAGCAGCTGCTCTCCGACTTCGGCTGCACCCAGGACGAGCTCGCGCGCCGCATCGGCCGCTCCCGGCCCCAGGTGTCGAACACCCTGCGCCTGCTCAGGCTGCCTCCGGACGTGCAGCGCCGCGTGGCCGCCGGAGTGCTGAGTGCGGGTCACGCCCGGGCACTGCTCTCGCTCGACGACCAGTCGGCCATGGAGGCACTCGCCACCCGCATCGTCGCGGAGGGCCTGAGCGTGCGCGCGGTCGAGGAGATCATCATCGTTGGCGACGCCGACGGCCGGAAGCGCAAGTCGTCCCCCCGCACTCGCGATCTCCCTGCCGCGCGATCCGTCCATCACCGAGGCCGTCACCGACCTCAGCGCCTCGGCTGCCGATGCGCTCGACACCCGGGTGCACACGGAGGGGTTCGGGAGCACGCGCTCCCGCGGTCGACTGGTGATCGAGTGCGCAGACCTCGAGGACCTTCGGCGGGTCGTTGACCTCATCAGCGGCGACTGAGGGGACGACTTCCCCCGACCAGCCGCCAGAAGTCGAGGAACGGCAACGGGTTCTCGAAGGAGACGGCGGGGAGAGCCGGGCACACGCGGTGTTCAGCCGCGCTCGACGGCGCTCTCGACGAGGCGGGAGATGACGGCCCCGAGGCCGACGTCAGCGGCCGCCAGGGCCTGCGGGAACAGCGAGGTCTCGGTCATGCCGGGCGCCACGTTCACCTCCAGGAACCAGGGGACCCCGTCGGCGTCGACGATGAGGTCGGTGCGGGAGAGGTCGCGCAGTCCCAGCAGCAGGTGGGCGTTCAGCGCGACCGCCTGGGCGCGCTCGGCGGTCTCGTCGTCGAGACGTGCAGGACAGAAGAACTCAGTGGTACCAGCGGTATAGCGCGCTGCGTAGTCGTAGAGCTCACCCTCGGGGACGATCTCGACTGCCGACAGGGCCAGCAGGTCGTCGTCCTGCTCGAACACCCCGATGGCCAGCTCGGTGCCGGCGATGTACTTCTCCATCAGCACGACGTCGCCGTAGGCGAACGCACCCACCATCGCCGAGGGCAGGTCGACGGCCGAGTGCACGATTGACGTCCCGAGCGAGGAGCCACCACGCGTCGGCTTCACGACCAGCGGCAGGCCCAGACGTTCGACGACGGCGTCGAGCACGGCCGCGGCGCCGAGCTCCCGGAACGTCGACTGGGGCATCGCGACGCACTCCGGCGTGCGCAGGCCCGCCTGGGTGACGAGCTCCTTGGTGATCGGCTTGTCGAAGGCGAGGCGGCTCGCCGCAGCCCCAGACCCGACGAACGGGATCCGCAGGGACTCCAGCAGGTCGCGCAGCGCTCCGTCCTCCCCCGCGGCACCGTGCAGGAGCGGCACGATGCAGTCGGGCCGGTGGGTGCGGAGCCGGTCGAGGAGCCCGGAGTCGACGTCAGCCTCGAGCACCTCCCAGTCGGGTCGCTCGAGCCGCAGTGCCTCGGCCACGCGGCGACCCGAGCGGAGGGAGACGTCACGCTCGGCGGACAGGCCGCCCGCGAGGACCAGCACGTGCATGGGCGCTCCTACTGAAGGTTGGGTGCGGGCACGCTGGAGCCCGTCACCTGGGTGAGTGCATGCGAGGTGCCGAAGGTGTCCGCGAGCTCGAGCTCGGTCTCGATCACCGCTGCCAGCCGGCGCACTCCCTCGCGGATGCGGTCCGGCTCGGGGTAGCAGTACGACAGGCGGAGGTTCTGCCGGCCCTGGCCGTCGACGTAGAAGCCGGTGCCCGGCACGTACGCGACGAGGCTGGCGACGGCGCGGGGGAGCATCGCCGTCGCGTCGAGTCCGTGCGGCAGGGTGAGCCACGAGTAGAAGCCGCCGGCCGGGATGGTCCAGCTCGTGCCCTCCGGCATCATCGCCTGCAGCGACTCCAACAGGGCGTCGCGGCGCTCCCGGTAGACCTCCTGGAACGTCTTGATCTGCTCGCGCCAAGGCTGCGTCGCGAGGTACTCGGAGACCGTGAGCTGCGAGTAGTTCGACGGGCACAGCACGGCAGCCTCCGCCGCCAGCACCAGCTTCTCCCGCACGCCGTGCGGAGCGACGGCCCAGCCGACCCGGAGCCCGGAGGCGATGGTCTTCGAGAAGGAGCCGAGGTAGATGACCCCGTCGGCGTCGTCGGCGCGGATCGCGCGCGGCGGCTCACCCTCGAATCCCAGCAGTCCGTATGGGTCGTCCTCGAGGATGGCGATGCCGGCCGACTGCGCGATGGCAAGGATCTCCGCGCGACGAGCCGGGCCCTGCGTGACGCCCGCGGGGTTGTGGAAGCTCGGGATCGTGTAGATCAGCTTGATCCTCTTGCCGGCCGCACGGGTGGCGGTGATCGCCTCGGACAGCGCGCTCGGCACGAGACCCTCGTCGTCCATCGCGACATGGATCACGTCGCACTCGTAGGCACGGAAGACGCCC
This sequence comes from uncultured bacterium, assembly GCA_963700255.1. Taxonomy (GTDB): domain Bacteria; phylum Actinomycetota; class Actinomycetes; order S36-B12; family S36-B12; genus UBA10649. The sequence goes on along the minus strand of CAVOWW010000025.1, from coordinate 24,946 downwards.
AACGCCCCCACGTACGACGGGGCCTCGACGAGCACGACGTCACCCGGGTCGCAGAAGATGCGGACGACCAGGTCGAGGGCCATCTGCGATCCGGTGGTCACGACGATGTCGTCGGGATGAGCGGAGACGCCGACCTCCCCGATGACCTCGAGGATCTGCTCGCGCAGGGTGACGTCACCCTGCCCCGAGCCGTACTGGAGGGCCTGCGCACCACGCTCGTACAGCAGCCGCTGTGCGGTGTCGGCCAGCATGTCGATGGGGAGCGCCTGCACGTACGGCATCCCGCCCGCCAGCGACACGACCTCGGGCCGCGAGGCGACGGCGAACAGGGCGCGGATCTCGGAGGCGCGCATGGCGTTGGCGCGGCTGGCGTAAGAGTCCACCCATGGATCGAGCCGGGAACCTCCGGTCACGCTGATCACCTCGCCTCCGCGTCGCGGCCACTGCCGTGGCTCTCTGCCAGCGCGCCGTCGGCTGGCCCGCTTAGAGTAAGGCCAACGGAAGGACGTGGATCATGCGGCGTGCGCTCGTACTCATCGGGCTGATCGGGCTCGGCGTGCTGGTCGGCTTCCTCGCGCGGCTCGTCTGGCCGCGCCGCAAGGGCTCGGTGCCCGCGGTCTACGACCCACCGGGCGCACCCGGCGGCCACGCCTAGCGCGGCGAGCAGAAGGCCGTCACGGCTGCAGCGATCCCGTCGGCCACCGCGTCCTGGAAGGCCGCGCTGGTCAGGCGACGCTCGTCCGCCTCGTTCGACAGGTAGCCCAGCTCCACGCGCACGGCCGGCATGCGCGTCATGCGCAGCAGGTCCCACGTGCGCGGATGCGTCTGGCAGTCCAGCAGATCGGTGCGCGACTGCACCTCCTCCTGGACCCGTTCCGCGAGGATCCGTCCGCTGGTCGAGTGGGTGCCGCCGCGGGGGTCGCCGAAGTAGAACGTGACCAGGCCGTTCGGCAGCGGGCTGGCGACCCGGTCCACGTGGAGAGAGACCACGAGGTCGGCGCCCGTCTCGTTGGCGAACGCGGCCCGGGCCGGGTCGTCGGGGAACCCGGTGTCGGCGTCGCGCTGGGCAGGACGGGTGAGGAGGACCTGGGTGCCAAGTGCGGCAAGGCGCCCCTCGATGCGCACAGCGATGGCGTGGCACAGGTCGGCATCGACGGTGTCGCCCGGGTCGAGGACGACGACCTTGTCCGCGACGCCGGTCTGCAGCTCGGAGAGGGTGACGTGCTCGCGCAGGCCGGCCGCGTTGCCGCCCGAGATGGTGCGCACCAGCCGGTCGAAGGCCCGGAACGTGTCCGGGCCGCAGGTGCCGTCCGCCGTGACGCCGACGCCCTTCTGGAACTCCCGCAGCGCGGCATCGGTCTGCGCGCCGAACAGCCCGTCGGCACGGCCGGCCGCGAAGCCCAGGGTGTTCAGGCGCCGCTGCAGCTCCGTGACGTCGTCGCCGGCCATGAGGTGTCCGGGGATGTAGCTGAGCACGCGGTCACCGAGCTGCCAGCGCGCCTCCTCGAGCCGGCGGAAGGTGTGCGGCCCGACGATCCCGTCGACCGTGATGCCGCGCTCCTGCTGGAAGGAGCGGACCGCACGATCGAGCTCGGCGTCGAAGTCGAACGGATCACCGGCCGGGACATCCGCGCACAGGTCCAGGTAGGCGAGCCGCGAGCGGATCTCGGCCACGGCGGGGCCGTGGTCACCACGCCGCAGACCGGCGGACACAGGTCTCCCCCCGGATCAGCGGTGGTCGGGTCGGGCTAGAGGTAGGGCGCGAGGTCGGCGAGCAGGGCGGCCTTCGGCTTGGCGCCGATGATCGTCTTCACGATCTGCCCGCCCTTGTACACGTTCATCGTGGGGATGGACGTGATGCCGTAGGAGGCGGCGGTCTGCGGGTTCTCGTCGACGTTGAGCTTGGCGATCACGACGCCGTCGTTCTCGCTGGCGATCTCCTCCAGGATCGGGGCGACCATCTTGCACGGTCCGCACCACTCGGCCCAGAAGTCGACGATGACGGGCTTGTCGCTCATGAGGACGTCATCGGCGAAGCTCGCGTCGGTGACCTTCTTGGTTGCTCCCATGGTGCTTCTCCTGGTGTCCGGTGAGGTGGGTCGAACGGCGTTCTGGGCCGGCTGGGTCAGGCTACTCGCTCGCGGCGAGGAACCGCTCGGCGTCGAGGGCCGCGGCGCAGCCGGAGCCGGCCGCGGTGATGGCCTGGCGGTAGGTGTGGTCGACGAGGTCGCCGCAGGCGAAGACGCCGGGAAGGTTCGTGGCGGTGGTGCGACCCTCGACGAGCACGTAGCCCTCTGCGTCGAGGTCGACCTGGCCGCGGACGAGCTCGGAGCGCGGATCGTGGCCGATGGCGACGAAGAGGCCCGTCACCGGCAGCTCGCGCGTCTCACCCGTCACGGTGTCCTTCAGGACGAGCGCGGACACCTTGGGGTCGCCGAGGACGTCCTCGATGGTGCTGTTCCAGGCGAAGTGCAGCTTCTCGTTCGCGTGGGCGCGTTCCTGCATGATCTTGCTGGCCCGGAGGGCGTCGCGGCGGTGCACGAGGGTGACGGACCTCGCGAAGCGCGTGAGGAAGGTCGCCTCCTCGAGCGCGGAGTCCCCGCCGCCGACCACCGCGATGTCCTGGTCGCGGAAGAAGAAGCCGTCGCAGGTCGCGCACCAGGAGACGCCGTGACCCGACAGGCGCTTCTCGTTCGGGAGGCCGAGCTCGCGGTAGGCCGAGCCCATCGCGAGGATGACGGAGTGCGCCTGGTGCGTGGTGCCGGCGCCGTCGACAACGATCTTGATGTCACCGGTGAGGTCGACGCTGACGATGTCGTCGGTGACGATCTCGGCGCCGAAGCGGACGGCCTGCGCGCGCATCTGCTCCATGAGCTGCGGGCCCATGATGCCGTCGGTGAAGCCGGGGAAGTTCTCGACCTCCGTGGTGTTCATGAGAGCGCCACCGGCCGTGACCGAGCCCTCGAAGAGCAGCGGTGCGAGCTGGGCGCGGGCGGCGTAGACCGCGGCCGTGTACCCGGCCGGGCCTGAGCCGATGATGATGACGTTGCGAACCTGGCTCACCGCGTGCCTTCCCTCATGATCGAGTCACATACCTGTGGGGGTATGTCCCACGGGCCTCAACGATCCTACGGTCCGGGTCATTCCCCGGCCCCGGTGGCTAGGGGCGCATGGTGAGGGTGAAGGCCTTCACGAGGATGTCGCAGTCCTCGTCGACGACCCAGACGAGGAGCTCGTTCATGTCGGGAGCAGAGGCGATGGGCGCCTCGTCGGGTGCCACGACCACGCCCGCGTCCTGGCCCTCGTACGTCGACCGATCGACCAGGAGGGCGGTGGCGTCCGCATCCTGGGTGAGCTTGGTGATGCAGTCCCGCAGGCTCTCCTCGGAGGCGAGGAAGCCCGTCGGGGCCAGGCCGGTGCCGTCGACCTCGACCGGGGTCTGCTCGGACATGACCTTCGTCGCCTGCTCCTCATCGCCGAGGCCGAACGAGGTCAGGACCTGGCGCACCTGCGTGCGCAGCCCGGTGGCCGTGTAGTCGGTGTCCGAGTCCACGAGCATGCGCGCGGGAGAGATGCCGGCGAAGGCGAGGGTCTGCGGACCGGCCTCGGCCATGAGGGCGGCCGCGCTGGCCGCAGAGGCCCCGGCGGCGTCCCCGGCCACCACGGCGCCCCCGGAGCCGTTGTCCTGGAAGGCCGTGACGCCGACCCCGACCGCGACCACGGCGACGGACGCGGCGACCAGGCCGCCACCCCAGCGGGCCAGTCGGGAGCGGCCCGAGACGGGAGCCGCGCTTGCCCGCGCGGTCTCGGCAGCGAACGCCGAGCTGAGGCGGTCCCACGCCCAGTCCGGCATCGGCTCGGGGTCCACCGGCCCGTCCGGGCGCAGGAAGTCGAGCCCGGCGAGGGCCTGCTCGACAGCGGCGAGGTCGTCGGGGTCGACGGTGTCGTCGACGTCTCGCGGGTAGTTCTCGTCAGCCATGCTCGGGCTCACCCCCTTCCGCCGATGTGACGGGATCGGTCTGGTCCAGGTTCCGCAGGAAGTCCAGCCGTTTGGCGAGCTTCGCCCGGCCGCGGAAGCAGCGGCTCTTCACGGTGCCCTCGGGGCAGTCCAGCATCCGGGCCGCATCCTCGACGCTCCAGCCCTCGACGTCCACGAGCAGGACGGCGGCTCGCTGGTCCTCCGGCAGCTCGGCCAGGGCCTGCGTCACCACGAGCTGGACCTCGCGCCGGGCCATGTGGTCGACGGGGTCGGCCACGACCGCCCCGGGCAGGGCGTCGTTGTCGTCGGGCAGCGGCTGGGCGGCGCGCACGGCGCGGCGGCGCAGCCGGTCGAGGCTGGCGTTGACGACGATCCGGTGCAGCCACGTCGTGACGGCTGAGTCGCCACGGAACTGCTCGGCCCGGCGGTAGGCCGAGATCAGCGCATCCTGGAGGGCGTCCGAGGCCTCCTCCGGGTCGCCGGTCGTGCGCATGGCGACCGCCCAGAGTCGATCCCGGTGCCGCCGGACGATCTCCTCGAAGGCGAGCGGATCGCCGGCCACGTGGGCAGCGAGCAGATCGGCGTCGCTCACCTGCTCCGGGACCGTCACGGCCACGAGCCTAGAGGGTCACCCGCTGACGACGACGCGCCTCACTCCGCCCTGGTAGACGCCCGAGCCCTGGTCCTCGGCCGGCGGCACCTGGGTGAACCAGATGAGGACATATCGCCCGGTCACCGGTCGGGGTGCCCGCAGGTCGATCCGGCTGCGCGGCGCGAACGCGGACGCGAGGGGGGTCCACAGCGCGGGATCGGGGAAGATCCGGTCCGAGACCCGGATGTCCACGTTCGAGCCGGCGCCGAGCAGGTTCATCGAGACCTGCTGGATGTCCTGGGGCTGGCCGAGGTCGAGGATGAGGCCGACGCCCTCCTTGCCGTCGAGATCGGCGGACGTGTACTGCGACGTCAGCCAGGCCGTGTCGGGGTCGTCGTCGTTGACGGTGATGGCCAGCTCCTCGCTCTCCCGGCCCTTCCGCTTGTCCGGCTTGCCATTGCCGTCGTCATCGCCGAACGGGTCGAAGGACCGGTACTTCACGATCGGGAAGGTCTGCTCGATCGTGCTGCCGGACAGGTCGTCGACGGGGCGCGCGGGCGCGGTGAGGATCTCGTCGATCGTGGTGGCGGACTCGTCGGCGGACGTGTCGGACCCGCCCGTGAGCAGCTGCCAGCCGCCCCAGGCGATGCCGAGGACGAGACCGGCAGCCACGACCACGGCAAGCAGGCGGCCCACGGCGATGAGGGCGGTGCGGGCGCGGCGTCGGCCGGGTGAGGCGGGTGTCCGGATCGTCGTCGTGGACACGGGGGCCACGTGGTCGAGAGCCGCCCCGACCATGGTCGCGAACGCGGCAGGATCCTGCACCCGGGCCACCCCCCGGGCACGGCCGCCGTGACCACGGACCGAGCGACGACATCGTCCACTCCGCGCGGGACGGCCGCCCGTACCTGGGCGGGCAGCACGACCTGCCCGTTGCGCGGTGCGGCCGGGGCGGCGACCGGCGCGTCACCGGGCCAGTACCCGGTGGCGAGGAGGTAGACGAGCGAACCCAGGGCGTCGACGTCGGCCTGCTGCCGATCGGGCAGGTCGGGCAGTGGCCCGAACAGCGCGGCGTCGACCGCGAGGCCGCGCACGCGCACCTCCCCGGCGTCGGTGATGAACCGCTCGAGGGGCGCAGCCGTCCGTGCGCCACGTTCTCCCGGGCACCTGCGGCGATCGCGCGGGCCACCTCCGCGACGAGGGAGAGGGCCTCCGGGGCGGCGAACGGGGTGCCGTGGCGGTCCTCGATTGTCCGTTCGAGGTTGCGCCCGGATGCCCACTCGCTGACCACGGCCACGCGCGCCGCGTCGGTCCCGCTGGCGGGCAGGTCGAGGACGTCGAGCACCCGGAGCAGGCGGCGGTCGTCCACCCGGGCCGCGGCCTGGGCGGCGCCGAGGACCGCCGGGGCCCTCGGGTCGTCGGCCGACAGCACCCGTATCGCGACGGGGCGGTCCAGGACCTCGTCGTAGCCGTGCCAGAGGTAGGCGTCCTCGTGACGGCTGCCGAGGCCCGGGTCCTGCGTGACCAGGTCGAGGAGGCGGTAGCGACCGAGCTGCTCGGTTGCCCTCATGTCTGCCCCCCGCTCCTCCGGAATGCGGCCGGCGAGCCGGCGCACCAGTGACAGTACGTCGGAGACCTCCGCGATGCGCATCGCCCATGCCGCGCCGAGGAACACGGCGATCCCCACCGCTGACGTGAGGATCACGCCGACCAGCAGCGAGCCCCGCACCTGCCAGGTCACAGTCTCGACGCTGGGCTGCTGAACAGCGCCAGCACCGCGACCATGACACCGACGGCGATGGCGGCGGAGAGGAAGGTGCGGATGATCACCCAGGCCGTGCGGGCGCTCTCCATCGAGCCCAGTCGTCGCGCGAGCAGCCACCATGCGAACAGGTAGTCCGCCCAGACCACAGCGAGTACGCCAGTGCCATCGCGGCCACCTGCTGACCGCCGGCGCGCGGCGCGATCGCGAACAGGGGGTACGCGAGCGCGAGCAGCAGGATGCTGAACCCCACCGTGATCCAGAAGGGCGTCCGCGTGTCCTCGAGGGCGTAGTAGCCGCGCAGGAGCACGTAGAACAGCGTGAACGGCAGCAGGCCCAGCATGAAGACCGAGACGATCACGCCCATCAGCCCGGCCTGGGCGGGTGTCGCGGCGCCGTAGCCGAAGAGCAGGATCGCGAGGGCCGCTCCGTTGACCATGAGGATCGCGGCGATCGGGGCGATCAGCGCAGCAACGCTGCGCATGGTGGTGCCACGTCGGAGCCGACCTGACGCAGGTCGCCCGCATGCGCGATCCGGCTCAGGGCCGGCAGCATCGCGGTGACGATGGACACGGTGATGACGCTGTGCGGCAGCATGAAGATGAGATGGGCCTTCTGGTACGTCGTCAGTCCGGCGGCGACCGCGTCGGTCGCGCTGGCGTTGACGTTCGCCTGGGTCGCCAGCCGGGTGATGAAGATGTAGGCGATCTGGTTCACGAGGACCAGTCCGATTGTCCAGGCGGCGAGCGAACCGGCCTTGCCGAGGCCGGCACCGCGCCAGTCGAAACGCGGTCGCCAGGCGTATCCGCTGCGCCACATGACCGGGAGCAGGATGACGGCCTGGAGCACGACACCCAGCGTCGTGCCGATGCCGAGGAGGAGCACCTGGTCGGTGGAGAGCACTCCGTCCGCCGCGGCCGACGTGCCTGCGATGACGATGAACAGGCCGAACGTGGCGATGGCGACGATGTTGTTCGCGATCGGCGCGAACATGGGGGCCCCGAAACGACCTCGGGAGTTGAGGACCTGGCTCAGCATCGCGTACAGGCCGTAGAAGAAGATCTGCGGCAGGCACAGCCGGGCGAACGCGACCGCAAGGTCGAACTCGTTCTGCGGGTAGTCGCTCGGCGTGTAGAGATCGACGATCCACGGTGCCGCGATCACCGCGACGATCGACAGCGCCAGCAGGAGCGTCGCCACGAGGGTGAGCAGTCGGTCCGCGTACGCCTGACCGCCGTCGGAGTCCTCCTTCATCCGCCGCACGAGCTGCGGGATGAAGACGGCGTTGAGCGCGCCGCCGATGACGAGGATGTAGACGATGGTGGGCAGGGAGTTGCCCAGCGAGAACGCGTCGGAGACCAGGAAGAAGCCGAGCGCGGCCGTCATCGCGACGTCGCGGAGCACCCCCGTGACGCGCGAGGCGATGGTCCCGCTCGCCATCACCGCGCTGTTGCGCGCCATCGCCCGGCCGGCCGCGGACGGCGGGTTCGCCGCGATGTCCCTGCCTGCGACTCGCGAGCCCCTCGTCGACCTCGTCCTCGTTGGCCATGGCCCTACCGTTCCAGATCGCCGGCGGCGCGGGCCGCGTGCGCCTTGCGGATGCGCCGGGTCACGCCGACGATGACGAACACGACGATGGCGAGGAACGCGGCCGCGACCACCCAGGCCGCCGCCCGCGCGTAGGCGGTGGAGGCGACGGTGATCGATGCGCCGGGTCGCCGTAGGCCTGGCCCTCGGGGCCGAGCAGCTGCACGGCGACCGGGAGCGGGTCGCCGCCGACGACGCGGGCCTCGATGTCGACGCTGGCCATCTTGCCCGGCTCGATCTGGATGCCGGTGAGCGGCTCGGAGGTCAGCCGCAGCGGCGGCCGGCCGCGCAGTCAGGCCGACCGTGACCGAACGGTCGAGGTCGTTGGCGATCGTGACGGGGACCCCTCCGGGGTCGCCGGACAGGGTGATCGTCCCCTCCGACAGCACCCGGACCCGCGCGTCTCCTCGTCGAGGCTGGCCCGGATGCTGGGCAGCAGCCGCTCGCCGCCCGCGGCTCGGCCCGCCAGCCGGACGACTCGGCCCGCAGGAGCGCCTCGGTGTAGGGCTCGCTGATGCCGGTGGGGTCGTCGATGATCGACGTGAAGGCGGCGAGGTCCTCGCTGGCACGGGGACCCGGGCCAGGTACTCGGCGTGAGCTCCGCGTCGCGGGCCTTCCGGCCGTAGCCGCCGCGCTGGCGACTCTCCGTGGGCGCGGGCGCGGCCAGCAGCCGCTCCAGGGACAGCGACGACAGCCAGGGCGCGGACCGGGTGGCCCGCAGAAGGGGGGCGAGCAGGGATGCGGTCGCCGACCAGCGCACCGATGCGGGGCCGACGACAGGGCGCGGGAGGCCTGGTCGGCCGGCAGGCTGACGGCGACCACGGCGGTCTCGGCGAGGAAGCGCTGACGGGCCAGGACGACATCGGACGCATTGGCTGCGGCTGCGACAGCACCGCCGTCAGGCCCGGGTCGGTCAGGACCGCGCGGACGTGCCGATGGCCGTGGGCAGGGCCGCGGTGGCCAGTCCGTCGGTCGCGGCCGCCTCGTCGGTGGCCGGCATCGCGTCGGCGGAGAGCACCAGCGTGGCCACCCCGGCCGACGCGAGCACGTCGAGGCTCGGGCGGTCGAGGCGTCCGAAGGGCGCCCAGTAGAGGTCCGCCGGCGACGGGTGCGCCGAGGGCAGCGGCGGCGATGCCCGGTCCCTGGGTCACCGCCCGGACGACGTCGTTGGACATACCCGCCCGGTTCACGGCGGAGGCGTCGACGTCGGCGTAGGGCAGGGCTCGCATGCCGCTGGCGCGAGTGGCCGCCGCCAGCCGGGTGAGCCACCGCCGGGCCTGCCCTCGCGGTCGCCGACGACGAGGGCGCCGTCCTGCAGCACCTCGTACCCGTCGCTCATCGGTCCGCGGTCTGAAGGAGGGCGGGGTCGGCCAGCCAGGACACGGTGGCGCGGTTGCGGTCGCCGAGGTCGAGCAGCCGGTCGAGGCGACCGTCCGGTGACAGCTCGACGGGCGTCTGGTCATCGAGCAGGACGCCGTCGGCTGCCGCGGGCCGGCCAGTCCGCCAGCGGCCACAGCCAGACGAGGTCGACCGGGGCGACCGCGGAGCCCTCCGGGAACCAGGGCAGGAAGGTGCGCACCACGCCCTTCCTGGTGTCGAACTCGTCGACCCCCTCCTCGCGGCCGATCGCCTCCACGCCCAGGACGTAGGTGCCCTGGGACGGGAGCCCGAGCTGGGCGACCGGGAGGCGCAGGGTGAAGCCCCGGCGCCCGCCGGGGGGCAGCTCCTCCGCCACCACCGTGCGGGTGCTGAACAGGGGCACGTCGTCGGGGTCGTCGACCGGCTCCAGGCCGGCGGCGCTGGTCGCCACGACGTCGCGACGGCTTGTCAGCGGCGCCGACGACTTCCGCAGCTGGACGCTGACCGAGGTGAGCGGCGATCGCGCGGTGCTGATGATGCGTCCGGTGATGCGCAGGGTGTCGCCGTCGCCCGGGATCGCGGGGCGCAGCTCGTCGATGACGATCCGCACCGAGCGGCATCGGGTCGTCGGCGGCCACGACGCGGGCCGTCGCGGCGACCGCCGGGCCGCCGGGGGCCGCCGCCGCCGGGCCGGCCGTGACCGGCGCGAGCAGGCCGACCGCCAGCAGCGCCGGCGCCAGCAGGACGGGCGCACGGAGTCGGGTCGAATCGGAGCGCCTCACGCGGGACCCGGTCCGAGGGTGGGGTCGGCCAGGGCCGCATGGACGCGGTCGAGCAGCCGGCGCTCGTCGGCGTAGCGCAGCCGGCCGGCGACCTCGTCGAGGGGCACCCAGGCGACCTCGGCCACCTCGGCGTCCGCGTCGGAGAGCACGAGGTCCTCGGCGTCGAGGAGGTAGTGATGGACCGTCTTGTGGATGCGCTGGTTCTCCGACCATGAACCAGAAGTCGATGGTGCCGAGGCTCGCGAGGATGCTGCCGCGGATGCCGGTCTCCTCGAAGACCTCGCGGACCGCGGCGTCCTCCGGCGTCTCGCCCGCCTCGACGTGGCCCTTGGGCAGCGACCAGATCAGCCGGCCCCGCCGGTCCCGGCGCGCGATGAGCGCGGCCTGGGGCTGGCGACCCGTGCGGTCCAGCACGAATCCGCCCGCCGAGGTCTCCTCGACACGGTGCACCGCGGGACGACGCGGCGTCGGCTTCGGGGTGCTGGGCATATGGGCAGGATAAACCGGGTGAACTCACCCCCTGTCGCGCCGCGTCTACGCTCTGCTGATGTGCCCCCCGATTCCCCCTCGAGCGTGACCGACGCCCAGCGGCGTGCCGTGGTCGAACTGGCTCCGCTCGCCGGCCTGCTGACGGGCATCGGGCAGCTGTTCACGGCGGCCGGGCACGAGCTGGCCCTGGTCGGCGGGCCCGTGCGCGACGCGCTCCTCGGCCGCCTGTCCTCCTCGCCGGACGCCGACCTCGACTTCACGACCGATGCGCGACCCGAGGCGGTGCTCGCGCTGCTGGACGGCTTCGCCGAGACGACCTGGGACGTGGGCATCCGGTTCGGCACGATCGGCGCCCGGGTCGCCGGTCGTGAGGTGGAGATCACCACCTACCGGGCCGAGCAGTACGACGCGGAGTCCCGCAAGCCGCAGGTCGACTTCGGCGACTCCCTCGAGGAGCGACCTGGTCCGCCGCGACTTCACCATCAACGCGATGGCCATCCGGCTGCCCGACCTCGCCTTCGTCGACCTGTTCGACGGCCAGGCCGACCTGGCCGCGGGCATCATCCGGACGCCCGGGACGGCGCACGACTCGTTCATGGACGACCCGCTGCGGATGATGCGGGCGGCCCGCTTCGCGGCCCAGCTCGGCTTCGAGGTCGCGGAGGACGTCGTCGCGGCGATGACGGCCCAGGCCGAGCGGCTGGCGATCGTCTCCGCGGAGCGGATCCGCGAGGAGCTCATGAAGATCGTCCTGTCGCCGGATCCGCGCCGCGGCCTCGCCCTGCTCGTCGACACCGGGCCTCGCGGAGTACGTCCTGCCGGAGCTCCCGCTGCTCCGCCTCGAGGAGGACGAGCACCACCACCACAAGGACGTGTACGAGCACACCCTCACGGTGCTCGAGCAGGCGATGGTCCTCGAGCAGGCCCATGAGCCGGCGAGCGGACCCGACCCGGTGCTGCGGCTGGCCGCCCTGCTCCACGACATCGGCAAGCCGCGCACCCGGCGGTTCGAGCCCGATGGGCGGGTGTCGTTCCACCACCATGAGGTCGTCGGCGCCCGCATGACCCGCAAGCGCATGCAGCAGCTGCGGTTCTCCAACGACATGATCGACGACGTCTCGATGCTCGTCGAGCTGCACCTGCGGTTCCACGGCTACGGCACCGGCGAGTGGACCGACTCGGCGGTGCGACGCTACGTGCGCGACGCCGGCCCGCTCCTCGCGAGGCTGCACAAGCTCACCCGGGCGGACTCCACGACCCGCAACCGGCGCCGGGCCCTGGCGCTGCAGCGGTCCTACGACTCCCTGGAGCAGCGCATCGCCGAGCTCACGGCCGAGGAGGAGATGAACGCCATCCGCCCCGATCTCGACGGGCGGGCCATCATGGCGATCCTGGGCGTGCCGCCCGGCCCGGTGGTCGGCGAGGCCTACCAGTTCCTGCTCGAGCTGCGGCTGGACCGCGGACCGATGGACGCCGCAGCCGCCGAGGAGGCGCTGCGCGCCTGGTGGGCGGCCCGTCCCTAGGGTGTCCGGATCGTCAGGCGGCGGCGGTCAGCCGCGGCAGGCTGGGCAGCGGGGTCACGTCGGCCGAGGTCGGCTCGGCGGCCGGAACGTCGGTGTAGATCCACGCGTAGCGCGAGTACCAGGTGCCGAAGGGCGGGGGGAAGGTCGTGCTGTTCACGGCGTCCTCTCGAGGGTGCGGTGGATCTCACCGCACCTCATGTCTAGCCAACGTTGGTTTCGCGCAGGTCAATGCCCCATGAACGTGCGATATCGGTCACATGAGGGCCGTACCGTGTGCGCATGACCCCGAAGCCGACCACCGCCTCCGCACCGCTACGACCTGTCGATGACCCTGCCGACGACGGTGCGCAAGGAGACGGTGGCCGAGCGGCAGCAGCAGGGCAAGGACGCCCGCAAGGCGCGGCCGCGCGCCGGCCTGGGCCAGTGGGCGCCGGCGGCGGACCGGCCCGACCCCGTCGACCTGCTCGCCCAGCAGGAGGTCGTGCCGGGTGCAGGCGCTGCTCCCGCTGCGTCACGAGCGCATGTCGGCCAGCGCGTTCGCCTTCTACCGCGGCGGCGCCGCGGTCATGGCCAACGACCTCGGGCCGCTCCCGAGCAGCGGCCTGGTCACCCAGCTGTGCGGTGACGCCCACCTGTCGAACTTCGGCGTGTTCGCCGCCCCGGACCGCTCCCTCGTGTTCGACGTCAACGACTTCGACGAGACCCACCCCGGGCCGTTCGAGTGGGACGTGTTCCGCCTCGCCACCTCGTTCGTCCTCGCCGGACGTGACATCGGGCTGCCCGCCGAGGCCATCTCCGCCGCCGCCACGGCCGCCGCCACGGCCTACCGGGTCCAGATGCAGACGTACGCGGGGACGGGCGACCTGGCCACCTGGTACGACCGGGTCGACGTCGACACGATCATGCAGCTGGCCCGGGAGCAGGGCATCGGGCGCGGCAAGCAGCTGGAGAAGGCGGCTGCCAAGGCGCGGACGCGCACGTCTGGTCGGCGATCGAGAAGATGACCCAGGTGGTCGACGGCGAGCGGCGGTTCCTGGACCTGCCGCCCCTGCTGATGCCCATGCCCTCGACGGGCCCATCCGGGAGGTCATCGAGCTGCTCATCGACCAGTACCGCGAGACGCTTCCCCATGACCGCAAGCAGCTGCTGCTGAAGTACCACGCGATCGACATGGCGCACAAGGTCGTCGGCGTCGGCAGCGTCGGGCTCCTCGCCTTCGTCATCCTCATGCAGGGCCGCGATCCCGACGACCTGATCGTCCTGCAGGCCAAGCAGGCCGTGCACAGCGTCCTCGAGCCGTTCACGTCGCCGGCGCTGTTCCCGCATGCCGGGAGAGCGGGTCGTCGCCGGCCAGCAGCTCATGCAGGCGGCATCCGACATCTTCCTCGGCTGGGTGCGCGGTGGTGCCGGGCGCGACTACTACCTCCGGCAGCTGCGCGACATGAAGTTCTCGCCCGATCCGACGACGTTCGACGCGAACCGGCTGCGCGGCTACGCCCTGCTGTGCGGGCGCACGCTGGCACGCGCGCATGCCCGCGGCGGCGACGCGGTGGCGATCGCGGCCTACCTGGGCACCAGCGCCAAGTTCGACGTCGGGGTGCGGGACTTCTCCCTCGCCTACGCCGACCAGGTGGCGCGTCGACTACGCCGAGTACAAGGCGGCGATCGCCAGCGGCCACGTGCCGCTCGGCGACCATGCCGAGGAGTCGAGCTACTCGATGGTGCTGAGCCCGGCGACCGGCGTCGATGTCGTGGTCAAGCCACCGGCGGCGTCCGCCTCGGCCGATCCCGGCCCCGAGAGCAGCTGAGCGAGGGTCACCAGCCCGGCGACCAGCGCCGAGATCCACAGGACCGTGGACACCGACAGCAGATCGCTGAACAGCAGGATCGCGACGCCGATCGCGTAGACGAGCCAGCGGGCGTAGCCGAGCATCCCGCTCGGCAGCGGGCCGGGGCGGCCGTCGGACATCCGGCCGCTGAGCTGCGCCAGGCCGGTCGTCACGTGCCCGCGCAGCGCGACGGCCAGGCGGGTCCGTCCGCCGAACCAGCCGGCCAGGATGACGACCACGCCGAGCGTGAGGATCGCCTGGGTGCCGGCGATCAGGTAGTCGAGCAGGGTGGCCCAGAAGACGTCGGCGGCCGGACCCCACGGCGTGCCGGACAGCTGGTTCGTGAAGGCCTCTTGCCCGATGCCGAGGCCGAGGAGGATCACCACTCCGGAGACCAGGAGGACGATGCCTGCCGCCACGGTGGTCCGGGCGCGACGACGTGCCAGCAGGATCGCGCCGCCGAGCATGAGGGCGATGACGAGGGGCAGCCACTGCAGGATCGGGGAGGTCAGGCCGTAGATCGTCTGGATCTGCGCGAGCCCGGGGGTGTTCGCCAGCACGATCTGCCGGTCCGAGTCGGGGATGGTGATGTTGGCGGCGGCGGTGATGCCGCTGTCGACCAGCTTCTGCTGGATCGCCTGCAGGGCGACCGACGTGTCGAGTACGAGATTGTCGCCGTCGAGCCTGACGACGCCGCCGTCCTTGCCCTCCAGGACGAGGACCACGCCCTTCTGGGCTGCGGTGTTGAGCTGGATCCAGACGGTGGCGAACTGCTCCGAGGCGACGAACTTGGTGACGAGCTCGCCGATGAGGCTGTTGATGCCGGCGGCGATGGGGGCGGCGAGCTGGTCCGTGAAGCCGGCATCGGGGAACAGGTTCCCGAGCAGGGTCCCGACCTGGTCCTCGGTGTCGACCTGGGCCATGACGGCGTCGGTGACGGCCGAGGACAGCGCCTCCTGCACCTCGGGCTGGTTGATCAGCGGACCGACCGTCTCGATGTAGCGCTCGCCGTCGATGACGGTGCGGTGGCCCCAGTGGCCGAGGAGTGCGGGGATCAGCAGGATCGTGGCCAGGATGAACAGCAGCAGGGAGGCGATGGACCGCCCACCCCACCGCTTCTCGGTGGGTGCCTGCGTCGCCGTCGTCTCGCTCATGGTCCGTCCCCTATCTACGCCGTCGTGCGGACTCTACGGGGGCCGCGCCGCCAATACCACGCAGCAGTGCCGACCATCAGCAGACCGGAAGCCGCGTAGAGCCAGGGGGTCTGGCCGCTCGTCGGGGAGACGAGCGCCATGACCGTGATCCCCGCGACGAGGCACACGTTGACGATCATGTCGAACAGGGAGAACACCCGGCCCAGATGGTCGTCGGGGATGTAGCGCTGGACGAGGGTGTCCGAGCAGACCTTCACGGCCTGCCCGGCGAAGCCGATGCTCAGGCTCCCGGCGAGCAGGGCGGGGAAGGACGGAGTGAGCGAGCCGACGATGACGAGGCCGATGCCCAGCGTCCCGCCCTGCACGAGGGCGACCACCGACCACGTCACTGATCCCCATCGGCGGCTCGCCCACGGGGTGAGCACCGCACCGATCAGGGCACCGATGGCGGCGGCACCCGTGAGGAGCGCGAACTCGTTGAGCGCGGCATCGGCGTCCTCGACGATGTTGAAGGTGTACCGGACCAGGAGCAGTCCGCCGGCGGTGAGGACGCCGAACACCAGGCGGTGCACGCCGACGACCGCGATCGCTCGACCGGCCTCGGCGTGCAGGCGCAGCTCCCGGATCCCCTCGACGAGGCCGACGGCCACACCGCGCACGGTGTCGGACGCGCGGGTGCCGTCGGGTCCGAGCCGGTCGACCGCGAGGAACAGGGCGATGAGGGCGGCGGCGAGGTAGGCACCGGCGGCGCAGGCCAGTACGACGGCACTGCCGGAGTCGCCGCCGCCGAGTGCGGACCTCAGGGTCACCCCCAGGAGCGCGCCGACGGCCGCGAGGATGGTGCCGCTGGTCGGTGTGAGGGCGTTCGCCGTGACGAGGTCGCGGCCGGCGACGACGTGCGGGAGCGAGGCGGACAGGCCCGCGAGGACGAAGCGACCGATGCCCAGGACGGTGAGGACCGTCAGGCCGAGCAGGAACCCGTCATTGCCCATGAGCACGAGCGCGATGATCGGCATCGTGAACAGCGCCTTGACCACGTTCGCGCGGACGAGGACGTTGCGACGGCGCCACCGGTCGAGGAACACGCCGGCGAACGGGCCGATCACCGAGTAGGGCAGCAGCAGGATCGCGAAGGCGGCCGCGATCTTGACGGCATCGGGCTGCCGCTCGGGTGAGAACAGGACGAAGGTGGCGAGGGCCGCCTGGAGGAGTCCGTCGCCGAACTGGGCGACGAGACGGACGCTGAAGAGGAAGCGGAAGTCGCGTCCGGCGAGCACCTCACGCAGAGCGGGGAGCGCCACCATGCCGGTGACGCTACCCCCTCCGCCCGAGTCCACACTCCAGCGTCGCAACCCCTCGGTGGGAGTGACGCTGGAGTGTGGACTCGATCAGCTCTCGATGACCCCGGCGATGAAGTCCTCGACGGCCTGCTTCGCCTCGCTGTCCGAGTACTGCACCGGCGGCGACTTCATGAAGTACGACGATGCCGACAGCACCGGTCCGCCGACGCCCCTGTCCTTGGCGATCTTCGCGGCGCGGACCGCGTCGATGATGACGCCGGCGCTGTTCGGGGAGTCCCACACCTCGAGCTTGTACTCCAGGTTGATCGGGGCGTCACCGAAGGCCCGGCCCTCGAGGCGGACGAACGCCCACTTGCGGTCGTCGAGCCAGGCGATGTAGTCGCTCGGGCCGATGTGGACGTTGCGGGCGCCCATGTCGTGGGATGTCACCTGCGAGGTGACCGACTGCGTCTTGGAGATCTTCTTCGACTCGAGACGGTCGCGCTCGAGCATGTTCTTGAAGTCCATGTTGCCGCCGACGTTCAGCTGGTAGGTCCGGTCGAGGATGACGCCGCGGTCCTCGAACAGCTTGGCCATGACGCGGTGCGTGATGGTCGCACCGACCTGGCTCTTGATGTCGTCGCCGACGATGGGCAGGCCGGCGTCGACGAACTTCTGCGCCCACTCGGGGGTGCCGGCGATGAAGACCGGAAGGGCGTTGACGAAGCCGCAGCCTGCGTCGATGGCGCACTGGGCGTAGTACTTCGCCGCATCCTCGGACCCGACGGGCAGGTAGCAGACGACGATGTCGACCTTCGCGGCCTTGAGCGTGGCGACCACGTCGACCGGCTCGGCGTCCGACTCGGTGATCATCTCGCGGTAGTACTTGCCGAGGCCGTCGAGCGTGTGGCCGCGCTGCACGGTGATCCCGGTGGGCGGCACGTCCGCGAACTTGAGCGTGTTGTTCTCCGAGGCCCGGATCGCCTCGGCGAGGTCGAGCCCCACCTTCTTGCCGTCGACGTCGAACGCGGCCACGAACTCCACGTCGCGGACGTGGTAGTCACCGAACTGCACGTGCATGAGTCCGGGGACGAAGTCGGCCGGGTCGGCGTCCTTGTAGTACTCGACGCCCTGGACGAGCGATGACGCGCAGTTGCCCACGCCGACGATTGCTACGCGTACCGAACCCATTACTGCTCCCTGATGTTGGTCGAACCGGTGGATGTGTCGTTCGAGACGGTCGTGTCTCGTCGTGTCGCGCTCGTGTGCGATGAGCTCGTTCAGCCAGCGGACCTCGCGCTCAGCCCCGTCGAGCCCGTGCTGCTGGAGCTGCAGGGTGTACGCGTCCACGCGCTCCCTGCCGCGGCCGAGCGACTCACGCAGCGTCTGGACCCGCTCCTCGAGCCGCGACCGACGGCCCTCGAGGATGCGCAGGCGCACGCGCGCCTCGGTGCGGCTGAAGAAGGCCAGATGGGCGGCGAAGCCCTCGTCCTCCCATGCCTCCGGGCCGGGCTGGTTCGCCCAGGTGGCGAACTCCTCCTTGCCGTCGGCGGTGATGGCGTAGACGACGCGGGCCCGGCGGGCCGAGAGCGGCGGGGCGGCGGAGTCGGTGGCCGCCGTCACGTCGACCTCCTCGATCAGGCCCTTGCCCTGGACGCGACGCAGGCACGGGTACAGCGAGCCGTAGGAGAGCGCGCGGAACGGACCGAGGACCGAGGCCAGCCGCTTGCGCAGCTCGTACCCGTGGAGGGGGCCGTCCGAGAGCACGCCGAGGACCGCGAACTCCAGCACGTCATGTCGTTTGGCCATGCCGAGCTCCTTCCGGTCATATCGGCGCGATAACTCATTACAACATATCAAGTCGATATATCAAAACTGCCCGGACGGAGTGGTCGCCTACACTCCTGACCCATGGCTGGGCCCCGGAAGACCGCGATCCGCGGCACGATCGCGCGCGGTGCCTCGGCACCGGCCCGGCGGCGCGCGCCGAGTGGCCCCCTGCCGGAGGCAGAGCCCGTCGCCCACCCGGACCGGCCCCGGGGCGTCGTCAACCACGGCCTGCAGCGTCGGGCCGCCCTGCAGCGGCTCTTCGGCGGCCGGGGCCTGGACTCGGACCTGTGCGATGCCGATCCCTACCTGCTCAAGGCGGCCAGGTTCCACGGCGAACCGGCCGGTCAGGCGTGCCCGGCCTGCCGCGACGAGGGCCTCGTGACCGTCACCTACGTCTACGGGGACGAGCTCGGCCCGTACTCCGGCCGGATCCGCAGGGGCGAGGAGCTGCCCGCCATGGCCTTCCAGTTCGGGGCCTTCTCGGTGTACGTGGTCGAGGTCTGCCAGCGCTGCCACTGGAACTTCCTGCTGACCACCTACGTCCTAGGCGACGGCGTGCCGCGGCGGGCTCTGCCCACGCCGCGTGATCTCCTTGAGTAGTCCCGACCCCTGCGGCCCGCGGGGACTTCCCCCGAGACGTGAGGTTCCGTGTCCGACAACCGCCGCAAGCCCGCCCCACGGGCGAGTGGGTCGAGCACGCGCAAGCGGACGGCCACGCCCCCAGCGCCGACCAAGCCCAGGCGGCACTGGCTGCGCTGGCTGATCATCACCCTGGTCGTCCTCGCCGGCCTCGGCGTCGCCGTGTTCGCGCTCCTCCTCGCGCGCACCACCGTGCCCAGTGCCAACGAGGTCTCGACGAGCGAGGCCACGATCGTCTACTGGTCCGACGGCACCACCGAGCTCGGCCGGCTGGGCGAGGCGACCCGGCGCAGCGTGGCCCTGGCGGACGTGCCGATCGAGGTCCAGCGGGCGGTGCTGGCCGCAGAGGACCGCACCTTCTACGAGCACGGCGGCATCTCGCCGGTCGGTATCGGACGCGCAGTCTGGAACAACATCACGGGATCATCAACCCAGGGTGGCTCGACGATCACGCAGCAGTATGCGAAGAACGCCTTCCTCACGCAGGAGCGGTCCTGGGACCGCAAGGTGAAGGAGGCGCTGCTGGCCATCAAGCTCGAGACCGTGGTGTCGAAGGAAGAGATCCTCGAGGACTACCTCAACACCATCTACTTCGGCCGCGGCGCGTACGGAGTCGAGGCTGCGGCCATCGCCTACTTCGGGGTGCCGGCGAGCGAGCTCACCCTCGAGCAGGGCGCGGTCCTCGCGGCCATCATCAAGTCCCCGAGCGGGCTCGCACCCGAGGAGAGCCTCCCCGCCCTCGAGGGTCGCTGGGCGTACGTGCTCGACGGCATGGTCGAGCAGGGCTGGCTGACGCCCAAGCAGCGCAGGAACGCGGAGTTCCCCAAGATCAAGAAGCAGAAGGCCAAGGACCGGCTCGGTGGGCAGACCGGCTTCATGCTGACGATGGTCGAGCAGCAGCTCGCGGAGCTCGGCTTCGACGAGACCGAGATCCAGCGCGGCGGGCTGCGCATCACCTCGACGTTCGACCGGAAGGCCCAGCGTGCGGCCACCGCAGCGGTCCGCAAGGTCGGCCCCACGTCGGGCACGGAGGGACTGCGGATCGGGCTGGCCGCCGTGCGCCCGGGCACCGGCGAGGTGGTCGCCATCTACGGCGGCGAGGACTTCATCGACGACCAGATCAACAACGCCACCCGCCAGTTCGCCCAGGCCGGCTCCACCTTCAAGCCGTTCGCCCTGGCCGCCGCGACCGAGCAGGACGTGCCGCTCAACTCGGTGTGGAACGGCGACTCGCCGGCGACTGTGGACGGATACACCTTCGCCAACTACGGCGACCGCTCGTACGGTCCGGTGACGCTCCTGCAGGCGACCGAGAACAGCATCAACTCCGCCTACGTCGAGCTCGAGTCCGACATCGGGGTCGGGCGCGTGGCCGACGCTGCCGTGCGCGCCGGCGTGCCGGCGGACACTCCCGGCATGGACCTCGACGAGCTGAACCTGACGTTCGTGCTGGGCACCGCCTCGCCCTCCGGGCTCGACATGGCGAACGCGTACGCGACGTTCGCCGCCCGAGGCACCGCGGCCCGCACATCGGTCGTGACGCGCGTCGTCGGCCCCAACGACGGACTCCTCTTCGAGCTGCAGCCGAAGGTGGACTCCGCGTTCGACTCCGGCGTCGCCGACACGGTGACCTACGGGCTGAACCGCGTCGTCACGAACGGCACCGGCTCGACCGCCCTTGCCCTGGGCCGCCCCGCGGCGGCCAAGACGGGCACGACGGACGACAACAAGAGCGCCTGGTTCGTCGGCTACACGCCGCAGCTGGCGGCCGCGGTGCTGATGGCCAAGGAGGACGAGGCCGGGATCCCCGTCTCGCTGTCCGGCACGGGCGGGCTCACGACGGTCACCGGCGGGTCGTTCCCCGCGGCGATCTGGACCGCCTTCATGACGGCCGCACTGGAGGGGCAGCCCGTCGAGGAGTTCCCGCCGCCGCCTCCGGACACCGAGCCGAGCCTGGACTGCCCGACGACGATCACCTCCGAGCTCGAGGAGGTCCCGATCGGCTGCCCGACCCCGGAGGTGGTGCCGGAGTTCTCCAACGAGCCGTCCCCGATCGCTACACTCCCGAGCGATCCTGCGCTGGTGTCGCCCAGTGCAGTGCCGAGCCAGTCGCCCGACGAGTCCTTGTTCTCCCCGTCCCCGGAGCCCACCGTGGCGCCGTCAGAGCCGATCGAGGAAGGCAGGCCGGAGTGACCCAGCTGCCGCCGATCGTGCTGCCTGCGCGCGAGGACCCGGTTGTCGGGAGCACGGTCGGCGGGGTCGGTGGCCCGCTGGGCCGGTGGGCGCGCATCGGGGCGACCTGGTGGACGCCCCTGCGCGTCCTGCTCGCAATGGCGACGGCCTCGTACATCCTCGGCTACCTGTTCGACCTGTCCTGCCGATCGGAGGGGTGGCGCAGTCCGGAGCGGTACGAGCATCTCTGCTACACCGACATCGCCCCGCTGTACACGCTGCGCGGCTTCGCCGACGGTCTGCTCCCGTATGTGCAGGCGATGCCGGATGGCCAGCACCTCGAGTACCCGGTGCTCACCGGCGGCCTCATGCAGATCGCGGCGCTGATCACCGCGGCAGTGACGGGCGTCTTCCCGACCGACAGCCCGGCAACGGTCTTCTTCGACGTGAACGTCGTCCTTCTGTTCATCGCCTTCGCCGTCACCGTCGCCGCGACCGCGCTCACGGTGCGCCGGCGGCCCTGGGACGCCGCGATGGTGGCGCTGGCCCCCACCATGATCCTCGCCGCCACCATCAACTGGGACCTGCTGCCGCTGGCTTTCATCGCCGTCGCCCTGCTGCTGTGGGCGCGCCGGCATCCGTTCGCCGCGGGGCTCCTCCTGGGCCTGGCCGTGGCGGCGAAGTTCTACCCCGTCCTCTTCCTCGGCGGCTTCCTCGTCCTGACGATCCGCACCGCGAAGTGGCGCGCCTTCGGACTGCTGGTGGCGGGCACCGCTGCGTCGTGGCTCGTGGTGAACGTCCCGTTCATGGTCGCGAACTTCGAGGGCTGGTCGTACTTCTACCGGTTCAGCCAGACCCGGGGGGAGGACTTCGGCTCCATCTGGTTCGCCCTGTCCCAGGCGGGACTGCCGTCGATCCCGGCCGACCGGCTCAACATGATCGCGACCGGGCTGTTCCTGCTGCTGTGCGTCGGCATCGCCTGGGTCACGCTGGCGGCCAGGCGCCGGCCCCGGCTGGTGAGCGTTCTCTTCCTCATCGTCGCGGCCTTCGTCCTGACCAACAAGGTGTACTCGCCGCAGTACGTGCTGTGGCTCATCCCGCTGGCGGCGATGGCCCGGCCGCGGTGGCGGGACTTCCTGATCTGGCAGGCGGGCCAGCTGGTCTACTTCGCCGCCATCTGGTGGTTCCTCGTCGGGTACGGCCTCGACGACACGACGGGCCTGACCGGACAGGAGTACTCGCTCGCGATCGTGATCCATGTGGTCACGACGGTCTACTTCTCCGCGCTGGTCCTGCAGGACATGCTCGCGCCGGATCTCGATCCGGTGCGAGGCGACGGCTTCGAGGAGGACAGCGACGACCCGGGCGGCGGCGTCTTCGACGGCGCCCCCGACGTCGTCACGCTAGGCCGAGGACGGCGTCGAACCTCGACGTCGTGAATCGCACCTCGGCGGCCATGTGGTCGCCGACGGCGGGGATCATGCAGCCCTTCGGCAGCCAGACCATCGACACATGCTGGTGCGGGGGCTCGGCGAACCAGCGCTGCTTGCCGGCCCAGCGGAACGGCGACAGGGCGCGGCCCGCGGCGTCGAGGGCACCCGTGCCCGCGGTCACCACGCGCTGACGGACGTTGGCCCCGGGCGTCGGCGCCGACAGTCCGATGCCGTGCGCCGTCCCGCCGGACACGACGACGAGCGTGCCGTCCTTGGGCCCGGTGCGCTGGCGGTAGCCCACGTGCGAGCCGGCGGGCAGGGGATGCACGGCGAGCACATTGCCCGCAGCGTGGACGGCACTGCGGTTGCCGAGCCACAGGCGTGTGCCGATGCGCGGCCGCAGGACGATGTCCGGCACGGACGTGACGATCGCGGCCATCTCGGCGTCGTCGACGTGGGACACCCAGACGCGGCTGGCGGGCGAGTTGTGGCCGGACCAGACCTCGGTCTCGGACTGCCACAGCCCGGCCCAGCGGACGACCTCCCGCACCTTGGGCGTGCCGAGGCTGGCGCCCCTCGGGTCCACCTCGTCGGCGGGCTGCGCCAGGGGCAGGTGGATGGCGAGGCCCTCGACGAGCACGCGACCCCTCGCGAACGCCTGCCGCACCTCGGGGTCGGCGAGGACCCGCAGCAGCTCTCCCTCGTCGAAGCCGAACCGGTGCATGGAGGTCTGCGCCTCGAGGACGACTCGGACGGAACCGTGTCCGGCGGCCAGGGCGAGCAGGGCCTCCTTGGACGAGATCGTCCGGATCACCCGGCCCGCGTGCAGCTGCTGGCCCAGTCGCCACCACTCCTCCGCGGCGTAGGCGTCACGGGGCTCGAACGGCTCGAGCACGATGATGTCGAAGGTGCCGTACTCGGCGACGTCGGCGACCTCGAAGACCGTCCCCACCGCGACGGTGTCGGCGCTGAGCCGGATCGACTCGTCGGCGAGGAGTCGCTGGCCGAGGCCGTAGCCGTTGGCCTTGATGACCGGGACGAGTGGCGCGTGCGCGGCACGGCGCACCGACTCGCACACGGAGTCCTGATGGTCACGCCAACGAGTGGCGTCGATGGTCACGGTGAAGGCCACTGCTTACCCCTTCCTCGACTGGTACGCGCGGAACCCCTTGGCCCACACCGGTCGCAGGATGTGGTCCCACTCCCCGGCGTACTCCTGGGCGAACCCGCCTGTGCCCACCTTGAACTGTACGAGCCCGAAGAGGTGGTTCGCGGGATCGAGGGTGTCCGCGATCCCGCGCAGGTCGTAGACGTCGCAGCCGAGGGCGTGCGCGTCGCTGATCATCCGCCACTGGAGGGCGTTGGACGGCCGTACGTCGCGGTCGGCGGTCGTGCTTGCTCCGTAGGAGTACCACGCATGGCTGCCGACGGTGATCATGATCGTCGCCGCCGCGACGTGGCCGTCGTGGTGGGCGAGGTAGAGACGCAGGCGCTCCTCGCTCGCGTTGAGCGCGTCCCACATGCGCTCGAAGTAGGCGAGCCCGCGCGGCGTGAAGTGATCCCGCTGCGCCGTCTCGACGTAGACCGGATGGAACGCAGCGAGATCCGACCGGTCCCCCTGCGTGATGGTGACGCCGAGCTTCTCGGCCTTGCGGATGTTGCGGCGCCACAGCTGGTTGAAGCCGGCGAACACGTCGTCGAGCGTGCGTCCGGCGAGCGGGACCTGGAAGACGTAGCGCGGCTGGACGTCGCCGAACCCGGCTCCCGACGACCGCTGCTGAGTCCAGCCGCCCGCCAGGAGCTTCTCGACGACTCGCGCTCCTGGTCCGGAGTGCCAGTCGGCCAGCACCTCGCTCAGCTGTGCGGGGCCGCCGTCCTCGGCCATGGCGGCCTTGATCGTGTCGGCGTTCCAGCGCCGCAGGGCGACGGGGGGTCCCATCTTGACCTGGAAGGCGCCCTGCGCGCGGCAGTGCGCGAGCAGCGGGGCGAGCCAGGTGTCGAGCGCGATGCCGGGGTGCTCCTCGCGCAGCCAGTCGACGTCCGGGCCCTCGGGCAGGTAGGCGAGGGAGCGCTGCGGCAGCCGCGGAACCGGTCGGTACAGCACCAGGCCCGCGCCGACGAGCCGAGATCCGAGGAACCAGCCGAGCGACTCGCTGCGCCAGCCGGCCTTGACGTCGCCCCATTCCGGGAGCTGGAGGAACGACACCGTGCGACGGCCGGCGACCCACTCGAGGTGCTGGGCGCGGGTGATGACGCGGACGGCGAGGGTCATGTATCCGTCCCTACGAGGTCACGAGTGGGCGCATCGGACGTCCCGTCGGCGGAGAGGTCGACGACCACCGGAGCATGGTCGGAGGCGCCCTTGCCCTTGCGCTCCTCGCGGTCGACGAAGGCGTCGCTGACGAGGGCAGCGAAGGGGTCATTGGCGTAGACGAGGTCGATCCGCATGCCCCAGCCGCGGCCGAAGGCGGCCTGCCGGTAGTCCCAGAACGTGTACGGCTCGCCCTTCAGGGCACGGGGCATGACATCGACGAGG
>CAVOWW010000024.1:0-334047 GCA_963700255.1 uncultured bacterium | reverse complement strand
CGAGGACGCCGAGGACGCCGAGGGCGGCGCGGCCGCGCGCAGCGCGGGCACCGGGGGTCGATCGCAGGCTGGTGGCGAACTTGGGGTCCTCGGCGTAGAGGGCCTTCTCCATCTGCTCAAGCAGACGCTGCTCATGCTCGGAAAGCGGCACGAGGAACCCCCTTTCGCCCCACCGACACGGCCACGAGGGACCCTGTTGGAGTGCCCCACCGGCGTGGGGACGTTCCAAGGATAGGCACGTTCCCGGGGAAGCGAAACCCGTACCCCGGATTACCGCGCGTCGAGTCGGTCACGGTGGGTCCACGAGCCGGGCCGGCGCACCGCATCCGACCCGAATCGGGCGCGCAGGACGTCGACGGCGACCTCGGCCTCGCGGCGACCGTGGTCGTCCTCGCCGAGCAGGAGCTGATGCGGCGTGCCCTCGGCATCGGAGATCCCCTCCATGCGCACCCCGACGAGGCGGATGCGCCCCGCTGCAGCCCGAGGGCGTCGTAGAGCGAGCGCACGGTGTCGTAGACGTCCTTGCCGACGTCGGTCGAGCGGGACAGGGTCCGCGACCGGGTGATGGTGGTGAAGTCGGCGAAACGGACCTTCAGGCTGACCGTGCGGCCCACGTAGCCCGCCTTCGCAGCCGGCCGGCCACCTGGTCGGACAGGGCCAGCAGGTGCGCGTGGATGATCTCCGGGTCGTCGATGTCGTGCTCGAAGGTCTCCTCGTTGCCGACGCTCTTGTCCGGCTCGTGCGGGCGACGGACCGGGGGTCACGACCCCAGGACAGCTCGTGCAGGTGTTAGCCGGCGGCCTGGCCCAGGGCCCGCTGCAGGGTCGCCAGCGGGGTGTTGGCGATGTCGGCGACGGTGCGCAGCCCGTACCGGGCCAGCTGCTCCTCGGTCTTCTCCCCCACCCCCCAGAGCGCACCGACCGGAAGCGGGTGGAGGAAGTCGATGACCCGGTCGGTGGGGATGACGAGCAGGCCGTCGGGCTTGGCCCGGGTCGAGGCCAGCTTGGCGACGAACTTGGTCGAGGCCACCCCGACGGAGCAGGTGATCTGCTGCTCGTCCTGCACGCGCGCCCGGATGAGCTCAGCGATCGCGGTGGCGCTGCCGAGGCGCCGCAGCGCACCGGAGACGTCGAGGAACGCCTCGTCGAGGCTGAGCGGCTCGACGATGGGGGTGATCGAGCCGAACAGCGCCATGACGTTGCGGCTGACCTGGGCGTAGGCGCGATGGTCGGGCTCGATGATGACCGCCTGCGGCGCGAGGCGGCGCGCCCGCGACATCGGCATCGCCGAGTGGATGCCGAGCGCACGGGCCTCGTAGGTGGCGGACAGGACGACGCTGCGGCCGCCCCCGCCGCCGACGATGACCGGGGTGCCGTGCAGCTCCGGCCGGCCACGCAGCGAGACCGACGCGTAGAAGGCGTCCATGTCGACGTGCAGGATCGTGCAGCCCGCGTCGTCGGCCCCGAAGCCGACCCGGCCGGTGGGCCGTCGGACCTGGCTGCGGCTCATGGGCTCATCCTCCTACCCCCACGATTCCGCCGGCTGCCTACCATCCCACCACGTACCATCCACTGCTTCCCGGACTGCTGTGCCACAGCTTGTGCGGCGGCAGCAGAACGGCGAGGCGCCGTCCAGCCCGGCCGGCTTGATGTCGGCGTACGGCGACTGCCGGTATCCGCTGGCATGCACGAGCACCCGCCGCCGCACCGGCTCCTGCGCTCCCTCGACCTCGGCGTTCACCAGCGCGGCGACCCCCGCCACCCCGTCGGCGAGCCAGGCCCGGCGCACCTCGCCGAGCTCCCAGCAGCCGGTCGCCCGGATCGACACCCCGCGCGGGCCGGTGCGCCGCACCTCCCCGCGCACGAGCAGCAGCCAGGAGGAGAAGACCGTGCCGGCAAAGGGGCCCTGGGCATCGTCGAAGAAGGTGGCGTCGACCGGCCCGGTCGCGTCGTCGA
This sequence comes from uncultured bacterium, assembly GCA_963700255.1. GTDB lineage: Bacteria > Actinomycetota > Actinomycetes > S36-B12 > S36-B12 > UBA10649. The sequence goes on along the minus strand of CAVOWW010000024.1, from coordinate 332,092 downwards.
GGGTGAGGAAGATGACGCGACGACCGCTGCGCACCGGCGGGGTCTGCGTCGCGACCTTCACGCCAGCGACGAACACCTCGCTCCTCGACCGCTGCCGGAGCAGCTGCGCCGATCGCACGACGGACATCCCACCGGCGGCGAGGGAGTCGAGCATGGGGACGTGGAAGTCCACGACATGACGGCTGACGTCCATGCCGAGCACCGCGAGCTCCGCGCCCACCCGCTCCGCCGACGTCATCTCGGGCAGGCCGGAGGCCACGATGGCCGCCGGGTCGTCGGACAGCGCCTCGTACAGGCTGAGGGACAGCTGGGCGTGCGTCGCCGATCCACGCGCCGAGCCGCGCGCCGAGCCGCGCCTCGACGTGAGCCGTTCGAGGTCGGCGATCTGCAGCAGCAGGTCGCGGCGGGTCATGCGCCCACGGGTGCGCATCGCGGCAGGCACGTCGAGTCCGTACATCGCGTCGAACCCGCCGGACACGATGATGCGCTCCGCCGTCGGACGCGACATCCCGCTGCGCTGCCAGGCATCGGACAGCGATGCGTAGGGCTGGCCGGCGACGATCCCGGCGACCTCCTCCGTGGCGATGCCCTTCACGTCGGTGAGCGGGACCCGGATGCCCTCGCGCCCGGTGGGATCGCGCTCGACGCGGTAGACGTCGGCGGAGGCATTGATGTCGAGACCGAGCACCGCGACATCGCGATTGCGCGCGTCGTCGAGGATCAGCCGCTTGGGGTACATGCCCGGGTCGTGGGTGAGGATGCCGGCGTAGAACGCGGCCGGGTGATGGGCCTTCAGCCATGCCGACTGGTAGGTGGGCAGGGCGAACGCAGCGGCGTGCGCCTTGCAGAAGCCGAAGGAGGCGAAGGCGCGCAGCACGTCCCACACCCGCTCGACGGTCGGCAGGTCGTAGCCGCGCTGCAGCGCCGCGGGGTAGAACCAGGCTCGCACGTCGTCCTGCCCGCCGGGCGAGCCCATGCTGCGCCGGGTCTCGTCCGCCTCGGCCAGCGAGCAGCCGGTCATCGTCGCCACGATGCGCAGCACCTGCTCGTGGAAGACGACCACGCCGTGGGTCTCCTCGAGCGTGGAGCGCAGGTCGTCGTGCAGGTACAGCGGCTCGCTCCAGCCCTGCCGGGCGCGCAGGAACGGGGTCACCATGTCGGACTTCACCGGGCCGGGCCGGAACAGCGAGATGTCGATGATGAGGTCGCCGAAGGTCTCCGGGGCGAACTTGCCGATCAGCTCGCGCTGGCCGGGCGACTCGATCTGGAAGCAGCCCAGGGTCTGCGCCGACTGCACGAGCGCGAAGGTCGCCGGGTCATCGAGGTCCCGGTCGTCGAGCTCGATGCGCTCCCCGGTGGTGCGCTCGATCTCGTCGATCGCATGGGCCATCGAGGACTGCATGCGGATGCCGAGCACGTCGAGCTTCAGCAGGCCCATCTCCTCGACGTCGTCCTTGTCGAAGTGGCTCATCGGGAAGCCCGCCGCGCTGCGCTCCACCGGGGTGCGATCGAGCAGGGTCGTGTCCGACAGCAGCACTCCGCAGGGATGGAGGGCGACATGCCGCGGCAGGCCGTCGAGCTTCTCGACGAGGTCGAGGAAGGTGTCGAGCCGACCGGACGCGGCGAGCCGGCCGAACCCCGAGGTGCGCAGCTCGGGCAGGTCGGCCAGGGCGTTGCGCGCGTCACGGGCCCGGATGTGCGGGAACGACTTGGCGAAGGCGTCGACCTCGCCGGCCGGCATGCCCAGGGCCGCCCCGACGTCGCGCACGGCGTGCCGCACCCGGTAGGTCTCCATCATCGAGACGCAGGCCGTCCGCTCGGTCCCGAACCGGTCGAAGATCCACTGGTAGATCTCCTCGCGCCGGGCGGACTCGACGTCGATGTCGATGTCGGGCAGCGCCCGGCGCAGCGGCGACAGGAACCGCTCCATCAGCAGGCCGTGCCGGATCGGATCGACCCCGGAGATGCCGAGCAGGTGGTTGACCAGGCTGCCCGCCCCCGACCCCCGCGCCGCGACCCGCACTCCGCGCGACTTCACCAGCTCGACCACCTCGGCGACGGTGAGGAAGTAGCCCGAGAACTGCAGGTGCGTGATGGTCCGCAGCTCCTCCTCGAGCCGGGCCGACGCCGCGCGCTGGTCGGCCACCCGCGGGTAGCGCACCTCGATCGCCTGCGTGCACCGCTCCCGCAGCAGGGCGTCGGCCCGCTCGTTCGCCTCGTCCGGTGGAACGGCCTCGCGCATCAGCACGTCGAGCTCGGGCACGAACACCTCGCCCATCCCGAGGTCGGCCGGGGCGAGGGCGCAGTGCTCGGCCAGCCGCTGGGTGTCGGCGACCAGCCGGCGGCCGTCCCGCTCCCCGGCCGCGCGCGCGATCTCATCGGCCAGCAGCGACATCTGGCCGGCGTCCTTGAGGAAGGCCTCGCCGTTGTCGGGCTCGATGTGCCGGGAGTCGAGGGGGACGAGCCGGCGCGCGGAGTCGAGCACGTCGGCCACCCGGGCGTCCTCCGGGCGCAGGTAGCGCACGGCGTTGGTGAGCACCACGGGGAGCCGCTCGCTGCGCGCCCAGCCGAGCATGGCCGCCGCCGTGGCGGTGGCATGACGATGACGGGCCGGCGTGCGATGCGAGGTGACGGCGATGCCGAGCCGCGGCCCGAAGATCGCCCGCCATGGCCGTACCACGCCGGCCGCCCGGTGGATCCGCTGCGACGTGAAGAGCCGGCCCACCTCGGAGTCGGCGGTCAGCAGCGCGACCACCCCCTCGCTGTGCTCGCGCAGGGCGGCCCAGGTCAGCCACGGCCGCCCGCGCTCGGCGTGCGGACCGGTGTGCGCCGCCGAGACCAGCCGGCACAGCGAGGCCCAGCCGCGCGCATCCGCGGCCAGCAGCAGCACCCGCGGTCGGTCCTCGTCGAGCCACGTGCCGCCGTGCGCCGGCGACCGTCGCGGCGACTCTGCTCCCCTCAGCGCCCCCCTGCCGGTCCCCGTCACCGGGCTGGTCTCCTCCATCGCCAGGTCGACCCCGAGGACCGGGCTGATCCCGGCCGACTGGCAGGCCAGCATCCACCGCACCGCGCCGTACAGGCCGTCGCGGTCGGTCAGCCCGACGATGGACTGGCCGTGCTCGGCGGCCCGCTCGGCGATGGCCTGCGGGGTGGCGGTGCCGTACTGCAGGGAGTAGCCGGAGGCCACATGCAGATGGCTGAAGGTCATGGGAGGTCCTCGAGACGAAAGGAGTGGAGGACGGGGACCCGGCGTGTCACAGGAATGCCGGGTCCCCGCCCCCGATCGGACGACAGCGGGAGGCGCTGGCGTGCGACTAGCCGACGTGCAGCAGAGCGCTGCCCATCGACGACTGGTGCGGGACGTCGAGGACCTCGCAGACGCGGACGAGGAAGGTGTCCGCGTCCCGGACGAGGTCATCGGCCTCGCGATGGGAGACGATGTCGAGCCCGGCCTCGGCGGCGGCTCGCTTGCGGGCCCCGGCGGCGAAGAACGCCGCCCACTCCCCCAGCTGGGGCGCGATCTGGGGCAGGACCACCCAGACGCTCAGCACCCGTGACCGCCGGGAGGACGGGCGACTGCGGGCGGCCAGGACGGCAGCGGCGGCGCGGAGGGCGGCGAGGTGCGCCGCCGCGTAGCGCTCGCCTGCGGTGGGCGCGATGCTTGCCTCGGTCAGGCTGCGCCGGGAGGACATCAGCAGGTCGTCTGCCGAACGAGGAATGGCCATGTGCGGTCTCCCGTGTCGTTGCCGGTGGCGGTCCCTCCGACGGAGGACCCCCTAGTCGAGGACCCGTTCCAGGCCCCAGCGCGGACGATCCCCGCGTGAGGTGCGGTACAGGTCGTACACACCGACGGTTCCGGTGCGTGGTGCTGCCTCGACCCGCCAGACATGTCGCTGGCCGCTCGCCCCGTCGACCCGGGCCGGCTCGACCCGAAGGTCCCCGGCCCACCAGGGCAGTGCCTCGACCCACTGCGCCACGATGGCGCGTACGGCGTACCGCCGACCCCGCCAGCGGAATCCCGCCGGCTCCCCGTCCGCACCCGTGACCACCTCGATCGACTCCGATCGGTAGCGACGGCTCATCTGCCGCCTCTCCTGCCAACCGGAGCCTCGGCCGCCGGGCCGGGGTCGAGGCGGCCCGGCGGCTGAGGTGGTGCCCAGGGTCCAGCCGCGAATCCGGACCCCAGCTCTGCTGTTCGAACACCTGTTCGAACACGGGCAACGTTAGGCCCCACCCCTGACAGCCGTCAACCCCCGCCGGCCAGGTCCTCCGACAGCCGTCATCGCGCAGCCGTCGCCGAGCTCCGCTGTGGTTGGCTTGGCCGGTGATCCGGGCGCAGGGGCTGACGAAGTCCTACGGCGACTTCACGGCCGTCGACGGCATCGACTTCCATGTCACCCAGGGCGAGTCCTTCGGGATCCTCGGGCCCAACGGAGCCGGCAAGTCCACGACGATGCGCATGCTCGGCGCCACCCTGCAGCGCACCTCCGGCGAGCTGTCGATCCTCGGCCGCGACCCGTCCCACCAGGGGCCGACCATCCGCGCCCACCTCGGCGTCGTGCCGCAGCAGGACAACCTCGACACCGAGCTGACCGTCAGCGAGAACCTCTACACCTACGGTCGCTACTTCGGACTCCCCCGCGCCTACCTGCGCGCACGGATCGACGAGCTGCTCGACTTCGCCCAGCTCGAGGACAAGCGCGATGCGAAGGTCGACGCACTGAGCGGCGGGATGAAGCGCCGGCTCACCATCGCCCGCGGCCTCGTCAACGAGCCGACGATCCTGCTGCTGGACGAGCCCACCACGGGACTCGACCCGCAGGCCCGGCATGTGCTGTGGGACCGGCTGTTCCGGCTGAAGGAGGCCGGGGTCACCCTCGTCATCACCACCCACTACATGGACGAGGCGGAGCAGCTGTGCGACCGCCTCGTCGTCATGGATGCCGGCCGCATCGTCGCGGAGGGCTCGCCCCTCGACCTCATCCGCGAGCACTCCACGCGCGAGGTCGTGGAGGTGCGCTTCGGCTCGGATCGCAACGCCGAGGTGGCCGCCCATCTCGGCGACATCGGCCAGCGGCGCGAGGTGCTGCCGGACCGGATCCTCGTCTACACCGATGCAGGCGAGGCGGACCTGCAGGCGATCGTGGCCCGCGGCTTCATGCCGATGACCTCGCTCGTGCGGCGCGCCTCCCTGGAGGACGTGTTCCTCCGCCTCACCGGCCGCAGCCTGGCGGACGAGTGACCACCGGCACCCCGCTCCCGTCCAGGCCCGCGGAGCGCGGCGCATGGCGCGGCACCCTGCGGGTCACGGAGTACCGCATGCGCAACATGTGGAAGTGGCGCAACTCGATCATCGCCTTCGGACTGGGCAACCCCGTCCTCTTCCTCGCATCCGTCGGCCTCGGCGTCGGGCTGCTCGTCGACGAGAGCTCCGGTGGGGTCGACGGCGTGCCCTACCTGGTCTTCCTCGCCCCGGCACTGCTGGCCGCGGCCGCCATCCAGGGCGGGCAGGACGAGGTCACGTTCCCGACCATCGCCGGCTTCATCTGGGAGAAGCTCTTCTTCGCCATGCGGGCGACCTCGCTCACGGGCGGCCAGATCGCCGACGGCGTCTTCCTCGCCGCCGCCGTGCGCGTCGTGCTCACGACGACGCTGTACTGGCTGGTGCTCTTCGCCTTCGGCGCGGTGGACTGGACGACGGCCCTGCCCCTCGTCGCCGTGTCCACCTTCGCCGGACTGTGCTGGGGCGCGCTCATGCTCGCGGTCAGCGCCAACATCACCAACGCCGACGCCTTCTTCGCGATCGCCTGGCGCCTGATCATCATGCCGATGTTCCTGTTCTCCGGCACGTTCTACCCGCTGTCGAGCCTGCCGCTGGCCGTCCAGTGGATCGGCTGGATCTCGCCGCTGTGGCACGCCACCCAGCTGGGCCGCTGGCTGTCCTACGGCATGCCCCTCGAGCCGTGGCAGGCGATGGTCAGCCTCGTGTACCTGCTGGCGATGGGCATCGTCGGAATCCTCGTGGCTCGGCGCCGCTTCGAGAGGCGGCTCACCGCATGATCACCCAGGCCGTGGTGCTGAGCGCCGCCGCAGCGATCGCGGAACGTCGCGCCGATCGGCTGGGATCGTCGACATACGCGGGACGCCCCCATGCCGCGATGCTGCGCAACGCCTTCGCACTGCGCACGACGAACACACTGACCTTCCTGACCGGCTTCGTCGAGCCGGTCATCTACCTGGTCGCCTTCGGCTACGGCGTGGGCGGGCTGATCGGAACCGTGGAGGTCGCAGGGACCGAGGTCCCCTACGCGGCCTTCATCGCCCCGGCCCTGCTGGCGTCGAGCGCGATGAGCGGAGCGATGACGGATGCGACGTTCAACGTCTTCTTCAAGATGCACTACATGCGCATCTACCAGTCGATGATGTCCACGTCGCTGGGACCGCTGGACGTCGCCCTCGGCGAGATCGCCTGGGCCATGGTGCGCGGGGCCGCGTATGCGATCGGCTTCACCGTCGTCGCGGCGATGTTCGGGCTGCTCACGACCTGGTGGTCGCTCCTGATGATCCCCGCCGCCGTTCTGGTGGCGTTCGCGTTCGCCTCCATCGGCATGACGCTCACGTCCTACATGACGTCCTTCCACCAGCTCAACTGGCTGAACTTCGTCCTGCTCCCGCTGTTCCTGTTCTCGGGAACCTTCTTCCCGATCACGCTCTACCCGGACTGGCTGCAGGCGGTCATCATGGCCACCCCGCTATGGCAGTCGATCGCGATGATGCGCAGCATCGCCTTCGGCGTCTTCGACGTCGGCCTGCTCGTGCACGTCCTGTACCTCGCCGCGATGTGCGTCGTGGGCCTGGCCATGACATCACGACGACTCGAGGCGCTCTTCCTGCGCTGACACGCATCCGAGTCGCGTGCTACACCTGAATCATGTTCCTGACCTTCATCGGCGCGAACGGGACCGTGACGGGGTCGAAGACGCTCGTCGAGACCGGTCACGGGCAGTTCCTCGTCGACTGCGGGATGTTCCAAGGCCCCCGGGAGGTGCGCTCCCGCAACTGGGACCCGTTCCCCATCGACCCGGCGACCCTGGCCAGCGTCGTCCTCACCCACGCCCACCTGGACCACTGCGGCTACCTGCCGGCGCTCGTGCGCGACGGCTTCGACGGGCCGGTGTACTGCTCCCCCAACAGCGCCGACCTCGTGCCGATCATCCTGCGCGACAGCGCCAGGCTGCAGGGCGAGGACGCCGCCTGGGCCCGCAAGAAGGGCTTCTCCCGGCACGCGCAGCCCGAGCCCCTCTACGACATCAACGACGCCGAGCACGCGATCGCGATGCTGCGGCCGGTGGAGTTCGAGGTCGACTTCCATCCCGCCGACGGTGTCACGGCCCAGTTCGACCATGCGGGCCACATCCTCGGCTCGTCGATCGTGACGATCACGGACGAGGCTGACGGACGCACCGTCGTCTTCAGCGGCGACCTCGGCCGCGGCAACCACCCGTTGCTCTCGCCGCCGCACCCCCCGGGCGACGCCGACGCGATCGTCATCGAGTCCACGTACGGCAACCGCGAGCATGAGGACGTCGAGGCCGAGATCGACGAGATGGCCGCGGCGATCACTCGCACCCTCAAGCGCGGGGGCACCGTCGTCATCCCGGCCTTCGCCGTCGACCGCACCGAGGTACTGCTGAAGGCACTGCGGGCACTCCAGGACCACCAGCGCATCCCGGTCGCACCGATCCACGTGGACAGCCCGATGGCCCTCGCCGCCATGCGCGTCTACGTGCAGGCGATCCAGGACGGTGATCCGGAGATCAGCACGGCGACGATCGCCGAGGGCCCCGACGCCATCGACATGCCGAACGTGCACGAGGCCACCACGCCCGAGCAGTCCATGGCGCTGGACAGGGGCGGTGCCCGCATCATCATCTCCGCGTCGGGCATGGGCAGCGGCGGTCGGGTGACGCACCACCTCAAGGCCCTGCTCCCCGACCGCGACAACACGGTCCTCCTGGTCGGCTTCCAGGCGGTCGGCACGCCCGGCCGGATGCTGCTGGACGGCGCACACGAGATCAAGATCCACGGCCAGTACGTGCCGGTGCGCGCGGAGATCATCGAGATCGAGGCGTTCTCGGTCCATGCCGACGCCAGCGAGCTGGTCGACTGGCTGATGTCCTGCGCCGACAAGCCGTCGCAGGTCTTCGTCAACCACGGCGAGCCCGAGGCGGCGCAGGCACTGGCCGACCGGATCCGCCGGCAGTGGGACGTGGCGGTCGTCGTGCCGCAGCCGGGCGAGCGCGTCCGCGTCTGATCTCCGGTGTCGGACCCTGCGGCTAGCGTCGCAGCATGGATACGACGCGCTCGGACGACGCCGACGGGGACGCCCTGAGTGTCGTGACGCAGGTCACCGAGTCCGGCGCGACCGACATCGATGACGAGACATGGCAGGCGATCGTCGACGACATCCTGGCCGACGGCCCCCTCGATGCCGACCCGTCGGCGGACGACCTGTCCCTCGAGGCTCGGCTCGCGGCGGTTCCCGGCCCGACCCTCGCCGTGACGCTCAGTCGGGTGGACCCGTCGACCCTGTCCCGCGACGACGCCATCACCTACCTGCAGGCCACCGAGCGGGCGATGGCGTGGCTCGGCGACCGCCAGGCCGATGCCCTGGTGGCCGTGGCCGGACGACGGCAGCGGGTGAGCACGCACACCGTCGAGAGTTCCGCGGTGGTGACCATCGAGGACGAGAGCAGGTCCGAGATCGCCGCTGCCACTCGTTGGTCCGAAGCATGGTCGCATGACCGTCTCACGGCAGCACGTCTCCTGCACGGCCCGCTGCCCCTCACCAAGGCGGCCCTGAACCGAGGTGAGATCACCGTCCGGCATGCAGACGCCGTGTGCGATGCCGCGGCCCAGCTCGGCGGCTTCATCGCGTGGATCACGCAGGACTCACCCTCAGCGTCCACCGGTCCTGCTCCCACGGCCTCGATCCTCAGGGAGTTCATCAGTCAGTGCCGATGGCTGGAGCAGTCCGTCCTGCCCGTCGCCCGCCGCGGAGACGTGTCGGCCACGCGACGCTCAGCCAGGCGCACGCTGGCCCGCATCGACGCCGACCACGCGGCCCGGCGCCGTCGAGCAGCCCGGCTCGATCGTGATGTGACGATCATCGACGAGGGTGACGGGCACGCCAGGTTGTCCGCCTACCTCAGCATCGAGCAGGCGCATGCGTGTCTCGCTGCCGTCGACCTGCTGGCCCGCGACCCCGTCTGGCGTGCCACCGCCGCCCAGACCGACCGCACCGACGCCGCAGCCTCGGCAGGTCAACCGGATCGAACGATCGGGCAGTGGCGCACCGAGGCCCTTGTCCAGCTCCTGCTCGGTGCCGGTGCCGGTGCCGTCCGTTCCGCGGGCGCACCGATCCGTGCCCACGTCGACATCACCGTCGACCTGGCATCCCTGCTGGGACTGACCGACGAGCCCGCCACGATGCGCAGCGGCGGCCCCGGCGGCCCGCTGCCGATCGCCGCCGACGTCGTCCGGCAGCTCGTCATCGACGATCCCGACTCGACCATGCGACGCCTCATCACGGACCCCCTGACCGGGCATCTGCTCGATCGCGGCCGAGCGTCGTACCGGATCCCGGACGGCCTCCGGGACTTCATCATCACCCGTGACCGGACGTGCCGGTTTCCCGGATGCAATCGACGGGCCGATCTCGGCCAACTCGACCACGCACGACCGTGGGGTGACGGGGGCACCACTGACCGGGCCAACCTCGGCGCCGTCTGTGTCCGGCACCATCAGCTGAAGACGCACGCGGGCTGGGCGATCACGCGATCGTCGGCGGACGGTTCGTGCACCTGGGTCTCGCCGTCGGGGCGACGCTACGACCACTCGCCTCCCGACGACCACTCGCCTCCCGACGACCACTCGCCCGCGCCTGAGCCGGCTAGCGTCCTCCCGTGACCTCATCCGACCCCGCCCTCGATCGGCTCGCGACGTACCTCGACGAGCTGACGGCAACGGTCACGGCGGACCCGCGGGTGCTCGGCCTGGTCCTCGCCGGCTCGTCGGCCCAGCCCGAGCGCCGGGATCGCTGGTCCGACCATGACTTCCTGCTGGTCACCGAGGACGGCACGCCCGAGGAGTACCGGACGAACCTGTCCTGGCTGCCGGACTCCGACGGCATCGGCCTGTCGTTCCGGGAGACCGCGCACGGACTGAAGGTCCTGTACCGGTCGGGCCTGCTGGTGGAGTTCGCCGTCTTCGACCGCGCCGAGTTCGCGGCCTGCAGCCTCAACCACTTCGCCGTCGTCCTCGACCGGGGCGGCATCGCCGAGCTCGCCGCCCAGGTGCACGGCCGGACCGGGGCGGTCGCCGCCTCCGCACCCGTTGACCGCGGCGCACTGCTGCGCAACGCCCTCTGCCTGGTCTACATCGGCTCGAGCCGTGCCCGTCGAGGCGAGCTCCTCAGCGCGAACGTGTTCCTGCGCGACTACGCCACCGCCGCCTTCCTCCGCCTGCTGCGCGACCTCCTGCCCCCGGAGCACACCCTCCCGCTCGATGCCCTGGACCCCTGGCGGCGGATCGAGCAGGCCGACCCCGAGACCGCGGCGGCCCTGGACCGCGCGCTGGCCCGCGAGATCACGGAGGTGGGCGCTGCCCTCCTCGACGCCATGGAGCCGGCCCTGACCCGCTGGTGGCCCGAGTGGCCGCGTCAGGACGCCGAGCTGGTGCGCGGGCTGCTCTCAGGACTGAGCCGCAGGCTCACGGTTCCGTCACGACCTGCCCCGAGCCGTAGACGGGTGTCAGGGGGTGCCCCTATGTTCGCGTGGTGCGAAGGAGGCAGGTGTGACGAACCGCGCAATCGTGGTGCTGGCGGTCGCCGCCACCGCCTGCCTGGTGCTCGGGGCCCGACTGCTCGACGCGGCCACCACGGCCACCGCCGTCATCGCCGCGTTGGTCCTGACCATCGGCACCGCCCTGGCCGCCACGGCCGTCGCGGGAGCCTGGCGGCCTGCGCCGCTGCGGCCCGAGCCGGGCTCAGACTCCGGCGCAGTTCACTCGCCGCGTCCCGGGTCGTTCGCCGGCCCGACGTAGTCGGCGAGCCAGTCGACCAGAGGGCGCATCGAGCGCCAGCCGTTGCGCACCGTCGTGAACGCCTTCCGGGTCCCGAGCCAGGGCTCGACCGGGTAGTGGCGGGACACCGTCAGCGCGCGGTTGCGCAGCAGCTCGATGCGCGGGTGGTCGGCGTCGTACCCGCGGGGCCGGGTCTTCACCGGGCGCCCGTCGATCTCCCACGTCCGCTTCATCGACGCGAGGATGCGCTCCAGCTCCGCGCCTGCGGGGCCGTCGACCGACGTCCGGTAGCGCGCGATCTGCTCACCCTCGGGCGCGTACCAGCCACCGGCGACCATCAGGCCACTGCCGGAGACCTGCACGTAGTAGCCCATCGCGTCCTCGACACCGACGAACCCGCCCTGATGATCCTTGATCGGCGTCTTGTCCTTGCTGAACCGGGCATCACGGTAGGGCCGGAACACATGCGGCTCCCCGAACTCCGCGCGCAGCTCCTCGAGCAGCGCGAGGAGCGGATCTCGCACGAAGGTCGTGTAGTCGGCCTTGTGCTCGTTCCACCAGGGCTTGTCGTTGTTGTCCGCGAGCGCGTCGTAGAAGTCGAACGCCTCGGACGGGAATCCCTCGAACCGACCCACGGTGCCTGCCATGGGGACATCCTGCCCGTCAGCGCAGCGTCACGTGTCCCGGTTCGAGCTCCGCGATCGACGAGACCCCGAGCAGCTGCATCGTGGTGCGCAGGTCCTTCTCCAGGATGCTGACGACACGGCGTACCCCATCCGGGCCCCCGGCCATGAGCCCGTAGAGATAGGCCCGCCCGACGAGGGTGCCGCGAGCACCCATGGCAAGGGCGGCCACGATGTCGGCTCCGCTCGTGATGCCCCCGTCGACGTAGACCTCGACCCGGTCACCGACCGCCTCGACGACAGCCGGCAGCAGCTCGAGCGGGACGTTGCCCTTGTCGATCTGCCGGCCGCCGTGGTTCGACAGCACGACCGCATCCACACCGAGATCCGCCGCCAGCACCGCGTCATCGACGGACTGCACCCCCTTGAGCATGAGGCTCCCGGGCCAGATGCTCCGGAGCCAGGCGACGTGCTCGGGGCCGATGGCCGGGTCGAAGACGTCGGTGAGCAGGTCGCCGACGGTTCCCCCGGTCGACGAGAGGGACGCGAACTCGAGCGGCTCTGTGGTGAGCACGTTGGCCCACCACCTCGGGTACATGGCCATCTGCGCCACCGTGCGCGCACTGAGTCGCGGCGGCACCGTGAGTCCGTTTCGCACGTCGCGCAGGCGGATACCGCCCACCGCGGTGTCGACCGTGAGGATGAGGGTGTCGTACCCCGAGGCAGCCACCCGCCGGACCAGGTCCTCGCTGCGCTGGCGGTCCCGCCAGACGTAGAGCTGGAACCAGCGTCTGGCCAGCGGGGCGGCGGCAGCGAGATCCTCCACCGAGGTGGTGCCGAGGGTGGACAGCGCGTAGGGGATGCCGGCCTCCCCCGCAACGGTGGCAACGGCCGGCTCACCGAGGTGGTGCATCATCCGCGTGAAGCCCGTGGGCGCGAAGGCGAAGGGCAGCGCCGATCGCTCACCGAGCAGGTCGCGGGACAGGTCGACGGCGGACACGTCGCGCAGGACGCGCGGGGTGAACTGCACCCGCGCGTAGGCCTGCCGCGACCTGCGGAGCGTCGTCTCGGTGCCGGCGGCGCCATCCACGTAGTCGAAGACGGCCGGCGGCACCCGTCGACGTGCCAGCGCACGGATGTCGCCGATACTCGCGCAACGCTCGAGCCGATGCTGCAGGCGGGACAGCGAGGGGTCCCGGCGACCGATCAGCGGCGAGATCTCGTCCCACCTCGGCAGCCTGCGCTGGACCATCGCGACCTTCCCTCGCCCCATCGCCCGAGGCCTCGTGCCGTCGCACTCTGGCGTGGGGACGACGATAGCCTCCCGTCATGAGTCAGGTCACCGAGCAGCAGTCCGTCATCAAGGTCCGCAAGGCACTCGCCCTGCTCGGTGCCCGTGGCGAGGTCCGGGCCCTCGACGACAGCGCGCGCACGGCCAAGGAGGCGGCGGACGCCCTGGGGATCGAGGTCGGGCAGATTGCCAGCTCGCTGATCTTCCTGGCCGACGGCGAGCCCGTGCTGGTCGTGGCCTCGGGAGGCCATCGCGTCGACACCATGCAGCTCGCGGCCATCCTCGAGGTGAACGACATCTCCAAGGCCACCGCGCACGAGGTCCGCAAGGCCACGGGCTTCGCGATCGGGGGCGTCGCGCCGGTCGGGCATCCGCACCCGCTGCGCACGATCGTCGACATCGCGCTCTCGCGCTACGACGAGGTGTGGGCGGCGGGCGGCCACCCGCACTATGTCTTCCCGACCTCGTACGACGAGCTGCTGCGCATCACCGCCGGCGAGGCCGCCGAGATCGGCGCCTGACCGATCGCCTCACCCCCGCATGGGTCCGGTCCGGATCGGGTGCGGTTAGCCGGCCCACGGCAGCGTCGTGGTGACAGACTGCGGCCGATGGAGTCGTTGAGGCTGGCCCTGCGCGGGCTGAGGTGGCGATCCGGGGCATCCCTGACCGTGTTCCTCGTGGCCGTCGTCGCGATGGCCGGATCGGCACTCGGCCCCCTCTACGCGCAGAGCGCCGCCGACTCCCTCGTGCGCGCGGGCCTGGCGGGCGCACCCCCAGTGACGACGGGGGTCGAGACGCGTGGCTCCGTCGCGGGCCAGACCCAGTTCACCCCGGCCGAGATCCTCGACGTGGTGACAGGGCGCTCGGCCGACCCCGGGCTCGACCCGTGGTTCCTGCCCGGGACCCTGTCGTACAGCGTGCGCAACGGCTCGCCCTCCATCGAGGGCCAGCTGCTCGGAACGGCGGCGGTCGGCTGGCATCGCGGCCAGTGCGAGGCGGTGACGGTCGTCGAGGGCAGCTGCCCGGACGCGGCCGGTGAGGCGATGGTCTCCGCGCGCACGGCCGCCGAGGGGGGCCTCGTCCTCGGCGACGACCTCCGTTTGGGCATCAGCTCCGACGTGGCCGCAGACACGGTCAGGCTCGTCGGGACCTACGATCCCGTCACGGCGGATCCACGCGTCTGGGGGCTGGGCAACCCCGAGCAGGCCCAGCCGGGGAGCGCCAAGGGCGAGCCCGACCGCCTGGACGAGATCCTCGTCGACCAGTCCACCCTCGAGGCCAGTCGCGGCGACGTCACCGCCGCCAGCTTCCGACCCCTCGATCCGACGACCGTGCACCTCGGCGACCTGCCACTCCTGACCACCGCCGTGCTGGCGGCCACCGACAACACCAGCGCACCTGAGGGACAGGGACCGCGCACCGTCGCGACCAGCGGACTCACGGAATTCCTGGCTGAGCTGGAGCCCCAGCGAACGGGAGTGGCTGCCGCCTCGTTCGCCGTCACGGTCCAGCTGGTGATGCTCTCCTGGTTCGTCCTGTTCCTCATCGTGTCGGCGATGAGCGACGAACGCGCCGGCGAGATCGCCCTGGCCAAGCTCCGTGGCATGAGCCCTCGATCCACCGTGGCGTTCGGGCTCGCGGAACCTGTTCTCCTCCTCCTGCTGGCGGCCCCGGTCGGACTGCTCATCGCGTACGGCGTCGATCTCCTGCTCACCGACCGGTACCTCGCTCCCGGCGCAGAGGTGACCCTGACGCCCCTGACGCTCGGTGCACTCGTCCTGTGCCTCCTGGGTGGTGCGGCAGCCGCGGCGCTCGCTGCTCGGGGGATCCTGACCGCACCGGTGCTGGACCAGCTGAGGCGCAGCGGCGGCCGACGCGCTCGCCTGGCCAGGTCCGCGGCGGTCGATGCCATCGCGGTCGCCCTCGCTGTCACCGGCGTCTACCAGCTCAACCGCGGCGAGTCGGACGTGCTCGCCCTCCTGGCACCGGGACTCATCGCCCTCGCCGCCGGACTCCTCGCGGCCCGGGCCATGCCCTACCTGGCTCGGGCGAGCGTCTCGCGGACCCGCCGCTCGGCGAACGTCGCCTCCTTCCTCGCCTCCCGGAACATCGCTCGGCGGCCCACCGGGCTGCGGATCCTGGTCCTGCTCTCCCTCGCCGTGGGGCTGGCCGTCTTCGCCGTGGATGGCTGGGCGGTGGCCTCCAGCAACCGCGCCGAGCAGGCGCGCTCCTCTGTCGGCGCATCGACCGTGCTCCAGGTGCGGGCCTCGTCGCCCGGCGCCCTGCTGGCCGCCGTGAACGCCGCCGATCCCACGGGGAACGAGGCCATGGCCGCGGTGACGGTGAGCAACGGCCAGGGCGGTCTACTGGCCGTCGACAGCACCCGACTCGCTGCCGTCTCCATGTGGGACCCCGCGTCGATCGGACGCTCGATGGCGGACACCGTGTCCTGGCTCCGACCGGATCCGCCTGCACAGCCCGTGCCCATCCGGGGCAGCCTGTCCGTCGACACGACCCTCGATCGCGCCGACGGCGATGCACAGGTCGCCCTTGGGGCCGTGGTCCGCGACTCCAACGGACAGCCGTCCGAGGTCACGCTCGGCTCACTTCCCGACGGGAGCGGCTCCGCCACGGCCGCGCTGCCCATGTGCCTCGAGGCCCCGTGCACCCTGCAGGGCTTCACCCTTCGCCAGCCGATCGACGTCCCCTCGTCCAGCCTCGACGCCACCGTCGTCCTCAGCGACGCGGTCGACGCGGACGGACCCGTCGACCTGTCGGCACCCGGCGACGCGGGTTGGCGCCCCGGCATGGCCGCGACAACCGTCCCGATCGAGCGAGGTGCAGAGGTCGAGTCCGCCGACGCCGGCCGGCTCGCCCTCCGCGTCCGGATCGACCGAGGTGATGCCGGCATCGAGGTCGCCGATCATCCCGCTGCCCTGCCTGTCGTGCAGGGCAGCGGCTCCGACGCGGCCGCGGGGGACGCTGGGTCGAACCGGGTGGCCGGACTGGATGGACGCTTCGTCCCCACCGAGTCCGGCGGGTTCGGACTGCTGCCGCGACTCGGGAGCCAGGGCACGCTGGCCGACCTCTCGTACGCGATCGCCATGACCGGTGCGGCAGCGGGACCGATGGTCTACCAGGTGTGGCTCGCCGAGGATGCCCCCGCAGCACTCCGCGCCGAGTTGGAGGGGGCCGGGCTCACGGTCATGGCCGAGGAGTCCGTCGACCAGCGGCTGTCCGAGCTGGAGCGCAGCAGTGAGGCCCTGGCCCTGCGGCTGTTCGTGATCACCGCGCTGATCGCGCTCGGGCTGGCGGCAGGAACCCTCCTCGCCCACTCCTTCATCATGATCCGCCGCCGGGCGTACGAGCTGTCGGCACTGCAGGCGCTCGGCGCCTCGCATGCGCTGCTCGTGCGATCCGGGCGACGCGAGCTGCTTGCCCTGATCGGCGTCGGCGTGGCGCTGGGGCTGGTGTCGGGGCTCGTCGCGGCGGGGGCCGCCCTCCCGGCCCTGCTCGACGCGTCCGGCGCGGATGCACAACCGGCGTGGTACGGACCGGCGTGGCTCCCGGTCCTCGTCCTGACCGCCGCCGTCCTCGGACTGCTCGCCGTGATCTCCGACGTCAGCGCGCGCAGTACGGCGCGGCGGGCGACCCCCGACCTCCTCAGGCAGGTGCAGGAATGAGCACCCCCCGATCCGGCAGTCGCGCCGGCCTCTCCGTCCGGTGCGAGGAGCTCGTGCACATCTACCGGACGGGCGACCTGGACGTGGTCGCCGTCCGAGGAGTCGACCTCGAGATCGAGCCTGGGGAGAGGGTGGCACTGCTGGGACCCTCGGGCTCCGGGAAGTCGACGCTCCTCGGCATGCTGGGCGGGCTGATCCCCCCCAGCGCAGGCCAGGTCTGGATCGGCGACGACCCGCTCGGCGGGCTGTCTGAGCGAGCCCTCCTGCGCATGCGCGCCCAGCGCGTGGGCTTCGTCCTCCAAGGCGCGGCCCGCAACCTGCTGCCGTACGGGACTCCGGTCGACAACATCCGCTTCGCCCACCGCTCGGTTCCCCGCAGTCGACGGCGCGACCTGCTCACGCCGCTCGAGCTGCTGGACGGCCTTGGGCTTGGGTCAGTGGCCGATCGGCCGATCCCGCTGCTCGCCGGGGGCGAGCAGCAGCGGGTCGCGCTCGCGGTCGCCGTCGCCAACGGCCCCGGCCTGCTGCTGGCCGACGAGCCGACATCGCAGCTGGACCACGACGGACGCGAGGCGGTGCTCAGCCTGCTGGACGTCGTGAACGAGCTCTTCGGGACGACGATCATCGTCGTGACGCATGACGCCGAGGTCGGTGCCCACCTCGGCCGCGCCGTCTCCATGCGCTACGGCCGGATCGGCCTCGAGGAGGCGGGCGACGAGGACTTCGTCGTCATCGACCGCGACGGCAGCGTGCACCTGCCGGATGAGCTCTTCGCGGACTGGCCACCCAGGGACGCAGGTCGTGGTCGAGCGGGACGGGGACAGCGTGCGACTCGAGACGGAGGGGTGCCGAATGACGAGTCGACCAGCCACACCTGCCTCCGGCGCATCCGCGCACCGGCGTGGAGGTCGATGCCCGCGGAGTGGGAGTGGTGCGGGCCGGGATCCCGCTGATCGAGGGCATCGATGTCGACCTCGCGCCGGGCAGGATCCTGGCGGTGACCGGTCCCTCAGGCTCCGGGAAGTCCACGCTTGCTGTCCGTCCTCGCGGGCGTGATCGAACCCGACAGCGGCGAGATCGCGCCGCGCGATCGCGCACGGCACGCGGGCGTCGTGTTCCAGGGCTACTGCCTGCTGCCCACCCTCACTGCCGCCGAGAACGTGGAGCTGCCCCTGCAGCTGATGGGCACGGACTCGGCCGACATCGGGAGCCGGGCGGCGGACGCCCTGGCGAGAGCCGGACTCGCCGAGGTCCCTGACCGGCTCGCCGAGGAGCTCTCGGGCGGGCAGCGGCAGCGCGTGGCGGTGGCTCGCGCGCTGGGCGTGCGTCCGGGGCTCCTCGTCGCCGACGAGCCCACCGCCGAGCTCGACGCGGCAACGGCCGCCGCCATCTTCGCCGCGCTCCGATCGGAGGCCGACGCCGGGTCCGCGGTGGTCATCGCCACCCACGACCTCGATCTCGCCGCACTGTGCGACACCGTGATCCATCTCGTCGACGGCCGGGTCAGTCCCGCCGAGGGCTGACCGAGGACCGCTCAGAGCGCGAGGCGGTACTCCACGACCTCGACGTTGTACCACTCGCCGGTCAGCCCCAGCTGCGTCATGCCGAGCCTGCGGCATACGGCATGGCTGGCCGCGTTGTCCGGGTACACGACCGCGCGCACCTCGCCCAGGCCACCCGCGCGCGCCCGGGCGATGACCGAGCCCGCCGCCTCCGTCGCGTAGCCCCTCCCCCAGGCGTCGGGGTGGAGGTGCCAGCCGATCTCGTGGACATCGCTGGGCTCCCCGTCCGTCCGGGTCAGCGGCACGAGCAGCACGGTGCCGACCACGGTCTCGTCGTCCGCACGAACGATGGCCCAGATCCCGTCGAGTCCATGCGTTCGCGCATTGCGCCCCTCGATGCGCGACAGCGCCTCCTCGAGGTCATGCACCGGCATGGGCACCGACCCGAGGAACCGGTACACCTCTCGTCTGGAGTACATGTCGAGGATGACGGGTGCATCAGACTCCCGCCAGCGGCGGAACGTGAGCCGGGCGGTCGGTTCGGGCACCTCGGGGAGAGCGGTCACCATGCCGCCATCCAACCAGTGCCAGAATCGCCCGATGCGAACGAAGGATGCCATGCCGTGAACGAGGTGCTGCTCGAGCACCTCGTCATGCGCATCGATGACACGGGCCTGCTCGCCCTGCTGACCGAGGTGTCATCGCTGCCACCCCTCGCCGACCCGGTGCAGATCGCCGCAGACGCCTACCCCGGCGCCTTCATGCACTCGACCTCGTGGCGCTGGGCGCCCCGGGGCGTCATCCTCACCTTCGTGCACGTGTTCCCGGATCGGTCAGCGGCGGCTTCGGTCGTCGATGACCATGCGGTGCGGAGATTCTCAGCCCTCGACCTCGAGGCCCTGCCCGTGGGCTGCCATGCCGTCCGGCACCTGCACTTCCTGGTGAGGACCGACGCAGAGATCGCCGCGATCCCCGGCTACGACCGCTTCTGGGCGTTCGCAGCGGCCGTCGCCGACCAGCACTACCCGGCCGTCGCCGGACTGCTGCCGGATGCGCCGGAGTACCAGATCTAGTTGTTCAGGCCTTGTCGGGCGCCGTGATGTCGGTGTGGAGCGCGCCCTGGGCGGCCATCGAGCCGGACTTGCCCCCACCCGGGCCGCGCAGCACCCAGGCGAAGAAGACTGCGACGACAGCGCCCAGCAGCGGTCCTGCCACGTACACCCACAGGGCGGTGTAGTCGCCGGACACCAGGTCGGGGGCGAACGAGCGCCCGGGGTTCATCGAGGCTCCCGACAGCGGGCTCGCCCACAGCCCGGCCAGGGCGATGTACCCACCGACGCCCATGGCGCCGATGATGCCGATGTTCTGCGCGCCCGACGCGGTGCCGAGGATCACGCTCAGCAGGCCGAACGTGAGGATGGCCTCCATCCAGAACGCGGCGAGATGCGTGGTCGTGGCCGCCGGGTAGGTGCCGCCCTGCGAGGCGGAGACGCCGACCACGGCCTGCAGGAAGACGACGGCGAGGATGCCGCCCGCCACCTGCGCCACCACGTACCCGGGAACCCGGAGCCATGGGAAGTCCTGACGCAGCGCGAAGGCGATGCTCACCACCGGATTGAAGTGCGCCCCGGAGACCTTGCCCATGAACATGATCATCGCCATGACCATGAGGCCGGGAGCCACGACTGCCGCCACCCGCCCGATGGAGTTGTCGAAGGCCGCGCCCATCATCCCTCCGCCGGCGGCCACGAGCACCAGGAAGAAGGTGCCGACCACCTCGGAGATGAGCCGGCGCCATTCCTGGCGAGGGTCCTCGAAGTCGATGACGCGGGTGGTCACCTCGTGCTCGATCTCCTGGATGATGCCCTGCTCGACAGCCTTCTCCTGCTCGTCCATCAGTCCCCGCCCTTCAGTGCCGTGCCGGTGTCAGGAGATACGGACGGGAGTGCCCGAGATGGCCACCTGCGCGCCCGCGGGGACGGCTGACCCGTCCATCCCCGTGACGACGGTGCTGCCTGCCGGCGCAGGGATGGACGCAGCGGAACCGTCATCGGTGTACGCGACGTAGAAGGGTGCGCCACCCCGGTCGAAGTTGCACAGGACGCTCACGTCAGTCGTCGAGCAGCCGCTGAAGGTCGCGCCCACGAGCCAGTCCCGGGTCGTGCCAAAGGCCCGGGTCGCCAGGTAGCCGTTCCACATCTGGATGCCGAGCAACCGGTACTCCGGGGTCCACGCGTACCAGTAGCTGCGGGCGATGCCGAAGCGCAGCGAGTCCAGGTACGTGCGCGCGACATAGCTGGGGACCTCTGCATCCGGGATGGTCCGGGCGGCCTCGCCGGTCCCGGGGTTGGTGATCCCGTAGTTGATCTCGGTCTCCCAGATCGGCTTCGTCGGAGCCTTGGCGATGCGCAGGGCCGTGGTCATGAGCCCGAGCAGGAAGGTCCGGTCGCGAGGTGTCCCGGCGGCCATCGGGTACAGGTGGACCGAGTAGGCATCGACGGGCCAGCCGAGGACGCCCAGGGCGGTCAGGTACTCCGGGTAGAACTCGGTGAAGCCCTTGACCCATCGTGACCCCGTCGAGGCCGCCACGACGATGGCCCCCGGCTGCTCCCGCTTGATGATGGCGTAGGCGCGGGCCGTGAGATCGGCCATCAGCTCCGGCGTGCCCCGCCAGAACTGCGAGATGTTCGCCTCGTTCCAGATCTGGTACGCGGCGATGCGTCCGCCGTATCGGCTCAGCACGGCACGCACGTAGTCCTCGAACAGCGCTGGGTCCGTCATGGGCATGGACGACCCGGTCCCGGCGAACTCGCTGCCCGGCGCCGCCGCGACGGCCGCCCACTCGGGTGTCCCGCCGAGCACGAGCAGGACCTCCTGGCCGGCCGCCTCCGCCGCTGCGACCGCACGGTCGAGGGCCGCCCAGGCGTAGGTGCCCCGCGAGCGCTCGATGGCGTTCCACGAGGTGGACGTGTCCCAGAGCCGGACCGTGCCGGCATGCTCCGGGCTGCCGACGATCGGATGGCTGCCGAAGAGGGCCGCCGTCACCGGCACCCCGGACTCCGGGATGTCGGCGTTGTCCGGCGCGCTCGGCCGGTAGGGATTCGTGATCCGCACGCCGGCCGACGTGATCTGCGGCACCAGGCCCCGCCCCGTCACGTTGACCCGGAACCACACGCGGCCAGGGGTCGTGCCCGCATCGACGCTGAAGGCCTTGCGGCCACCGCCGCGCGCCACCGCCCACGTGCTGACGGGCGTGAAGGAGGTCCCGTCCCGGGACACCGTCAAGGTCGCCGAGCGGCGGACAGGCTTGGCCGTCGCAGGGATCTGGACGGTCATCGGGAACGAGGCGTAGGCCGGCGCCTCGGGGGGCACGGTGATGACGATGGGCGGTCGGGCGGCCGACGCCGGTGGCGCCGCCACCAGCACCCCGACGCCGAGAGCGAGGGCGGCTGCCACGACCTGTGTCAGGAGACGGAACCGGCGAACGGGGGTGGTCACGAACGCGACCCGTACTCTCGCGCGACGTTGGCGACGGTCACGTGGTACTCCTCGTAGAAGTCGGCGATGCCCCTGCGCTGGGCCTCCGCATGCTCCGGCTGCTGCCGCCATGCTCTCACCGCGTCCTCGTCGATGAAGCACGCCACGGTGATCCCCTCGCGGGTCCTGGGATCCCGCACGCTGGTGATGCTCACGAAACCCGGCTGCTCGCGCACGAGCTCGTCCATGCGTGCCGCCATGACGGAGTACTCCTCCTCATGATCGAGGGTGCGGCGCGACGTGAAGATCACGGCGACGGTCATGAGTGATTCCCCTTCCCTGCGGCCCCCTGATCGGCGCTGTGCCTGCTCGACGTAGGCCTTCAGCCGGACGAGTGTCTTCGCCACGGCGACCTGGATCCGCGCTGCTCTGGCCCAGCGTGAGCCGGTGTCGACGATCTCCGCACGAGGTGCCATGACGGCAACCCTAGACTCGCGGTCGTGAGCGTCAGGGTCTACACCGGGCCGCACTCCGATCGTGGAGGCGGTCCCTCGGGTTGGCTGCGCTACCTGCCGTGGGGCTTCGCCGCCGCCACCATCCTCGGTCAGATCGTGTGGGTCCTCGTCGGCGATGCCGGCCGAACGACCCTCAGCCTCGTGACCGTCGTGACGTTCTTCCTCGCCAGCGCCACTCATGCCTTCCTCAACCGGGGGGCCGCCTGGACCGGGGGCTTCCTCGCCATCACGCTGGCGTTCGGCTGGGCGATCGAGGAGCTCGGCCTGGCCACCTCGTTCCCCTTCGGGACCTACGAGTACTCCGACGCGCTCGGTCTGGCGATCGGCGGCGTGCCGGCCGTGATCCCGATGGCGTGGTCGATGATGGCCTATCCGTGCCTGCTGGCGGCGCAGCGCCTGTCGGCCACCGTCATCGGCACGGCGCTCATCGGCGGCTGGGTGCTGGCGTCGTGGGACCTGTTCCTCGACCCGCAGATGGTCGGGCAGGGCTATTGGACGTGGTCGGAGACGGGGTGGGAGCTGCCCGGGATCCCGGGCATCCCCATGCAGAACTTCCTCGGCTGGCTGCTCGGATCCATCGTCCTGATGTGGCTGCTGAACCTGCTCCCCCGCAAGAGCGCGTCCGACGTCGTCCCCGCGACCATGCTCGCCTGGGTGTTCGCCTCGAACGTGCTCGCGAACCTCGTGTTCTTCGGCCGGCCGGGCGTGGCGCTCTGGGGCGGCATCTGCATGGGTGTTGTGGTCGTGCCCTACCTGTGGCGCCTGTGGAGCCAGCCGCAATGGTCCTGACGAGGCTGGGGGCCGGGCTCGTCACGCTCGGCTCAGCGACCGCCGGCGCCATCGCGGTCCACACGGTCGTCAACCTGCGGCTGCTCCGGTCGCCCTCCCCCGACGCCGCGGAGGTCACGGAGCCGGTGACCGTGCTGATCCCCGCCCGCGACGAGGCGGCGCACATCGAGGCCACGGTCCGCTCGGTACTCGCCCAGACCGGGGTGCCGGACCTGACCGTCGTCGTCCTCGACGACGGGTCCGGCGACGACACCGCCGAGCTCGTGGAGGCCCTCGCAGCCACCGATCGCCGGCTCGTCCTCATCCGAGGAGGCGACGAGCCGCCGCCCGACGGCTGGCTCGGCAAGCCCTGGGCGTGCGCTCGCCTGGCCGCCCGCGCCACGGGCTCCGTGCTCGTCTTCGTGGACGCCGACGTCACGCTTCGCCCGCACGCGGTCCGGGCGGTGGTCGCCACGCTCCGCGACCAGGGCCTCGCGCTCGTCGCCCCCTACCCCTTCCAGCACGCTGACGGCTGGCTTGAGCGCCTCGTCCAGCCCCTGGTCACGTGGGCGTGGGCCGCGACCATGCCGGTCCGCTGGGGCGAGTCGTCGTACCGTCCCTCGCTGTCCGCCGCCAACGGGCAGCTGCTCGCCGTCGATGCCGCGGCCTACTCCGCCATCGACGGGCACGGTGCCGTGCGACACGAGGTCATCGAGGATGTCGCGCTCATGCGTGCGGTGAAGACGAGCAGGCGGAACGCCGCCACGGTCGACGGATCGCACCTGGCCGACTGCCGGATGTACGACGGCACGGCGGCCGTCGTCGACGGATACGCGAAGTCCCTGTGGTCGGCCTTCAACGGACCTGCCGGTTCCGTCGCCGTGAACGCCCTCCTGGTCACCGCCTACGTCGTGCCCGCGCTGGCGGCGGTCACCGCCACCAGACGCCGGACCCGCACGATCGGCCTTCTCGGCTACGCGGCCGGAGTGACCAGCAGGGCGCTGGTGGCTCGTCGGACCGGCGAGCGCGTCATTCCGGACTCCTTCGCGCACCCCGCCTCGATCGCCGCCTTCGCCGTGCTCAATGCCGTCTCGTGGCGGCGGCACCTGCGTGGCACCAACACGTGGAAGGGTCGACCCGTGACCCCAAGGCCTGAATCGGTGGGCGCCGCATGACCACGGGATCCGCTCGACCGGACGTCGTCGTCATCGGCGCCGGCGTCGGCGGCATGGCCGTCGCTGCGCGACTGGCCGTGCGCAAGCACCGCGTGACCGTGCTCGAGCAGTCCGCCACGTATGGCGGCAAGCTCGCACGGTACGAGCGGGACGGCTACGTCTTCGACACGGGCCCCAGCCTGTTCACGCTGCCCGCCGTCTACCGCGACCTGTTCCTCAAGACCGGCGGCGCGCTCGAGGAGGCCGTCGACCTGCAGCCGGTCGAGCCTGCGTTCGGCTACCACTTCGCCGACGGGTCGTCGGTCACCGTGCCGGGCGTCGACCCGGCCAAGGCCGCCATCGCCTTCGGCCAGGCGTTCGGGGGCAGCTCCGAGGAGGACTGGCGACGCCTGGTCGATCGCGGCGGGCGGATGTGGCGCATCACGCGGGAGCCCTTCCTCCAGTCACCGCTCACCGGCTGGCGCAACCTGCTGTCCCTGGCCAAGGACCCGAACGACATCCGCACGGTCGCGCCGATGACGTCACTCCGCGACCTCGGCAAGGAGTACCTGTCCGACTGGCGCCTGCGCCAGGTGCTCGACCGGTACGCCACGTACACCGGATCCGACCCCCGCAAGGCGCCGGCGGTCCTGGCCACGGTCCCCTATATGGAGCAGACCTTCGGGGCATGGCACCTCGGCGGCGGGCTCGGCACCCTGGCCGACGCGCTCGCGCAGAGGTGCGTCGAGCGCGGCGTCACCATGCGCTACGACGCCGACGTGACCCGCATCGACCTGGCCGATGGGCACGTCGTGGGCGTCACCCTCGCCGACGGGGAGCGCATCGAGGCGGGCATCGTGGTCGCCAACGCCGATGCCCAGCATGTGTACGGCGACCTCCTGGAGGACAAGCGCGCCGAGCGCGCCGCCAAGGACCTGCAGAAGACCACGCCGTCGCTCTCGGGCTTCGTCCTCCTGCTGGCGGTACGGGGCCGGACGCCGGGACTCCGGCATCACAACGTGTGGTTCCCCGCCGACTACGACGGGGAGTTCGAGGCCATCTTCGGCAAGCGTCCGCACCCGGTTCACGACCCGGCGATCTACGTCTGCGCGCCCGACGACCCGCGGATGCGGCCGGACGACGACAGCGAGGCGTGGTTCGTGCTGGTCAACGCGCCCCGCCACGGCGAGGTCGCGAGCCGGCGCATGGGGGGCCAGGGCGATGGAACCGACCGAACGATCGACTGGGACGTGCCCGGGCTGGCCGAGTCCTACGCCGACCACATCCTGGCGACGCTCGCGGCACGCGGCATGGACGTTCGCGACCGCCTCGAGTGGCGCGAGATCCGCACCCCGGCCGACCTCATGCGCGCCACGCGCGCGCCGGGCGGCTCCATCTACGGGACATCGAGCAACGGCTCACGCGCGGCGTTCCAGCGGCCCGCCAACCAGTCCCCGATCCCCGGCCTCTACCTGGTGGGCGGCTCGTCGCATCCCGGGGGCGGGCTGCCACTGGTCGGCATGAGCGCCGAGATCGTCGCGGGACTCATCCCCCGGTCGTGACGTCCCGATGGGTCTGGTGCATCGGCCATCGGCCGCCTACCATCGTGCGCAACCGCAGGGCTGACCTCAGGAAGGTGTCCCGATGCGCTCGCTCCGCTCGGTTCCCGTTGCACTCGCAGGCACCGCCCTCGTCCTGGGCGCCCTCACCGGCTTCGCCCCCGCCGCCCAGGCCGCTGAACCCGCCCCCGCCGTCTCGGCGAAGGTCAAGTGCGTCAACGCGGCGGGATACGCCCGCTACGCGAAGTCCGGCGTGTGCAAGAGGGGAGAGCGGAAGGACCGAAAGCCGTGCGCCAGGGGCGGCTCCTGCGTAGTGGGCGACACCGGCCCGGGCCGAGGGACCGTCTACTACGCGGCGCGCACCCAGCAGCCGTGGGGTCGGTACCTCGAAGCCGCGCCGAACACCTGGAACTCGCGAGAGGGCGACCCGAACGTGACCTGGTGCTCCAACGTCGTCGACTCGATCCCCGGCACGCAAGGGACGGGTCTCGGCGACGGCAAGGCGAACACCGCGGCGATGCTGGGCGTCTGCACCATCGATGCCGCGGTCCTCGCCGCCGCCTACCGTGGTGGCGGCAAGTCCGACTGGTACCTCCCGTCGCGGGACGAGCTGCGCACCCTCTTCCTGAGGGAGAAGAAGGTCGGGCCGTTCATCTTCCACGGGTACTGGAGCTCGTCGGAGAGCGCACCGGACCAGGCGTGGATCCAGGACTTCTACCTCGAGGCCGTCCTGCAGACGACCGAGAAGGGCTACGCCAACTACGTCCGACCCGTGCGGGCGTTCTGACGGACTCGCTCGCTCCTCGTCAGCGCTGCTCGAACCAGCGCGCGAGACGGCCCCGCTGAACGACGTCGCGGATGCGCTGCTCTGTGGCATCGCGCGCCTCCTCGGTGGTCACGATGAGGACCTGGTCACCTGCGCGGATCCTGGTGTTCGCGTCTGGCGCGATCGCCACTCCGCCGCGCACGATGAGCGACACCACCGCCCCGTCCGGCAGGCCGATCTCGTTGACGAACGTGCCGACGAGGCCTGACCCTGCGGGCACCTCGATGCCGAGCACTTGAGCCTGCATGCCATCGAGGGGCGCGCTCTCCAGCTCGAGCTCGACGGCCTCGTCCGCCTTCACCACGCCGAGTCGCAGGCCCACCCGCTTCAGGATCGGCATCTGCACGAGCATGAGGATCAGCACGACGATGAGCGTGACGTCGAACACGAGCCGCGCGCCGGGCACGCCGAGCCCCAGCGGGATGGCCGCGAACACGATCGGCACCGCGCCGCGCAGTCCCGCGACGGACGTGAAGGCGATCGTCTGCCAGGGCAGCCGGAACGGGACGAGCGACACGACCGTCGCCAGCGGCCGGGCCACGAAGACGAGGATCGCGCAGACCGCGAGCGCGAGGGGAATCGCCTGGGGCAGCCGGGAGACCTCGGCCAGTGCACCCAGCATCACGAACAGCCCGATCTCCGCGATCCAGGCCAGCCCGTCGGCGAAGCCGATGATCGACCGGCGGTGCGGAAGGCGTGCCGTCGAACCGATGAGCACGGCAGCCACGTACACGGCGAGGAAGCCGGAGACGTGGATGACGTCGGCCAGTCCATACGCCCCCACGAGCAGGGCGAGTGCCGCGATCGGGTACAGGCCGACCGCCGGCAGTGCCAGTCGGGGCAGGAGCCAGCGGGCGAGGTACCCGACGCCGATGCCGACGACCGCACCTCCGACGAGCTCCGCGAGGACGATGACGGGGATCTGCCAGTACGGCGTCGAGTCGAACGCCCCGCTGGCGACCACCGACACGAGGACCACCACGGGTGCATCGTTGAAGCCCGCCTCCGCCTCGAGGAGGGTCCGGACGCGTGTTGAGATGCGCATCCGCCTCATCACCGAGAAGACGGCCGCGGCATCCGTCGCGGCCAGCACCGCCCCGATGAGGATCGCGTTCTGGGCCGACACGTCGAGGAGGAGGACGAGGGGGACGGCGACGACGGCAATGCTCACGCCGACGCCGACCGAGGCCAGCGTGATCGCCGGCCACATCACGGGTCGCAGCTGCGACATCCGGGTCGTGAGGCCGCCCTGCGCGAGGATCAGGACGAGCGCCGAGTAGCCCAGCACCGTGGCGAGCTCGGCATCCTGCAGGTCCATTGCCGGGAAGAACGTCCCGAGCAGCAGCCCCAGGAGGAGGTACAGGAGCAGGCCGGGCACCCCGAGGCGGCCCGCGAGGCGCACCCCGAGGATGGACACGAGGACGATCGCCGCGCCGACGAGCAGCACAGGTGCAAGTTCCTCGAGCGTCATCGCATCCGCCGCTGCAACTAGCCGGTGGACGCGCCGAGGCCGAGCGCCTCGTACACCTCGATCGTGGAGTGCGAGCGGTTGAGCGTGTAGAAGTGCAGGCCCGGGGCACCGATGTCCAGCAGCCGCTGGCACATGTCGGTCGCGACCTCGATGCCGAGGCTCACGACCGCATCCGCATCGTCGGCGACCGCGTGGAACCGGTCCGCCAGAGCCGCGGGGAAGGCGGCGCCGGAGAGGGCGGCGAAGCGCTGGATCTGCGCCACGTTCGTCACGGGCATGATCCCGGGCACGATCGGCATGGTGCAGCCCTCGGCCGCCGCCATGTGGACGAGCCGCTCGTAGTCCTCGACGCGGAAGAACAGCTGCGTGATGGCGAACTCCGCGCCCGCCTGCTGCTTCATGGCCAGCACCCGGGCGTCCTGCTGCAGGTCGGTCGACTCGGGGTGACCCTCGGGGAAGGCGGCCACGCCGACGCTGAAGGTGCCGAGGGAGCGGATCAGCTCGACCAGCTGCACGGCGTGGTCGAGGCCGCCGGGATGCGGCTGCCACGGCGTGTCGAGGCCGGTCGGGGGGTCTCCACGCAGGGCCAGCATCGTGTTGACGCCCTCGGCTGCGTACTGCCCGACGACATCGCGCAGCTGGTCGCGGCTGGCCCCGACGCAGGTGAGATGCGCCACAGGCGTGAGCGTCGTGTCCTGGGCGATCTGGCCGGTCAGGCGCACGGTCCGGTCCTGGGTGGTGCCGCCCGCGCCGTAGGTCACCGACACGAAGGTGGGCTTGAGGGCCTCGATCTCGCGCACCGTCTGCCACAGCATCCGTTCGCCCTCATCGGTCTTGGGCGGGAAGAGCTCGAAGGAGAACGACCGCCGGCCGCCCGAGAGGACCTGCCCAAGGGAGTCGGTGGCGCGCATGGGCACAGAGTACGGGGAGGCCGGCCGCACCCTTTGCCCCTAGGCTCGATGCGTGACCCACGCCGCGCCGCAGTCCCCTCTCGATGTGGCCGATCTCCGGACGCGAGTCCAGGCCGTCGTCGACGAGGTCCTCTCCTACCAGTCGATCGTCCTCAACCGGGTCAGTGACGACCTGACCCCCATGGTCGACGCGCTGACCGCACTGCTGGCCGGCGGCAAGCGGCTTCGCCCGGCCTTCGCGTACTGGGGCTGGCGCGGTGCCGGCGGGGATCCGGCGATGGACGACATGGCCCTGCGTGCCGCCGCCGGGCTCGAGTTCCTGCAGGCCTGCGCCCTCATCCACGACGACGTGATGGACGGGTCCGACACCCGCCGCGGCCTGCCCGCCGCGCACCGCAGGTTCGCCGGCGTCCACCGGGATGCCGAGTGGCTGGGCTCGCCCGAGGCGTTCGGTGTCGGCGCTGCCATCCTGCTGGGAGACCTCTGCCTGTCATGGGCCGACGAGGTCGTCTT
Organism: uncultured bacterium; assembly: GCA_963700255.1. GTDB lineage: Bacteria > Actinomycetota > Actinomycetes > S36-B12 > S36-B12 > UBA10649. The sequence goes on along the minus strand of CAVOWW010000024.1, from coordinate 302,717 downwards.
CGGCTGCGGCTTCCCACCCGACGCGATGGGCCGCGCGAAGGGCGTCTACGACGAGATGCGCACCGAGCTCATGGCCGGGCAGTACCTCGACCTCCTCGAGCAGGCCATGGGGGGAGGCTCGGTGGAGCGGGCCCTCAAGGTCGTGCGCTACAAGTCCGCCAAGTACACGATCGAGCGCCCCCTGCACCTCGGTGCCGCGCTGGCCGGCGAGGACCCCGCCGTCCGCGACGCCTACTCCGGGTACGGCCTGCCCCTCGGCGAGGCGTTCCAGCTCCGCGACGACATCCTCGGGGTCTTCGGGGACCCGGCTGAGACCGGCAAGCCGGCCGGCGACGACCTCCGCGAGGGCAAGCGCACCGTCCTCATCGCGATCGCCGTCGAGCGCAGCACGCCGGCGCAGGCATCCGTCATCCGCCGCCACCTCGGGGACCCCGGCCTCGATGCCCGGGGCGTCGAGGCGCTTCGCGAGATCATCTCGGCCACCGGTGCCCTCGACTACACGGAGAACCTCATCGGTGAGCTGCTGGACGCCTCCCTCGCCTCGCTCCACACGACCGAGCTCGATCAGCAGGCGCACGAGGTCCTCGAGGGTCTCGCCTACGCCGCCACCAGGAGGACAGTCTGATGCGCACCGTCACCGGGCCCACCGACAACGTCGTCATCGTCGGTGCCGGGCTCGCCGGCCTCTCCGCCGCGATGCGCCTCGCGGGAGCGGGCCGCACGGTCACGGTCGTCGAGCGCGAGGCGATCCCCGGAGGCCGGGCCGGACGGCTCGACATCGAGACCGGCGACGGGACCTACCGCTTCGACACCGGCCCGACCGTGCTCACGATGCCGGACCTCATCGCCGACGCCTTCGACTGCCTGGGCGAGGAGATGTCCGACTGGCTGACGCTGGAGCCGGTCGCTCCCCTCTACCGGTCGTTCTTCCCCGACGGCTCGGTGCTCGACGTCCACTCCGACGTCGACCAGATGTCCGAGGAGATCGAGCGGGTCATCAGCGCGGAGGAGGCCGCCGGCTACCGCCGGTACGTGGACTTCGTCTCGAAGCTCTACAAGTACGAGATGAACGACTTCATCGACCGCAACATCGACTCGCCGTTCGACCTGCTGACCCCGGACCTCGCGAAGCTCGTCGCCCTCGGCGGCTTCCGCCGGCTGGCACCGAAGGTGCGCCAGTACCTCAAGGACCCGCGCACGGAGCGCATCTACTCCTTCCAGGCCATGTACGCGGGCGTCTCGCCCTACGACGCACTGGCCATCTACGCCGTCATCGCCTACATGGACTCGGTCGCTGGGGTGTTCTTCCCCAAGGGCGGCATGCACGCGGTCCCGGCCGCCATGGCCGCGGCGGCCGAGAAGCACGGAGTCGAGTTCCGCTACAGCACGGAGGTCTCGTCGATCGAGACCGTCGGCGACCGAGCGGTGGCCGTCATCACCGTCGACGGCGACCGGATCCCGGCCGACACCGTGGTGCTCAACCCGGACCTGCCCGTGGCCTACCGCGACCTGCTCGGCCGTGAGCCCTGGTCGATCAAGCGGCTGGACTACTCGCCCTCCTGCTTCCTCATGCTCGCCGGGTCGTCGGCGACGTACAGCAAGATCGGGCACCACAACATCCACTTCGGCCGGTCGTGGAAGGGGGTGTTCGACGAGCTCATCGACAAGAAGCAGCTCATGAGCGACCCCAGCATCCTCGTCACCAACCCGTCCCGCTCCGATCCGTCGCTCGCACCCGACGGCAAGGAGATCTACTACGTCCTGTTCCCGACCCCGAACCTCGACGCCCCCATCGACTGGCGCACCGAGGGGGCCCGCTACCGCGACCAGGCCGTTCGCTCGCTGGAGGAGCGCGGCTACATCGGGTTCGGCGACGCCATCGAGGTCGAGGACATCACCACGCCCCTGGACTGGGAGGCCCGTGGGATGGAGCGCGGCGCTCCGTTCGCGTCGGCTCATTCGTTCTTCCAGACCGGGCCGTTCCGCCCCGGCAACCTCTGGGGTGAGAACGTCGTCTTCACGGGGTCGGGGACCCAGCCGGGCGTCGGCGTCCCCATGGTCCTGGTGTCGGGCCGGCTGGCCGCCGAGCGCATCACCGGACCCGACCCGGCCTATCGCAGCCGCGCCCGGCGCTGGTGAGCCTCACCTCGACCTTCTCCGTCCGGCACGGAATCCCGGGCCTGGTCGGCACTGCCCTCGTGTCGATCGGCGCCCTCGGCATCGGCTGGCTGCCACTGACCTCGCAGATGCTCGACAACTCGCTGGTGAGCGCCCTGCGCAGCACCCTCGGCGGGTCGCTGGCCGCACGAGGCTTCGTCATCATCGGCCTCGCGGTGCTCCTGCAGGCCTGGCTCCTCCTCGGATCGGAGCTGCTCTCCCGGCAGCACGCCCACGACGCCCCCTCCGTCCGTCAGGTGCTGGGGGTGCTCGCGTTCTGGTCGGCACCCCTGCTGCTCGCCCCGCCGATGTTCAGTCGCGACGTCTTCTCCTACTACGTCCAGGGCCGGGTGTTCGGGGCCGGCTACGACCCCACCACCATCGGCGTGGACGTCATCCCGGGCTGGTTCGACGACGGAGCCGACCCGATGTGGGTGGAGTCCCCCACCCCCTACGGGCCGCTGTTCCTGCTCGTCGAGCGCGCGGTCGCCGACTTCGCCCATCCCAACGCGTACCTCGGGGCGCTCGTCTTCCGCCTGGTCGCCGTGGGCGGCGTCGCCCTGATGGCGTACTACGTCCCGGTGCTCGCCCGCCTGCACGGCATCGATGCCGACCGCGCGCTCTGGCTCGGCGTGCTCAACCCCATCGTGCTCATGCACTTCATCAGCGGCGCCCACAACGACGCCCTCATGGTGGGCCTGGTCGTCACCGGACTCGCCCTGGCCGCCCAGCAGCGCTGCATCTGGGGCGCTGTCGCCGTCAGCCTGGCCGTCGCCGTCAAGCCCATCGCCCTCATCGCGCTGCCGTTCGTGGGGCTCCTGTGGGCCGGACGCGACGGCGGGTGGGTGGCCCGGATCCGCTCGTGGGCGTTCGCCGGAGTCGCCCTCGTGTCCACCCTGGCCTCGATCTTCCTCGTGACCGACGCGGGCCGCGGCGTGGTCTCAGCCGCGTTCGGCACTCCGTCGGGCGTCCTCACCTGGCTGTCCCCCACCACGGCGCTGGGCAAGGTGGTGGGCTGGGTCACGACGAGCCTCGGCCTCACCGAGGACGCCACCCCGGCACTGAACGTCCTCAGGCTCGCCGGGACGGTCGCCGCTTTCGGCATCATCGCGTTCCTCGTCCTGCGACCGGGCGGGCGCAGCCCCGTGCGTGGGGCCGCCCTGGCCTTCGGGGCCGTCGTCGTCCTCGGCCCGGTCGTCCAGCCGTGGTACCTGCTGTGGTTCCTCCCGCTGTTCGCGGCCACCGGCCTGTCGCTGCGCGAGCTGAGGATCGCGGTCATCCTCACGGCGGCCTTCACCGTGCACGGGATGATCGAGAGCACCACCAACGCCGACAACCTGTTCGACTGGGCTGACATCGTCACCTACGTCGTCGCCCTCGCCGTGGTCGGCGTCGTGCTCCTCGCCTCCGAACGGGAGCGACGGCTGGTCCTCGGGCCGCCGGACCTGGCCGCCCTGGAACCGGTCACGGATGCCGAACGGGAGCAGGCGGCTCGGCTCATCTGGCCCCGCGATGGCAGGATTCCCGCGTGAGCACCCGAGATCTGGACGCCGCCCGGATCGCCGATCCCCACCTGCGCGAGTCGTACGAGCGCTGCCGGGTCCTCAACGCGGCGCACGGCAAGACCTACTACCTCGCGACCCTGCTCCTCCCGCCCGCGAAGCGCCCCTACGTCCACGCCCTCTACGGCTTCGCCCGGTACGCCGACGAGATCGTCGATGACCTCGCGTCGACCCTCACCGAGCAGGAGAAGGCCGAGTGGCTCGGCGCGTGGGGACAGGCCTTCCTCGACGACGTCGACCGCGGGTGGTCGGACGATCCCATCTGCCGGGCCGTCGTCGACACCGTCCTGCGGTGGGACATCCCGAAGGCGCACTTCGAGGCCTTCCTGCACTCCATGACGATGGACCTCACCGTCACCGAGTACCGCACCTACGACGACCTGTACGAGTACGTCTACGGATCCGCTGCGGTCATCGGCCTGCAGATGGTTCCCATCCTGGAGCCCACGTCCCCCGAGGCGTACGACCGTGCCACCGACCTCGGGGTCGCGTTCCAGCTCGCCAACTTCGTGCGCGACGTGGGCGAGGACCTCTATCGCGGACGCGTCTACGTGCCGATCGAGGAGCTCGAGCAGTTCGGCGTCACCCGGGCGATGCTCGAGGAACGGGTTGCGACCCCGGCGGTGAAGGAGGCGCTCGCCTTCCAGATCGCCCGCGTGCGCATGCTCGAGGAGCGGTCCCGTCCGGGCGTGGAGATGCTGCACCCGAGCTCGCGCGACTGCATCGAGGCTGCCCGCGTCCTCTACTGCGGCATCGTCGACGAGGTGGAGCGCCAGGACTACGAGGTGTTCACGAGCCGCGCGACCGTGCCGATGCGCAGGCGGCTCGCGGTGGCCGGGCCGGCGTGGGTGCGTGCCGTCCGAGCCCGCCGACGCTACGGCGACGGCACCGCCGCCTAGCGGCTCCCGCGCCGCCAGATCGGGGGGCCGGACATCGGCGTCCGGTTGATCCCGTGCCGGCCCCAGAACACCCACAGGCACAGGGACAGCAGCACCAGGGCGAAGCCGAACAGGAGGTCCTCCACGGGCGCGAAGGCGATCCGGCCGTCGCCGACCAGCGGCGGCGGGCCCGAGGCCGGCGACGTGCTGCCGATGATCGCCTCGCCGTCGTACTGCACCACGCCGAACCCGGTGAACATGCCGTTGGTGATCAGCTGGAAGAACACGACGATCGCGTAGGAGGTCCAGAAGACCCGACGCCGCACCAGTCGCGTGCGGAAGAGCCAGAGGTCCGCGACCACGGAGAGCAGGACGGCTCCCACGGCGAGCTGGGTGTAGGTCACGGTCGGTCCTCGGCCTGAGCCCTCGGCTGACGCCTCGTCGCCGACCAACCAGTGCGGCTTCACGCTCCGCACCGCCTCGAGGGTGAGGATCGCGGCGATGGGGATGGCCACGAAGAAGAGGACCTCGTCGAACGGCACGGAGCCCGGCAGGTAGACCCCGAGGATGCGCTCGGTGTCGAACCACCAGTGCCCCTCCGCCACCGCGTAGACATCCCACACGTAGAAGATGACGACGGCCGGGATGATCGACAGGACGAGCCGGCGCCAGCGACGGAAGACCCGGGTGCGCAGGGCCACCTCCAGCCAGAGGCAGCCCGCCATCACGAATGCGAGAATCGCGACGTACGAGTACCGGCCCACCGTCACATTCTGTCCTGCACAGCCGAGAGGGGCGAAAGGGATGCCCGACCCCATGCCGGTCCCGCGGCGGATCGGGCTGGTCGGCGGCGAGGGCACGGGCAAGACGACCCTCGCCACAGCGCTGGCCGGCGTCCTGCCCGCCCGGGTCGTCGACGAGAGCCTGCGGGCCTTCGTCGCCCGTGAGGGACGGACGCCGCGCCGTGACGAGCAGGCAGCCCTGCTGGTCGAGCAGGCGGCCCGCGAGGACGAGGCCGCCGTCGGGTGCCCGCACCCGTGGCTCGTCACCGACCCGGCGCCCCTGATGACCGCGGTCTACAGCCTGCTGTACTTCGACGACGACTCCCTGCTGGCGGCCGCCCTGCAGCACGCCGCCGGCTACGACCTCGTGGTCTGGTGCCGTCCCGACTTCCCCTGGGCTCCCGACGGGCTCCAGCGCGACGGGGCCGGACCGCGCGACGCCGCAGACGCGATCATCGGACGCATGGTCGTCGAGGACCTCGGGCCACGCGGGATCCGGGTGCTCGAGGCACGTGGTGACGTGGACCACCGGGTCGCAGCCGTGAGGAGGGCGTGGCAACGCTGAGCGCCAACCTCGCCAACCTAGACTCGCAAGGGTGGAGACGTCTGGTCAGGGCGCGCTCGTCGGCTCGACCGTCGACGGCCGCTATCGGGTGCTCTCCCTGCTTGCCCGCGGCGGCATGGCGACGGTCTACGAGGCGCTCGACCTGCGGCTCGATCGGGTCGTCGCCCTCAAGATCATGCATCCGCACCTGGCGCACGACCAGGCCTTCGTCTCCCGGTTCCAGCGGGAGGCCAAGGCGGCCGCCCGGCTCACCCACGGCCACGTCGTCGCGGTGTACGACCAGGGCGAGGACAACGGGGTCGTCTACCTGGCCATGGAGTACGTGCCCGGACGAACCCTGCGCGACGTGCTGCGGCAGTACGGCCCGCTGACTCCCGAGCAGGCCCTGGTCTTCCTCGACCCCGTGCTCGAGGCCCTCGCGGCGGCGCACGCGGCCGGCTTCGTCCACCGCGACATCAAGCCCGAGAACGTCCTGATCTCCGACGACGGCCGGGTGAAGGTCGCCGACTTCGGCCTCGCCCGCGCAGTGGAGGCGAACGGGGAGAGTGTCACCCAGGGGATGATCATCGGAACGGTCGCCTACCTGTCGCCCGAGCAGGTCGAGCGAGGCGAGGCCGACGGCCGTTCAGACGTGTACGCCGCGGGCATCCTGCTGTTCGAGATGATCACGGGCCAGGTGCCGCACGCCGGCGAGAGCCCGCTCAGCGTCGCCTACCAGCACGTCAACAACGACGTCCCGCCGCCGTCGGCCAGCCGCAGCGACATCCCGCCGGAGGTCGATGCGCTCGTCGTCACTGCCACGCGCAGGGATGCCTCGCTGCGCTACCAGAACGCCTTCGACTTCCTTGCCGATGTGCGCCGGGTCCGCACCTCGCTCCCGCCACCGCGCCCTTTCGTCGACTCGCACGACACGCTCGTCGTCGACGTGGGCATGGCGTCCCAGCTCGCCGCCGGCCGTCCCGCGACACCGCTCACGACCGGCGGGCCCGCCGCGCCGCGGACGACGCCGGCCGCGCGCACGCAGCCGACGATGCAGCCGACCATGCAGCCCGAGCGCTACCGGCGCAGCAGGGCGCCCCTGTTCATCCTCCTCCTCGTCATCGCGGTCCTCGCGACGGCCGCCGGTGCCTGGTACCTGGCTGCCGGACCCGGCCGCACCGTCGCGAACCCCGCCGTCGCCGGCTCGTCGGTGCAGGAGGCCTCGGCCGCGCTCGCGGCGGTGGGCCTCACCCTCGAGGTGGCCGAGGAGCAGTACAGCGAGGACGTCCCCGCGGATGTCGTCATCAGCACGGACCCGGCGGCCGGTGAGGGCGTGCGCATCGACGGCACCGTCAAGGCCATCGTGTCGAAGGGTCCCGAGCGGTACGACGTGCCCGCCGTCAAGGGCCTGCCCCAGGCCCAGGCCGCCGAGGCCCTCGTCCAGGCGAACCTCGTTGTCGGCTCCATCAAGGAGGCCTACGACGACAAGGTGGTGGCCGGCGCGGTGGTGTCGGCGACCCCCAAGCCGGGCGCGTCGGTGAAGCCCGCGACGCCGGTCGACCTGGTCGTCTCCAAGGGGCCCGAGCCGGTCCCCGTCCCCGACGTCGTCGGCAAGAAGGTCGGCACGGCGAAGGAGGCACTGGCCCGCGTGGGGCTGAAGTCGGACGTGACGCAGAAGTTCTCCGAGGAGGTCGCCGACGGCGACGTCATCTCGGTGAAGCCGAAGGCGGGCACCATCGTGGACTCCGGCAGCCGGGTCGCCCTGGTCGTGTCCAAGGGCCCGCCGCCGGTCACGGTCCCGAACCTCATCGACATGCCGCGAGGCAAGGCGGAGTCGACGCTGCGACGCCTGGGCCTGCGCCCCAACGTGGTGGAGGGCGACTTCACCCCGCTCAACCGGGTCATCAGCCAGGACCCGGCCGCCGGCAGCGTGATCCCCAAGGGGAGCACGGTCACCATCCGCATCATCTGACCAGCCCCATCGGGCCTGCGGCAGGATGTCGCCATGACCACCGACCCGACCGGCCCCCTGTCCGCACGTGCCCTGGCCGCCCTGGCCGCCTGCGGCGTCACCGCGCCCGCGCCGGGAGCCGGACCGACCGTCACGTCGCACTCCCCGATCGACGGGAGCGCGCTGCTGACCGTCCCGGCCCTCGACGCCGCCGGCATGGAGGCCGCGATCGCCCGCGCCCACGCCGCGTTCCTCGAGTGGCGCACGACGCCGGCACCGGTGCGCGGCTTCCTCATCAAGGCCTACGGCCGGCTGCTCGAGCAGCACAAGGAGGATCTCGCCGACCTCGTGCAGCTCGAGGTCGGGAAGATCCGGTCCGAGGCGCTGGGCGAGGTGCAGGAGATGATCGACATCTGCGACTTCGCCGTCGGCCTGTCCCGCCAGCTCGAGGGCCGCACGATGCCGTCCGAGCGGCCCGGCCATCGGCTCATGGAGACATGGCACCCGCGCGGCGTCGTCGGCGTCATCTCGGCGTTCAACTTCCCGGTGGCCGTGTGGGCCTGGAACACCGCACTCGCCCTCGTCTGCGGCGACACGGTCGTCTGGAAGCCGTCCGAGCTCACCCCGCTGACGGCAATGGCCTGCTCAGCCCTGATGGACCAGGCGATCGCCAGCCAGGGAGCTCCCGCCGCCATCCACGTGCTGGCCGTCGCCGAGCGCTCCGCTGGACCGGCCCTCGTCGACAACCCGCTGGTTGCGGTCGTCAGCGCGACGGGCTCCGAGCGCATGGGCGCCGAGGTGGGGCCGCGCGTGGCCGCCCGCTTCGGCCACGCGATCCTCGAGCTGGGCGGCAACAACGCAGCAATCGTGGCCCCGTCGGCGGACCTCGACCTCGCCGTTCGCGGGATCGTCTTCGCGGCCGCGGGCACGGCGGGCCAGCGGTGCACGTCGCTTCGTCGAGTCATCGCGCACGAGTCAGTCGTCGACGACCTCGTCGACCGCATCTCCGTCGTCTACGGCCGCCTCGAGGTCGGGGATCCGACCGATCCCGGCACCCTCGTCGGCCCGCTCGTCAGCCAGGCCTCGTTCGATCGCATGCAGGCCGCCTTGGCGGAGGCGACCGAGGCCGGCGGCACGGTGGTCGTCGGCGGCGAGCGGGTGGCGGTCGAGGGAAGCCCCGACGGCTACTACGTGCGGCCGGCCCTCGTGCGCATGCCCGCCCAGGCCGACGTCGTCCGACGGGAGACGTTCGCGCCGATCCTCTACGTCCTGTCCTACCGCGACCTCGACGAGGCCATCGCCCTCCAGAACGGCGTGCCCCAGGGCCTGTCGTCGAGCATCTTCACCCTCGACCAGCGGGAGGCGGAGCTGTTCATGTCCTCCGGCGGATCCGACTGCGGCATCGTCAACGTCAACATCGGGACGTCGGGCGCGGAGATCGGCGGCGCGTTCGGCGGCGAGAAGTCCACCGGCGGGGGTCGCGAGTCCGGCTCCGACGCCTGGCGCGGCTACATGCGGCGGGCCACCAACACGGTCAACTACTCCCGCGAGCTGCCCCTGGCCCAGGGGGTGAACTTCGGATGACCGTGATCGACGACCACCTCGCGAGGTTCGGCGACGCGCAGCGGGCCGCCCTCCTCGGCACCGTCGCCACCATCCGGCGCGCCCTTCCCGGGGCGGTGGAGGTCATCTCGTACGGCATGCCCACGTTCAAGGTCGACGGACCCACGGGAGTGGCCGCCATCGGCCTGGACGGGTTCACGCAGCACAACAGCCTCTTCCCGTACAGCGGCCGCGTCCTGGACGAGCTCGCAGCCGAGCTCGCCCGCTACGAGGGCACGAAGGGGTCGATCCACTTCGACCGCGACCGGCCGTTCCCCGCTCCGCTGCTCAAGCGGATCCTGGCGGTGCGCGTCGCCGAGATCAACGCGAGCTACCCCAAGAAGACCGGGGAGAGCAGGGAGTTCTACGACAACGGCTTCCTCAAGGCCTCGGGCAAGGTCAAGGGCGGGCAGCTGCACGGCCCTTGGCGATGGTTCCGACGCGACGGGACGATCATGCGGTCGGGATCGTTCCGCGCAGGCGAGCAGGTCGGCGAGTGGGTCACGTACGACCGGCTCGGTGAGCCGCACAAGGTCACCCGCTTCGGCTGACTGGCCCTGCATGGGCCACCGCGGCGGGCCTACTCTGGGAGGGGTGCAGAAGGTGGTCTACGGCACCGTCGGCTCCACCTGCGTGGACGAGCCGATCTCGCGCTACCTGCTCACCGGCGCGCTGCCACCGGCGGACCGCACCTGCCCGAGCACCTTCCAGGTGGGCGGACTGATCGACTGATCGGAGGCCGAACATGAACGCGACACTCAATCTCGCCATCGTCTTCGCGGGACCGCTGGTCGTGACCACCGTCGTCGCCCTCAGCCTGTGGCTGATCCGCCGCGACACGGTCCGGCTGGGCGGCCGCCTGCGCCAGTGGGGCTTCTGGGCGGCGCTTGCCCCGTACGCGTTCTTCGCATCGGTGATGTCCCTGAGCATGGCGATCGAAGGGGAGTCCTACCCCATCGCCTCCGCCATCGCCTCCGTGGTGGTGTTCGCCGCACTGCCGCTGGGTGCCTGGCTCTGGCTGCGGCTCGGCGGCCGAGGCCTCCCCGTTGCGGTGTACGCGGCCGTCGTCGGGCTCTGCGGCCTGGCGATCGCCGTGTCCGTCGATCCTCAGCGCTGGTGGGACATCCAGAACGGCGGCTACCCCCTGGCTGCCGTGCTGGCGCTGGCTGTCGGCGCAGCGGCCGCGGTGTGGGGTCGGCAGGCCCCGGTCCCCGGCGGAGCGGCCCTGATCGTCGCGGGCCTGGTGCCCCTCGGCACGACGCTGATCGCGGCGGCGGCGGCCGATGAGGTCCTGGTGGAGATGTTCGCCCCGATGCCGATGTTCGCCCTGCTGGGCGTGGTCTACCTCGTGGCCGCGCGCCTCGAGCGGGGTCACGAGAAGCGAGCCGCGGGGCAGGCCGCGCCGGACAGGAACCCGGACCGCACAATGGCGGCATGACCGGCAGGCCTCGCACGCTTCTCGTCGTCGTGGCACTGGTCGGCGTCGTCGTGCTCGCCATCCTCGGATTCCGATGGCTGAACCGCGCCGACGCCGTTGACGGCACGGCCACCACCCCCGCATCGGCGGTCATCCTCATCCCGGGCTACGGGGGCGGTGACGATGGCCTGACCGGCCTCGCCGACCACCTGCGCGCGAGCGGGCGCGAGGTCGTCGTTGCCGACATCGGCGATGGGCGCGGCGATCTGGGCGCCTACGGGTCCCAGGTGTCGCAGCTCGCGGCGGCGCTGACGGCTGACGGGGCGATGGGCGTCGACCTCGTGGGCTACTCCGCCGGCGGGCTCGTCGCCCGGGCGGCGGTGGCGGCCGACCCATCGCTCATCGGCCGGGTCGCCACGATCGCCTCACCGCACAACGGGACCGCGATCGCCGGCCTCGGCGCGATGCTGGCCGACGACTCCAGCTGCCCGCTCGCCTGCCGTCAGATGGCACCGTCGTCGCAGTTCCTGTCGACGCTCAGGCCGCCCGGCGACCCCGGCCGATGGCTGTCGGTGTTCACCGTCGACGACGAGGTCGTGCGACCGGCCGAGTCGAGCCGACTCGAGGGCGCCACGACCATCGAGGTCACGTCAGCCTGCATGACCGGCAGTCTCGATCACGGCACCATCGTGGCCTCCGACGCGACCTGGGCACTCGTCGCCGGCTTCCTCGCGACCGGAGAGGCCCCGCCGGACTGCACCCCGTAGGGTCCCCCCGTGACCCTTCCCCAGCAGGCATCGGTCGTCATCGTCGGTGGCGGGGTGATGGGCACGAGCATCGCCTTCCATCTCGCCGAGGCCGGCGTGACAGACGTGCTGCTGCTCGAGCAGGCGCAGCTCGGCAGCGGCTCGACGTGCAAGGCGGCCGGCGGAGTACGGGCGCAGTTCTCCGATCCCGTGAACATCGCCCTGGGCCTGCGCGGCCTCGACGCGTTCGAGCGGTTTCCGGAGCGTCCCGGCCAGGAGATCGACCTGCACCAGCCCGGGTACCTCTTCCTGCTGACGACCCCCGAGCAGGTGGCCGTGTACGAGGAGTCCGTCGCCCTCCAGAACCGCATGGGCGTGCTGAGTCGCATGCTGACACCGCAGGAGGCCGTGGCACTGTCCCCCGCAGTCGATCCCGACGGACTGCTCGCCGCGGCCTTCCACCAGCGGGACGGCTACTGCTCCCCGGAGTCCGTTGTGCTCGGGTACGCGACGGGCGCGCGTCGGCATGGCGCGGTGATCCGCACGGGTGTCACGGTGACGGGCATCAGCACTGAAGGCGGCGAGATCACCTCGGTCGAGACCGACCAGGGCACCGTGCGCACGGGCGTTGTCGTCTGCGCAGCGGGGGCCTGGTCACGCGAGGTCGGCGCGCTGGCGGGCGTCGACCTGCCGGTCGAGCCCCTGCGCCGACAGATCCTGATCAGCGAGCCGCTTCCGCCCTCCCTGCTCGACGTCCTTCCCGACACCGTCCCGATGACGATCGACGCGGGAACAACCTTCTACTTCCATCGTGAGGGACCCGGCCTCCTGCTCGGCATGTCGTACCAGGAGGAGGAGCCAGGCTTCCGCACCGAGTACAGCGAGGAGTGGCTGCCCACCCTCATGGAGGCGATCGCGGAGCGGGCACCCGCACTGCTCGATCTCGGCATCGCGCACCGCTGGGTGGGGATGTACGAGGTCACCCCCGACCACAACGCCCTGCTCGGGGAGTCCGCCGACGTCTCGCGCCTCCTCTACGCCACGGGATTCTCGGGCCACGGCTTCCTGCAGGGCCCGGCGGTGGGCGAGGTCATCCGCGATCTCTACCTGGGCACGGACACGATCATCGACGTGGCACCGTTCGCTGCCGACCGGTTCGCCTCAGGACTGCGCCGCGGCGAGGTCAACATCGTCTGACCCAGGTCGAGGTGTCTCGGCTTCCCCGACCGGGCGGTGGGATCATCGGGTGGGGCATGCGCAGGGCCCCGGACTGGAGCGGTCATGAGTTCCGAGCGCGTCGTCACGGTCATGCGTGGCGCGATCATGCTGGTCGTCACCCTGCTCGTCTGGGTCGCCGCCATCGCGGCGCTCGTCATCGCCATCGCGCAGTCAGCGGGGTCGGACGGACCACCGAGCTGGCCCCTCCTGATCGCGAGCTTCGTGCTGATGGCCGTCGGCGTCGTCGTGCTGCCGGGCTTCTTCACACTGCAGCCGAACGAGTCCCGTGTGCTGGTCCTGTTCGGCAACTACCGCGGGACGGTCAGGCAGGGCGGCTTCCACTGGGCGAACCCGTTCTACAGCAACGGCAACCCCGTGCAGGACTCCAGCGGCGAGGAGGGGTCAGGCGCGAAGGCCGGGAAGCCCACCGCGAAGAAGTCCTCGAGCGGTCGGCGCTTCAAGGTCTCCCTCCGTGCGCGCACCTTCCTCGGCGACAAGCTCAAGGTCAACGACAAGCGCGGCAATCCGGTCGAGATCGCAGCCATGGTCGTGTGGCACGTGCAGGACACGGCTCAGGCCGTCTTCGACGTCGACAACTACGAGACGTACGTGACCACGCAGGCCGAGACGGCCCTGCGGCACATCGCCACCGCCTACAGCTACGACCAGGGCGAGGACGGCGCCGCGTCCGAGGCCGAGATCACGCTGCGCGGCAATCCCGACGAGGTGTCGGCCACGCTGCGCGAGGACCTGGGGGCCAGGCTGGCGGCCGCCGGTGTCGTGGTCGACGACGCCCGCCTGACGCACCTGGCCTACGCGCCGGAGATCGCCCAGGCGATGCTTCGTCGTCAGCAGGCAGAGGCCGTCATCGCCGCACGCCGCAAGATCGTCACCGGCGCGGTGAGCATGGTGGAGATGGCTCTCGCCGAGCTGGAGGCCAAGCATGTCGTCGCCCTGGACAACGACCGGAGGGCCGCGATGGTGAGCAACCTGCTCGTCGTGCTGTGCGGCGAGGCCGACGTCACGCCGGTGCTCAACGCCGGAACGGGGCGTCAGTAGCGCTAGAGCAGGACGCCCTCGTGCTCGAGCAGGCTCACCTTGATGTCGAGTCCGTACCCGTAGCCACCGAGGCCGTTCGAGGCGACGACGCGATGGCACGGGATGAACGGGGCCACGAGGTTCGACGAGCAGACGGTGCCCGCGGCACGTGCCGCACGGGGTGCGCCCGCGCGACGGGCGAGGCCGGCGTAGGTGTCGACACTGCCCGCCCGGATCGTGCGCATGGCCACCCACGCGCGCTGCTGGAACGGCCCTCCGGGCTGGGCGACGGACACCTCCTCGAGGGCGTTGAGATCACCGTCGGCGTAGCGCTGGAGCACGTCGCGGATGAACGGCACCGTGCTGCGCGGACGCACATCGACGTCGAGCGGCAGCCGGTCGACGGCGTCGTCGAGATCGCGGAAGGTGGACGCCACCACGGCTCCGTACTCCTGCGGGCCGAGGTCGCCTGACGCATGCGGATCGACCACGACGACGATGCGCCCTGCGGGCGTGCGGTAGGAGGCCGCCAAGAGCCTGCCGACCGGGTGAGCCACTGCTACCGCATCATCAGCATGTCGGCGACGAGGAAGGCCAGCTCGAGGCTCTGCTCGCGGTTCAGCCGCGGGTCGCAGGCCGTCTCGTAGCGATCACCCAGGTTGCCCTCGAGGACCCCGCCCGTGCCGCCGACGCACTCCGTGACGTCGTCGCCCGTCAGCTCGATGTGCAGGCCACCGGGAATCGTGCCGAGATTGCGATGCACCTCGAAGAAGCCCTCGACCTCGTTCACGACGTCGTCGAACAGGCGCGTCTTGTGGCCCGTGGCAGCCTCGCGGGTGTTGCCGTGCATGGGATCGCAGACCCACACGACGGGCACGCCGCTGGCGTCGACCTTCTGGACGATGCTCGGCAGGACGTCGCGGACCTTGTCGGCGCCCATCCGAGTGATGAGCGTGAGGCGACCCGGCACCCGCTCCGGGTTGAGGATCTCGCACATCTCGACGACGTCGTCCGGCGAGGCCGTCGGGCCCACCTTGACGCCGATGGGGTTGCGAATCGTGGATGCGAAGTGGATGTGGGCGCCATCGAGCTGCCGCGTGCGCTCGCCGATCCACAGGAAGTGCCCGGACACGTCGTACGGCATTCCGGTCCGCGAGTCGATGCGGGTCAGCGCGCGCTCGTAGTCGATCGACAGCGCCTCGTGCGCGGCGTAGAACTCGACCCGCTGCAGCTCGTCGGGATCGGCCCCGATGGCGTGCATGAACGACAGCGCACGGTCGAGCTCCGCGGCCATGGCCTCGTAGCGCTGGCCGGCGACCGAGTCGCGGACGAAGTCCTGGTTCCAGGCGTGCACCTGGCGCAGGTCGGCGTAGCCGCCCTGCGTGAAGGCCCGGACGAGGTTGAGGGCTGCCGCCGAGGCGTTGTAGGCCCGCACCAGCCGCTGCGGATCCGGGCGCCGGCCTGCCTCCTCGAACTCGAGCGCGTTCACCGCATCGCCGAAGTAGGACGTCAGCTCCACGCCGCCGCGCACCTCGGTGAGTTTGGAGCGGGGCTTGAAGTACTGCCCCGCCATGCGGCCGACCTTGATGACCGGGAGGGAGGCCGCGTAGGTGAGCACGACCGACATCTGCAGGACCGTCTTCAGGCGAGCGCGGATCGAGTCGGCGTTGTTCGCCTCGAACGTCTCGGCGCAGTCGCCGCCCATGAGGACGAACGCCCGGCCCTGAGCCGCCTCTGCCAGCCGCGTCCCGAGGACGTCGCACTCCCCCGCGAAGACGAGCGGCGGCAGCGCGGACAGCTCGTCGCGCGCGGCACGCAGCTCATCGGCGTCCGGCCATGGCGGCTGCTGGGCAGCCGGCAGGTCAGGCCACACGAGGGGATTCGGCATGAGTACAGGTTAGGGCCTGCTCACCCGAAGAAGGACTTGGCCTCCTCGTAGCGCTCCATCGGCACGGTCTTGAGCACGCCGGTCGCCTCCTGGAGCGGGATGCGGACGATGTCGGTGCCCTGGAGCGCGACCATGGTGCCCCAGGCCTGGTCCTTGACGGCCGTGATGGCGCTCAGGCCGAACCGGGTGGCGAGCACGCGGTCGTACGCCGTCGGCGATCCGCCGCGCTGGATGTGGCCGAGCACCGTGGTGCGGGCCTCGTGGCCCGTGCGGGCCTCCACCTGCTGGGCGAGCCACTCGCCGATGCCGGAGAGCTTGACGTGGCCGAACGAGTCGCGCGAGGCATCCTTGGTGATGAGGTCGCCGTCGGCCGGGATGGCGCCCTCGGCGACGACGATGATCGGCGCGTACGAGGCCTTGAATCGCGACTCGACCCACCCGACGACCTCGTCCAGGTCGAAGTTCACCTCGGGGATGAGGATGACGTTCGCGCCGCCAGCCATTCCGGAGTGCAGCGCGATCCAGCCGGCATGCCGGCCCATGACCTCGCAGATGAGGATGCGGTGGTGCGACTCGGCCGTGGTGTGCAGGCGGTCGATCGCCTCGGTGGCGATGCTGACCGCGGTGTCGAAACCGAAGGTGTAGTCGGTGCCGGACAGGTCGTTGTCGATCGTCTTGGGCACGCCGATGACGTGGAAGCCGTGCTCGGTCAGCGTGGTCGCGACGCCCAGCGTGTCCTCGCCGCCGATCGCGATGAGCGCGTCGATGCCCAGCTTCTTGAGGTTCTCCTCCGTGCGCTCCATGCCGCCCTCGATCTTGACGAGGTTGGTGCGCGACGAGCCGAGGATGGTGCCGCCGCGGGGCAGGATGCCGCGCACCGCGGGGATGTCCAGCGGCATGGTGAGTCCCTCGAGCGGGCCCTTCCAGCCGTCGCGGAAGCCGACGAACTCGTACCCGTACTCCGTCACTCCGCGCCGGACGACTCCGCGGATAACCGCGTTGAGACCCGGGCAGTCGCCACCACCAGTGAGAACGCCGACGCGCATCGGTCATGCACCCTTTCGATTCGGGCTCGTGGCCCTGGTTCCGCCGGGTTCGATCCACCCGACTACGACACTCGTAGCCTAGCCGTGGCTGCAAACGCTGTCATCACTCTCGGCAACTAGGGTCGGATCATGCCTGCCATTCTCGCCATCGACGCCGGCACGACCGGCATCACCGCCCTCGTGGTGGACGAGTCCGCGACCATCATCGCCCGGGGATACCGGGAGTTCCCGCAGCACTTCCCCGCCGACGGATGGGTCGAGCACGACCTCGGCGAGATGTGGTCCGCGACCCTCGAAGCGACCCGCCTCGCCCTCGCCGAGCTCGAGGCGGCCTCCCCCGGCACCGAGCTGTCCGCGGTCGGCATCACCAACCAGCGCGAGACCGTGTGCCTGTGGGATCGCGAGACCCTCGGCTCCCCCCGGCGGGCGATCGTCTGGCAGGACCGCCGCACCGCATCGCTGTGCGAGACCCTCCGCGAGGACGGTCACGAGCCGCTCGTCGTCGAGCGCACCGGCCTGCGCCTCGACCCGTACTTCTCAGCCACCAAGCTGTCCTGGATCAGGGCCCACGAGCCGCACATCTGGGGATCGGTCGAGTCCGGTCGCACGGCCGTCGGCACCGTCGACTCCTACCTCGTCGCGCGGATGTCGCGGGGACTGCATCACATCACCGACGCCACCAACGCCTCCCGCACGCTGCTCTACGGGCTGGTCTCCGGGACGTGGGACGAGCAGCTGTGCGCGTTGTTCGGCGTGCCGATGTCCGCCCTGCCCGACATCGTGCCCTCCTACGGACAGCTCGGGCACACCGATCCCACGGCGTTCCTCGGCCTCGACCTGCCCATCACGGGCATCGCGGGCGACCAGCAGGCGGCCCTCGTAGGCCAGGCGGGGTTCTCCCCCGGCGCCGCCAAGTGCACCTACGGCACCGGGTCGTTCCTCCTCGTCCACACGGGCGACCAGATCCGACGGTCGGGGCACGGCCTGCTGACCACCGTCGCGCTCGCGCACCCGGACGGGCGGCGCGACTTCGCCCTCGAGGGTGCCGTCTTCGTGACGGGTGCCGCGGTCCAGTGGCTCCGCGACGGGCTCGGCATCATCGAGTCGGCCGCCGAGGTGGAGGCCCTCGCGGCCAGCGTCCCGGACTCCGGGGGCGTCGTCTTCGTGCCCGCGCTGACCGGACTCGGGGCACCGGAGTGGGACCCGACCGCACGCGGGCTCATCATCGGCATCACTCGCGGAACGACGCGGGCCCACATCGCGCGCGCCACGCTCGAGGCGATCGCATTCCAGGTGCGCGACGTGGTCGACCTCATGGCCCGTGACGGAGAGGTCCCGCTCGCCCGACTGGCGATCGACGGCGGCGCGGCAGCCAACGACCTGCTGTGCCAGTTGCAGGCCGACACCGTCCGGCTGCTCGTGGACCGGCCGGTCGAGCTGCAGACGACGGGCCTCGGCGCGGCGTTCCTCGCCGGGCTGGGCGTCGGGCTCTGGACGTCGACGGATGAGCTCGCGAGCACGCGTCGGTCGTCCGGGGTGTTCGAGCCGGGCAGCATCGACCAGGTCGCGCACGAGAGGTGGCGCGAGGCGGTGGCGAGGAGCAGGCGCTGGTCGGCCTAGCCGAGTCCACACTGCAGCGTCACTCCCGGCGGGCTGAGTGACGCTGGGGTGTGGACTCGACGGCGTCTAGTCGTCGTCGTCGTCCGCGGCGACCATCGAGCGGGAGTCGGCCGGAGAGCCCTGCGCGATGAGCTCCTTGGCGCGCGTGGCGTACATGTCTACGTACTCCTGCCCCGAGAGGGACATCAGCTCGTACATGACCTCGTCGGTCACCGAGCGCAGGACGAAGCGGTCGTTCTCGAGGCCCTCGTAGCGGCTGAAGTCGAGTGGACGCCCGATGCGGATGCCGACCCGGCGCAGGCCCGGCCGCAGCTGCCCGGGCGGCTGGATCTCGTACGTGCCGATCATCGCCACCGGCAGGATCGGCACCTTGGCCTCCATGGCCATGCGCGCGAGCCCGGTCTTGCCGCGGTAGAGGGTGCCGTTCGGCGACCGCGTGCCCTCGGGGTAGATCCCCAGCAGACTGCCCTCGCCGAGGATCCGCAGGCCGGTGCGCAGGGCCGCCTCGGACGCGCGGCCGCCTGATCGGTCCACCGGCACCTGCCCCACGCCGGCGAAGAACATCTTGGTGAAGAAGCCCTTCACCCCGGGGCCGGTGAAGTAGTCGCTCTTGGCGAGGAACGTGATGGGCCGCGGAACGACCAAGGGCAGGAAGAAGGAGTCGGAGAACGACAGGTGGTTGCTGGCGAGGATCGCAGCGCCCTCCTCGGGGACGTGCTCGGCCCCCTCGACCCAGGGCCGGAAGAGGACGCGCAGCCACGGACCCACGACCACGTACTTCAGGAACCAGTACAGCATCGGCGCGCCTCCTTCCGGGTGGCAGACTAGTAGGCGGGTCGATCGCGGTGAGCGGCCTTGTGCGAAAGGACCCCCCATGCCCGTCGTTCCCGGTGCCGAGCCCTGGTCGTCCGACGGGAACGAGGTCGGGATCCTCGTCCTGCACGGCTTCACCGGCTCCCCCAAGTCCATGCGCCCCTGGGCCGAGGCGCTCGCCGCCGAGGGCTGGACGGTCCGACTGCCCCTGCTCCCCGGGCACGGGACCACCTGGCAGGACATGAACCTGACGACGTGGGAGGACTGGTACGCCGAGGCCGAGAAGGCGTTGCGCGACCTCCAGTCCCGCTGCACGCACGTGTTCGTCATGGGGCTGTCGATGGGCGGGTCGCTCACGATTCGACTCGCCGAGCACCACGGCCCGGCGATCTCCGGCATCGTCCTGGTCAACCCCGCGGTGCACACCGAGCGGCTGGACCGGCACCTGCTCCCGCTTCTCCAGCGGTTCATCCCGTCGTTCCCCGGCATCTCGAACGACATCGCCAAGCCCGGCCAGGACGAGGGCGCCTACGACAAGATCCCGCTCAAGGCCGCCTACTCGCTGTCCTTCCTGTGGAAGGCGATCAAGGCCGACATCGCGAAGGTGACGCAGCCGATGCTGCTGTTCCGTAGCGCGGTCGACCACGTCGTCGAGGCGTCGAACGCCGAGTTCATCCTCACCCACGTCTCGTCGACGGATGCCGTCGAGGTCGTGCTCCCCGACTCGTTCCATGTGGCCACGCTCGATTATGACGCCCCGGTCATCGTGCGCGACAGCATCGCGTTCGTGCGGCGGCTCACGCACTGATGGAGCACGCGTGACCAGCAGGGAGTCCGACCTCCCCGAGCATGAGCAGCGCGCCTGGGACGCGATCGTCGCCGACCTCAGCGGCCAGATCGACCTCAGCCCGGAGTTCCCGAAGGAACGGTCCCTCCCCGCGCTCGCGGCCGATGGCGACCATCCCGATCCGCTCGCCGATCCGATCGAGCTCGACGACGACGACGCCGGGTACGAGCCCCCTCACCCTCCTCCGCTCCCGCGTCCGGCCGACGCGGTCGGTCGGTTCGCCTGGGCAGCCGTCCTCGGCGGCCCCGTCCTCGTGATCGCGACCAACCTGCTCGGCTGGGACCGATGGCTGGCCGGACTCGGCGTCGCGGCGACGATCGGCGGGTTCGTCGCCCTCGTGGCCCGCATGAAGGACCGCGACGACGACACCGACAGCGGCGCGGTCGTCTGAGTCCGCCCATGGAGGTGTCGTTCAGCGGAGACCTGTGGTTCTGGAGGGGGCCGTCCCCGTACCACTTCGTCACCCTTCCGGCCGACGAGAGCGCGCAGGTCAAGGCTGTGTCAGCGGCCGTGACGTACGGCTGGGGGATGGTGCCGGTCACTGCCGTGATCGGCAGCACCAGCTGGACCACATCGCTCTTCCCGAAGGACGGCGGCTACCTGCTGCCGGTCAAGGACGCGGTTCGCACGGCCGAGTCGCTCGAGATCGGCGACACCGTGCGCGTGGTGGTGGCGATCACTCCGTGAGCGGCCAGGCCGCCCTCGGCGCTCGGCCTACGGGCGCGGCTGGCGCGCGAGGTCCGCTGCGCCGACCAGGCCCGCGAGGTTCGTCAGCTCGGCGACCTTGACCAGCGGGGCCGGCCGGTTCTGCTGGCCGATGAGCTTGTCCGCGAGCGTCTGCCTGGCGCTCGCCAGGAGGAGGTCCCCGGCGTCGGACACGCCGCCGCCGATCACGAAGACCTCGGGATCGAGCACGGCGGCGAGATCGGCGAGTCCGCGTCCGAGCCAGGTGCCGACGATGGCGAAGGCCTCGGTCGCCACCGGGTCGCCGGCACGTGCCGCCTCGGTGATGTGGACGCCCTGGACTCCCTCGGGAGTGCCGTCGCCCAGCCCGAGCAGGACCCCCGCCTCGGACCGCCGGTCCGCGGCGAGCAGTCGGGCCTCCCGGACCAGTGCGTTGCCGCTCGCGTACTGCTCCAGGCAGCCGTGCCGCCCGCAGCCGCAGGGACGTCCGTCCGGCACCGCGTTGATGTGCCCGATCTCGCCGGCCACGCCGTGCGAGCCGCGGAACAGGCCGCCGTTGATGACGATGCCGCCTCCGATGCCCGTGCCCACGGTCACCAGGACGAGATCCGAGGTGCCCCGACCGGCACCGAAGCGGTACTCGCCCCAGGCCGCGATGTTGCCGTCGTTCTCGACGACGACGGGCAGGCCCGTGGCGGCCTCGAGGAGGGCACGGACGGGCACCTGCGACCACCGCAGGTTGGGGGCGAAGTAGACCCGGGACCGCTCCGCGTCCACGAGCCCGGCCACGCCGACGCCGACGCCGACGATCGGTTCCGTGCCGCCGTCGACGAGCTCACCCACGACGTCCGCGACGAGGTCGAGGACGTCGTTCGCATCATGTCGGGGCGTCGGCCGGCGGGCCGTGGAGACGATCTGGCCGTCGTCGGTCACGATGCCGGCCAGGATCTTGGTGCCGCCGATGTCGACGCCGATGCTCATTCCCACGCGGCACAGCGTAGCCATGCGGCGGCCTGGAGTGCGCTCAGTCGCTCGTCTCGACGATCGGGATCCAGCGGATCGGCGGCGCGCCGGGGGTCGCCTCGGGCACCGGGGTCAACGACTCGGCCTCGGCGCCGATCGGATCAGCGTCCGCCGGCGGACTGTCACCGCCGCCCATGAGGCCCACCGGATCCCCGATCAGCGTGACGGTGCGGCACACCATGCACTCCGGGTGCTCGGCCGGGTCCGTGTGCTCGGCGTGCGGTGCCATCACGCGCTCGGTCGCCCAGTCGACCATCCTCGCGGCGCCGGCGACGAGGGCTGTCCAGTCCATGGTCGACGAGGTGTCCTCTGGCTCCTCGCTGAGCTCGCCCTCGCCGTCGAATCCGGAGTCGTCCCGCGTGTCGGGCTCGGCTGCGGCCACCACGGGCTCGTCGTCGTCGCCCGAGTACCACCACGGCGCACGCCGGTCGCTGCTCACGATGCCTCCGCGGGCCGACGCCAGGTGGCCGGGTCGGGCACGAACGTCACCAGGAGTCCCGACGGGGTACGCACGGCTCGAACGGGCTCGCAGCGCCGCAGCACCGGCGGCAGGTCGATCCACCTCATGGCACCGTCGAAGGCCACCACGAGATGGTGCTCCTGCACGCCGACCGCGGCTGCAGCCCGTGCTGCCGCCGCCAGCGGCAGGCCGAGCTCGAACTCATCCGCGCCGATGAGGACGGTCAGCTGCTCTGCATCGAGGACCTGGACCCGGTCGAGCGGGCCGAGCACGGAACGCCCCTTCGGCACCGGCCGCACCCGCGAGGTCGACTTCCACACCGCGACGCCATCGGCGCGCTCCGCCATCAGGTCGAGCGCCCGCTCCGCGGCATCCATGGCCTCGGCGGGCCAGCCATCCGCCTTGCGCGGGAACCTGTTGACGACCACGCCGTCGACGGCGACGCCGAGCATGGCGAACACCGAAAGGGCAGTGACCGTGCGGTCGACGGACGCTGTGGTGGGCGCAGTGACGAGGCGCACTGACGTCGGCGGCATGCTCCAGCACCTGGCGCATCCGCACGATCTCGTGCCGCGCCGCGCCGACGGCATCGAAGACGGCCGCCTCGCCGGCCGAGCCCTTCGACCGCCACATCGCCAGTCGCGGCGTGAGGGCGGCGTCGAGAAGGCGTTCGAGGATGGCGGGCAGGTCGACGAGATCCCTGGCGCGGCGGTGGTCGCCGCCGTCGACGACGATGACGTCGACCGCGCCCTCGGAGACCGCGCGCACGACGCGGGCCAGCGTGGACAGCTGAGCGACCCCCGCCAGCGACGACCACGCCTCGGCCACCAGCGGCTCCGCGCCCACCTCGGCGAACAGCCGACCCACGCTGCTCCCGGCGAGGGCCAGCAGCTCCGGGTCGGGATCGACGGATCCGGAGGCATCGATGAGCTCGACGGTAAGGCCCTCCACCCGGGCGGCGGCGGCAGTGGCGTGGGCGACCGTTGTGGTGCCGGCTCCGCCGACCCCGCTAAGCAGGATCAGTCGGCAGCGACTCGACACGCTTCTTCAGACCCTTCAGGGCGGTATCGACGATGACCTTCTCGGCCTTGCGCTTGATCATCCCGATCATCGGGATCTTGACGTCCACGGCCAGCCGGTAGTGCACCGTCGTGCTGCCGTCGGCGCCGGCTTCCAGCTCGTAGACGCCATCCATGGCGGTCAGCATGTCGCCCTTGGTGAGCGTCCAGGACACCTTCTCGTCGCCGTCCCAGTCGTACTCGAGTTCGTAGATGTCCTTGATGGCACCGGACGACAGGTTGAACCGGGCGTCCGCCGGCCGGTTGTCGTCCTCGTAGCGGGCCAGCACCGTGACCTCCTTGATCCCGTCGCTCCACTCGGGATACGCGGCGAGGTCAGCGATCACGTCCATGATCGCGGCAGGGCGCGCGTTGATGACGATGCTGGACTCGGTCAGGTCGGCCATGGACGAAGGCTACCGTCCCGGCTGACCCGCCTCCCGGCTGCTCGGGAGGTCGAGCACGAACGGACGGCCGGTGCCGTGGAAGTGCCCGACGTTGACGCACTCGGTGCGCCCGATCCGGGTCCTGGCCGCCAACGGCTGGTGGACGTGCCCGAACAGGTGGTAGCGCGGCTGGACCTGCCGCACGTACTCGAGAAGCGCCCGGCTGCCGACCTCGAACCGGCGGGCGAGCACGTCGTAGGTCAGCTCCGGCAGGGCCGGCGGGATATGGGTGAACAGCACGTCGACGGGTCCGAGTACGGCCACCTTCGCGGCGTACTCGGCCTCCGGGATCTCGTACGGCGTGCGCATCGGGCTCACGAGGCCCCCGCCCACGAATCCCCAGCGCATGCCTGCGACCTCGACCACCTCGGCGTCGACCACCTGGTGGCCCTCGCGCAGGTAGTCCGGCCAGAGCGCCGGTATGTCGACGTTGCCGTACGTCAGCAGCGCGGGCGACGGCATGGCGTCGAAGAGCTCCTCGTACTGGGCCTTCACCATCGCCTGCATCAGCGCCCACTTCGCCGCGGGGTCGGTGACCCCCAGCCTGGCCCATGCAGCGACGCTCAGTGCGTGCGCCTCGTCGAACCGGTTGGCCGTCCGGGCCTCGATGTAGGCGCGGGCGTGGTCCTCGCCGAACAGGTCCGCGAAGATGCCGCGCCCAGGGTCGTCGTAGTCGAGGAACAGGATCAGGTCGCCGAGGCAGACGAAGACGTCCGAGCCCTCGGCCGCGCGCGAGAGCTCCGCACCAGCTCCATGGACGTCACTGGCGACATGGACGCGCACGGGGCCTAGGCCTCGGACTCGAGCTCGTCCTTGAGCGCCCACACGGTCGCCTTCCACGCCAGGGCATGCCGGCGCCGCAGGCCGGCGAGCTCGCGACGACCGTGCGGGGAGTCAGGCAGCTGGCGCGCCTGGGTCCGGGAGCCGGGAGCGGTGGGATCCGCCGCCAGGACGTACCGCATGAGGACACCGGAGCCGACCGGCGTCAGGACCACGTCGGCGCTGCCCACCAGGCCGCCGGTCACCGACCACTGCAGCCCAGAGACGCCACGGTCGACGACAACCGTCGCCTCGAGGTCCGGCCACCAGGCCACCCATCGGGTGCTGTCCGCGACCACGGCCGCCAGCGCCTCCCGACGCACCACGATGACGGTCTCGTCGACGACCTCCACGCTGGGCACCCGGCCAGAATGCCATGGCGGGCCATCGTTCGCGGACCCGGCCGAACGGGTCGCCAAGGACCGCGTTGTGTCCTACGGTGAAAACATGCGAACAGAATTCTCCGTGCCCGCCGTTGTCGCGACTCCCACGTCCGGCAGCCTCGTGGACCACATCATCGAAAACGCCGCCAAGACCCCTGCCCACGTGGCCCTGTCGGTGCCCCGCGGGTCCGCGTGGGTGGACGTGACCGCCCAGGAGTTCCTGGACGAGGTCAAGGCCGTCGCGAAGGGCATCGTCGCCAACGCCGTCGAACCCGGCGAGCGCATCGGTGTCATGAGCCGCACCCGGTACGAGTGGACCCTCGTCGACTACGCCATCTGGTACGCCGGCGCCGTGAGCGTGCCCGTGTACGAGACCTCCTCGGCCGAGCAGATCCAGTGGATGCTCAGCGACTCCGGTTCCGTCGCGGTCTTCCTGGAGAGCGAGAAGAACAAGAAGACGTTCGACGAGGTCTCCGTCGACATCCCCGGCGTCACCCGGGTGTGGGTCTTCGAGGACGGCATCATCGACCAGCTGAAGGAGGAGGGGCGCAGCGTCTCCGACGAGACCCTCGAGGAACGGCGCCAGACGCTGACCCCCGACTCGGTGGCCACGATCATCTACACGTCGGGCACGACGGGTCGCCCCAAGGGCTGCACGCTCACCCACCGGAACTTCATGTTCGAGGTCGACAACGTCGTGTGGGGGCTGCCGGACGTCTTCCTCGCTCCCGGGTCGTCGACGCTGCTGTTCCTGCCCGTCGCCCATGTGTTCGGCCGTGCGATCCAGCTCGGCTGCATCCGCGCCGGCGTCCGACTCGGGCACTCGGCTGACATCAAGGATCTGCTCCCCGGCCTGGCGTCCTTCCAACCCACCTTCCTGCTGGCCGTGCCTCGCGTCTTCGAGAAGATCTACAACGCCTCCCAGCAGAAGGCCGTTGCCGACGGCAAGGGCAAGATCTTCGACACGGCCGCGCAGACGGCCATCGACTACAGCGAGGCCCTGGACTCCGGCGGTGCCGGACTCGTGCTCAAGCTCAAGCACGCGCTCTTCGACAAGCTCGTCTACAGCAAGCTCCGCCATGCCATGGGTGGCAACATGCGCTGGGCGGTCTCCGGCGGTGGCCCGCTGGGCGCCCGCCTCGGGCATTTCTTCCGCGGCATCAACGTGACGATCCTCGAGGGCTACGGCCTCACCGAGACAGCGGCCGCGACCACGGTCAACCGCCCGAGCGCGATCCGCATCGGCTCGGTCGGGCAGCCGCTCCCCGGCGCCCGGGTGAAGGTCGCTGCTGATGGCGAGCTGTTGCTCGGAGGGGACCAGATCTTCACGGGCTACTGGAACAACCCGACCGCCACGGCCGAGGCCATCGAGCCCGACGGCTGGTTCCACTCCGGCGACATCGGGGAGATCGACGACGAGGGCTTCGTCAAGATCACCGGACGCAAGAAGGAGCTCATCATCACCGCGGCCGGCAAGAACGTCGCCCCCGCAGTGCTCGAGGACCGGCTGCGCGCCAACTGGCTGGTGAGCCAGTGCATGGTCGTCGGTGACAACAAGCCGTTCATCGGCGCCCTGATCACCATCGATCCCGAGGCCTTCCCCGCGTGGGCCAAGCAGAACAACAAGGGCGCGGCAGGGGTGGCCGACCTGACCCAGGATCCGGACCTCGTCGCGGCGATCCAGGGCGCGGTCGACGACGCGAACAAGGCCGTGTCGCACGCCGAGGCGATCAAGAAGTTCGCCATCCTGCCCGTCGACTGGACCGAGGAGGGCGGGCAGATCACCCCGTCGCTCAAGCTCAAGCGCGCGGTCGTCATGCAGGAGTTCGCGACCGAGGTCGAGGCGCTCTACTCCTGACCGCGCACGACGACGATGGGCCGCCTTCGGGCGGCCCATCGTCGTTCACGGCAGTCCCCGTACGCACGCCGAAGTGGGACAATTGAATCGAAGGGAAGGAGGTGTCTGAAGATGACAACCATCACTCCCACGGGCGGTCTCAGTTCCGTCCGCGCACCGGGTTCCCCCGCATCGTCAGGACTCGCGCTGTTTGCGATGCCGATGGGCGCCCCATCTGTAGGACTGTCGACACCGCCGGCTCCGGCTTCTCCTGTGCACCACGAGAAGCATCACGGCCGGAGGTACGCAGCGATCGCGCTGACCGCTGCCGCGCTGGTGCTCGCAGCCATGGGCGTGTTCCAGTACGCCCAGACGCTCGACACCGTCACGACGCCAGTCCCGGCGGTCCCGGCCGAATACGCCGGCGTCAGCCTCCCGCAGGCCATGCGCCTGGCTGACCAAGCCGCCGCCACCACGACCGTCCCGGCCGAATACGCCGGCATCAGCCTCCCGCAGGCCATGCGCCTGGCTGACCAAGCCGCCGCCACCACGACCGTCCCGGCCGAATACGCCGGCATCAGCCTCCCGCAGGCCATGCGCCTGGCTGACCAAGCCGCCGCCACCACGACCGTCCCGGCCGAATACGCCGGCATCAGCCTCCCGCAGGCCATGCGCCTGGCTGACCAAGCCGCCGCCACCACGACCGTCCCGGCCGAATACGCCGGCATCAGCCTCCCGCAGGCCATGCGCCTGGCTGACCAAGCCGCCGCCACAGCAGCCAATGCCGAAGGAGGTTCCGGCCTCGTGAGCGGACTA
The DNA here is from genome assembly GCA_963700255.1 of uncultured bacterium. Lineage (GTDB taxonomy): Bacteria > Actinomycetota > Actinomycetes > S36-B12 > S36-B12 > UBA10649. The sequence continues at coordinate 275,082 of CAVOWW010000024.1, read as the reverse complement.
GGCGTTCGCTGATCGAGGCGTGACACGCAGAGAACTGTGGCCCCCGGCTCAATGCCGAGGGCCACACTCTGCTGACTGGGGTGGGCTGCCTGACTAGCCGACGACGCGGCCGATGCCGCTGAACCGCTCGCCGTACCAGGGGCCCATGATGTCGTCGACGCGGACGCCGTCACCGGGGTTGGCCGCGTGCACCATCCGGCCGCCGCCGATGTAGAGCCCGACGTGGTGAGCGCCGCCGCCGAAGTAGAACACCAGGTCGCCGGGCTGTGCCTCGCTGACCGGGATCCGCCGCGTCGAGCTGTACTGGGAGTAGCTGTAGTGCGGGAGGGAGACTCCCGACTGACGCCACGCGGTCATCGTGAGGCCGGAGCAGTCGAAGGCATCCGGGCCGGCCGCGGCCGCGACGTAGCGGTTGCCCACCTGGGCGAGGGCGTAGGACACGGCTGCCGCAGCACGGCCGCCGCCGGTGTAGCCGCCGCCTGCGCTAGAGGGCCCGCTGCCGGAACTGCTCGAGCCGGCCGAGTTGAGGGCTGCGGTGGCCGCTGAGGCTGCTGCCTGCGACTGCCGTCGCTCCTCCTCGGCGAGGGCCGCCAGTCGCTGGCGCTCCTCCTCCTCGAGGTTCGCGAGGATGCTCTGCGCCTCGCCGAGCTGCTGGTCGGCCTCGCCCTTGGCGTCCGACATCTCGTCGCGGTACTGCTGGGCGATGGATTCCTTGTCCTGGACCGCGGCCTCGCTCTGGGCAAGCCGGAGCCGGGCGGTCTGGGTGCGACGGAGGGAGGACGCCTGCGACTGGGCCACCTGGTCGAGTGCCGCGGCCTGGGCGAGGAACTCGGTCGGGTCCTCCGCGAGCAGGACCTGCAGCGAGGTGTCGATGCCCCCACTCGTGTACGTGGCCCGAGCGAGGTCGTCGACGGAGGACAGGATCTCCTGGAGCTCCGCGCGCTCGCGCTTCACCTTGCGCTGGAGGCCGGACAGGGTGTCCTGCACGTCAGCGAGCTGGTTGCGGGCCGAGTTGTAGCGCTCGGTCGCCGCCTCAGCCTGGAACTGGAGGGTGCGGACCTGGTCGCGCACCTGGGCGATGTCGCGGCTGGGGGCCGCGTTCGCGCTGGGGAGGATGGCGATGCCGGAGAGCAGAAGGCCTGCAGAGGCGAGGCTCACGACCGCAGTCCTGGCCCATCCTCGTTGTGGCACTCGCACGCCGTGACCGCCCTTCGTTATGGAGAAACCCGCGGCGGGCGCGGGCGTCTAACTGACTAATCCAAGGTAACAGATTGATGACGGCATGCCCCCTCGCGTCCATTAAGCGGACGCCGAACATCGTCTCGATCCAGGGGTCGGACGCGCCCCCACCACCGCTGGTTCCGGCCGTGGACCGGCTAGCTGGCCTGGGAGCGAGGCACGAGACGCAGCGGCGGCACGAGGCCGGAGCCGGCGAGGACCGCCAAGGCGGCAGCATGCTCGTCCTCGACGTGCATAAGGGGCAGAACGGTCGATTCGGGCATACCGGTCGGAGTGCTGCCCAGTCGGTCGAGGGCCTCGGGAGCGCCGAGGAGCACGGAGACCACGCAGTCGCCGCAGGCCAGGCCCGCGACGGCACAGGTGCCACAGTCGATGATCATGTGCCCGACGCTAGAAGGACGGTCTGACACACCCCCGCGCGGCAGGGGTCAGGGGCCGCCGTCGCCGGGGCCCTCGTCGGCCGGTCCGCCGAACTCCGGCCGGGCGACGACCTCGATCCGGTCGGCCGCCCCGCACCACCGGCAGATCACCGACTCGACGGTGTCGGCCAGCACCTCGCGCTCCTCGACCTGCGGCTCGCCGCCCATCGACAGGTGCCAGTACTCGCGCACCCGCGACGTCCGGGTGACGTCGAAGCGGGTGAGGTTCCCGCAGTGCGCGCAGCGCCAGCGGGATCGGTCATCGGGGATCACAGCGGTGTCGGCCACGACGCCGACCCTACCGACCCGACCGGCCGGCGCGCGCTGCCCGCCGCTGTCAGGCTGGTCGCCTAGTTTCGGGCCATGCACCCGGCCCGCGGCACCCAGACGTCCTTCGCGGACCTGGGCACACCGCTGCGCGACGTGACCTTCGTGGTGGTCGACCTCGAGACGACCGGTGGTGCCCCCGCCGATGCGGGCATCACCGAGATCGGCGCCGTCAAGGTCCGCGGAGGCGAGCGCATCGGCGAGTTCCAGAGCCTGGTCAATCCGGGCTCCCCCATCCCCGCCTTCGTGGCCTCGCTGACCGGCATCACCGATGCCCTCGTCGCCGGCGCACCTCGGTTGCCGACCGTGCTCCCCGCCTTCCTCGAGTTCCTGGGCGACGCCGTCCTCGTCGCCCACAACGCGCCCTATGACGTCGGCTTCCTCAAGGCCGCATGCGGGCTGCACGACTACCCGTGGCCGGGCAGCACCGTGGTCGACACGGCTCGGCTGGCCCGGGTCGCCCTGCACCGCGACGAGGTGCGCAACTGCAAGCTGGGCACCCTGGCAGCCCACTTCCGCGCCTCCGTCACGCCCAACCACCGCGCTTTCGACGATGCCAGCGCCACCGCCGACGTGCTGCACGGGCTCATCGAGCGGGCCGGGGATCTCGGCGTCAGCACGCTGGAGGACCTCCAGGCGTTCGGCTCGCGGGTGAGCACCGCGCAGCGCACGAAGCGGCATCTCGCCGCCGGCCTGCCGGACGCCCCCGGCGTATACGTCTTCGAGGACGCCCAGGGCACGCCTCTCTACGTGGGCACCTCGCGGAGCATCCGCACCCGGGTCCGCAGCTACTTCACGGCGTCCGAGCAGCGCCGGCGCATGGCCGAGATGGTCCGCATCGCCGAGCGGGTCACGCCCATCGTGTGCGCCACCGTGCTCGAGGCTCGCGTGCGCGAGCTCAGGCTCATCGCGGCGCACAAGCCCCGGTACAACCAGCGCTCGCGCCGCCCCGAGTCCCAGATCTGGCTCAAGCTCACCGTCGAGCCGGCGCCTCGCCTCGCGCAGGTCCGCACCGTCGCGGACGACACCGGCGACGGGGCCCGCTACCTCGGGCCGTTCGGCTCACGGCACGCCGCCGAGGCGGCCGCCGAGGCCCTGCTGCTGGCGCACCCGGTCCGCACCTGCACGAGCCGTATCGCCCGACGACCCCGACAGCTCTCCCCGGGGTGCGCCCTCGCCGAGCTCGGACGATGCCTGGCCCCGTGCTCCTCGGCCGGCGACCGCGAGGCCTACGACGACGCTGTCGACCGACTGCGCGACGCCCTCTCCGGCGACCTCAGCACGGCCGTCACCGTGGTCGTCGAGCGCATGGCCCGGCTTGCGGACGAGGAGCGTTACGAGGAGGCGGCCCTGTGGCGCGAGCGGCTGGCGCAGCTCAGCAGCGCGAGCCTGCGCACGCACCGCCTGTCCATGCTGGCCGCCGAGCCCGAGCTCGTGGCCGCCCGGCCGACCGCCGATCACGGCTGGGACATCCACCTGATGCGGTTCGGACGGCTGGCGGGGGCGGCCCATGCGGCACCGGGCGTCGACCCGCGGCCAGCGGTCGATGCGCTGATCGCCAGCGGGGAGCACGTGGATCCGGCCACGGCACCGGCCCCCGCCGGCCTCACCGAGGAGGCGCAGGAGCTGCTGGCGTGGCTGGACACCGAGGGGGTGCGGCTCGTGCGCTCGTCGACCGGTCTCGCCCTGCCGCGCCTCTGCGGTGGCGACCTCGTCCAGCTGCTGGGCGAGGTGCGCCGGTCCACGCACGAGGCATGGCACGGCACCCACGACCACACGACGGTTGCCGCCGCGAGCCGGCCGCGCGGGCCGGTCGACGCCGTCGCGGTGACCCGCATGGTCAGCGCCTGAGCATCAGCCCCGCAGCTCCCGGCTCACGGCGACCCATCCGGTCAGCACGTCGAGCGCGGCTCCGGCCGCCATGACCCCGCGAATGAGCGGCAGCTGCGCCCCGACCCGAGTCGTCAGGTCGCGTCCGTCGGGTGCCAGCCCCGAGGCGGCCGTCACGGCCGCGGCATGGGCGACCATGGCCGCCGAGGCGTTCACCGCCACCGCATCCCGGATGGCCGCGACCCGATCGGCGTCCGGCCCGGTCGGCGTCCCGGCTCCCAGTGCCGCGAGCAGCAGCTCCGCGTTGCGGGCGCTGTCCCCACCACGGAGCAGCTCGGGATCGGTGCGCCCGACGCCGAGGTCGGCCGCATCGAGGATGCCAGGAGCGACTGGCCCGGTGGTGGCGTCCCACACCCGCGTCGGGGCGGCGGTCGAGATCTCGTCCAGCCCGTCCTCGCCGCGGACGACCAGGGCGCGCACCCCGCGGCGGTGGAGGACGTCGGCCATCACCGGCGCCAACGTGGCGTTGGCGCAGCCGATGAGGGCGGACGGTGCCCCGCCCGGGTTGGTCAGGGGTCCGAGGATGTTGAACACCGTGGGCACGCCCAGCTCGCGACGCGTGGGGCCCGCATGCCGCATGGCCGGATGGTGCGTCTGGGCGAAGCAGAAGCCGATGCCGACCCGCTGGACGCACGCGACGACCCCCTCGGGACCGAGGTCGATCGCGACGCCGAGGTGCTCCAGCACGTCGGCGGTCCCCGTGGCGGACGAGGCTGCCCGGTTGCCGTGCTTGATGACGGGTGCTCCCGCCGCCGCGCACACGAGCGCCGACATGGTCGAGATGTTGACGGTGTGGGCGCCATCGCCACCCGTGCCGACGACGTCGAGGGCTACCGGAGCGCCATCGGGGCCGAAGTCGAGCAGCCGGGCGTGCTCGAGCATGACGCCCACCAGCGCATCGACCTCGGCGGCTGACTCCCCCTTGGCCCGCAGCGAGACCACGAACGCGGCCAGCTGGGCGGACGTCGCCGAGCCGCTGAGGACCTGCTCCATCGCCCAGGCGGCCTCGGCCGGCGACAGGTCGTGCCGGTCGAGCAGGCGGGTCAGGACGGCGGGCCAGGTGCCGGTGGCGCCCGGCTGGGGATCGGCCACAGTAGGAGTCAGGAGGACGACGTGACGGGAACGCGGGGACGCAGGATCTTCGTGACGGTCCTGGCGAGGGCGATGGCGTCGATGGGGTGCGCGACGACCCCGTCGGCGCGCGACCAGGTGGCCAGCCAGGCATCCTGCGGACGCCCGACCAGCACGAGGATCGGCGGGCAGCGGTAGATCTCGTCCTTCAGCTGACGGCAGATCCCCATGCCTCCGGCCGGAGACGCCTCGCCATCGAGGATGAGCAGGTCGAAACCGCCCTTGTCGACCTGGCTGATGACGATGGGCGGGGTTGCCACCTCGACGTACTCCAGGGCCGGCAGGTCGGCGGCCGGGCGCCGGCCGAGGGCGGCGCGCACCTGCTGCCGGGTGGTGCGGTCGTCGCTGTACACCAGCACCCTCAGGGTGGGCTCAGGCTCGGGCTCCGGGGCCTCGTCGTGCGACCAGGCGTCGTGCTCGTCCAGGGTCGGCTCGAGGGTCTCTTCGTGCTCCACGCGGCACACTCTAGCCACCGTTCACGGCGCTCCTGCAATGTGACCAAAACGGATCGGGGGGTCACGGTGAAACCGGCCGCTCTATCTGCCAGACTCCCCCCGTGGCGAACGCAACGACAGTCCCCCAGGCCTATGCCCATGCGCCGGCGAACCGGCCCAACATGGTCGCCGTCGGCACCATCGTCTGGCTGTCCAGTGAGCTGATGTTCTTCGCGGCCCTGTTCGCGATGTACTTCACGCTCCGCGCCGTCAACCCCGAGCTGTGGGCCCAGGAGACGCAGCTGCTGAACATCCCGTTCGCCAGCGTCAACACGACCGTCCTGGTCCTGTCCAGCGTCACCTGCCAGCTCGGCGTGTTCGCCGCGGAGCGCGGGGACGTCAAGGGGCTGCGCCGCTGGTTCATCATCACCTTCCTCATGGGCTCGTTCTTCATCGCGGGCCAGGTGACCGAGTACGTCACCCTCGTGCAGGAGGGCCTGACGCTCTCGTCCAACGCGTACGGCACCGCGTTCTACCTGACGACCGGGTTCCACGGCCTGCACGTGACGGGCGGCCTCATCGCGTTCCTCTTCGTGCTGGCCACCACCTACGTCGCCAAGCGCTTCACTCACGACCAGGCCACCCGGGCGATCGTCACGTCGTACTACTGGCACTTCGTCGACGTGGTGTGGATCGCCCTGTTCTTCATGATCTACATCCTCAAGTAACCGCACGGTTCCAGCAGACGGCTCTACTCGGCAGAGAGGTTCGGCGAGAGTGAAGTTCCTGGCCGCACGACGGCGAAGCCCGATCGTGGCATCCACGTTGTTGATCGGCGCCCTGGCCGTGGTGGGTGGCGGCTACGCCGCAGTCGCCAGCGTCCAGCCTGCGGAGGCGGCCATCGCCGTCGGCACCGAGACCCAGGTCGAGGCGGGCCGGCAGCTCTACCTCGAGGGCTGCTCGTCGTGCCACGGACTCGAGGCCCAGGGCACGGCGTCCGGCCCGACCCTCGTCGGCGTCGGCGCCGCCGCGGTCGACTTCCAGGTCTCCACCGGACGCATGCCGCTCGCGGCACCGGGCGCACAGGCGCCCACGAAGGAGAACGTGTACCCCGAGGAGGACATCGCGGCGATGGCGGCCTACATCGCCACCCTGGCTCCGGGCCCGGCCATCCCGACCGCCGAGCAGCTCGACTACGCCGACGCGGACATCGCCCTCGGTGGCGAGCTGTTCCGGATCAACTGCGCCCAGTGCCATCAGGCCGCCGGCCAGGGGGGCGCCCTCACCCAGGGCAAGTACGCCCCGAACCTCATGGGCTCCTCCGCCAAGACCATCTACCAGGCGATGCTGACCGGGCCGCAGAACATGCCGGTCTTCAGCGACGCCCAGCTGCCGACGGAGCAGAAGCAGGAGATCATCGCGTACATCAAGGAGCTGCAGCAGGCTCCCAGCCCCGGTGGCCTGAACCTGGGCCGCTTCGGCCCGGTCACGGAGACCGTGTTCCTCTTCCTCGCCGTGTTCGCCGCCCTGATCGCCGCGGCCGTCTGGATCGGAATCAAGTCGCGATGACCGACATCTCGCCCAAGCAGGGCCACTCCGAATCGCCCGCTCCGGCCAAGCTGGGGCACTCCCCCGTCGCCGATGTGCCGCATCGGCTCCGGGCCGCCGACACCGACCCCAAGGCAGCCCGGCGCGCGGAGCGGCAGGTGGCCTCGATGTTCCTGCTGTCGATGCTGTTCGTCGTGCTCTTCGTCGTCGCCTACGTCGGCATCGACAAGACGACGGTCGTCTACATCCCGGTCTTCGGCGAGGTCGGTGCCAGCACCGTCGCGCTGGGCTTCACGATGGGCGCGGCCATCTTCCTCATCGGGGCCGGCGCGATCCAGTGGGCCAAGAAGCTCATGCCCGACGTGGAGGTCGTCCAGCAGCGCCACGACCAGGTGTCGCCGGCCGGCGCCACGCGCGAGGCGGCGGCCAACTACGAGCGCGGCAAGGACGAGTCCGGGTTCGCCCGCTTCAAGCTCATCCGCCGCACGCTCATCGGCGCCCTCGTGCTGTTCCCGATCCCCCTCGTGGTGATGCTCAAGGACATGTGGGTCCCCACGCCCCTGGAGGCGGAGGAGAACCTGTCCCCCGCCGACATCCTGTCCACCACCATCTGGACCGCAGGGTCGCGCATCGTCTCGGACGGCACCTACGGACCGGTCAAGCCCGAGGACCTGCCCGTGGGCGGCCTCATCTCGGGCATCCCCGAGGACCTGCGCGAGGTCGAGGAGGCCGAGGGCAACCTCAACGCCCGCGGCAAGGCGGCGATCATCCTCGTCCGGATGGATCCGGACGAGATCCGCGCCCAGCAGGGCGACGGCTGGGACTACCAGGGGATCCTCGCCTACTCGAAGATCTGCACCCACGTGGGCTGCCCCATCGCCCTGTACGAGCAGCGCACCCATCACCTGCTGTGCCCCTGCCACCAGTCGACGTTCGACCTGGCCGATGCCGGCAACGTGGTCTTCGGCCCGGCGGCGCGGCGGATGCCCCAGTTGCCGATCGGCGTGGACGAGGAAGGCTACCTGGTGGCGATGTCGGACTTCGCTGAACCTGTCGGACCGAGTTTCTGGGAGCGCGGATGACCACCACGAGCCCCATCGAGAAGGCTGGCGGCGCCACGGCGACCTACGTCGACAAGCGCATCGGCAGCAACAAGTTCCTGTCCCGCAACCTGGGCAAGGTCTTCCCCGACCACTGGTCGTTCATGCTCGGCGAGATCGCCCTGTACAGCTTCATCGTCGTACTGCTGACCGGTGTCTTCCTGACGCTGTTCTACAAGCCGTCGATGATCGAGGTCATCTACGACGGGTCCTACGTGCCCCTCCAGGGCATCAAGATGTCCGAGGCGTACGCGTCCACGCTCGACATCTCGTTCGACATCCGCGGCGGGCTCCTCCTGCGCCAGATGCACCACTGGTCGGCGCTCATCTTCATCGCGGCCATGGCCGTCCACATGTTCCGCGTCTTCTTCACCGGCGCGTTCCGCAAGCCCCGCGAGTTCAACTGGCTCATCGGCGTGGCCCTCACGACGCTGGCCCTCCTCGCGGGCTTCTCTGGCTACTCCCTCCCCGATGACCTGCTGTCCGGCACCGGCCTGCAGATCGCGCGCGGCATCATGCAGGCCGTTCCCGTCGTCGGCACCTGGGCTGCGTTCCTGCTGTTCGGTGGCGAGTTCCCCGGCACCGACTTCATCTCACGCCTCTACGGCGTGCACATCCTGCTCATCCCGGGCCTGATCCTCGGCCTCGTCACTGCGCACCTCATGCTCGTGTGGACGCAGAAGCACACCCAGTTCCCCGGTCCGGGCCGCAACAACGACAACGTCGTCGGCTACCCGCTGCTGCCGGTCTACATGGCCAAGGCAGGCGGCTTCTTCTTCATCGTCTTCGGCATCGTCGCCCTCATCGGCGGCCTGGTGACGATCAACCCGATCTGGATCTTCGGCCCCTACATGCCCGACCAGGTGTCCGCGGGCTCCCAGCCTGACTGGTACATCGGCTTCCTCGACGGCGCCCTGCGCACCATGCCGAACTGGGAGACGTCCGCCTTCGGCTTCACCATCTCCTGGAACATCCTCATACCGGCGATGATCCTGCCGGGGATCCTGTTCACCGTGCTGGCCCTCTACCCGTTCATCGAGGCGTGGGTCACCGGCGACAAGCGGGAGCACAACCTGCTCGACCGTCCCCGCAACGCGCCGACTCGCACAGCACTGGGCATGATGGCGATCTCGTTCTACCTGCTGCTCTGGGTCGGCGGCGCCAACGACATCATCGCGGTCGCGTTCGACCTGTCGATCAACTCGATCATCTGGTTCCTGCGGGTGACCCTGTTCGTCATCCCGCCGATCGTGTTCGTGGTGACGCGCCGCACGTGCCTCGGTCTCCAGCGGCGCGACAACGCGAAGCTCCTCCACGGATACGAGTCGGGGCGTGTCCTGCGACTCCCGCATGGCGAGTTCATCGAGGTGCACCAGCCGCTGTCCGTCAAGGACATGGCCGTCATCACCTCCAAGACCGACTACGCACCGCTGCCGGCGCCGGAGAAGACGGACGCCGACGGGGTGCGCAACAAGCACTACCGCTGGCAGTCGATGCGACACAAGCTGAGCACCTTCTTCTACGCCGACAACATCCCGATGCCGTCGATGGAAGAGATCGAGGCCGGCCAGCACCACGCCGGTCACGACGCCGCGATCGAGGCTCCCCTGCACGCCTACGAGGACGCTGACGTGATCAACCGCGGACACGGCGGGGTCCTGCACCACCCCGGCATGGCCGAGACGAACGCCGAGCAGGTCGAGCAGGAGCGCTCGCAGCACTGAGCACGCAGCACGAAGGCCCCGGTCCGCTGGACCGGGGCCTTCGTCGTTGTCAGCCCCGCGCGGGGCGGGTCATCCACCACGTCGGGGGCCCGCCGTCCAGGGGCACCGGTACCGCCTGCGTGAATCCTCGACGCACGTAGAAGTCGCGGTTCGCGAGGGTCGAGGTCTCCAGGCAGCACACGAGACCGTCCTGATCGGCGCTGGCCAGGCCCGGCTCGATCACGGCCGTGGCCAGGCCGGTCCCCCATCGTTCCGGATGCGTCGCCAGCACGCCCAAGTACCAGAAGGGTGCCGCGGGGGAAGCGGCCGCCAGGGCGGCGTCGTAGGCCGCGACGCGCGCGGTGGGACCCGGTCCTGCCGCTCGATCGAACGCAGCCCAATGGCCGTCGCGACCATGGTCGTGCGACGCACCGGGCCGGTCCCACAGGGCGACCGAGCCGGCACCGGGGCACATCCACACGGTCCCCTCCCCGACCCGCTGGTCGAAGAGAGCGCCGGCGAACAGGGGCGCCAGCCGGGGATAGTCCGAACCCAGCAGATACGTCCAGCACGGATCGTCGGCGAACGCCGCGACGATGGTCGTGAGGACCGCGGCTCGATCGTCCGGCTGCGCGGTCCGTACAGCGCCCACCTCAGCGGCCGTAGGACGCCTCAGCGACCTGAGGGTCCCCTGGGAGCGTGGTGCCGTCGACGGTGCCCTCAGCGTCGTCCTGAGGCGCGTCAGAGGGGTTGGCGGCATCGCTCTGGGACGAGGCCGGGGCAGCCACGGTCAGGACCGGGCCGGTCGCGGAATCGGCCAGCCACTCCTTCCAGCGCTCGTTCCACACCGTGATGCCGTTGCCGAGGTTCTGCGGGTTGCTCGTGCCCGTCACCTCGACGACGTCGCCCACGTTGGTCATGTCGTAGAGCCACTGCGCGTTGGCCGTGCTCATCCCCACGCAGCCGTGGCTGACGTTGGCGTACCCCTGGGAGCCCACGGACCACGGTGCGGCATGGAGGAACTCACCGGAGTACGTCACCCGCATCGCGTACTCGACCTCGAGCCGGTAGTACTCAGGGTCGCTCTCCTCGGTGCCGCCGGTGGCGGCGTCCATGAGGCGGGTGCGCTCCTTGCTGACGACGACCTTCACTCCGGACCTAGTCTCGAAGCCGGTCTTGCCCGTGGTGATCGGCATGACCCGGACGCGCTCGCCGTCGCGGAACACCTTGGCCGTGTGCGACTGGGCGTCGACCTGGGTGATCATGCGAGGGCCGATCGTGAAGGTCGTGGACGTGTTCCTCTCGCCGTAGACCCGCTTGGCCGCCTCGACGCCCTTGAGGTCGAGGTCGACGGTGACGTCGATGTTCGCGGGCCAGTAGTCCTTGGGCCGGAACTGCACCTGGCTCGGGCTGCTCCACGACCAGGCCCCCTCGATGGGGGTCGGGGTGTAGACCGTCAGGGCCTGCTCCACCTCGGCACGGTTCTTGATCTCGCGGTCGAAGGTCACCGAGATCGGCATGCCGACTCCGACGGTGGCCTCCTCGCGAGGCGACACGGCAGCGGTGAACAGCGCCTTGGGCTCGAGCGTGCGGAAGGCGTCGCTCGTAGTGGTGGGCACGCCACGGGGGTCGACCGCCGTCGCCTCCACCGTGTACGTGGCGCCGAAGCCCAGGTTGGACCTCTTGGCGGTCCAGACGGTGCCATCGGCGGACAGGTCGCCCTTGACCAGGCCCTTCGGGCCCATCACGGTGACATCGGCCAGCTGGCCGTCGGTGGCCGTCACGGTGATGCGCTGACCCGGGTCGACCTTCCTCTCGCCCGAGGGCTGCGCGGCGATGGTCGCTCGTGACTGCTCGGACGGCACGACGGTCCGGAAGTCCACGCTGGCGACGGGGGTGCAGGCGCTCAGGCCGAGCACGGCGATCCCCATGCCGAGGGCGAGCCTCCGGGCGGGGACGGTCACGGACGGACTCCTACGGTCAGGCGGGACGACGATGCTCAAGGGTAAGGGTACGTCGTCGCCGGACCAGTTCCCGCCAGCGGACAGCGTGGCGGGCGAGCGGAGTCCGGCTACTGGGCGAAGTCGCCGCGGTAGTACTCGAACATCCAGCCGATGAGGGCCAGCATGAGGATGGTCACGCCGAGCACGATGACCCACACCGCGAAGATCAGCCCCAGCGCCGTGACGAACGCCCCGAACGCTACCGGGAGCGGCCACCACGAGTGCGGGCTGAAGAACCCGTACTCCGGATCGGCTTCATCGATATCGGCGTCCAGCCGGTCCTCCGGGCGCGGGTAGACCCGCTTGGACGTGTAGAGGACGTAGAAGGCGACGAGGAAGGCCAGCGCGCCGCAGAGGGCGAGGGCCGTGGTGCCGATCGGGTCCCGGGAGACGTACCAGTAGATCCCCGCGATGACGGTGAAGAACGCCGCCCCGAGGGCGAAGATCAGGCCTTCGATCTTCACGCCTGGCCCCCCTCGACCGAGGTGGGAGCGGTGGACGCCGCGACCGGGTGCACGCCGGGAGGCGCGAGCTCCGGGTGGTGCAGGTCGAACGCCGGCCGCTCCGAGCGGATCTTGGGCAGGGAGACGAAGTTGTGCCGCGGGGGCGGGCAGGAGGTCGCCCACTCCAGCGAGCCGCCCCAGCCCCACGGGTCGTCGACGGTCACCTTGGGAGCCGATCGCCACGTCTTGAGGACGTTCCAGATGAAGAACAGCGTCGACACGCCGAGCATCGCGGCCCCGACCGTCGAGATCTCGTTGAACAGCTGGAAGTCATCGGCCGGCAGGTAGTCGCCGTAGCGGCGCGGCATGCCCTGGACACCCAGCCAGTGCTGGATCAGGAACGTGACCTGGAACCCGACGAACAGCAGCCAGAAGTGGATCTTGCCCAGCTTCTCGTCGAGCATGCGACCGGTCATCTTGGGCCACCAGAAGTACAGGCCCGCGAAGAACATGAACACGACCGTGCCGAACACCGTGTAGTGGAAGTGCGCGACCACGAAGTAGCTGTCCGACACGTGGAAGTCCAGGGGGGGCGAGGACAGGATGATTCCGGTGAGCCCGCCGAAGAGGAAGGTGATGAGGAAGCCCATCGTCCACAGCATCGGAGTGTCGAAGGAGACGGAGCCCTTCCACATGGTGCCGATCCAGTTGAAGAACTTCACGCCGGTGGGCACCGCGATGAGCATCGTCATGATGGCGAAGTAGGGCAGGTACACCGAGCCGGTGACGTACAGGTGGTGGGCCCAGACGGCCATCGAGAGCGCGCCGATGGCCAAGGTCGCGAAGACGAGTCCCTTGTAGCCGAAGATCGGCTTGCGCGAGAAGACGGGGATGATCTCGCTGGCGATGCCGAAGAAGGGCAACGCCAGGATGTAGACCTCCGGATGCCCGAAGAACCAGAACAGGTGCTGCCAGAGCATGGCGCCGCCGTTCTCGGGCGCGAAGACGAGCGCGCCGTACTCCCGGTCGATGAACGCCATCGCGAGGGCCGCGGCAAGAACGGGGAAGCACAGGAGGACCAGGATGCTGGTGACGAAGATCGTCCAGGTGAAGATGGGCATCCGGAACATGGTCATGCCGGGAGCGCGCATGCAGAAGATCGTGGTCACGAAGTTGACCGAGCCGAGGATCGTGCCCAGGCCGCCCATCGCCAGGCCGAGCAGCCACAGGTCGCCGCCCACCTCGGGTGAGTAGACCGCGTTGCTCAGCGGCGCATAGGCGAACCAGCCGAACGCTGCCGCGCCACCGGGGGTGAGGAACCCGAGTGCAGCGGTGATGCCGCCGAAGAAGAACAGCCAGTAGCCGAGCATGTTCAGCCGCGGGAAGGCGACGTCGGGGGCACCGATCTGCAGCGGCATGATCACGTTGCCGAAGCCGACGAACAGCGGCGTCGCGAACAGGAACAGCATGATCGTTCCGTGCATCGTGAACAGCTGGTTGTACTGCTCGAGCGAGACGAACTGAAGGCCAGGGACGGCGAGCTCGGCGCGGATCGCCAGGGCCATCAGGCCGGCGACGAAGAACCAGATGGTCGCCGTGACGATGTACAGGTAGCCGATCGTCTTGTGGTCTGTGGACGTGACCCAGTTCACGATCGCTGCGCCGAGGCTGCGCTTCTTCCTCGCGGGCGGGGCGGACGGCGCCGGATCCGAGGGGATGACGCGGTCGCTCAGAATCGTCATGTCGTCCTCTCATCGGGCATCTGGCCCTGATCATTGCTCATCCCGGTGTCGAGCAGGCCGCTCTGGCCCCGGGCCTTGAGGTCGGCGATGTACGTGTCGAACTCGGCCCGCTCCACCACGCGGACGTTGAACAGCATGCGGGCGTGGTCCACGCCGCACAACTCGGCGCACTTGCCCGCGTAGGTGCCGACCTTGTCGGGCGTCAGCTCGAAGACGTTGGTCTTGCCGGGGATGACGTCCATCTTGAACAGGAACGCGGGGACCCAGAAGGAGTGGATGACGTCAGGAGAGGTGAGCTCGAACCGGATCTTCTCCCCCACAGGCAGGACGAGCTCGGCCGGCAGGTTGGGCGAGCCGATCGCGTAGGCGTCCTCGTCGAGGTAGTTGAAGCCCCAGTTCCAGCGGAAGCCGACCACGTTGACGGTCTGGTCCTGATCGTTGCTGACCGCGAGGATCTCGCTCTGGTCCCGCGCCGTGAACCAGAACAGGCCGAGGATCATGATGAGCGGGATGACCGTGTAGAGGATCTCGAGCGGGACGTTGTACTTGGTCTGCTCGGGCACCTCGTCGCGGTGACGGCGGCGGTAGGCCACGGCGGCCCAGAGCATGAGCGCCCACGTGACCAGCCCGACGATCCAAGCGGCGATCCACGACCCCTGCCAGAGGTTCTGCGTGATCGCCGCCTCCTTGGTGGCGGGGTCGGGCAGGTCGAGGAAGAAGACCTCGTTGGCGGTGCAGCCTGACGCCGTGAGCGTCACGGCGAGGACGCCGACACCGATGGCGGCAGCGCGCACACGCCTGCGCAACCTGCCCTGCTGGACACGGGGTGCTCCCGCGGTGATCACCTGGCTCGAATGCCGCACGGATCGCCTTCCTAGGTCGGTGGACGTCGGCAGACTAGCGCACCCGGTGCCCCGAATGTGGGCGGCCCCACGAGGCGGAACCGGGCTCGTCCCTGAGGGCGACTACCGTGCCTTCCGTGACGGTCCAGCCCCCCGAGGGAGCACTCCCCGAGCCGGCTCCCCGACCCCCGGCCGGGTACCTGGACGCGGTGGCCGGGCAGCCGCTGCTGCCGGCGGCCCGGCAGGCCTGGCTGGCGGCAGCAGAGCAGGCCTGGAGCGATCCTGCCCGGCTGCACCACGCCGGCCGCCGGGCTGGCCTCGTCCTCGATGCGGCGCGCGCGAGCATCGCCACCAGCCTGGGCGTCCGGCCCGAGGAGGTCTTCCTCACGTCCTCCGGCCCCACCGCCGCGGCAGTCGCCATCCAGGGCCTCCTGGCGCGCGGCCGGACGGGGCGCGCGGTCATCAGCGCCGTGGAGAGCCTGGCCGTCGCGAGTCCGGCGGACCGTTGGGGCACGGTCGTCGAGTCCGTCCCGGTCGACCGCGCCGGCCGCCTCGACCTCGCCGCGCTGACCCGGGCCCTGGCCGCCCCGGCCGACCTCGTCTGCGTCCAGGCGGCCAACGGCGAGGTCGGCACCCGCCAGCCACTCGCCGAGGTGGCCGCCGTCGCCAAGGCGGCCGGCGTACCCCTCCTCGTGCACGCCGTCCAGGTCATCGGGAGAGGACCCGTCCCGACCGACTGGGACGTCCTCGCGGCGTCCGCCCGCGACTGGGGCGGCCCGGCCGGCGTCGGGGTGCTCGCCGTGCGGTCCGCCGTCCGCTGGACGCCGGACGAGAACCCCGATCGGGGCTGGGTCAACGGCTTCCCCGACATCGCCGGTGCCGCTGCCGCGGCCACCGCGCTGGAGTACCTCGCCCCGCACGTCATGGCCGAGGCGGATCGGCTCTTCGGCCTCACCGAGCACATCCGCCTCGAGCTCCCCCGGCTCGCCGAGGGCATCGAGGTGGTCGGCGACCCTGTCGACCGACTTCCGCACATCGTCACCTTCACCTGCGCCGGGGTGACCGGCGAGACGGTCGTGCACGAGCTCGACAGGCGCGGATTCAGCGTGGCCAGCGGCTCGGCCTGCACGTCCGACACCCGCATGCCGAGCCAGGTCCTCGCGGCGATGGGCCTGGTGCCGGACGCGTCCGTCCGGGTGTCGCTCCCCTACGGCTGCGCCGAGGAGACGGTCACGGACTTCGTCAAGGCCCTACCTGACGCACTCGCGGCCGCGCGGTCAGGAGCCTAGGCACGGCGGCAGGGCCAGGGCCTCGTCCAGCCGGCGCAGGTACTCGGGCCGCGGGATCTCCACGGCTCCGAGGGAGGCGAGGTGGTCGGTGCACCACTGGACGTCCAGGAGCCGAGGGCCACCGCCCGCACGCAGCGTCTGGACGAGCGCGACGAGCGCGACCTTGGATGCGTCCCGTTCGCGATGGAACATCGACTCCCCCGCGAACAGGCCGCCGATCTCGATCCCGTAGAGCCCCCCGACGAGCACGTCGTCGCGCCACACCTCCACCGAGTGGGCCCAGCCCATCTCGTGCAGCCGGGTGTAGGTGTCGATGAACTCCGCGGTGATCCAGCCCGACTCGCGGCCCTCGTCCCCGCACTCGCGCATCACGTCGGTGAAGGCGCGGTCGATGGTGACGTCGAATCGGCGGACGGACTTGGCCAGCGAACGCGTCACCCGCAGCCCGTCGAGCGGCAGGACGCCCCTGGGGTCGGGCGACCACCAGGCGAGCTCGCCGGTCGACAGGTGCATGGGGAACAGGCCGCGGCAGTAGGCGGCGAAGACCGTCGACACGTCCAGGTCTGCCCCGACGGCCACGACGTCCTCGCCGGGATCAGCGTCCGCAGGGTCAGGCAGGTCCCACCGGGAGGGTGCGGGGAGCTGCGCCACGGTGAGGAGGGATCAGGGACGCGGGCAGACCACGTGCGGCTCGACGTCAGCCGCCGCGTCGTCACCGTAGGTGCGCGCCATGCGCTCGAGGAAGTGCGTGCGGGCCAGCTCGTACTCCTGCGTGCCGATCGTCTCGATCACGTAGGTGGCCAGCAGGGCCCCCAGCTGCGCGGACCGCTCGTCCGACAGGCCCCAAGCCTGGCCGGACAGGTACCCGGCGCGGAAGGCGTCGCCCACCCCCGTCGGATCGGCCTTCCGGTCCTCCTCGGCGACCTTGACGGTCACGGGGGCCTCGCCGCGCCGCTCCACGCGCGCACCGTCGGGGCCCAGGGTGGTCACCCGGGTCTGGACCATCCCCGCGATGTCCGCGGACGTCCAGCCGGTCTTCTGCTCGATGAGCGCCGACTCGTACTCGTTGGTGAACAGGTAGGTCGCGCCCTCGATGAGGGGCTTGATCTCCTCGCCGTCCATGCGCGCCAGCTGCTGGGAGGGGTCGGCCGCGAACGGGTAGCCGCGGAACTGGCACTCCTCGGTGTGCCGGAGCATGGCCTCAGGGTCGTTGGCGCCGATGAGCACGACCTCGGCCTTGCCGACTCGGTCGACGACCGGGCGCAGCTCGATGTTGCGCGCCTCGGACATGGCCCCGGGGTAGAAGGAGGCGATCTGGTTCTGCTCGGAGTCGGTGGTGCAGACGAACCGGGCCGTGTGACGCGACTCGGAGACGCGCACGCCGCTCGTGTCGACGTTGTGCCGCTGCAGCCAGGACTCGTAGTCGGCGAAGTCCGGGCCGACGGCGCCGACGAGGACGGGTCGCAGCCCCAGGCAGCCCATCCCGAAGGCGATGTTGGGGGCGACTCCCCCTCGCCGCACCTCAAGCTCCTCCACGAGGAAGGACAGCGAGATCTTGTCCAGCTTGTCGGCCACGAGCGAGTCCGAGAACCGGCCCGGGAAGGTCATGAGGTGATCGGTCGCGATGGACCCGGTGATGAGGACAGCCACGGCCCGGACCCTATCGCGAGTCCGGGCCGTGGCTGACGGTCAGTTCAGTGGAAGGAGTCTCCGCAGGCGCAGGAGCCCGTGGCGTTCGGGTTGTCGATGGTGAAGCCCTGCTTCTCGATGGTGTCGACGAAGTCGATGGTCGCGCCGCTCAGGTAGGGCGCACTCATGCGGTCGGTGACGACGCCGACGCCGCCGAAGTCCTTCACGACATCGCCGTCGAGGCTGCGGTCGTCGAAGAACAGCTGGTAGCGCAGACCGGAGCAGCCGCCCGGCTGCACGGCGACGCGCAGGGCGAGATCGTCACGACCCTCGGACTCCAGCAGGGCCTTCACCTTGGACGCGGCAACCTCGGTCAGCAGGATGCCGTCGGTCACGGGGGCTTCGGTGGTGGTGGTGTCTGCCGACATGTGCGATCCCTTTCAGCGGTCTGATTTCCCGCCACAACCCCGACCGGGCTCGGCGTATTCCCTACGCTCTCATACTCCGGGCATCTCCGCGAATAACCGTCCCTCCCTCGGGTGCGACACTTCTGCCATGGCGAACACGTTCACCGAACCCCAGCCCTCGCCCCTGGCGCTCCTCCTGCTCGGGCACGGCGCCGACCCCGACAGCGAGAAGGGCGTCGACTGCCCGGGCGACCTGCCCGCCCCGTCCGACCCGGATCTGGTCGCGCGCGCCTCGGCCGCCAAGGCCGCGCTCGGCGATCGCGTGTTCGTCCTCGGCCACCACTACCAGCGTGACGAGGTCATCGCCTTCGCCGACGTCACGGGCGACTCCTTCAAGCTCGCCCAGCAGGCCGCCGCCCACCCGGAGGCCGAGTTCATCGTGTTCGCCGGGGTGCACTTCATGGCGGAGAGCGCTGACATCCTGACCTCCGCCGACCAGCAGGTCATCCTCCCCGACCTCGCGGCCGGCTGCTCCATGGCGGACATGGCCGCGATCGGACAGGTCGAGGACTGCTGGCAGGCACTCGTCGATGCGGGCGTCGCTGACGTCACCGTCCCCATCACCTACATGAACTCGACCGCCGCCATCAAGGCCTTCACCGGCCGGCACGGAGGCGCCGTCTGCACGTCGAGCAACGCCGAGCGCAGCCTGCAGTGGGCGTTCGAGCAGGGCGACAAGGTGCTCTTCCTCCCGGACCAGCATCTCGGCCGCAACACCGCGGTCCGCGACCTCGGGCTGTCGCTCGACGAATGCGTCGTCTACAACCCGAACCGTCCCATGGGTGGACTCACCGTCGAGCAACTCCGCGCCGCGAAGGTCATCCTGTGGAAGGGGCACTGCTCGGTGCACGGCCGGTTCACCCCCGACTGCGTCGACGAGGTGCGCGAACGCGTCCCCGGCGTCACGGTGATCGTCCATCCCGAGTGCGCCTACGACGTCGTCGAGAAGGCGGACGTCGTCGGCTCGACGGAGAAGATCATCGCCACCGTCACCGCGGCCGAGCCCGGCAGCGCGTGGGCCATCGGCACCGAACTGAACCTCGTCAAGCGACTGGCCCTGGCCAATCCCGACAAGGAGATCGTCTACCTGGATCGCACTGTCTGCTACTGCTCGACGATGAACCGCATCGACCTGCCGCACCTGGTCTGGGCGCTCGAGTCGCTCGCCTCTGGCACCGTTGTCAACCGCATCGAGGTCGAGCCCGACACCGCCCACTGGGCGAAGGTCGCGCTGGACCGCATGCTGGCCCTGCCGGGCCCGAACGCGAAGGCCGACTGACCGCGTGGCCTCGGTGCCAGCGGTTCGCCACCTCGTCCGCGCGAAGGACCTCGCGGACGCACGCTACGGCGAGCCGCTCACCGTCGGCGACCTCGCGAGGGCGGCGAACCTGTCATCTGCGCACTTCAGCCGTGAGTTCCGGCGTGCGTTCGGGGTCTCACCGCACGCCTACCTGCTCAGTCGCCGCCTCGAGCGTGCCTGCGAGCTGCTGCGGAACACCGACCGCTCGGTGGCTGAGATCTGCCTGGCCGTCGGGCTCCAGGGCGTCGGATCGTTCACGACGTCGTTCACCTCCACGTACGGGATGTCGCCGACCGCCTACCGTTCGACCCACCCGCCGGCCATCGTCCATGCGCGCCTGCCCACCTGCGTCATCCGCGCCTACGCGCGACCCGTTCGAGGGGCCGCGGACCAGTCAGCACGAATGGAGAAGACGGCGAGGCCTTCTCCCGCCTAGCCTCGCAGGGCCGACCACCCGACGGACTGATGGAGGATCCCGACATGCGTATCTCGACCGCTCAACTGTGGGTGCACGACCAGGACGCGGCCCTGGACTACTACACGAACCGGCTCGGGTTCCAGGTGCGCGCCGATGTCACCATGGCGGAGATGGGCAACTTCCGCTGGCTGACAGTGAGCCCTCCCGGCCAGGACGACGTGACCATCTCGCTGATGGCGATCCCCGGCCAGCCGGTGATGGACGACGCGACGGCGGACGATGTCCGCGAGCTCATGGCCAAGGGGTTCGCCGGCACGGTCTTCTTCGGGACCGACGACTGCTGGCGTGACTACCACGAGCTCGTCGCCCGGGGCGTCGAGTTCATCGGCGAGCCGACGCAGCAGCCGTACGGCATCGACGTGGGCTTCCGCGACCCGTCCGGCAACAACTTCCGCCTCGTGCAGGAGTTCCCGATCCCTGCCTGACGAGCGGCCTCACCTACAACCCGGGGGCTCCCCAGACGGCGAACCACCGTGTCATGTCCGCCTCGACCGGCAGCTCGCCGGCCAGGAGGTCACGCACCCGAAGCTCGAGCACGTTGTCGCGCTGCTGCGCGTCCCCGGCCCCCGGGGCGAAGGGGTAGAAGGTGCCGCGCTTGTACAGGTAGACCATCGCGAGCGCCTCGTCCTGCGGACCACGGAACGACACCAGCGAGCACAGCAGCTGCGGGCCGAACCCGGCCTCGACGAGCGAGGTGTTCACGGCGTGCAGGTCGGTGACCACCGACGGCAGGTCGACCGGGTCGCTCGTGACCACCAGCCAGGTGAAGCCGAACTCGTCCTGCTCCGCACGCACCGGCGGTCCGCCGTCGGCGTCGAGCAGTCGTCGGACCTCGTCCTCGACGTCGGCGAACGCCCGACCCTCGGGGGCACGGAACGCGACGGACCCGCGCCCGGTGGGCATCATGTCGAGGCTGACCTGCAGCGTGATGGCGGCGTTCGGGAGCGCGAAGAGCGCATCAAGGTTCGGCCGGACGGCCTTCTTTCGACCGAGCATCGCGTCGAGGAAGCCCACGCCTAGCGCTCGCCGAGCTCGGCGGAGATCTTGGCGAGCTGCTCGAGGCGCTTCTCCAGCGACGGGTGGGTCGACATGATCGACTCGAGGCTGAAGCCGCCGCCCTTGCCGGCCAGCGCCGGGGCGAACGCGAAGGAGCTCACCGGCTCCATCTGGCGCAGGTCGCGGGTCGGGATGGACGCCATCTCCCCGGAGATCTTCTGGAGCGCCCGCGCGAGCGCCGACGGCTTCCCCGTCAGCAGCGCGGCACCACGGTCGGCACCGAGCTCGCGGTAGCGCGACAGCGCCCGCATGAGGACGTAGGACAGGAAGTACACGACGACGCTGACCAGCGTGATGACCAGGAACATCACCGCGGTGTTCTGGTCCCGGTTGCGCCCCAAGCCGCTCCACATGACGCTCCGGGTCATGAAGCCGGCGAGGATCGCCGTGAACGACGCGATGGCCATGACGGTCACGTCGCGGTGCGCGACGTGGGAGAGCTCGTGGGCCAGCACGCCCTCGAGCTCCTCCTGGTCGAGGCGCTTGAGCAGCCCCGTGGTCACCACGATGACGGACCGTTTGGGCGACCGTCCGGTCGCGAAGGCGTTGGGGACGTCGTTCTCGGCGATGCCCACGCGGGGCTTCTCCATGTCGGCCATCGCACAGATGCGATCGACGACGGCGTGCAGCTGAGGCGCCTGCTCGGGCGTGACCACGACGGCCTTCATCGCGGCCATCGCCATGGTGTCGGAGAACCACCACTGCCCGAACAGCAGGCCGCCGCTGATGATCAGCACGAACCAGGCGTTCACGCCGAACGAGATGAGGACGGCGGCGAGGACGACGTAGAGCAGGCCGAGGCCGAACATCGTCCCGGCCATCCGGGCGGAGAGGCCCCGGTCGGTGCCGTACCGCGTACGTGCCATCAGCCGCCTAGCCTTCGATCTCCGGCTTCGCGGCACCCGGCGACAGCTCACGCTTCATCGCCTCGAGCTGGGCGTTCACGTCGTTCTCGCTGGCCATGCGCTCGAGCTCGACGGTGATGTTGTCCTTGCCCATGCTGGAGACGTCGGTGAGCGCACCCGATGCGACGAGCTCGTCGATGGCCCCGGCGCGTGCCTGCATCTGCGCCGTCTTGTCCTCGGCGCGCTGCACGGCGAGGCCGACGTCGCCCAGCTCGTCGGAGATGCCGGCGAAGGCCTCGTTGATCTTGGTCGTTGCCTCCGCCGCGGAGTAGGTGGCCTTGATGGTCTCCTTCTTCGTGCGGAAGGCCTCGACCTTGGTCTGCAGCTGCTGTGCGGCTGCCGTCAGCTTCTCCTCCTGCTCCTGCAGGGTGGCGAGCTGGGACTGCAGGTCGGCGATCTGCTGGTGCAGGCCGCTGCGACGGGTGAGCGCCTCGCGGGCCAGGTCCTCGCGGCCGCCGGCGAGGGCAGCCCGCGCCTGCTCCTCGAGCTTGGCCTCCTGCTGGGCCAGGCCCTGGATCTGCAGCTCGAGGCGCTTGCGGCTCGTGGCCACATCGGCAACGCCACGGCGCACCTTCTGGAGCAGCTCGAGCTGCTTCTCGTACGAGTAGTCGAGGGTCTCCCGGGGGTCCTCGGCCTTGTCGAGCGCCTTGTTCGCCTTGGACTTGAAGATCAGGGTGAAGCGCTGCCACAGACCCATGAGAGGGGCACCTTTCGTCGTCGGCCTCCATACAGCCTAGGCGGAGGGCCTCCGGGTCGCACCGACTAGGCTCGCTGATCATGTTCGGACGCAAGCAATCGCCCCTGCCCGAGGAGCCCTCCGCTCCCCTCACCGACGACGTGGACCCGCGCGCGCCCAAGGGCCGCCCCACGCCGAGCCGCCGGGAGGCCGAGGCCGCCCGCAAGCAGCAGGTGAAGATCCCCAAGGACCCCAAGGCCGCCAAGGCCGCCGCGCGCGAGCGCGACCGCGAGGAGCGGTCCCGCAGCCGCGCAGCCATGATGGCTGGCGACGAGCGCTACCTGCCGGCCCGCGACAAGGGCCCGGCCCGCGCCTTCACCCGGGACTTCGTGGACTCACGTTTCACCGTCGCGGAGTTCTTCATCTTCGTCGCGGTGGCCGTCCTCGTCCTGGGCTTCATCCGCAACGCGGCGATCCAGTCGTTCGTCTCGATCGCCTTCTTCGCCTTCACCGCCGTCATCGCCGTCGACACGCTCCTGCTGCTGGTCACCCTCAACCGGCGGGCGAAGGAGCAGTTCCCGGACAAGGCGGATCGCAAGGGCATCACCCTCTACGCCATGCTGCGCACGCTCCAGCTGCGCCGCCTGCGCCTGCCCCCACCGCGCGTCCGCCGTGGCGGCGCTCCGAAGACCCCGAAGGACTGACGACATGCCGTGGACCTGGCAGTACGAGGCGGCCGACGGCACGACGCCGGCCGGACAGCCCGAGCGCTCGCAGGGATTCCCGACCCAGGCCGACGCCGAGACGTGGATCGGCGAGTCGTGGCAGGAGCTGCTGGACGGCGGCGTCGAGCAGGTCAGCCTGCTCGAGGACGATCGGGTCGCCTACGGCCCGATGAGCCTCCAGCCCGAGTAGCCGCCACCCTTTGACACCGCCCCCGCGGGCGTGGTCGGATGCGACCACACAACTGAATCCACTCGTTCGACGTCCAGGGGAAGTCCGGTGAGATCCCGGCGCTGTCCCGCAACCGTGTTCCCCTTCTTGGGGTGAGTCGGAGCACCTGGCGAACGCGAGCGGCTCCATCCGTCGAGGTAACGGGACGGGAGCTCGGGTCTCCACCCGACCGTCCCCGCGTGCGATCAGCACCGGGGATCTGCGGTCTCAGGGGACCGGTGCCCACCGGTCCGGCACCGCTCACCCTGAGGAATCCATGACCCCCACGGTCGGCATCCGCCGCACCCTGGTCGCCGCCGCCATCGCCGCGACCCTTGCCACCACCATTGCCGCCGCGCCCGCAGCGACGGCCGCACCCAGTCCCACAGTCGGCCTGTACGGCGCGGCCGACCCCACCTACGACGGAGTCTTCCGCCAGTCGCTGGCCATCATGGGCCTGGCCGCCAACGACATCGCGCCGCCGCGCTCGGCGATCACATGGCTGCTGGGCCAGCAGTGCGCGGACGGCTCCTTCCAGGCCTATCGTGCCGACCTCACCCAGCCCTGCGCCGCCTCGGACCCGGTCACCTTCACCGGGCCGGACACCAACTCGACCGCGACCGCGCTGATGGCCCTGATGGCCCTCGACGACAGCGGCGTACGCGTCCCGGCTGCCACGCGCGCCACGGTGGTCGATGCTGCAGCGGCGGCCGGTACCTGGCTGCGCCGCCAGCAGAACCCCGACGGTGGCTGGCCCTACTACTCGGGCGGCACCTCGGACGCCAACTCCACGGGCCTGTCCCTGTCCGGCATCCTGACGCAGGCGCCCTCCACTCGCATTCCGGCCTACCGGAAGGCGGCGCGCTTCCTCGGCACCGTCGCCGGTTCCTGCGCCGACGGAGGCGGGTTCGCCTACCAGGCGGGCAGCAAGGTCGACGGCTCCGCCAGCGCGCAGGGCCTCGTCGGCCTCGTCGGGCCGATGCCGATCACCGGTCCGCGGCCGCTCGCCGTCGGCGCCCCCTGCGCCAACACCCCCAGGGCGAAGGCCGTGAGCTACCTCGCCCGCGCCCTCGCCCGGACCGGGGCGCTGCCGTCGTCGCTCGGGTCAGGCGCCGACTACTCGAACACCGCCACCGCGGTGCTGGGTCTCGTCGCCGCCGGACAGGGCCGCACCGCGGTGGCGAAGGCGACCGCCACGCTGAAGTCGAACGCCACCGCTTTCGTCACGGGCGACGGCACGAGCCCGGGCGCCGCGGGACTGCTCCTCATGGTGGCGGAGGCGACGGGCGGCAAGGCGACCTCCTTCGGCGGCCTCGACCTCGTGCGCACGCTCAACGCGTCGATCCGCAAGTAGCCCGACGATGACGAGGACGACCGTCCGCGCGGCCGCTGCCCTGGCAGCGGCCGTCGTGGCGATCGTCCTCGTCGCCTCCCCCGCGCAGGCAGCCGCCTACCGCTACTGGACGTACTGGCAGGGCCCCGTGGGCGCCACCGCCTGGACCTTCGGCACGCAGGGGCCGGGGACGTCGGTGCCCGCCGACGGGGCCGTCGAGGGCTGGTCCTTCGCGGTCAGCACGGAGTCGGCCAGTCCCGAGGACGCGCCGGCGACCGCTCCCGACTTCGCCGACATCTGCGGCTCCACGCCGGTCCAGCTCGACAGTAAGCGGGTCGCGCTCGTCATCGACCCCGGACCGGCGGGCCTGGCACCCCAGGGCGAGACCCCGCCCGACCCCGTCGCGACCTGCGTCGTCGTCGAGCCCGACGCGACGGGCTATGACGTGCTGCGTTCCGTGGCGACGGTGCGAACGGACGACGGCCTCGTGTGCGCCATCGCCGACTACCCCGCACGTGAGTGCGCCGTCGTGCTCGACGACGACGAGGCCGCGACCCTGCTCGCCCAGGCCGCGGCCGCCGACCCCACCCCGTCACCGCTGCCGTCGGTCACCGGCCTGCCGGCAGGCCCCGACGGCAGCAGCGGAACCGGCGGCGGCTCGCCGGTCGCGACGCTCCTGGTCGCGGCGCTTCTCATCGGCGGCGCGGCGTTCGGGTGGCACCGGTTCCGGGGCGCAGCCGAGCATGACGACGGACCCGCGCTGGCTGCACCCGGGTGCCTGGTGGCTGTGGGCCCTGGGCATGGCCGCCGCCGCGAGCCGGACCACGAATCCCCTCATCCTCGCCCTCCTCATCGGTGCCGCGTTCGTCGTGGTGAGCGCGCGGAAGCCGGACGCCCCGTGGGCCAGGTCGTTCGGCTTCTTCCTGCGGCTCGGCGTCATCGTCATCGTCGTGCGCGTGGCCGTGCAGGTGCTGTTCGGTGCGTCCCTCGGAACGACGGTGCTCGTCGGGCTCCCCGGGATCGGCCTACCGGACTGGCTCGCGGGCGTGCGCCTCGGCGGCGACGTCACCCTCGAGTCACTGCTCCTGGCCTTCTACGACGGCCTGCGGCTCGCGACGATCCTCATCTGCGTCGGCGCGGCGAACTCGCTGGCCTCCCCCACCAGGCTGCTCAAGTCCGTGCCGGCAGCGCTGTACGAGCTCGGGGTCAGCGTGGTCGTCGCCCTGACCTTCACGCCGCAGCTGGTCGCCGACGTCGACCGCCTCACCACCGCGCGTCGACTGCGGGGCCGCCAGACGACCGGGCCCCGGGCGATCGCCGCGTCGGCTGTCCCGGTGCTCGAGGGTGCGCTGGAGCGGTCCGTGATGCTCGCGGCCGCCATGGACTCGCGCGGCTACGGGCGCCGCGGCGACGTGCCCGCACGCCGGCGGCGCATCGTGTCGACGCTGCTCCTCGGCGGCCTGGTCGCGGCCTGCATCGGCGTGTTCGGCCTGGTGTCGGCCGACTCGCCGGTCGCGCTTGGGCTGCCGATGCTCGTGCTCGGGGTCGGGGTCGCCATCGCGGGCATGGTGCTGGCGGGGCGGGCCACGGTGCGCACGCGCTACCGTCCCGACCCCTGGCTCCTGCCGGAGTGGTTGGTCGCCGGTGCCGGAGTCGCCGCGGCGCTGCTGGTCGCGGGGGCCGCGTGGCTGGGCGTCACCGGGCTGACGGCCGTCGTCGATCCGCCCACCTGGCCGCAGCTGCCGCTCGTCAGCATCGTTGCGGCGCTCCTTGCCACGACACCGGCGCTGACCGCGCCGCCGCTGCCCTTGACGGCACGGCCCGTGCGTCGCGCACCTGCCGGGCACGCGACCCTGGAGGCGGCTGCATGATCCTTTTCGACGATGTGACGATCACCTACCCCGGGGCCGCCACGCCCGCACTCGCCCACGTCAACCTGCGCATCCCCGAGGGCGAGCTCGTGCTGGTGGTCGGCCGCACGGGGAGCGGCAAGACGACGCTCCTGCGGGCGATCAACGGCCTGGTGCCGCACTTCACCGGCGGGACTCTCGCCGGTCGGGTCGTCGTCGACGGACGCGACACCGCGCAGCACCCTCCGCGCGAGCTCGCCGACCTCGTCGGGGTCGTGCCGCAGGACCCGATGAGCGGCTTCGTCACGGACACCGTGGAGGACGAGCTTGCCTACGGCATGGAGTGCCTCGGGATCGCGCCGGACGTCATGCGACGGCGGGTCGAGGAGACGCTGGACCTCCTGGGGCTGGCCGACATCCGGCAGCGGCCGCTGCGCTCCCTCTCCGGCGGACAGCGCCAGCGCGTGGCGATCGGGGCAGTCCTCGCCGCGCATCCGCGCGTGCTGGTCCTCGACGAGCCGACGTCGGCGCTGGACCCGGGTGCCGCGGAGGAGGTGCTCGCCGCTCTGCAGCGGCTCGTGCACGACCTCGGCGTCACGGTCGTGATGGCCGAGCACCGTCTCGAGCGCGTCGTGCAGTACGCCGACCAGATCGTGATCGTGCCCGGAGGGGATCAGCCCGTCCGCAGCGGGTCGCCCGCCGAGGTGATGCGGAGCGCGCCCATCGCCCCGCCCGTGGTGGAGCTCGGCCGGCTGGCGGGCTGGCGGCCGCTGCCGCTGTCGGTCCGTGACGCGCGGCGCGCGGCCGGACCGCTGAGGGACCTGCTGGTCGGCCGGACCCCGCATCTGCGGCCCGTGCGCGAGCAGGTGCGCGCGCTCGCCACGACCGAGGACCTCGTCGTGCGGTACGGAGGGCGGGCGGCCCTGAACCGGGTGTCGATGGAGGTCACGGAGGGCGAGATCGTCGCACTGATGGGCCGCAACGGCGCGGGCAAGTCCACGCTGCTCAATGCCATGGTCGGGGTGGGGCCGAAGGCGACCGGGACGGTGCGCGTGAACGGCCACGACCCGGCGGCGCTGTCCGGCGTCGACCTGCTCCAGTCCGTGGGGCTCGTGCCGCAGGAGCCGGGCGACCTGCTCGAGTCCACGACCGTTGCCGACGAGTGCCGCGCCGCGGACCGCGATGCCCGCTGCGACCCGGGCACCACGCGCGCCCTGCTCGCGCTCATGGCCCCCGACATCCTGGACGCGACGCATCCCCGCGATCTGTCGGAGGGCCAGCGACTGCTCCTCGTCCTCTGCGTGATCCTCGCGGCGCGACCGCCGCTGCTGCTCCTCGACGAGCCGACGCGGGGCCTGGACTACCCCACGAAGGCGCGCCTCGCCCGCGTGCTGTCCGACCTCGCGGCCGCGGGGCATGCCGTGGTGCTCGCCACCCACGATGTCGAGCTCGTGGCGGAGGTCGCCCACCGCGTCGTCATCCTCGCCGAGGGCGAGGTGGTAGCCGACGGGCCGACCAGCCATGTGGTGACGTCCTCGCCGATGTTCGCCCCCAGGTGGCGAAGATCCTGTCCCCCGAGCCCTGGCTGACCGTGGACGACGTGTCCGCCGCGCTCTTCCGTGCGCATGCCCCCATCGACGCGGCCATCGGGCTGATCGCGTCGAAGCCGACGACGGAGGCCACGGGATGACGATCACCGTGCCGTCCACGGCCGTCCCGGCGCCGACCGCGCGCGCCGTGCGACTCGGCCCGTCGTCACGCCTCTCGATCGCGCTCGCCTCGCTGGTCGGGCTGATCGCCTTCATCTGGCCGCTCGTCGCGGCGCCGGAGTCCGCTGCCGTCGCGCACGCGACCGACGCGCCGCTGGTCTTCGCGATCGTCGTGCCGCTGCTCCTGCTCGTCGTGCTGTCGCAGGTCAACGACGGCGGCATGGATGCCAAGTCCATCGCAATGCTCGGAGTGCTGAGCGCCGTCATCGCCGCGCTGCGCCCGCTCGGCGGCGGCACGGCGGGGATCGAGCCGATCTGGGTGGTCCTGATCCTGGGCGGACGAGCCCTCGGGCCCGGCTTCGGCTTCTGCCTCGGCTCGATCTCCCTGTTCGCCTCGGCCCTCCTGACGGGAGGCGTGGGCCCGTGGCTGCCCTTCCAGATGCTGGGTGCCGCCTGGGTGGGGCTCGGCGCCGGCCTGCTGCCCCGGGCGCAGGGGCGCCGCGAGCTGCTGATGCTGGCCGGGTACGGGGCCGTCGCCTGCATCGCGTACGGCTTCCTGCTCAACCTGTGGTTCTGGCCGTTCACGACCGGACTGCCGGAGCAGATCGCCTTCGCGGCGGGTGCACCCATGGGCGAGAACCTGCTGGCCTGGCTGCGCTTCTGCCTGATCACGTCGCTCGGATACGACATCCCGCGTGCCGTGCTGACCGTGGTCCTGATCCTCGTTGCCGGGCGGCCGGTGCTGCTGGCGCTGCGGCGCATGTCGCGCAAGGCGGCGTTCGACGCGCCAGTCGAGTTCCAGCCGACGGACGGCAGGGCCTGACGATGCGCATCACCCTCCTCGGAACGGGATCGGCGGACGGCTGGCCCAACCCCTTCTGCGGCTGCGGGTCATGCGCGGCCGAGCGGGATGCAGGTCGCTCTCGGGCGCCGAGCTCGGCACTGGTCGACGAGTGCCTCCTCATCGACTGCGGACCGACCACCCCGCACCTGCCGGCAGCGGCCGGCGTGTCGCTGCAGCGCGTCGAGCACGTGCTCATCACGCACGGCCACCCCGACCACCTCCACCCCGCCTTCCTGCTGACGCGCCGATGGACCTCGCCCCGGACGACCCTGCACGTGTGGGGTCCGCCGCGGGCGATGGACCTCTGCCGCGACTGGGTCGGCCCGGACTCGATGGTCGAGCTGCACGTCGTCGCGCCCGGTGAGCGCGTCGAGCTCACGACCGCCGGCGGCGCCTACGCGGTACAGGCGCTGCCCGCCCAGCACGCTCACGGCGACGGCGACGTCATGGCCGCGGAGGCGCTGCTATTCGCGGTCACCGGGCCTGACGGCGACCGCCTGCTCTATGCCACCGACACGGGCCCGCTGCCGAATGCCACCACAGCGCTCCTCGACGAGCCCGTCGCGGTCGTCCTGATCGACGAGACGTTCGGCGACAAGGCGGACCACGGCACCGGACACCTCGACCTCGCCAGCCTGCCCGGCGTCCTGCGCTCCCTGCGCGAGTGCGGGGCCGTCACCGCGTCGACGGTCGTCGCGGCCACGCACCTGAGCCACCACAATCCGCCCGCTCCCGTCCTGCGCGAACGGCTCGCCGCGATGGGCGTCGTCCTCGTCGGCGACCTCGACGTGATCGACACCGCGAGGCCGGGTGGCGGGCTGGCCCGGCGGCACCTCGTCACCGGCGGGGCCCGGTCCGGCAAGTCGGCACTGGCCGAACGCCTCGCGGCAGCCCATGACGTCGTCACCTACGTCGCCACCTCGGGCGACCGCCCGGACGACGCCGAATGGCGGCACCGGGTAGCCGTCCATCGCGAGCGGCGACCCGCGCACTGGACGACCGTCGAGTCCACCGACGTCGCCGGGGTGCTCGCCGCCGCGCCGGCCGGCACCGTCGTCCTGGTCGACTGCCTCGCGCTGTGGCTGACGGCGCAGCTCGACGAGCTCGGCGCATGGCAGCGAGCCGACGACGGACTGGCCGACGAGGTCCGCGCAGACGCAGCCGCGCGGATCGACACCCTCGTCGCCGCACTGGAGCACTGCGCTGCCGAGGTGGTGCTGGTCACGAACGAGGTGGGCATGGGGGTGGTGCCCGCCACGGCGTCGGGTCGGCTCTTCCGCGACCTCCTGGGGATCCTGAACGTCCAGGTGGCGGCCGCCTGCCATGGGACGACCCTCGTCGTCGCCGGCATGGCCGTCCCGCTCTCCCCCGCGAGAGGGGTGCTCCCGCATGCCCGTTGAACCGGTCCGGCCCCCGGACTCACCGCGACCCCCTGACGCGGCCGCCGCCGCGGCGGGTGCGGCCCGCCAGGCCAGGCTGACCAAGCCGGCCGGTGCGCTCGGACGGCTCGAGGACGCATCGGCCTGGATGTGCGCCGTGCAGGGCCAGTGCCCGCCCGTGCCGTTCACCAGGCCCGCGCTCGTGATCTTCGCCGGCGACCACGGCGTCGCGCGCACCGCGGCCACGTCGGCGTACCCGCCTGAGGTCACCGCGCAGATGGTGGCCAACTTCTCAACCGGCGGCGCAGCGGCCAACGTGCTCGCGCGGCAGGTCGGCGCCACCGTCCGGGTCGTCGACGTCAGCGTCGACGCGGACCCGTCGTACCTCGACGGCATCGATCCGGCCATCGGCGCCCACCGGATCCGGCGTGGCTGCGGGTCCATCGACCGCGAGGACGCGATGACGCTCGATGAGGCGTCGTCCGCGTTCGCGCTCGGTGCCAGGCTGGCGGACGAGGCCGCCGATGCCGGTGCGGACGTGCTCATCGCGGGCGACATGGGGATCGGCAACACCACGCCGGCCGCCACGCTGATCGGACTGCTGACCGACCACTCGGCCGACACCGTCACGGGTCGCGGCACCGGCATCGACGACAGCACGCTGCAGCGCAAGCGCGACGCCGTCTCCGCGGCCTTGGCGCGCGGCATGGGCGCCCTGGACGATCCACTCCTCCTGCTCGCCCGCGTCGGCAGCCCCGACATCGCGGCGATGACGGGCTACCTCCACCGTGCCGCCGGGCGCGGGCTGCCCGTCATCCTCGACGGGATCGTCTCGTGCAGCGCGGCCCTCGTGGCCGAGCGCATAGCCCCCGGCTCACGCGCCTGGTGGGTCGCCGGCCACCGGTCGACCGAGCCCGCCTCGCAGCTCGCCCTCGCGAGCCTCGGGCTCGCTCCCCTGCTGGACCTCGACCTGCGCCTCGGCGAGGGCACGGGTGCCCTCCTGGCCGTCCCCCTCCTCAACGCCGCGGCGGCGACGCTGGCGCAGATGGCAACCTTCGACAGCGCCGGGGTGTCGGACCGCGACGATGCAGGCAAGGCCACGGGCGATGCCTGACTCCCTGCGCCTGGCGATCGGCACCCTCACGCGGATCCCCGTCCCCGCGCCACGGACCGTCGATCGCCGCGTTGCGGGCCGGGCGATGCTGCTGGCCCCGCTCGTGGGGCTGCTCCTCGCCCTCGTCATCGGCGTGCCCGCCCAGGTTCTCGTCAACGTCACCCCTGTCGGCGGACTGCTCGGGGCCGTGCTCGCCGTGGCCGCCCTCGCGTGGCTCACGCGCGCCCTCCACCTCGACGGCCTCGCCGACACCGCCGATGCGCTGGGCAGCGGCCGCCCCGCGGCGGATGCCCTCGCCATCGCGCGGCGGTCGGACATCGGGCCCTTCGGCGTCGCGACGCTCGTCCTCGTCGTGCTCGTGCAGGTCGCCGCCCTCGCGGACCTGCTGGACCGGGGGGCAGGAGCAGGAAGCATCGTCATCGCGGTCGTCACCGGCCGGCTCGCCGTGACCCTCGCCTGCCTGCGCGGCATCCCCGCGGCCCGGCCCGACGGGCTCGGTGCCGTCGTCGCCGGGAGCGTGCCGCGGGCGGGCGGGCTCGTGGTCGCCCTCGTCTGGCTGGCGCTGGCTACCGCCGCCGTCGGCCGGGAGCACGGCCTCGGCGCCGGACTCGCGACGGGCGGAGCGGTGCTCGGCGGAGTGCTGGCGGCCGCGGTGGTCGTTCGCACCGCTCGCCGACGCCTCGGGGGCATCACCGGCGACGTGCTCGGGGCCACGGCCGAGCTCACCACGGCGGCGGTGCTCGTCATACTGGTCGCCGTTCCCTGACCGAGGAGTGCCGTGAGCGAGGATCCGTCAGGCCCGCCGGGTCACCACGGCGACCCATGGGCTCCCAGGCTCGCGGCCGTGGTCGAGCGCATCGCCGTTCCCGAGAGCTCGGCAGAGGAGACTCCCCCCGACGTGACCGGCGCCCTCGCCGACCTGGCCCACTGGTGGAGCACGGTCTCGGCAGGGGCACCGCTGAGCGCCACCGTGCTCGACCCGATCGCGCCGGACTCCGTCCCCGACGCGGTCCTCGCCGGTCTCGATGCAGCCGACCGGGCGATCGACTCCGGCGCGACGCTCCTGGTGCCCCGGGTGGGGCCGCGCGACGCCGAGGCCGCTCGAACGGTCATCGCCCTGCTGACCCGCAAGGAGGCGTCGGCCGTCCTGGCCCAGCCGGTCGGCATGACCGACCGCGAGTGGATGGCCGGCTGTGCCGCCGTGCGCGACCGCGCGGCGAGCTCAGTCGAGCATCGCGGCGAGCCCCTCGCCCTCCTGGAGTCGCTCGACGCCCCGGGGATCGCCCTCGTGGTCGGCGTCCTGCTCGGCGCAGCGGCCCGACGCACCGGGTGCCTGGTCGACGGCACCGACGAGCTTGCGGCGGCACTCGTCGCCGACCGGATCTGCATCCGCGCCAAGGGCTGGTGGCGGGCAGGGAGCGACTCGCCGGACCCCGGCCGCGAGGCCGCGATGGAGCGCATCGACCTGGCCGCGGGGCTGCCGCTCGGCCTCAGCGACGACGCCGGCCGCGGCGCCGAGGCAACGCTCGCGCTGCTCGCGCTGCTCTCCTGACCTGACGCCGGCACGCGTGGGCGGGGGCGTCCACCCGGCTCAGCGCGTGCTGGGCTGGACGAACGGGGGCTTGACCACGCGGAAGCGCGACGCACGTCCGCGCACGTCCACGACCACCTCGTCGTCGACCGCGATCGAGGCGTCGAGCAGCGCAAGGCCGATCCCCTGCTTGAGGGTCGGCGAGAACGTGCCACTGGTGACCTCGCCGACCACGGCGCCGTCGAGGGAGTCGCGGTGCACGGCCATGTGCGGGCGCGGGATGCCACGGTCGAGGGCGAGCAGGCCGCGCAGCCGCCGCTGCGGGGCGGCCGCCCGCTGGGCGACGAGCGCCTCGCGGCCCGCGAACTCGGGCTTGTCCCAGCCGACGGCCCAGCCGATCAGGGCCTCCACCGGCGTGATGGTCGGGCTGATGTCCTGCCCGTGGAGCGGATAGCCCATCTCCGTGCGCAGGGTGTCGCGGGCGCCCAGGCCGGCGGGAACGACGCCGAGATCCGCCCCCGTCAGGAGGAGTGCGTCCCACAGGCCGCCGAGGATCTCGTTCGGCGCGACGAGCTCGTAGCCGTGCTCGCCGGTGTAGCCCGTACGGCACACGACGACCGGTGCCTCCTGCCAGCGCGCCATCGCCATCGACATGTAGTCGTGCTCGGCCGGCAGCCCCATCGCCCGGATGAGCTCCGCACTGCGGGGTCCCTGCACGGCGATGATCCCGTGCGTCAGGTGCTGGTCGTCGACGGTGACGCCGGCCGGGGCCAGACTGGCCAGGGTGGCGACCACGGTCGCAGCGTTGGACGCGTTCGGTATCACGTACGCACCGTCATCCGACCATCGGTAGACGATCAGGTCGTCGATGACGCCACCGTCGGCGTTGCACAGCATGGAGTACTGCGCCTGCCCCGCCTGGATGCGATCCAGGTCATTGGCCAGGACGGAGTTGAGGAACGCCACAGCCCCCTCTCCGTACACGGCCACCTTGCCCATGTGGGACACGTCGAACAGGCCGACGGCGTTCCGGACGGCCGTGTGCTCGGCCACGACGCCGGCGTACTCGATGGGCATGTCCCAGCCCCCGAAGTCAGCGGTCTTGGCACCGGCGGCCACGTGCCGCGAGTGCAGGGGGGTCGTCTTCAGCTCGGTCACGGGATGACCGTAGTGCGCCGGACCCTGCCACATTCCGCGCACGCCGCGATTAGGGTTCGAGCATGACCCAGACCCCCACCGCGCGCATCGCCCTCGCCGACACCAAGCCCGCCGCCATGGTCACCGACGCCCTCGTCGTGGCCCTCGCCCCCGCCCGAGGCAAGAAGGCCGAGGTCATCGCGCCCGGCCTGACCGCGGCGGCACGGACGAAGCTCACGGAGGCGTTCACTGCGGTCGGTGCGACCGGCAAGGCCGGCGAGGTCACCCGCATCCCCGGCGGCGGCGGGCTCAAGGCCCCCGTGGTCGTCGGCCTGGGCCTCGGCGACGCGGCCAAGCAGGCCGATCCGGAGTCCGTGCGACGCGCGGTCGGCGATGCGGTCCGCAGCCTGGCAGGCACGAGGAGGATCGCTCTCGCGCTCCCGCTCGCCGACGACGACGCGCTGCTCACGGTGTCCATCGCCGCCCTCATGAGCGCCTACGACTACGTGTCCTTCCGGAGCGCCTCGAAGAAGGACCGCAAGGCGCCGGTGCACTCCATCACCGTCCTGCTCGCGGCTGCGGCCACGCCCGAGCAGAAGCAGGCCGTCAAGGAGGTCGCCTCGGTCGCCGCGGCCGTCAACCTGACCCGCGACCTCGTCAACACCCCGCCGAACGCCCTGCCCCCGTCGGTGCTCGCCGCCGCCGCGGTGCTCGCCGTCGATGGCCTCCCCGTCGACGTCACGATCTGGGACGAGCTCGACCTCGTCCGCGACGGCTGCGGCGGCATCCTGGCCGTCGGCCAGGGATCGGCCAACGCCCCGCGGCTCACTCGGCTGGAGTACGCACCCGAGGGGGCGACGCGGCACCTGGCGCTCGTCGGCAAGGGCATCACCTTCGACACCGGCGGCATCTCGATCAAGCCGGCCGCCAACATGGACGAGATGAAGTCCGACATGGCCGGCGCGGCCGCGGTCATCGGCGCCGTCAAGGCGATCGCCGAGCTGGCCCTGCCCATCCGCGTGACCGGCTGGGTCCCGTCCGCCGAGAACATGCCCAGCGGCACCGCCCAGCGCCCCGGTGACGTCATCACGATCTACGGCGGAACGACCGTCGAGGTCCTCAACACCGATGCCGAGGGGCGGCTGATCCTGGCCGACGCCATCGGCATGGCGGCCGAGGACAAGCCCGACCTCATCATCGACATCGCGACGCTCACCGGCGCGGCGGTGGTCGCGCTCGGGTCCCGCACGGCCGGGGTCATGGGCAACGACGACGACGCGCGCGCCGCCGTCTGCGAGGCGGCCGCTGCCGCGGGCGAGGCGATGTGGCCCATGCCCCTGCCCGACGACCTGCGGGCCGGCCTCGACTCGGGCACTGCCGACATCGCCAACCTCGGTGACCGGATGGGCGGGATGCTGTCCGCCGGGGTCTTCCTGCGCGAGTTCGTCCCCTCGGGCCAGTCCTGGGTGCACGTCGACATCGCCGGGCCGTCGTTCAACGAGAAGGGCGCCTACGGCTACACGCCCAAGGGCGGCACGGGCAGCGGCGTGCGGATGTTCGTGCAGATCGCCGCGGAGATGGCTGTCGGGGGCTCCTGAGCCGGTCCGTGGGGGCCGTTAGCCGCACCCCCTCAAAGGTGGAAGGATGAGCCGTCAAGCGACGACTCGATCCCGTAGGGAGTAGGCGACAGTGGCCCAAGCAGACCTGGTCATCCTCGGTGGCGGCAGCGGCGGCTACGCCTGCGCCCTGCGCGCGGCGGAGCTCGGCAAGTCCGTGATCCTCATCGACAAGGACAAGCTCGGCGGGACCTGCCTCCACCGCGGGTGCATCCCGACCAAGGCGCTGCTGCACGCCGCTGAGGTGGCCGACAGCGCCAAGGAGAGCGAAGCGTTCGGGGTACGGGCGACCTTCGAGGGCATCGACATGCCCAAGGTCAACGAGTACCGCGACGGCGTCGTCGGCCGGCTCTACAAGGGCCTGCAGGGCCTGGTGAAGAGCCGCAACGTGACGTTCGTCGAGGGCGCGGGGCGCCTCGTCGGCCCCAACACGGTCGAGGTGAACGGCGAGCAGTACACCGGCACCACCGTCGTGCTGGCCACCGGCTCGTACGCCCGCAGCCTGCCCGGCCTCGACATCGGCGGCCGCATCATGACGTCCGATCAGGCCCTCAACCTCGACTACGTGCCCAAGAGCGTGATCGTGCTCGGCGGCGGCGTCATCGGCGTGGAGTTCGCCAGCGTCTGGAAGTCGTTCGGCGCCGAGGTCACCATCGTCGAGGCCCTTCCCAACCTGGTTCCCAACGAGGACATCGCCTGCTCCAAGGCCCTGGAGCGCGCCTTCCGCAAGCGCGGCATCGCCTTCAGCCTCGGGGTCCGCTTCGCCTCGGCGACCCAGGACGACACCGGCGTCCAGGTCACCCTCGAGGACGGCAAGGTGCTCGATGCCGAGCTGCTGCTCGTGGCCGTCGGCCGCGGGCCGAACGCGTCGGGCATGGGCTTCGAGGAGCAGGGCGTGGCCATGGAGCGCGGCTGGGTGCTCGTCGACGAGCGCCTGCGCACCAACGTCCCCGGCGTCTTCGCCGTGGGCGACATCACCCCGGGGCTGCAGCTCGCGCATCGCGGCTTCCAGCACGGCATCTTCGTCGCCGAGGAGATCGCGGGACTCAACCCCACGGTCATCGCCGACGTCAACATCCCCAAGGTCACCTACTGCGAGCCCGAGGTGGCCAGCGTCGGCCTCACCGAGGTGCAGGCCCGCGAGCAGTTCGGCGACAACGTCGCCGTCTACGAGTACAACCTCGGCGGCAACGGCAAGAGCCAGATCCTGGCGACGACCGGCTTCATCAAGCTGGTCCAGCAGAAGGACGGCCCGGTCGTCGGCATCCACATGGTCGGCTCGCGCATCGGCGAGCAGATCGGCGAGGCCCAGCTGATCGTGAACTGGGAGGCGCATCCGGAGGACGTCGCGACGCTCATCCACGCGCACCCCACGCAGAACGAGGCCATGGGCGAGGCTCACCTCGCCCTGGCCGGCAAGCCCCTGCACGCCCACGCCTGACGCAGCAGCGAGACTAAGGAGCACGTCACCGATGTCGGTCACCGTCACGATGCCCGCACTGGGCGAGAGCGTCACCGAGGGCACGGTCACCCGCTGGCTGAAGGCCGTCGGCGACACCGTCGTCGCCGACGAGCCCCTGCTCGAGGTGTCCACCGACAAGGTCGACACCGAGATCCCCGCACCCGCCTCCGGCGTGCTCCTGTCCATCACCGTGGGCGAGGACGCCACCGTCGAGGTCGGCGCCGAGCTCGGCGTCATCGGCACCTCGGACGAGGCCCCGGCGACTCCTGCTCCCGCCGCTCCTGCCGCACCGGTGGTCGAGGCACCCGCCGAATCCGCGCCCGTGGTCGAGGCACCCGCCCCGGTCATCGTCGAGGCACCCGCGCCGGTCATCGTCGAGGCTCCCGCCGCCCCCGCACCTGTCGCTGCGGCCGGCAGCACCCCGGTGCTCATGCCGGCACTGGGCGAGAGCGTCACCGAGGGCACGGTCACCCGCTGGCTCAAGGCCGTGGGCGACACCGTCGTCGCCGACGAGCCCCTGCTCGAGGTGTCCACCGACAAGGTCGACACCGAGATCCCCGCACCCGCCTCCGGCGTGCTCCTGGCCATCACCGTGGGCGAGGACGCCACCGTCGAGGTCGGCGCCGAGCTCGGCGTCATCGGTGCCGAGTCGGCGGGAGGAGTGAGGGCAGCAAGCCCCGTACCGACGGCTCCGACAAGCGCTGCCGCGTCCGCTGCCGCCCCGGCTCCGGCCGCGTCCGCTCCCGCCCCGGCTCCGGCCGCGTCTGCTCCTGCTCCCGCCGCGGCGGTCCCGGCACCCGCACCCGAGGCGTCAGCCAACGCCGACGCGTACGTGACCCCACTCGTCCGGCGTCTCGCCGTGGAGCACGGGGTCGACCTGTCGACGGTCACCGGCACCGGCGTGGGCGGACGCATCCGCAAGTCCGACGTGCTCGACGCCGCGCTGAAGGCCAAGCCCGCGGCCGCGGCCCCGGCCGCAGCTGCCCCGGCAGCCGCACCCTCGGCCACCACAGTCGCGCCTGCGGCCGCATCACCGCTGCGCGGGCGCACCGAGAAGATGACCCGCCTGCGCAAGGTCATCGCCGAGCGCATGGTCGAGTCGCTGCAGGTGTCGGCGCAGCTGACGTCGGTCGTCGAGGTCGACGTCACCCGCATCGCGAACCTCCGCAACCGGGTGAAGGCCGACTTCGAGGCCCGCGAGGGCGTCAAGCTGTCGTTCCTGCCGTTCTTCTGCAAGGCCTCGGTCGAGGCCCTCAAGCAGTTCCCGCAGGTCAACGCGACCCTGAACATGGACGAGGGCACGGTCACGTACCACGAGGCCGAGCACCTCGGGGTCGCCGTGGACAGCGAGCGCGGCCTGCTGGTGCCCGTCGTCCGTGATGCGGGCGACCTCAACATCGCCGGCCTCGCCCGCCGGATCGCCGATCTCGCCGACCGCACCCGCACGAACAAGCTGTCCCCTGACGAGCTCAGCGGCGGCACGTTCACGGTCACCAACACCGGCAGCCGCGGCGCCCTGTTCGACACCCCGATCATCAACCAGCCGCAGGTGGCGATCCTCGGCACCGGCGCGGTGGTCAAGCGCCCGGTGGTCGTCAAGGACGACTCGGGCTCGGACGTCATCGCCATCCGGTCGATGGTCTACCTGGCGCTGACCTACGACCACCGGCTCGTCGACGGCGCCGACGCCGCACGCTTCCTGGGCGCCATCAAGGCCCGGCTCGAGGAAGCCGCCTTCGAGGCCGAGCTCGGCCTCTGATTCGCGAGTGGTCACTGCGCGCGAACGGTCACTGCGCGCCGATGCCGGTTCGCGCGCAGTGACCGCTCGCGAGAGGGTAGGGGCATGAGAGTTGCTGTCACGGGCGCGTCCGGACTCATCGGCACCGCCCTGGTCCCCCACCTGCGCTCGGTCGGCCATGAGGTCGTTCGCCTGGTGCGGCGGCCGGCAGCGGCGCCCGACGAGGTGACGTGGGACCCCAAGGCCGGGACCGTCGACCTCGAAGCCATGGCCGGGGTCGAGGGCGTCATCCACCTGGCGGGCGCAGGCGTCGGCGATCACCGCTGGACCGACGACTACAAGCGCGAGATCCTGGACAGCCGGGTCGACGGCACCCACACGATCGTCAACGCGATGCTGGCCCTGGACCCCCAA
Organism: uncultured bacterium; assembly: GCA_963700255.1. GTDB lineage: Bacteria > Actinomycetota > Actinomycetes > S36-B12 > S36-B12 > UBA10649. The sequence continues at coordinate 235,401 of CAVOWW010000024.1, read as the reverse complement.
CCCCGCGTCCTGGTGTCCGCGTCCGCCATCGGCTGGTACGGCGACACCGGGGATCGCACCGTCGATGAGACCGCTCCCGCCGGCACCGGCTTCCTCGCCGATGTCGTGCGCGCCTGGGAGGCCGCGGCCGGACCGGCGGCCAGCGCAGGCATCCGCGTCGTCCATCCCCGCACTGGCCTCGTGGTCGCGAAGTCCGGAGGGGCGTGGGCACGCATGTTCCCGCTGTTCAAGCTCGGCGTCGGCGGCAAGCTCGGCTCGGGCCGTCAGTACTGGTCGTGGATCTCGCTGCGCGACGAGGTGTGCGCGCTGCAGTTCCTGCTCGAGCAGGACCACCTCGCCGGGCCGGTGAACCTCACCGGCCCCGATCCGCAGACCAACGCCGAGATCACCCACGTGATGGGCACGGTCCTCGGCCGGCCCACGATCCTGCCGGCCCCCGCCTTCGCGCTGAAGGCGGTGCTCGGGGAGTTCTCCAGCGAGGTCCTCGGGTCGGTGCGCGTCGTCCCGGCCGTACTCGAGCGCTCCGGCTTCGTGTTCCAGGACCCGACCATCGAGTCGGCCATCCGCACCGCGCTGGCGGACGCCTAGCCCATGGCCCAGCATGACGTCGTCATCGTCGGAGCCGGCCTGGCCGGCCTCGCTGCGGCGCGGCAGCTGTCCATCCACGGCGTCGACGTCGTGGTGCTGGAGGCGGGTGACGACGTCGGCGGCCGCGTCCGCACCGATCGGGTCGACGGCCTGCTGCTCGACCGCGGCTTCCAGCTCTACAACCCCGCCTACCCCGAGGCGGCTCGCGTCCTGGACCACGGGGCGCTCGACCTCAAGGCCTTCGTCCCGGGCGTCGTCTCGGTCACCGATCGCGGACCGACGAGGCTCGCCGATCCGCGGCAGCGGCCGCGATGGGCACCCGACGCGCTCTCGTCGAGATCGGGCAGCCTCGCCGGCAAGCTGAGGTTCGCCTCCTACGCGTGGCGCACCTCACGGCACTCGGCTGCCCGTCGTGCTGACGAGCCCGACATGCCCGCCGACGTGGCATTGCTCTCCGCGGGCGTCGATCCCGTGTTCATGCACAGCGTCGTGCGACCGTTCCTCGCCGGTGTCTTCCTCGAGGACGGGCTGGTGACGTCCCGCCGGTTCATGGACCTGATCCTCACGAGCTTCGTCAACGGCGTGCCGTCGGTGCCTGCGAACGGCATGCAGGCGATCCCTGAGCAGCTTCGCGACGCCCTCCCGCACGGCAGCGTGCACTGCGGCGTGCAGGTCCAGTCAGTCACCGACGGCGTCGTGCGCACGGACTCCGGCGAGTTCCGTGGGCGCGCGGTCATAGTCGCGACGGACCCGCCTGCCGCCGCAGAGCTCCTGCCCGGGCTCCATGTGCCCGAGGGCCGTCCGGTGACCACCTGGTACTACCTGGCCGACGGCAATCCCGCGATCCTCACCGGCGGCGAGCCGGTGCTGGTGGTCGACGGACGCACCGCCCGGGGTCCCGTCATCAACACCGTCGTGCTGACCCACGCGGCACCCGCGTACGCCTCCGGCGGGCGCACGCTCGTCTCCGCGTCGGCCCTGGGCCTGCACGACGACGTTGAGGCTGAGCGCGCCGTGCGCAACCACCTCGCCCAGCTCTACGGCGTCGGCACGCGCACGTGGGAGCACGTCGCCACGTATCCCATCCCGTACGCCCTGCCGGCGATGCTGCCGCCGCTCGACACCTGCCAGCCCGTCTCCCTCGGCGAGTGGCTGTTCGTTGCGGGCGACCACCGCGACACTGCATCCATCCAGGGCGCGATGGTCAGCGGGCGCCGGGCGGCCGACGCCGCGCTCCGTCACCTCGGCATACAGCCGATCCGTTGAGCGTGCAGTCGTTGGGCACTCGGGCGCCGCACGACGGCCAACACCTGCACACTCGACGAGGGGTTAGGGTCGGGACGTGAGTGCCCCAGCGACGCCCGCCCTGCGGATCGAGCATCCGGGCTTCGGTGCCGATGCGCGTCGCCTACCAGGCCGGGTGGGACCTGCAGCGCCGCGTCCACGCCGATGTCGTCGCCGGGCGAGAGCCCGACACCGTCCTGCTGCTCGAGCACCAGAACGTCTACACCGCGGGCCGGCGCACCGAGCCCTTCGAGCGGCCGACCGACGGCACCCCCGTCGTCGACGTCGACCGCGGCGGCAAGATCACCTGGCACGGCCCCGGCCAGCTCGTCGGCTACCCGATCGTCCGCCTGCCCAGCCCCATGGACGTCGTCGCCCATGTGCGCCGCATCGAGGGGATGCTCATCGAGGCCTGCGACCAGCTCGGCGTCACGGCCACGCAGGTCAAGGGGCGCAGCGGGGTCTGGGTCCCGGCCGACGAGCGGGGCCCCGACCGCAAGGTCGCGGCCATCGGCATCCGCGTCAGCGAGGGCGTCACCATGCACGGCTTCGCGCTCAACTGCGACAACGACCTCGCCTGGTTCGACCGCATCGTGCCCTGCGGTATCACCGACGCCGAGGTCACCACGCTGTCCCGTGAGCTCGGCCGCGACGTCCCGGTCGCGGAGGCGCTGCCCGTCGTCGAGGGGCTGCTTGAGAGGATCGTCGCGTGGTAGACCCCCTGGTGTCGGTGGATCCGTCCGGACGCAGGCTGCTGCGCATCGAGGCCCGCAACGCGGCCGTGCCCATCGAGCGCAAGCCCGAGTGGATTCGCACACGGCTGAAGACCGGTCCGCAGTTCACCGAGATCGCGTCCCTGGTCAAGGCCGAGGGCCTGCACACGGTGTGCCAGGAGGCCGGCTGCCCCAACATCTACGAGTGCTGGGAGGACCGGGAGGCCACCTTCCTCATCGGCGGCGAGCAGTGCACGCGCCGCTGCGACTTCTGCCAGATCGACACGGGCAAGCCGTCGCCGCTGGACCGCGACGAGCCGCGCCGGGTCGCCGAGTCGGTGCGCACGATGGGGCTGCGTTACGCCACCGTCACGGGCGTCGCCCGCGACGACCTGCCCGACGAGGGCGCCTGGCTGTACGCGGAGACCGTCCGCCAGATCCACGAGCTCAACGACGGCACGGGCGTCGAGGTGCTGATCCCCGACTTCTCCGGCAACCCGGCGCTCCTCGGCGAGGTCTTCGCAGCCGCCCCGGAGGTGCTCGCCCACAACGTCGAGACCGTGCCCCGGCTGTTCAAGCGCATCCGGCCCGCCTTCACGTACGAGCGCAGCCTCGACGTCATCACCCAGGCCCGCGCTGCGGGACTGGTCACCAAGAGCAACCTCATCCTCGGCATGGGCGAGGAGATCGAGGAGGTGCACCAGGCGCTGCAGGACCTGCATACCGCCGGCTGCGACCTCGTCACCATCACCCAGTACCTGCGACCGAGCCCGCGCCACCATCCTGTCGAGCGGTGGGTACGCCCCGAGGAGTTCGTGGAGCTGGCCGACGTCGCCACGGGCATGGGCTTCGCCGGGGTCCTGAGCGGTCCGCTGGTGCGCTCCAGCTACCGGGCCGGCCGCCTCTACGCGCAGGCCCTCGCGACTCGAGGCGAGGGCGTACACGTCGTCACGACCTGACCCGGCCGCCTACTAGGCTTCAGCCCATGGCTGGTCGCATCCGCACAACCCTGTCGTCCCTCGCCCAGAACTGGTCGATGACGACCAAGGTCTACAAGCTGCTCCCCCTCGAGGTGGGCGGCATCTTCTTCGCGACCTTCCTCATCGTCTTCGTCCCCCTGTTCCTGTGGCTCAACTGGCTCACCGCGCTCATCCTGGCGCTCCCGATGGGCCTGCTGGCCGCCACCTTCTGGTTCAGCCGTCGGGCGATGCGGGCCGCCTACACGCAGATCGACGGGCAGCCCGGTGCCGCGGCCGCCGTCATCCAGTCGCTCCGCGGCGGCAACTGGCTCGTGACCCCTGCCGTCGCAGTCAACAAGAGCCAGGACATCATCACGCGCGTCGTGGGCAAGCCGGGCGTGGTGCTCGTGTCCGAGGGTCCGTCCAGCCGTGTCGTCCCGCTCCTGGCCAACGAGCGCAAGCGCACCGCCCGCTGGCTCCCCGAGGTCCCGATCTACGAGATCCAGGTGGGCAACGACGACGGCCAGGTCCCCCTCAAGGACCTGCAGAAGGCGCTCGGCAAGCTGCCCCGCAACATGCGCGGAGGCGAGGTCACCGAGATCCGGCGCCGCCTGGATGCCCTGGGCAACGCGGCATCGTCGATGCCGATCCCCAAGGGCCCGATGCCGACGAGCGCCCGCCAGGTCCGCCGCCAGCGCTAGTCCGTCAGCTCTCCCGAGAGGGCAACCGAAAGGCGCGCGCCGGTCAGGCGCGGGACCCGGCCCGTACGACGACGGAGCCGACGGCGCGGTCGTGCAGGCCGCGCCCTGACGAGTCCATGACCACTGCCGGGATGACGAGGCAGATGAGGACGGTGCGCAGCGCCACCCGGCCCAGCCCGAGCCGGCCGCCGTCCATCCGCACGACCTCGAGGCCGAGGATCCGCTGTCCGAAGGACGCGCTCGTGAGCCAGGTGAGCAGGATCACCTCGGCGGCGAAGATGAGCAGGATCGCGACGGAGCTCTCCTGCGAGCCGTATGCCACGTCGCGGAAGAGCAGCAGCGAGACCCCGATCGCGACCAGCCAGTCGATCGCCAGCGCCGCCAGCCGACGGCCCAGCCCGCCGACCTCGCCGGGGAGCTCGGGGGCGGGCACGGACACCCGTCCACCGTAGTCCGGGAGCGTTAACACGGTCGAAACAGTCGGGATACGCCGAGGACACCCCCCCTGCCTACCGTTCCGGTGTCGGAGGCAGCCGCCCCCGACCCGACGGGATCATCCCGTGCGAGGCGAACGCACCCCAGCGGTGCACGACGAGGGCTCGCCGCGGCGAGCAGGAGGTGTCATGTTCAACAGTTCCGACGAGGTCTTCCGGTTCATCAAGGACGAGGACGTCAAGTTCGTCGATGTCCGGTTCATCGACCTGCCCGGCGTGATGCAGCACTTCAACATGCCGGTCGAGTCCTTCACCCAGGATGTCTTCGACGATGGCCTGATGTTCGACGGATCCTCGATCCGCGGCTTCCAGGCGATCCACGAGTCCGACATGAAGCTGATCCCGGACCCGGCGACGGCGTTCGTCGACCCGTTCCGCGACAACAAGACCCTGGTCATCAACTTCTCGATCCGCGACCCGTTCACGAACGAGACCTACAGCCGCGACCCGCGCAACATCGCCGCGAAGGCCGAGGCCTACCTCAAGTCCACGGGGATCGCGGACACGGTCTACTTCGGTGCCGAGGCCGAGTTCTACGTGTTCGACGACGTCCGCTACGACTCGAACCAGCACGAGTCCTACTACCACATCGACTCCATCGAGGGTGCCTGGAACACCGGCCGCAAGGAGGAGGGTGGCAACCTCGGCTACAAGACCCCCTACAAGGGCGGCTACTTCCCGGTCCCGCCGATCGACCACTTCGCCGACATCCGCGACGAGATGGTCAACAAGCTGCTGCAGGTGGGGCTCCAGGTGGAGCGGTCGCACCATGAGGTCGGCACGGCCGGCCAGGGCGAGATCAACTACAAGTTCAACACCCTGCAGCACGCTGCCGACGAGCTGATGCTGTTCAAGTACATCATCAAGAACGTCGCCTGGAAGTTCGGCAAGTCCGCGACGTTCATGCCGAAGCCGCTGTTCGGCGACAACGGCTCGGGCATGCACTGCCACCAGTCGCTGTGGAAGGACGGCTCGCCGCTCTTCTACGACGAGCGGGGCTACGGCGGCCTGTCGGACATGGCCCGCTGGTACATCGGCGGCCTGCTCCACCACGCGCCGTCTCTGCTCGCGTTCACCAACCCGACGGTGAACTCCTACCACCGCCTGGTTCCGGGCTACGAGGCTCCCGTCAACCTCGTCTACTCGGCCCGCAACCGCTCGGCCTGCATCCGCATCCCGGTGACCGGCAACTCGCCGAAGGCCAAGCGCATCGAGTTCCGCGTCCCGGATCCGTCGAGCAACCCGTACCTGGCGTTCTCGGCGCAGCTGATGGCCGGCCTCGACGGCATCAAGAACAAGATCGAGCCGCTCGCCCCGGTCGACAAGGACCTGTACGAGCTGCCGCCGGACGAGCACGCCGCGATCCCCCAGGTCCCGGGCTCGCTCTCCGCGGTGCTGGACAACCTCGAGAAGGACAACGAGTACCTCCAGGCCGGCGGGGTCTTCCCGGCCGACCTGATCGAGACCTGGATCGACTACAAGCGCACGAACGAGGTGCTGCCGATCCAGCTGCGTCCGCACCCCTACGAGTTCCACATGTACTACGACATCTAGGCAACCCTCACCCGAGCAACGAGGGCTCCCTTTCGCGTCGATTCGCCTCGCGCGCACAGGGAACAGAACCGCCCCCCGGCCTGGCCGGGGGGCGGTTCGTCGTTGCGGGCAGCGAGCGCGAGCCGGCTCGGCAGCGCCCCCGGCCATACTGGGGCCATGAACAGAGGCACCGTCGGCTGGCTGCTCGTCGTCCTCCAGTTCGTGCTGCTGCTCGTCCTGATCCTCCTGCCGTGGCGCACTCCGTCGGCACTGAGCATCGTGCTGGGGCTGGCGATCGGCGTGGCGGGCGCGCTCCTCGGCCTGATGGCCGGTCGTCGCCTGGGCCGCGCGCTCACCCCGACGCCCGTGCCGATCGCCGGCGCCGGACTGCGCACCACTGGCGCCTACCGGTTCGTGCGGCACCCGATCTACTCCGCGGTGCTCCTGATGGTCCTCGGCTACGTCGTCGCCATCGGCTCGGCGTGGAGCGCGGCCGGCGCCGTCGTCCTCCTCGTCTTCTTCGTCCTGAAGTCGCGCTGGGAGGACGGCCTCCTGCACGAGCAGTACGGCGACGAGTGGACAGCCTGGGCAGCACGCACCGGCGCGCTTATCCCCCGGCTCAACCGCCGAACTTGAGGTTCGGCGCGCATCTGAGCCCCGTCGTGGCGCCAACCTCAAGGTCGGCGAGAGGCATCAGGCTGGTTCGTCCTCGAGGCCGTAGAAGAGCCGCTCGACCACCAGCCGTGCGCGCCTGGTGATGCGCCGGTAGTCGTCGATCATGCGCCCGGACTCCCCGACGGGGTAGCCGAGCACGAACGCGACGGCCCTCAGGTCGCGGACGTCGACGGGAACCATGTCACTGGGACGACCGCGCACGAGCATCACGGCGTTGCGGATGGCCGTCGCCATGCGCCAGGCCGCGGCCAGCTCGGCGGCGTCCCTGTCGAGGATGAGGCCCGCCTGCCGGGCGGCCTCCAGCGCATCGAGCGTGCTCGTCGTGCGCAGGGTCGGGTACTCCGCCGAGTGCCGCATCTGCAGCAGCTGGACGGCCCATTCCACGTCGCTGAGGCCACCGCGCCCGAGCTTGGTGTGCAGGTTCGGGTCGGCACCCCGTGGGAGCCGCTCCGACTCCATGCGGGCCTTCAGCCGGCGGACCTCGGTCACGTCGTCGTCCGTCAGCGGCTCGATCCACCTCAGATGGTCGACGAGCTCGAGGAAGGCAGCACCGAGCGCCTCGTCGCCGGCCACCATGGCGGCCCGCAGCAGTGCCTGCGCCTCCCAGGTGGAGGACCACCGCTCGTAGTACGCGGCGTAGGAGCCGAGCGAACGGACGAGTGGGCCCTGCTTGCCCTCCGGCCGCAGGTCGGCGTCGATGTCGAGGGGCGGATCACCACTGGGTGCCATCAGGAGCCGGCGCAGCTCCTCGGCGATGGAGGAGGCGGCTCGAAGCGCGGCCTCGTCGTCGATGCCCGGTCGCGCCTCGTAGACGAACATGACGTCGATGTCGCTGGAGAAGCCCAGCTCGCGTCCGCCGAAGCGGCCCATGCCGATCACGGCGAAGTCGACACTGCCCTGCGGATCGGCGGCCGACCGCGCGACCCGTACGGCGCCCTCGAGGGCGGCCACGGCGACGTCGGTGAGCGATCGACCGGCCTGCTCGGGGTCGGCCACGTGGAGGAGCTCGGCCACGGCGATGCGGAAGAGCTCGCGCCGACGGATCGACCGGATCGCGGCAACCGCGTTCTCCGGCTCGTCGTGCCGCTCGACCACCGACAGCACCTCGGCCATGAGCGCGCCCGCCGGCCGCGGCTGCAGGTCGGCCTCGTCCGCCAGCATGGACACCGACTCGGGCGCCTCCAGCAGCAGGTCGGTCGCGTACCGGCTCGTGGCGAGCACGCGGGCCAGCCGCTCCGCCGCCGCGGACTCGTCACGCAGCAGTCTCAGGTACCAGTGCGTCGACCCCAGGGCATCGCTCACGCGCCTGAAGCCGAGCAGGCCTGAGTCAGGGCCCGGGGCATCGGCGAACCAGCCGAGCATGACGGGCAGCAGGGTGCGCTGGATCGCCGCACGCCGGCTCACCCCGGCCGTCAGCGCCTGCAGGTGGCGAAGCGCGCTCTGCGGGTCGATGTAGCCGAGGGCCTGCAGCCGCTGCTCGGCCGCCTCCATGCTCAGGCGCGCCTCGCCGGCATCCAGCCGTGCGACCGCCTGCAGCAGCGGCCGGTAGAAGAGCTTCTCGTGCAGGCGACGCACCTCGCGCGCATGACGTCGCCAAGTGGTGACGAGCTCCCCGACGGGATCCTGCCGAAAGCCCAGCGAGCGGCCGAGCCGGCGCAGCTCGGCCTCGTCCTCGGGCATCGTGTGGGTGCGGCGCAGCCGGTGCAGCTGGATGCGGTGCTCGAGGGTCCGCAGGAACCGGTAGGCCTCGGCCAGCGTCGCGGCATCGTCGCGCCCCACGTAGCCCCAGGTGGCGAGGGACTCCAGCGCGATCATCGTCGTCGGGCTGCGCAGCATGACATCGCTGCGGCCGTGCACCAGCTGCAGGAGCTGGACGGAGAACTCCACGTCGCGCAGGCCACCCGGGCCGAGCTTGAGCTCGCGCTCAGCCAGACGCGCGGGAACGTGCTGCTCGACCCGCCGCCGCATCGCCTGGACGTCCTCGACGAACGTCGGGTGGTCGGCAGCGCTCCACACGAACGGGCTGACGGAGTCGACGTACTGGCGACCGAGCTCCATGTCGCCGGCGACAGGGCGGGCCTTGAGCAGTGCCTGGAACTCCCAGGTCTTCGCCCACCTCTCGTAGTAGCCGACGTGCGATGCGATCGTGCGGACGAGCGCCCCCTGCTTGCCCTCGGGCCGCAGGTTCGCGTCCACCTCCCAGATCGTGCCCTCCGCAGTGGCAGCGGTGCAGGCACGCATGAGACCGGTCGCGAGCGACGTCGCGACGGTCAGGGCTCGCGACTCGTCGGCTCCCTCCGCGGCCTCGGCGACGAAGATGACGTCCACGTCGCTGACGTAGTTGAGTTCCCGCGCACCGCACTTGCCCATGCCGATGACGGCGAACAGGCACTGGTCGGCAGCGTCGCCGACCTCGGCTCGGGCGACGGCCAGTGCAGCGTCCAGGACGCAGTCCGCGAGGTCGGACAGCCACTGCGCCACCGTGTCCATGGTGGCCAGCCCGCTCAGGTCCCGGGCGGCGATGCCGAGGAGGGCCCGCCGGTAGGCGATCCGCAGCCGGTCCAGCACCTCCTCCTGAGCCCCTGACGCGACAGGCACCGGGCTGGCCGGCTCGGCTCCGACGGCGACCAGCAGGTCGTGCCGCATCTGCCGCGTCGAGGGAGCGACGGTGAGGGCCTCGGCATCGGCCAGCACCTGCCATTCCGAGTGATGCCGGGCGATGAAGTCGCCGAGCGCCTCGGACATCCCGATGACCTCGACGAGCCGGCGACGCAGGTCGCCGTCGGCCTGCAGCGCCGCCACCAGCCGTCGCCAGGCCGGCTCGTCGCAGGCCTCGAGGATGCGCACGAGGAGGAGGAGTGCCAGGTCGGGGTCGGCGGACCTCCCGACATCCACGAGGACGTCCCCGTCGGCGTCCTCGCCCGCGAGGAGCGGCTCGAGCCGCGGCGCCGCGCACAGGCGCCGCGCCCGCTCGAGGTCCTGGAAGCCCAGGCGGATGAGCCGGCCCGTGTCGGAGCTGCGCCGGGTGCTCATGAGTCGCGCAGGTGCGACCAGACGAGGTCACCCCAGGCCCGCGTCACTGGTCGCCACGCGGCGATGAGGGCGCCCTCGGCGGCGTCCACGTCGTCGGCCGCCACGAGCGGGTCGATGCCCGAGCGGCCCAGCGCCTCGTCCGGGTAGTCGGCCCAGGACCGGAAGGTGGCGGCGTCGAGCTCGGGATGCAGCTGGAGGCCGTACGCCGTGTCCCCGAGCCGGAAGGCCTGCACGCGGCAGGACTCGTTGGTGAGCAGGAGCACGGCCCCGTCCGGGAGCTCAGCGACGTGGTCCTGGTGCCACTGGGCCGCGGGGATCTCGTTGCCCGCCGACGGCACGGCCTGCGAGAGCACGGGGTCGGTCAGGCCGTCGACCGTACGCCGCACGTAGGCCAGGCCGATCTCCTGCGTCGGCCCGAGCTCCACCCGCCCGCCGGTGGCCGCCGCCAGCAGCTGGCCGCCCAGGCAGAGCCCCAGCACGGGCATGCCGCGCTCGACCGCGTCGGCCAGCAGGGCTCGTTCGTCCGCCAGCCACGGGGCGACGTCGTCGTCGTTGGCCCCCATCGCGCCGCCAAGGGCGAGCAGGCCGTGCACGCCGTCGGGGACCACGCGCGGGACGGGCTCGCCGAAGCACGCCCGGACCACCTCGACTCGGATGCCGTCCTCCTCGAGCCACTCGCCGACGAGCAGGGGCGGATCCGTCGGGTCGTTCTGGAGCGCGAGGACGACGGGCTGAGGTTCACTCACAACAGGGGAAGGTAGCGGTCGAGCTCCCACTGCGTCACCTGACGGCGGTACTCCTCCCACTCCGCCTGCTTGTTGCGGAGGAAGAAGTCGAAGACATGCTCGCCGAGGGTCTCGGCCACGAGCTCGGAGCGCTCCATCGCCTGGATGGCCTGGTTGAGGCTCGACGGGAGCGGCTTCATGCCGAGCGCCCGGCGCTCGCCCTCCGTGAGCGCCCACACGTCGTCCTCGGCCCCCCGCGGCAGCTCGTAGCCCTCCTCGATCCCCTTGAGGCCGGCCGCGAGCATCACCGCGAAGGCGAGGTAGGGGTTCGCCGCGCTGTCGAGCGAGCGGAACTCGATGCGGGTGCTGTTGCCCTTGGACGGCTTGTACATGGGCACACGGATCAGGGACGAGCGGTTGTTGTGGCCCCAGCAGATCCAGGCCGGCGCCTCGGCCCCGCCGGCGAGGCGCTTGTAGGAGTTGACCCACTGGTTCGTGACCGCGGTGAACTCCGGCGCGTGGACGAGGAGGCCGGCGATGAAGGATCGCGCGACCTTGGACAGCTGGTAGTCGGCGCCGGCCTCGAAGAAGGCGTTGCGATCGCCCTCGAACAGCGAGAGGTGCGTGTGCATCCCCGAGCCGGGGTGGTCCTGCAGGGGCTTGGGCATGAAGGACGCGTACAGGCCCTGCTCGAGCGCGACCTCCTGCACGACGAGGCGGAAGGTCATTAGGTTGTCGGCCGTCGTGAGGGCGTCGGCGTACCGCAGGTCGATCTCCTGCTGGCCCGGCCCGCCCTCGTGATGGCTGAACTCGACGGAGATGCCCATCTGCTCCAGCATCGTGATCGCGTTACGACGGAAGTCGTGGGCGACCCCGTGCGGGGTGTTGTCGAAGTAGCCGTAGCTGTCGACGGGGATGGGGCGCACGCCCGGGGCGGGCGCGTCCTTGAAGAGGTAGAACTCGACCTCGGGGTGGGTGTAGAAGGTGAAGCCGAGGTCGGCCGCCTTCGTGAGCGTGCGCTTGAGGACGTAGCGCGGGTCGGCGTACGAGGGCGCGCCGTCGGGCATGAGGATGTCGCAGAACAGCCGCGCCACCCCGGGGCCCTCGCTGCGCCACGGCAGCATCGAGAACGTCGCGGGGTCGGGCTTGGCCAGCATGTCGGACTCGTAGACCCGGGCGAAGCCCTCGATGGCCGACCCGTCGAAGCCGATCCCCTCGGCGAAGGCGCCCTCCAGCTCGGCCGGCGCGATCGCCACGGACTTGAGGGTGCCGAGGACATCGGTGAACCACAGTCGGACGAACCGGATGTCGCGCTCCTCGATCGTGCGCAGCACGAACTCCGCCTGCTTGTCCATGAGGCCATACTGGCCCGTCGCGTGTTACGAATGGGTTAACCGATCGGTCACAATCCGGGCCGATCCCCCCGGCAGTAGTGTCGGTCCGTGCCGATCCGCATCGCTCTCGCGCAGGTCAACCCGACGGTCGGGGACCTGGCCGGCAACGCGGCCCTCATCCGCACCAGCGTGGCGGACGCCGCAGCGCTCGGGGCCCGGCTCGTCGTCCTCCCCGAGCTGGTCCTCACGGGCTACCCCGTCGAGGACCTCGCCTTGCGCCCCTCCTTCCAGCAGGCCTCGCGCGACGCCGTGCTCGACCTGGCCGTGGCCCTGCAGTCGGACGGTCATGGCGACGTCACCTGCCTCGTGGGCTACCTCGACTACCTCGACGAGGACGGACCGCTCACGGCGGGCCGGCCGCGCCGCGCCCCCGTCAACGCCGCGGCCGTCGTGCGTGAGGGTCGGGTCGTCGCCCGCTACGTCAAGCACCACCTGCCCAACTACGGGGTGTTCGACGAGGCCCGCTACTTCGTGCCCGGTGACACCCCGCTCGTCGTGACCGTCGACGGCATCGACGTGGCCGTCGCCATCTGCGAGGACCTCTGGCAGGACGGCGGCCCCGTCGCGTGGACCCGCGAGGCCGGCACGCCCGTGCTCGCCGTGCTCAACGCCTCCCCCTACGAGCGCGACAAGGACGACGTCCGTCTCGCGCTGTGCCAGCAGCGGGCGCGCGAGTCCGGCGCGGTCCTCGTCTACGTGAACCTCGTAGGAGGCCAGGACGAGCTCGTCTTCGACGGCGACTCCCTCGTCGTCTCCCCCGACGGCACGGTGCTCGCGCGCGCTCCCCAGTTCGAGCCCGCGCTGCTGGTCGTCGACGTCGACCCCGCCGACCCGCGACCGGCGATGGGGTCCCTGGCGACCCGCCTCGACTCGCTGGCCGAGGTCTACGGTGCGCTGGTCCTCGCCCTCCATGACTACGTCGAGAAGAACGGCTTCCGGTCCGTGCTGCTCGGCCTGAGCGGCGGCATCGACTCCGCCCTCGTGGCCGCGATCGCGTGCGACGCCTTCGGTCCGGATCGGGTCCACGGCGTGGCGATGCCCAGCGTCTACTCGTCGGAGCACTCGGTGGCGGACGCCTACGACCTGGCCGCACGCACGGGCGTGCAGATCCGCACGGTCGCGATCGCTCCCATGGTCGACGCCTACCAGGGCGCCCTGCACCTGACCGGCCTGGCCGAGGAGAACCTGCAGGCCCGTGTGCGCGGGACGACGCTGATGGCGCTGTCCAACGCGGAGGGGCACCTGGTCCTGGCCACCGGGAACAAGAGCGAGCTCTCGGTCGGCTACTCAACGATCTACGGGGATGCCGTCGGCGGATACGCACCCATCAAGGACGTGCCCAAGACCCTCGTCTGGGAGCTCGCGCGCTGGCGCAACGCGCAGGCGCTCGCCGCCGGCCAGCCGGCGCCCATCCCGCCGAACAGCATCGAGAAGCCGCCGAGCGCCGAGCTGAGGCCGGGCCAGCAGGACACCGACTCGCTGCCCGACTACCAGGTGCTCGACGAGCTGCTCGATGCCTACGTCGCTGGAGACAGCAGCGCCGCCGACCTGGTCGCAGCCGGCTTCGACGCCGACCTCGTCGAGCGGATCCTCCGGCTGACCGACCTCGCCGAGTACAAGCGGCGTCAGTACCCGCCGGGCACCAAGATCTCGCTGCGCGCCTTCGGACGCGACCGTCGCCTGCCGATCACGAGTCGGTGGCGCGAGTCAGCCCACTGAGCACGAGGTCGACCACGGACTCGACCGTCACGCCCTTCGTGACGGCAGAGCCGCCCCACATTCCCAGGTAGAGCATCGGGCCCACGAGGACGGGCACCACGGTGTCCACCTCGACGTCGGCTCGCAGCTCCCCCGATGCCATCCCGTCGGCGATGATGTCGCGCAGCACCTGCCGCCGTGGCGCAAGCACCCGCTGGTGGACCAGGTCGGCGAGCGCCGGATCGCGCAGCCCCTCGCTCACGACCTGCATGAGGATTCGCCCGCGGACGGACTCGGTGGTTCGACGGCGGATGCCATGCAGAGCCTCGACGAGACGCTCCCGGATCGGCCCGGCGGCCGGCGGCGGCGGCAGCTCGTCGTTGAGCCGCAGGAGGGCTCCCACGATCAGGTCGTTCCGCGTCGGGAACCTGCGGTAGACCGTGGTCTTCGCCACCCCGGCACGTGCGGCCACGGCCTCGACGGAGAACCGGTCGAACCCCTCGGTCGAGAGCAGGTCGAGTGCTGCTGCCGTGATGTCCTCGTCGATGCGCTCGTCGCGCGGCCGGCCCTTGCGCAGCGGCACGACGTCCGCCGGCACGGTCACGCCGGCTCGCCCTTGTCCCGGACCACGTACTCCTCCGCCGCCTCCTCGGAGTAGTGCTCCACCTCATCGCGCACCAGCGCGTCGGCCGGATCGAGCGGAGCGCCGACAGCACGGTCGCCCTTCTCCGGCGGAGTGATCTGCGGCAGCAGGAAGAAGACGACGAGCGCAGCGATGACGATCATCACGAGCGAGATGTACGAGGTGACGTGCGAGGCGCTGAGGAAGGCGTCGAAGGCGCCGGTGCGCAACGGATCGATGACGGAATCGGGCACGCCCTGGGCAGATGCCTGGGTGAGGATCTGGTCCGCGGCAACGATCGACTCGACCGCGGCCTGGCGTGCCTCCTCCGGGAACTGCTCGGGCACCTGATCGATCACGGTGGTGAGGTTCGCCGCGTACTGGGTGGCGAGCACCGTCCCCACGACCGCCACTCCCAGCGCGCCGGCCACCTGGCGCACGGTGTTCTGCACCGCGGAGCCCGCGCCAGCGCGTGCCAGCGGCAGCACGTTCTGCAGGACCGTCGACCCCGGAGCGATGACGTTGCCCATGCCGAGGCCGAAGATGAAGAACACGATGAGGACGCCCCACAGCGGGCTGTCGATCGAGATGCGCGCGAGCAGCAGCATCGACACCGCGACCAGGACGAGCCCCACCGTCATGACGGCGCGGTAGCCGAACCGCTTGACCATCGCCGCGCTGCGTGGAGCGGCGATGAGCTGGCCGACGGCGAAGGGCAGGAAGCACAGGCCGGCGGTGAGCGTCGAGTAGCCGCGCAGGATCTGCAGGTAGAAGGGCAGCGTGAACGTGATGCCCGACATCGCGAAGAAGGCGAGGCTCACCGCGGTCAGGCTGACGGCGTACCCACGGTTGCGGAAGAGCGAGACGTCGAAGCTGGGGTGGTCGCTCCGCGCCTCCATCCACAGGAAGAGCGCGATCATGAGGACCCCGGCGATGATCGGGTAGATGACCGACGGAGCCAGCCAGTCCTTCGTCGCGGACGCCTCGATGATCCCGTAGACGAGGAGGACGAGCCCGGTCGCCGACAGCGCGAGGCCCGCGAGGTCGAGCCGGCGGGGGTGCGGGTTGCGGGTCTCCGGCACGACCCGCCAGATGAAGAACAGGCCGACCGCGATTATCGGGAGGTTGATGAGGAAGACCGAGCCCCAGTCGTTGCCGGTGAGCCAGCTGCTCCAGGACGGGTGCTCGAGGAGGATGCCGCCGAGCACCGGCCCGAGGGCGACGGCAGCGCCGACCGCGCCCGCCCACGCGCCGATGGCCTTCCCGCGCTCGTGCGGGGGGAACACGACGGTGATGATCGCCAGCGTCGTCGGCAGGACGGCGGCTCCGCCGACGCCCATCAGGGCGCGGAACGCGATCAGCATGCCGGGCGTGGTGGCGAAGGCGCAGGCCGTCGACGCGATGACGAAGATGACGAGGCCGATGATCAGGACCTTCTTGCGCCCGTACTTGTCACCGAGGATGCCCCACGTGAACAGCAGCGATGCGAACACGAGGATGTAGGAGTCGATCGCCCACACGAGCTCGCTCTGGGTCGCTCCCAGGTCGCGCTGGATCGTCGGCAGGGC
This sequence comes from uncultured bacterium, assembly GCA_963700255.1. Classification (GTDB taxonomy): domain Bacteria; phylum Actinomycetota; class Actinomycetes; order S36-B12; family S36-B12; genus UBA10649. The sequence continues at coordinate 219,414 of CAVOWW010000024.1, read as the reverse complement.
GATGTTGAGGACCGTGTTGTCGAGCACGACCACGAGCAGGCTGACCACCAGCACCGCGAGGATCGCCCAGCGCCGCGGGTGCCCCTCGCCCGACGTCATCCATGCGTTCGATGTGGTCTCCATGCTGCTCCTCGCCCTGCCCCCGTCCTGCATTCCGAAACGCCACCGTAGCGGAAATGGGCGCGTACGGCACGCCCCTGTTCCTCGACGCCGTCGGCATGTCATCATGTGCATGTCCGGGGACTCCATCGGGAGCCTCGAGATGGGAGCAGCAGATGTCCTTCTACGGCATGCCCGAGGGCCGGCGCGTCACGATGCGCGACCTGGCCGAGGCGACCATCCGCGGCGAGAAGTGGCCGATGATCACGGCCTACGACGCCATGACCGCACGCATCTTCGACGAGGCCGGCATTCCCGCGCTCCTCGTGGGCGACTCCGCGGCCATGGTCGTGTACGGCCACGACTCGACCCTGCCGGTCACCGTCGACGAGCTGATCCCGCTGGTCCGCGCCGTCGTGCGCGGCGCCCCGCGCGCGGTCGTCGTCGCCGACCTTCCGTTCGGCTCGTACCAGGCCTCACCCAGTCAGGCGCTCGAGACGTCCGCCCGCTTCATGAAGGAAGGGGGCGCGCACGCCGTCAAGCTCGAGGGCGGCGCCCCGATGCTGCCCCAGGTCGAGACGCTCGCCAGCGCGGGCGTCCCCGTCATCGGCCACCTCGGGCTCACCCCGCAGTCGGTCAACCTCCTTGGCGGCTACCGCGTCCAGGGCCGGGGCGAGGCCGGCGAGACCCTCATGCGCGACGCCAAGGCCATGGAGGCCTCCGGCGCGTGCGCCATCGTGCTCGAGGTCGTTCCCGCCGAGCTGGCGGCTCGGGTGAGCGAGATCCTCACCATCCCCACCATCGGCATCGGCGCCGGCAGCGGCACCGACGCGCAGGTGATGGTCTGGCAGGACCTCGTCGGGCTCACCCCGCAGGTCCCGAAGTTCGTCAAGCGCTACGCCGACATCCGCACCGACTATCGCGGACGCCGTCGCCCAGTGGGGCGATGACGTCGCCACCGGCGCCTACCCCGGTCCGGAGCACGAGTACCGCTGATCGCGAGTCCACGCTCCGCCGTCACACCCGGCGCCGGATGTGACGGCGGAGTGTGGACTCGGCTAGACGTCGCGTTGTCTGACGCCAGCCTCCGGGGCTCATCGCGTGTCGGGCTTCGCCGCCACGCGCGCTCACTCCTCGGCTAGACGTCGGTGACGCGGATGCCGGCGTGCACCTTGTACCGCCGGTTCATCGAGATCAGGTTGGCGGTCATCGCCTCCACCTGCCCGGCGTTGCGGAGACGGCCGCCGTAGATGCCGCGGATGCCGGCGATCCGACCCGCCAGTGCCTGCACCTGGTCGGTCGCCTCGCGGTCGTCACCGAGCACCAGCACGTCGGTGTCGATGGCGTCGACGGACTCGTCCAGCAGGAGGACGGCGGAGATGTGATGGAACGCGGCCACGACGCGGCTGCCGACGAGGATGCCGGCCGCCTGCTCTGCGGCTGAGCCCTCCGCCACCGGAAGCGCGAACGCGCCCTGCTTGTCGAAGCCCAGCGGATTGACGCAGTCGACGACGACCTTGCCGTCGAGTGCGTCGCGAAGGGACTCGAGCAGGGCGGCATGCCCGTCCCACGGCACCGCGACGATGGCGATGTCGGCCGTGCGCGCGCAGTCCTGGTTAGCGAGGCCCTCGACTCCCAGCCCGACCTCGGCCGCGATGGACGCCGCGCGAGTGGCGTCACGGGAGCCGATGGTGACGGCCTGACCAGCCATCGCCAGGCGTCGGGCGAGTCCGCGGCCCTGCTCCCCCGTTCCGCCGAGGACCCCGATCCTGAGGCCGGACACGTCGGGAAGCTGGCGGGGGTCGGGGACAGTCGTCGGCTCGGTCACGAGCCGCGATCCTGCCACACTTCTCCGGTGAGTGCTCCTGCAGACGAGCCACGACGCCACTGGCTGTCGCGGATGCGCATGGACGTCACGCCGCTGCGCACGTCGCGCGACTTCCGCATCATCTTCGCGAGCGGGCTGGTCACCTACCTCGGCTCGATGATCACCTACGTCGCGCTTCCCTTCCAGGTCGCCCAGCTGACCGGCTCCTTCGTCGCCGTCGGGCTCATCGGCCTGGCCGAGCTCGTGCCCCTGATCGTGTTCGGGCTCTACGGCGGAGCCCTCGCCGACTCGGTCGACCGCAAGGTCATGGTCATCGCCACCGAGTTCGCCTCCGGCGTGCTCGTCGCACTGCTGCTGCTCAACAGCCTGCTGCCGACGACGCAGCTGTGGGTGCTCTATGCCGTGGCGATGATGCTGGCGGCGGTCGACGGACTCCAGCGACCGTCACTGGACGCGATGATCCCGCGCGTTGTGGCGCACGATCAGCTCGCGGCGGCAAGTGCGCTCGTCTCGCTTCGCTGGCAGCTGGGCTCCATCATCGGGCCGGCGATCGGCGGCCTGCTTCTCAGCGCCGGCGGCGCGGTTGCCGCGTACGGCGTCGACGTGCTGACGTTCGCGATCTCGATCGTGCTGCTCCTTCGACTTCGCAGCATCCGCGCCGTCGCCGATGCCGACCGCCCGTCACTGCGGCACATCACCGACGGCATGCGCTACGCCTGGAGCCGCAAGGACCTGCTCGGCACCTACGCGGTGGACCTCATCGCCATGGTCTTCGCCTTCCCCTACGCGCTCTTCCCGTTCCTCGCCGAGGATCTCGGCGGCGCCTGGACCTTGGGACTGCTCTACTCGGCCGGCGCCGTGGGATCCCTCGTCGTCACCCTGACGAGTGGGTGGACGGCATCGGTGCATCGACACGGACGGGCGATCGTCGTCGCCGCTGCGGTCTGGGGTCTCGGCATTGCACTGGTAGGCGTGAGCGAGAACCTGTGGTGGGTACTGGTCTTCCTTGCGCTCGCCGGTGGTGCCGACATGGTGAGCGGGATCTTCCGCAGCGTCATGTGGAACCAGACGATCCCCGACGAGGTGCGCGGACGCATGGCGGGCATCGAGCTGCTCAGCTACTCAATCGGACCACTCCTTGGACAGCTGCGCAGTAGTACCGCGGCGTCGCTCACGTCGTTGCGCGTGTCGTTCATCTCCGGTGGGATCCTGTGCATCGTCGGCGTCGGCATCGCAGCAGTGGCACTCCCGACGCTGTGGAAGTACGACGACCGAACGAGCCCCGATGCGGTGCGCGAACGCGCGATTCGACGCGAACGCGACAACTAGTTTTCGCGACGCGCTGCATCCGCGCGCACCATCACCACGATTGCGCGCATGCATTGACGCGCGACAACAGTGCTGCCGAAACTAGCTGGCAACAATGAAGTTTTCGGCTCGCTGCCGATGCACCCTGGGTGTCATCACACTGCAGCGCGCACGCTTCTCGCATACCACGTCAACGACACGCGCGTTCGCTTCGACGCGAATGCCTTTGTCTTTTGTGTCATGCTCTGTCAGAGTTGTTAACAGGGAACTCTGCAACGGCGCAGAGTCCATCGACACGGGAGGCAACGTGGCGGTCGCAAAGAAGGCTCCGGCCAAGAAGGCTGCAGCGAAGAAGGCTCCGGCCAAGAAGGCTGTTGCGAAGAAGGCTCCGGCCCGCAAGGCACCTGCCAAGAAGGCTGCAGCGAAGAAGGCACCGGCCAAGAAGGCTGTTGCGAAGAAGGCTCCGGCCCGCAAGGCACCTGCCAAGAAGGCAGTTGCGAAGAAGGCTCCGGCCCGCAAGGCTCCGGCTCGCAAGGCCGCAGTCAAGAAGGCACCCGCCCGCAAGGCACCTGCCAAGAAGGCACCCGCCCGCAAGGCTCCGGTCCGCAAGGCCGCAGTCAAGAAGGCACCCGCCCGCAAGGCACCTGCCAAGAAGGCTGTTGCGAAGAAGGCTCCGGTCCGTAAGGCCGCAGCCAAGAAGGCTCCCGCCCGCAAGGCTCCGGTCCGCAAGGCCGCGCCGCGGAAGGCTCCTGCTCGCAAGCGCTAGACATCTGGTGTTCCTCACGGAACATGAGAAGGCCCGCACCGATCGGTGCGGGCCTTCTCATGTCATGGGAGCGTTCCGTCAGTCGTCGCCTGCATCGAACGCGTCGTTGCGCGCCTTCGCCAGCTCCAGCGCGTGCTGGGCCTCGGCCTCAGTCGCGTAGGGGCCGAGCCTCTCCGCGTTGGCACAGCCCTCCTCCGGTTCCACCCGCTGGTGGACCAGGCAGTAGTACCAGCTCATGTCACTCCCTTCAGACTCGTCCGGTGCGCTTGCGTCGGTCCCAAACATAGCGACAGGCGCGCCGATCTACACTCAGCGCATGTCATCCGGAGTGCGCTCTGCCCTGACGCCGGGGGTCGTCTCGGCGATGCGCCTGGTGCCGACGTCCATCGCCCGCCCCGAGTACGTCGGCAAGCCTGCACCCACGCCCTACGACGGTCCCGAGCGCAAGGACGACGACACCATCGACGCCATGCGCATTGCGGGGCGCCTGGCGGCCGACGCGCTGACTGAAGTGGGCCGGTCCATCCGTCCGGGGGTGACCACCGACGAGCTCGACCGGATCGGCCACGAGTTCCTGTGCGATCACGGCGCCTACCCGTCGACGCTCGGCTACCGCGGCTACCCGAAGTCGCTGTGCACGTCCCTCAACGAGGTGATCTGCCACGGCATACCGGACACGACCGTCCTCGAGGACGGCGACATCTGCAACATCGACATCACGGCCTTCATCGGCGGCGTGCACGGTGACACGAATGCGACCTTCCTCGTCGGTGACGTCGACGAGGACGTGCGACTGCTGGTGGAGCGCACGAAGGAGGCGACCCGCAGGGCGATCAAGGCGGTCGCGCCGGGCCGCACCATCAGCGTGATCGGGCGCGTCATCGAGAGCTACGCCCGGCGTTTCGACTACGGCGTCGTCCGCGACTTCACCGGCCACGGCATCGGCACGTCCTTCCACACAGGGCTGGTCATCCCCCACTACGACGACCCCCGTAACGACACCATCATCGAGACCGGGATGACCTTCACGATCGAGCCGATGATCACGCTCGGCACGTACGACTACGAGATCTGGGACGATGAGTGGACGGTCGTCACCAAGGACCGTCGATGGACCGCCCAGTTCGAGCACACCCTCGCCGTCACGGACACCGGGTGCGAGATCCTCACCCTCCCGACCGGCACCGATGAAGGGACCTGGTAGATGACCACCGCCAAGACCGACACCGTCTGGCCGCCCGACGTCCTCACGCTCTCGATCGACATCGGGGGCAGTGGCTTCAAGGCATCGATCGTCAACACCCAGGGCGTCATGACGACGGAGCGCGTGCGCGTCGACACCCCGTACCCGTGCCCTCCCGACCGGCTGGTCGAGACGGTGACCGAACTGGTGCGTCCACTGCTCAGCGTGCATCGGGTGTCGGTCGGCTTCCCGGGCCTCGTGCGGCACGGCCACGTGATCGAGGTGCCGTCACTGTCGCGCGCCGAGTACGGCGGCGAGCGCGACCGTGATCTCGCCGAGGCGTGGCACGGCTTCGACCTCGCCCATGCACTGGCGCAGTCGTTCCAGCTCCCGACGAAGGTCGTCAACGATGCCGACATGCAGGGCTGCGCCGTGGTCAGCGGAACAGGGCTCGAGTTCGTCATGACGCTGGGCACCGGAGTCGGCACCGCACTCTTCAACGACGGCGCACTGCTCCCGCACCTCGAGCTCTCCCATGGTCCCTTCCGCGAGGGGATGACGTTCGACATCGCGCTCGGCAACGCGCAGCGCAAGGAGATCGGCAACGAGCGCTGGGCGAAGCGCGTCCGCAAGGCCGTTGCCGCGTTCGACGACATGCTCTTCTTCGACCGGGTCTTCGTGGGTGGCGGCAACGCCAAGCACCTGTCCCCCGCCGACATCGGCGCCAAGGGCGAGATCGTGCCCAACACCTCGGGCATCCTCGGCGGCGTCCGGGTGTGGGCCCTCGACGCCTGACCGATCGGCTGGGGGAGCAAGGCACGAGCGCCGGGCCGACAAAAGTCCGGGTTTCAACTAACCAGCGGTATAGTCGTGCCATGACGCGGTGGCTGAACGAGGACGAGCAACGCAGTTGGCGCGCGTGGCTCTCGGCGTCCCTCCTCCTCAACGACCGCCTCACCCGCGAGCTGCAGTCGCAGCACGGCCTGACCATGGCCGACTACGAGATCCTCGTGCGGCTGTCAGAGGTGACCGACCGCCGCATGCGCATGAGCGACCTTGCCGAGGTGACGCTCTCGTCCCGCAGCCGCCTGTCCCACCAGATCGACCGCATGGAGAAGGCCGGCTTCGTCGAGCGGCAGCATTGCACCGACGACCGGCGCGGAGCGTTCGCCGTGCTCACCGAGCTCGGGTGGACCACGCTCGTCGCGACGGCTCCCGATCACGTGGAGAGCGTGCGCAGCCACCTGGTCGACCAGCTGACCCCGCAGGAGTTCGCGGCGCTCGGCTCGGCCTGCCAGAAGGTCTCCGACCACCTCGCCGCGACCCAATCAGTCTGATCGGTCAAGGGGGACGACACGCGTCAGGCTCCCCGACGGGGACCTCGCACGGTGTTAGCGTCCCCCGTATGGAGCCGGAACCCCGTCGCCTCCGGGACGTGTCCGCCGTCGAGGCGGAGTCGGCCCCCTACGAGGTGTTCAGCATCGAAGAGCTCGACGCACTCGAGGCGCTGGCGGAGTTCGAGGTCGAGCACCGGCGGATACTGGCCATGCAGACGCTGTTCTACAAGCGCCGCAAGGCCGGCGGGGTCGCCTGACTCCCGGGCGAGGCTGTGGGGGACGAGCCAGCCTGTAAGCCGGATTCTGTGATCAGCCGAGGCTGACCGGTGATCATCCATCTGCGACCGCTGTTGCCAGCGGCCTGGTGCGGTCTACCCGCAGGCATCGAGCGGGCCGCTCGCCTGCGCAGGTGACCCGGCCCTTGCGGTCCGGACCACCCTTTTGACCTTGCTCCGGGTGGGGTTTACCGAGCCGCTGCAGTCACCTGCAGCGCTGGTGGTCTCTTACACCACCGTTTCACCCTTACCGTGATCGCTCACGGCGGTCTGTTCTCTGTGGCACTGTCCCGCGGGTCACCCCGGGTGGGCGTTACCCACCACCCTGCCCTGTGGAGTCCGGACTTTCCTCGGCACCGAAGTGCCGCGATCACCCGGCTGGCTCGTCCGGTGTCAGCGTACCTTCTCCGCCACGAGCGTGAACAGCAGCGGCAGCGGCTCCCCCGGAGCCCCGTCGCGCCCCTGGCCGAGCCGCAGGCGGAACATCCCGTCGTCCTCGCGCACGAGGATGTCCCCTCGCGGGTCGAACGGGGACGCCACATGCTCGAGCAGCCGGACGACGCCCAGCCCGGCGTCCAGCGCGGAGTTCACCGTCTCGCCGATGGACCATGCGTACTGGTCGATCGACCACGAGAGGTCGGCCTCCGGGTTCGCGTACGAGCCCGTCCCCTCGTAGTGCCGCACCCCGTCGTTGACGTAGGGGAAGTCCATCAGCAGCGGGTCCGTCGTCTCGGGCATGCACAGCAGGGGGTGGAGCTCAAGAAGGACGAGCCGCCCACCGGGCTTCAGCAGGGCCGCGGCTCCGCGCATCCAGGCGTCGAGGTCGGCGATCCAGCTGATGACCCCGACCGTCGCGTAGACGAGATCGAAGCGGCCGTGCGAGGCCGCGTGCTTCGGGCCGGCCAGCTCCTGCGAGTCCGCGACCACGGTGCGCACGTCGACGGCGCACTCGGCAGCCAGCTCGCGCAGGCGCTGCAGCGCCATGGGCGAGAAGTCGAATGCCGTCACCCTCGCGCCCAGGCGGGCCAGGTGGATCGTGTCGATACCGATGTGCGACTGCACGTGCGCCACCTCGAGGCCGCCAACGCCGGTCCCGCCGGTCGCGAGATCGATGGCCTCGGCCTCCAGCCCGCGGAGGGTCATCTCGCCGCTGACCAGCGCGGCGACGTCGTAGTAGCGGTCGTTGCCCGTGCCATGGAACGCGGCGAGGTCCTCCCAGTGTTCGAGGTTTCCTGCGTTTGCCATGTGCGTGCCCTTCGTTAGCCTGCGCAAGGTGCTCATCCTGCTCCCTCCCAGCGAGGGCAAGTCCGCCGCCCTCGAGGGACCGGCCGTCGACCCGTGCGCCCTCTCGTTTCCCGCACTCGAGGCCATGCGCGAGCAGGTCCTGACCGCCCTGATCGACCTGTGCCGAGGCGATGTCGACGTGGCCGCCGCCACGCTCGGACTCGGGCCGACCCAGCGGGGCGAGGTGGGGGCCAACACCCTGCTGCGCGGGGAGCCCTGCGCCCCGGCGATCGAGGTCTACACCGGAGTGCTCTACGAGGCGCTGGACTACTGCGGGCTCACTGCGGCGGGGCGGCGGCGGGCCGACGAGCAGGTCGCCATCGCGTCAGCGCTGTGGGGCCTCGTGCGGCCGAGCGACCTCATCCCCGCCTACCGGCTCAGCGCAGGAACCACCCTTCCGGGGCTCGGGCCGCTGTCGCGGGCCTGGCGCGACCCGGTCTCGGCCGCGATCGAATCCGTCGAGGGCCTGATCATCGACCTGCGGTCAGGCGGGTACGTGGCTCTCGGCCCGGTGCCGGCGTCCGCGGCGAAGCGGACCGTCACCGTGCGCGTGCTGCAGGAGAGTGCCGGCCGTCGGACGATCGTGAGCCATCACAACAAGGCAACGAAGGGGCGGCTGGTTCGAGCCCTGCTGTCGTCCCGTCGCACTCCGCGCACGCCGGCCGCGTTCGTGCAGGCGCTGGACGCGCTCGGCTTCCGAGTCGAGGCTCACCGCGCCCGGAGAGGGGAGCCGACCTCGATCGACGTCATCGTCGACCAGCACTGATGCCGATCAGGTGCCGTGCGGCGCCTGCACGTCGCGCAGGTGCGCCGCCTCGGCGAAGCTGAACATCGACGCGTTGCCGTCCGGGAACCACGCGAGGGTGCTCAGCGAGCACGGCGGCAGTTCCATGCGGTACACGCTCTCCAGCGGTGCGCCCACGGCGGCGCTCACGAGGAGCTTGATGGGCGTGACGTGCGCGACTACCAGCACCCGTTCACCGGAGCAGCGCTCGACGAGGCGCGCCCGAGCTGCCGTCACGCGATCACGGCAGGCGGCGAACGACTCGCCTCCGGGCGGTGCCACGTCGGTCGAGGCCAGCCACTCCTCCAGGTGCACCGGCCACCGCTCGCGCACCTCCGCGAAGGTGTGCCCGTCCCACTCGCCGAAGCCGCACTCGGCGAAGCCGTCCTCGATCTCGACGTCGAGACCGATCGCCTCCGATACGAACCCTGCCGTCTGGCGCGTACGCAGCAGCGGGGAGCTGACGATGCGGTCGATCCCGCCCCGGGTCGCGATCTCGACGGCGAGCGCCCGCGCCTGGGCCTCGCCGAGGGGTGCGAGCGGGGCGTCCACGCCACCACGACCGCTGAACCTCTTCTCCAGGCTCAGGGCCGTGGCGCCATGCCTCGCGAGAACGGTGTAGGTCGGGGCGCCCAGGTCGGCCCACCCCACCAGGACGTTCCGGGGCTGCTTGACGGCGGACTCGCTGACCACGGCCCGGCTGCGCTCGACATCGATGCTCCCGACGACGTCCTCCGCGAGGACGTCGTCGCTGGGCGGGCCGTCGATCCTGGCGATCCGGGAGGCGCCCTGCAGCAGCGCCCCGTCGATCATCTCGTTCACGAGGGCATCGGCGAGCTTGTTCCGCTCGCGCGGGACCCAGGTGTAGGTCACCTGGCCGGGCGGGAACACCGCACGCGCCCGCTTGGCCAGGGTGCGCATGTCGGGGTGCTTGATCTGCCAGCGCCCGCTCATCTGCTCGACGATGAGCTTGGAGTCGAGGCGCATCTCCACCGTCGCGGACGGGTCGATCTGGTGGGCGTGCTCGAGCCCGGCGATGGCCCCGCGGTACTCGGCGACGTTGTTGCTCACCTCTCCGAGGTACTCGGCGAGCTCGGCGAGCACCACTCCGGTCACCGCGTCGCGCACGACGGCGCCGTAGGCAGCCGGGCCGGGATTGCCGCGGGAGCCGCCGTCGGCCTCCACGATGAGCGATCGGGTCATCGACGGATCGCGCCTAGAGTCCGGACTCGGGCGTGCGCACGAGGATGCGGCGGCACTCCTCGCACCGGATGACGGCATCCGGCGGAGCGATCCGCAGCGCCTCGATCTCGGTCGGCGGCAGCTTCAGCCGGCAGCCCTCGCAGGTGCCGCGGTGCAAGGGTGCCGCGCCCAGCCCGCCGTGGTCGGCGCGGATCTTGTCGTAGAGCCCGAGCAGGTCGGCAGGGATCTCGGTGGCGATCGCTGCGCGGTCCCCCTCGACGATGCGGCGCTCGTCGTCGATGTCGGCCCGCTGGTCGTGCACGCTGGACGCGACCGCGGCGCACTCCCGCGCGAGCTCGTCGCGCTCACCGGTCAGCTGCGCGACCGCGGCGGTGGCCCCCTCGACCCGATCCATGACCTCCAGCTCGATGTCCTCCAGGGCCGACTGGCGACGAGCGAGGGAGTCGAGCTCCGACTGGAGGGACTGCAGCTGCTTGGGGTCGCCGATGCTTCCCGAGTCCATCAGCTGACGGTCGCGCGTCATGCGCTCGCGCACCTGCTCGACATCCTGATCGGCCCGCACCTGGTCGTGCTCGAGGTCGCCAAGGATGGTCTCGGCCGCCACGACCTGGTCACGGTGCTTGGACAGCCGGTCCTCCAGCTCGGCGAGGCGCACCGCGTCAGGGAGGGTCTTCAGCCGATGGGCGAGCTGGCCCAGGCGGGTGTCCTTGTCCTGCAGCTCGAGCAGTCGCAGCTGCGTCGCGGGATCGGCGTTCAGCGGGTGCTCCCTAGATGCAGGGTCCACGGATCCGTGGGGATCCGGGACACGTGGACCTCAACCGTACTGCCGCGCGCAGCGAGGTCGTTCCGCAGCGCGTCGGCGGCGACCGGCAGCCATGGCCATTCGCTCGCCCAGTGGGCCACGTCGACGAGCGCGCAGCCGCCGTCGACGAGGTGGTCCTGCGCGCGGTGGTGCCTGAGATCGGACGTCACGTACACGTCCGCCGCGGCTGCAGCGTCGGCGAGCAGATCCCCGCCCGAACCCCCGCACACCGCGACCGTGCGCACCAAGGCATCGAGGTCGCCTGCCACGCGCACGCCGTGGTGGGTGGCAGGGAGGGCGGCCGCGACGAGCTCGGCGAAGGACACGAGGGGAAGGGCCTCAGGGAGGGTGCCGACCCGGCCCGTCCCGGCGCCGGCAGCGCCCGGCAGCGGCACGAGCGGGCGCAGGTCGCTCAGGCCGAGGCTGTCCGCCAGGGCGTCCGAGACGCCGGGGACCGCATGGTCGGCGTTGGTGTGGGCGCTGAAGAGAGCCATGCCGTGCGAGATGAGCGTGTGGATGACGCCGCCCTTGTGGCCGACCGCGGCGACCGAGTGCACGCCGGTCAGCAGGAGCGGATGGTGCGTGACGATCAGGTCGGCCTGCAGCATCAGGGCCTCGTCGATGACCTCGGCCACCGGATCCACGGCGAACAGGACGCGGCTCACGCTGGCATCCGGGTCGCCGCAGGCCAGGCCGACAGCGTCCCAGTCGGAGGCGAGCCCGGGCGGGTAGCGCTCCTCGAGGAGCGCGACGACGTCACGGAGGGTCACAGAAGTGGGCACGCCCTGCAGGGTACCCACTCGGAGCCGCATCGGTCGCGGCTCGGTAGCCTCCCGCGTGGGCCCATAGCTCAGTTGGCTAGAGCGCCTCCCTTACAAGGAGGATGTCGCAGGTTCGAGTCCTGTTGGGCCCACGCAGTCGGGGCGAGGAATGAGGCGAAGCCGAGTCCCGCAGCCACGGCGTCATGAGCGCGTCCCAGCACGCACCAGCACGTCGGAGCGCGCAGCGCGACGGCGTGAGTGGGGCCGATACTCAGGGCATGACCCGAGTCCACGCCCGCCCATGGCTCCTGGTCGTCACCGCGACGATGCTGGCCATGACCCCCGCGACACCCGCCACCGGGGCACCGGACGACGGACGCCTGCCCGGCACCGAGTGCCCGGTGTTCCCGAGCGACAACTACTGGCATGCGCGTGTCGATGACCTGCCGGTGGAGCCCCGCTCCGATACGTGGCTGTCCAGGATGGAGCCCCGGGCCTCGCTCCACCCGGACTTCGGTCCGTCCTACGGCGAGCAGCCCGTGCCCTACGGCATCCCGGTGACGATCGTGAACGGCGGGCCGCGCGAGCGCGTGACGTTCGAGTACGCCGACGAGAGCGACCGCGTGCGCTACCCGCTGAGCCGGACCACGCGCATCGAGGGCGGCTGGAACGCCGGCGGCGATCGCCACGCGATCGTGGTCGATGCACGCGCCTGTCGGCTGTACGAGACGTGGAACACGCGGCTGCAGGGCGGGCGGTGGACCGCGGGGTCGGGCGCCGTGTGGGACCTGCGCTCGAACCGGCTCCGGCCCGATGGCTGGACGTCGGCCGATGCCGCGGGCCTGCCCATCCTCCCGGGCCTCCTGCGCTATGACGAGGTGAGAGCTGGCCACGTCGACCATGCGATCCGCTTCACCACGCCCATCACTCGGCGGGCCTACCTGTGGCCGGCACGCCACCAGGCCGGCGCGACCGATGATCCGGGCTACCCGCCGATGGGGGCGCGCTTCCGGCTCAACGCCGACTACGACGTCTCGTCGTACTCACCCCAGGCGCGGGTCGTGCTGCGGGCCATGGCGGAGTACGGCCTCGTGCTCGCGGACAACGGCTCCGCCTGGTACTTCCAGGGCACCGCCGACCACCGCTGGCCTGCCCGGCTCATCGAGGAGCTCAAGCGGATCCCTGCCTCGGCATTCGAGGCGGTCGACACCACCAGCCTGCGTCGCTGACCGATCGGGGCGGGGCAGCTACGACGGCATCGCGGCGTCGCGCTGCTGCAGGTGGTAGCGGATCTGGAGCGCAGCCGCGGCGCCCTCGCCGACCGCCGCGGCCAGCTGCTTGGTCGATCCCGAGCGGATGTCGCCTGCGGCGAACACTCCCGGCACCGATGTGGTCATCATGCGGTCGGTCACGACGAAGCCCCGCTCGTCGAGGTCCACCATTCCGTCGAGCCAGTCCGTGTTGGGCTCGAGGCCGATGAAGACGAAGGCCCCGGTGGCCGCCAGGTCCGACTCCTGCCCATCGGCATCGGCGAGGGTCAGCGAGGCCAGCTTGCCGTTGTCGCCTGCGTTGAAGCTGACCAGGCTGGTGTTCAGCCTCAGGGTCATCTGCGGATGGTTGGTGACCTTGTCGAGCAGGATCCTCGAGCCGGCGGCTGCGGCGCCGCGATCGATCACGGTGACGTGCTCGGCGAACTTCGTGAGGAACAGGCCCTCCTCGAGCCCGGAGTTGCCCGCTCCGAGGACGACGAGCTCGGACGCACCCTTGTAGAAGGGGCCGTCGCAGGTCGCGCAGAAGTGGACGCCCGAGCCGATGAGGTCATCCTCGCCGGGGGCACCGGTTCGCCGGTACGTGGAGCCAGCGGCGATGAGGGTCGCCCCCGTGGTGACCTGCTGCCCCGTCGAGAGAGTGACCACCGCGCCGCCGCCCGCCGCGTCGATCGACTCCACCGACACGGCCGAGAGCAGCTCGACGCCGTAGCGCGCGGCCTGCTGCGCGAAGCGGTCGGCCAGCTCGGCGCCACCGATCCCCTCGGGGAAGCCCGGGTAGTTGTCGAGTCGCTCCGTGACCCCCGCCTGCCCGCCGAGGGCGGACCTCTCGACGACCAGCGTGCGCAGGTCCTCGCGAGCGGCGTAGATCGCCGCGGTCAGCCCGGTCGGCCCGCCGCCGACGATGACCACGTCGTACGTGGAGCCGGCGGCCGCGCGGGTCAGCCCCAGCCGCTCGGCGAGCTCCTCGTTCGAGGGCTCCGCGACGTGCGATCCGTCGGCGAAGACGATCGTGGGAATGATCTGCTTGCCGCCGTTGAGGGCGAGGACCGTCTCCATCTCCTCGGGATGGGCCTCGAGGTCGACATAGCGGTAGGGGATCCGCTGGTCGCCGAGGAACGCCTTGCTGCGACGGCAGTCGGGACACCACGCGGCACCGTAGAGGACGATCTCGGGCTCGGTCATCGACGGCTCCGATCACGGACACTCCGGCAGCATCCTCGGCATGGACGCTACAGACGGATCGTGGCCGCGCAGGTCTCGGGTCCCGCGCGGCCACGATGGCCCCAAGTCCACACCCGAATCATCGATCCCGCACGTCGGGATCGATGGGCCGGGTCAGGAGACCGGCTGCGCCAGGGCGTCGAGCGCGGCCACCAGCTCGTCGGCGTCGCGAATCTCGCCCGGACCGTTGACGACCGACCAGCGCAGCACGCCCTCCTTGTCGATCAGGAACGTCCCCCGAGTGGAGATGCCGTGGCTCTCCAGGAAGACGCCGTATGCGCGAGACACGTCTCCGTGCGGCCAGAAGTCGCTCAGCAGCGAGTACTCGATGCCCTCCTGCTCGGCGAAGATCCTGAGCGAAGGCACCCGGTCGCAGGAGATGCCGAGCATGACGGTGTCGTCGCTGCGGAGCTCCGGTGCCCGGTCACGCAGGGTGCACAGCTCACTGGTGCACATGCGGGTGAATGCGGCGGGGTAGAACATCAGGACGACGTTCCTCTGTCCGCGGTAGTCGGACAGCGACACCTGCTGGCCGTACTGGTTGGTCAGGGTGAACTCGGGGGCGGCCTGGCCGACCTCAACAGACATGCGGGGACTCCTCGGTCTCGGACGATGCTTCCGCCGGGACGCTAGCGCTTGGCGCGAGGAGCCACCAATCGAGTTCCCTGCCAGTTCGACCCGGCGCTGATCGTGCTGGTCTGCTGCAGCCCGGCAGTGGGGGCGGCATCAGCGATGTCCTCGGCCTCGATGTGACCGGGGCGCCCCGGCTTGGGGGTCATGAGCCACACCACGCCGTGGTCGGCGAGCGGCCCGATCGCGTCGAGCAGTCCGTCAGCGAGGTCGCCGTCGTCCTCGCGCCACCACATCAGCACGACGTCGACCACGTCCTCGAAGTCCTCATCGACGAGCTCGCCGCCGACGATGCTCTCCACGCCCGCGCGCAGCTGGTCGTCGACGTCGTCGTCGTACCCCAGTTCCTGGACGGTGAGGCCTGGCTGGAGCCCGAGCCGGCCAGCCCGGTTGCGGGCCTCATCCTCCGCAGCGGCGGTCACATCACTCCTTGTCTCAGAGGGGCTGCGTGCAGCAGACGATGCGCCTGCCGCGCCCCTTGGGCCGTAGTCCACCGGACACAGGCCCCCGGCGCAAGCGACCGGGCCGATTTCGATCCCCTTTCTTCGGCCGCCTGCCGCTGCCGGGGCAGGGAGGCTTCCGCCCCACTCAGCGACAATCCGCGGGACATACGGAAGGATGACCTCACAGCCGCTCGTAGCCGATGCTCCGTCGTCCGGTGATCCTGGATGCCGGCCTAGTCGAAGGAATGCCGTGACCCTCGGACGTGACCGCGATCCCCTCCTCGCCAGCGGACTCCCCACCCAGTACGTCGACGTCGACCCCGACGAGACGTCCGAGTGGGTGGAGTCGTTCGACAACGTGGTCGACAACGCCGGCAACTACCGGGCCCGCTACCTCATGCTGTCGCTCCTGCGCCGGGCGGCCGAGCGCAACGTCGGCGTCCCCAGCCTGCGCAGCACCGACTACATCAACACGATCCCGCCGGAGCGCGAGCCCACCTTCCCCGGCAACGAGGCGCTGGAGAAGCGCATCCGCCAGATCATCCGCTGGAACGCGGCGATCATGGTCCACCGCGCGCAGCGTCCGGGCATCTCCGTCGGCGGCCACATCTCGAGCTATGCATCCTCGGCGACCCTGTACGAAGTGGGCTTCAACCACTTCTTCCGCGGACCCGACCACCCCGGTGGCGGCGACCAGGTGTTCTTCCAGGGCCACGCCTCCCCCGGCGTCTATGCCCGTGCGTTCGTCGAGGGCCGCCTCACCGAGCACCAGATGGACGGCTTCCGCCAGGAGGTCTCGCACCCCGGGGGCGGCCTGCCCTCGTACCCGCACCCGCGGCTGATGCCGTGGTTCTGGCAGTTCCCGACCGTATCGATGGGCCTCGGTCCCCTGAACGCCATCTACCAGGCGCGGTTCAACAAGTACCTCGGCCATCGAGGCATCAAGGACACCGCCGACCAGCGCGTGTGGGCGTTCCTCGGTGACGGCGAGACCGACGAGGTCGACGCGGTGGGCGCGCTGACACTGGCCGCCCGCGAGGAGCTCGACAACCTCACGTTCGTCGTCAACTGCAACCTGCAGCGCCTCGACGGGCCGGTCCGTGGCAACGGGAAGATCATCCAGGAGCTCGAGAGCCTCTTCCGCGGCGCGGGCTGGAACGTCATCAAGGTCGTGTGGGGCCGCAAGTGGGACGAGCTCCTCGCCCGTGACCGCGACGGCGCCCTCGTCAATCTCATGAACAACACCCCGGACGGCGACTTCCAGACCTACAAGAGCGAGGACGGCGCCTTCGTCCGCGAGCACTTCTTCGGACGCGACGTGCGCACGGCCAAGCTTGTCAACGGCTGGAGTGACGACGAGATCTGGAGCCTGCAGCGCGGCGGCCACGACTACCGGAAGATGTTCGCGGCCTACGACGCCGCCACCCGGACCAAGGGGCAGCCGACCGTCATCCTGGCCAAGACCATCAAGGGCTGGACCCTGGGCTCGCACTTCGAGGGCCGCAACTCCACGCACCAGATGAAGAAGCTCACGCTCGAGGACCTCAAGGAGTTCCGCGACACGATCCACATCCCGATCACGGACGCGCAGCTCGAGGAGAACCCCTACCTCCCGCCGTACTTCCACCCCGGACCCGAGGACGAGGCGATCGAGTACATGCTCGAGACGCGCAAGCGCCTCGGCGGCTCGTACCCGACACGGCGCACCGCGGCGACGACTCTGAAGCTGCCCGGCGACGACGTCTACACGGTGGTCAAGCGCGGTTCGGGCAAGCAGGCCGTCGCCACGACGATGGCGTTCGTCCGGCTGCTCAAGGACCTGATGAAGGACCCGGACATCGGCTCGCGCTTCGTGCCGATCATCCCGGACGAGGCCCGCACCTTCGGCATGGACTCCCTCTTCCCCACCGCGAAGATCTACTCCCCGCACGGCCAGCAGTACCTGTCGGTCGACCGCGAGCTGATGCTGAGCTACAAGGAGTCCCAGCAGGGTCAGATCCTGCACGAGGGGATCAACGAGGCCGGCTCGGTCGCGTCGTTCACCGCCGTCGGGTCGTCGTACTCGACGCACGGCGAGCCGATGATCCCGATCTACATCTTCTACTCCATGTTCGGCTTCCAGCGCACGGGCGACGGCTTCTGGGCGGCGATGGACCAGATGGTCCGCGGCTTCGTCCTCGGGGCCACCGCCGGGCGCACGACCCTGAACGGCGAGGGCCTGCAGCACGAGGACGGCCACTCGCACCTGCTCGCAGCGACCAACCCCGCGGTGGTGGCCTACGACCCGGCGTTCGGGTACGAGCTCGGCCACATCTTCAAGGACGGCCTGCGTCGCATGTACGGCGATGACCCGGAGAACATCTACTACTACCTGACCCTCTACAACGAGCCCTACCCGCAGCCGGCCGAGCCGGAGAACGTCGACGTCGACGGGATCCTGCGCGGCATGCACCTGGTCAGCGAGGCCGGCGACGGCGAGGGTCCCCGTGCCCAGCTGCTCGCCAGCGGCGTCGGCGTCAACTGGGCGCTTCGCGCGCAGGAGCTCCTGCGCGACGACTGGGGCGTGCAGGCCGACGTGTGGTCGGTGACGTCATGGAACGAGCTGCGGCGTGACGGCCTCTCGGTCGACCGGCACAACCTGCTGCATCCGGACTCGGAGCCGCGCACGGCCTACGTGACGCAGCGACTGTCGGGTCGGCCCGGGCCGGTCGTCGCCGTGTCGGACTACATGCGCGCGGTCCAGGACCAGATCCGCGACTGGGTCCCCTCGGACTTCGTCTCCCTGGGCACCGACGGCTGGGGCATGTCCGACACCCGCGGCGCGCTCCGTCGTCACTTCCTCGTCGACGCCGAGTCGATCACCGTGCAGACGCTGGCCCGGCTGGCGAAGGCCGGGCAGTTCGACGGCGGCCGGCTGGCCGAGGCCATCGAGCGCTACCAGCTCGACAACCCGGCGGCGGCCGACGCCGGCAACACCGAGGGCAGCGGCTGACGATGGGAGACGACCCGCGGCGGTTCCTGCGGTACCTGGAGGCCGAGAGGAACGCGTCGCTGCTGTACCGGGCGCTCGCCGACACCGTCGACGGCGACCGGCGCGACGCACTGCTCGAGCTCGCCCAGATCGAGGACGAGCACGCGGAGCACTGGGTCGAGAAGCTGACCGAGCACGGGGTGCCCATCCCGCCTGCGCCGACCGCCCTCGACCCGACGGACGCCGCGCTCGTGTCGCGCGCCCGCGGGGCCGGGTTCGCCGACGTGCTGCGGCACCTCGAGGAGGCGGAGGGCGCCGACGCGGGCATGTACGACGAGGAGCCCGAGGCCCCGGCGTCGATGTCCGAGGACGAGCGCGAGCACATCGAGGTCTTCGCGCAGATGCGCACCTCGCTGGAGGGCGGCACGGACGCGCCCAAGCCCGCGTACGGCCACCGCGTGGTCACCCAGACCCCGGGCGAGCCCTGGCATCGGGGCGACAAGTCCGGCTCCACCCGCGCAGCCGTCTTCGGGGTCAGCGACGGGCTCGTCTCCAACACCGCGCTCGTCATGGGCTTCGCGGGCGCGGCGACCAACAACAGCACCGTCCTGTTCGCCGGCCTCGCGGGCCTGCTGGCCGGCGCCTTCAGCATGGCGGCCGGCGAGTACGTCAGCGTCGCCAGCCAGCGCGACCTGTTCATGCGCGAGATCTCCATGGAGGCCTCCGAGCTTCGCGACAAGCCGGAGGAGGAGCAGAAGGAGCTCGAGCTGATCTACCGGGCGAAGGGCGTCGACCGCGCGACGGCCGCCTCACTGGCGGCCCAGATCATGTCCGATCCCAAGACGGCCCTCGACACGCTCGCGCGTGAGGAGCTCGGACTCGACCCGGACGAGCTCGGCTCGCCGATCAAGGTGGCGATCTCCAGCTTCATCGCCTTCGCGATCGGCGCGTCCGTCGTGGTCATCCCGTACCTGTTCTTCATGGGCGAGGGTGCATCGACGACCGTGCCGCTGATCATCGCCGTCGTGCTGGCCGTCACCTCGATGCTCGTGGTGGGCGGCATCGTCGGCCGACTGTCCGGACGCGGCGTGGTGTTCTCCGCGATGCGCCAGCTGATGTGGGGGGCCGGCGCCGCGATCGTCACGTACGCCGTCGGCAGCCTCGTCGGCATCACCGTGGGCTAGGCAGTGCCGGACCGCGGCCCCGACGTCGTGCTCCTCATGCGCGCGACGGGCGAGCTCACGACCTCGGCGACGAAGCGGATGGAGGAGACCCTCCCCTGGTTCCGCGAGCTCGGTGCCGAGGAGCGCTCCTGGGTGTCCCTGGTGGCGCAGGCGGGCATCACGGCCTTCATCGACTGGTACACGACCCCTGGCGCGGCACCCGCGCTGACCGCGGACGTGTTCGGCGCGGCGCCCCGCGAGCTGGCCCGCGTCATCTCGCTCGAGCAGACCGTCGACCTCGTGCGAACCACCGTCGGCGTCGTGGAGTCGGCCATCGACGACCTCGCGACCGAGGCCGACCAGCCGCAGCTGCGCCTCGCCGTGCTGCGCTACTCCCGCGAGATCGCGTTCTCCGCTGCCGAGGTCTACGCCCGGGCGGCGGAGGCCCGCGGTGCGTGGGACGCGCGACTCGAGGCACTCGTCGTCGACGCCCTGCTGCGCGACGAGGTGGACGAGTCCGTCCTCGGCAGAGTGGCCGCGCTGGGCTGGACGGCCCGCGAGTCGCTCATCGTCATGGCCGGAGCAGCACCCCTGGGCGACCCCGAGACCGCGCTCGACGTGCTGCGCCGGGCGGCCGAGCACCAGCAGCTCGCCCTGCTCACCGGGATCCACGGGACGACCCTGCTCGCCGTCGTCGGCGGCGGATCCGATCCCATGCGCTCCGCGCGCCTGCTCACCCCCCACTTCGGACCGGGGCCGGTGGTCGTCAGCGAGCCCGTTCCCGCCCTCGCGCAGGTCCCGCGCGCCGCTCGCTCGACGCTCTCCGGACTGCGGGCCGCGTGGGGGTGGGCGGACGCCCCCCGTCCGGTCGGGGCCATGGACCTGCTGCCCGAGCGGGCTCTCGCCGGCGACGTCGAGGCCGCGTCGGCGCTCACCGCACTCGTCCACCGGGCCCTGCTCGCCGACGCCGTGCTCTACGACACCGCGAGCGCCTACCTCGAGCGCACGCCGTCGCTGGAGGCCACCGCCCGGGCGATGTTCATCCACCCGAACACGGTCCGCTACCGCCTTCGGCGGATCGCCGACGTCACCGGCTTCAGCCCCTCCGACGCCCGCGGGGCCTTCACCCTGCGGGTCGGCCTCGTGCTCGGCCGCCTCGCCACGGACGAGGTACCCGACTAAGGCTGCCCTGGGCGGCCGTCCTTGTAGGATTCCTACAAATCCGAGGGCGCGAGATTGGCAAGCCCAACAGCGCCTCCCGGACCCCGACCACGGAAGGCTACGAGGGTGCTCGTTGTCGTCGCGCCCGGACAGGGCTCCCAGTCGCCCGGCTTCCTCACCCCCTGGCTCGAGATCCCCGGGGTGCGCGAACGCCTCGAGTGGCTCTCGGTCGTCAGCGGCGTCGACCTCGTCGAGCACGGCACCGTCTCCGATGCGGAGACGATCCGCGACACCGCGATCGCGCAGCCGCTCATCGTCGGCGCAGGCATGGTCACCCTCCTGAGCCTGTTCCCGCACCCGGGCAACGCCTTCGCGCGCATCGGGGCCGGCGCGGGGCACTCCGTCGGCGAGATCACCGCGGCCGTGGGCGCAGGAGTGCTGACGGCCGAGCAGGCGATGGTGTTCGTGCGCGAGCGCGGACGCCAGATGGCTGCCGCGGCCGCCGTCACCCCCACCGGTATGAGCGCCGTCCTCGGCGGCGACCCCGATGCCGTCGTCGCGAAGGCTGCCGAGCACGGCCTCACTGCGGCCAACATGAACGGCGCCGGGCAGATCGTCGTGGCCGGCACGCTGGACCAGCTCGAGGCGCTCGCGGCCGACCCGCCCGAGGGCGCACGGGTGCGACCCCTCGAGGTCGCAGGCGCCTTCCACACCGAGCACATGACCCCCGCGGTCAGCGTGCTGGGCGGCTACGCGCGCGCGATGACGACCCACGATCCGCGCATCCCGCTCATCTCCAACGCCGACGGCCGGGTCATCCACGACGGCCGCGACGTGCTGAAGCGGCTCGTCTCCCAGGTGAGCAACCCGGTGCGCTGGGACTCGTGCATGTCGGCCATGGCCGACCTCGGCGTCACCGCCGTCATCGAGATCCCGCCTGCGGGCACCCTCACGGGGCTCGTCAGGCGCGCGCTCCCGGGTGTCGAGACGCTCGCCGTCAAGACGCCCGACGACCTTCCGGCCGCCTGGAAGCTCATCAACGAGCACGGCCGCACGGCCAACATGGAGAACCAGCCCACGTGGCGCCTGCTCGTGGCGCCGATCAAGGGCTCGTTCCGGTTCGGCACCGACGCGCTCCCGGGCGACGAGGTCCCGGCCAACGGGACCGTCGGCACCGTCGAGACGCTGCGCGACACCATCCCCGTGGTCGCCCCGCACGGCGGCACCGTCGTCGAGTGGCTCGTCGAGGACGGCGATCCGGTCGCCCCCGGCCAGCCCATCGTCCGCCTCCACCCCATCGCCCAGGAGGCGCACTCATGAGCGCGACCATCAGCCCGTCCAGCGGAGCCCCGTTCGCGCGCATCCTCTCGGTGGCGGGCTACCGTCCCGAGCGCATCGTCACGAACGCCGAGATCTGCGAGCGCATCGACTCGACGGACGAGTGGATCCGCGAGCGCTCCGGGATCATCGAGCGCCGCTTCGCCGAGCACGACGAGACCGTCGTCGACATGGCGAGCGATGCGGCGGCCTCAGCCCTGGCGAAGGCCGGCATCTCGCCCGAGCAGGTGGGCATGGTCATGCTCGCCACGGTCACGCACCCGTATCAGACGCCGTCCGCGGCCGCCGAGGTCGCCGACCGCATCGGCGCCAACGGCGCGGCCGCGATGGACCTCGCGGCAGCCTGCGCGGGCTTCTGCTACGGCGTCGCGCTCGCCAGCGACATGATCCGGGGCGGCAGCGCCCGCTACGTGGTCGTCGTCGGCGTCGAGAAGCTGAGCGACTGGGTGAATCCCGAGGACCGCGGCTCGGCGTTCATCTTCGCCGACGGCGCCGGCGCCGTCGTGGTGGGCCCGTCCGAGGTGTCGGCCATCGGCCCTGTCGTCTGGGGATCCGACGGCTCCCAGAAGGACGCCATCACCATGACGCAGTCGCTCATCGACTACAAGAAGAACGGCGGGCCGATGTTCCCGACGCTCGAGATGCAGGGCCAGCAGGTGTTCCGCTGGGCCGTCGGCGAGATGGCGAAGGCCTCCCAGCGCGCGCTCGACGCCGCCGGCGTTTCTGCCGACGACCTCGACGCGTTCATCCCGCACCAGGCGAACATGCGCATCACCGATGCGCTGGTGCGGGCCCTGAAGCTCCCCGAGCACGTGCCCGTCGCCCGGGACATCGCCTACACCGGGAACACCTCCGCGGCCTCGGTACCGTTGGCGATGCAGCAGATGCTCGACAGCGGAGAGGCGCCCCACGGGGGGACCGCGCTCCTCATCGGCTTCGGAGCCGGCCTGGTCTTCGCGGCCCAGGTCGTCACCCTCCCCTAGCTCCACGCTCCCCCGTACGACGGCACGACGCACGACGGCTCCACCGCCCCGCACCACTCGTCCGCAGAACCCGAAAGGAATGCACATGAGCCAGGAGATTCTCGAAGGCCTCGCCACCATCGTCAACGAGGTGGCCGGCGTCCCCGTCGAGGACGTTCAGCCCGACAAGTCGTTCGTCGACGACCTCGACATCGACTCGCTGTCGATGGTGGAGGTCGTCATGGCCGCCGAGGACAAGTGGGGCGTGAAGATCCCCGACAGCGAGGTCAAGAACCTCAAGACCGTCGGCGACGCCGTCAGCTTCATCGCCGCCAACCAGTAGCACCCTGCCGACCTTGAGGTTGGCGCTGCTCAGGCCCCCCTGAAGCAGCGCCAACCTCAAGGTCGACGACAACGACGGACATCTGGAGGACCTTCCATGACCACACAGGTCGTAGTGACGGGGCTGGGCATGACCACGCCCGTGGGCGGCGACGTCGCCACCTCGTGGCAGAACCTGCTCGCCGGCGTCTCCGGCATCAGCGTCATGCCCGAGGGCTGGCCGGCCGACCAGCCGTGCCAGATCGCCGGCCTGATGGCGGTCGATCCCGCCCAGGTCCTCGACCGGGTCGAGGCCCGCAAGCTCGACCGCTCGCAGCAGGCGGCCCTCGTCGCCGCGCGCGAGGCGTGGGCCCAGGCCGGCTCCCCCGCGGTGGATCCCGAGCGGCTCGGTGCCGTCATCTCCACCGGCATGGGCGGCCTGACGTCGCTCATGAACTCCTACGACATCCTGCTCGAGCGCGGACCGTCGCGGATCTCCCCGCACATGGTCACGCAGATCATGCCCAACGGTCCCGCCGCGGTCGTCGGCCTCGAGGTCGGCGCGCGCGCGGGCGTCCACGGTCAGGTGAGCGCCTGCGCCTCCGGTGCCGAGGCCGTCTCCTACGCCGCGCGGATGATCCAGACCGGTCGCGCCGACGTCGTCATCTGCGGCGGAACCGAGGCCGTCATCCACCCCATCACGATGGCCGGCTTCGCCGCGATGCGCGCCCTCTCGACCCGAAACGACGACCCGACGGCCGCCTCGCGGCCCTACGACATCGATCGCGACGGCTTCGTCATGGGCGAGGGTGCCGGCGTCATGGTCCTCGAGTCAGCCGAGTACGCGGCCGCCCGCGGGGCGACGGTGCTCGGGGTGTACGGCGGCGCGGGCCTGACGTCCGATGGCCACCACATCGCGCAGCCCGACCCCGAGGGCCTCGGTGCTGCGCGTGCGATCACCCTCGCCATCGAGGATGCCGGCCTCAGCATCGAGGACATCGTCCACATCAACGCGCACGCGACCTCGACGCCGCAGGGCGACATCGCCGAGTCCGTCGCGATCCACGGCGCCCTCGGTGGGGCCACCGACGACGTGATCGTGACCGGGACCAAGTCGATGACCGGCCACCTGCTCGGCGGCGCAGGCGCCATCGAGTCGATCTTCACCATCCTCGCCCTGCGCGACCGACTGGTGCCCCCGACGGCGAACCTGGTCAGCCAGGACCCGGCGATCACCCTGAACGTGGCGGCCGGCGCCCCACGTCCGCTGCCCGCGGGCGACATCGCTGCGGTCAACAACTCATTCGGTTTCGGCGGCCACGACGTCGCCCTCGTCTTCAGGAGCGCATGACATGACCCAGGCGGCGACCACCGAGCCGGAGCTCGACCCCCGTTCGCCCCGCGTGCGCCTGGCCGCCTTCTTCGACGACGGCGAGTTCACGACGATCACACCTGAGGACGACCGCGGCGTGCTGGCCGCCGTCGGTCGAGCGAACGGCACGCATGTCGTCGCCTTCGCCACCGACCCGACCGTTCAGGGCGGGGCCATGGGCAACGCCGGCTGCCGGGCGATCGTCACCGCCTACGACCGCGCGTTCGCCGACTCGGCTCCCGTCATCGGCCTGTGGCACTCCGGCGGCGCGCGCCTGCGCGAGGGCGTGGCCAGCCTCGACGCCGTGGGGCGCGTGTTCGCCGCCATGACCCGGGCCTCCGGCAAGGTGCCGCAGATCTCCGTGGTGCTCGGCCCCGCCGCCGGTGGCGCCGCCTACGGGCCGGCGCTCACTGACATCGTCATCCTCGGCCCGGCCGGGCGCATCTTCGTCACCGGGCCGGAGGTCGTCCGCTCGGTCACCGGCGAGGACGTCGACATGGAGCGGCTCGGCGGCCCCGAGCCGCACGGCCGGCGCAGCGGCGTCGTCCACATCACCACCGACTCCGAGGCGGCCGCCCTCGAGGAGGCCCGCACCCTGGCCACCCTGCTCGGCCATCAGGGCTCCCTCGACCTCGACTCCGTGCTGGACGTCGACCTCGCGGCGACGCTGCCGGACTCCTCGCGACGCGCCTACGACGTCCACCCGATGATCGCGGCCTTCCTCGACGAGGGCACGTTCGTCGAGCTGCACACCCGGTGGGCGCCCAACATCGTCGTCGGCCTCGGCCGGCTCGGCGGCCGAACCGTGGGCATGGTGGCCAACAACCCCCTGCGCCTCGGCGGCTGCCTCGACTCATCCAGCGCGGAGAAGGCGGCCCGCTTCGTGCGGATGTGCGACGCCTTCGCCGTCCCGCTGGTCGTCATGGTCGACGTCCCCGGCTACCTGCCCGGCGTCGGCCAGGAGTGGGAGGGCGTCGTGCGCCGCGGCGCCAAGCTGCTGCACGCGTTCGCCGAGTGCGTCGTGCCCCGGGTGACCGTCGTGACCCGCAAGGCCTACGGCGGCGCCTACGTGGCGATGAACTCCGCCTCGCTCGGGGCGACGAAGGTGTACGCGTGGCCGGACGCCGAGGTCGCCGTCATGGGTGCCGTCGCCGCGATCCGCATCCTGCACCGCCGCCGGCTGGCCGAGGTGCCCGAGGACGCCCGAGCCCAGGTCGAGCTCGAGCTCGCCGCCGAGCACGAGGTCATCTCCGGCGGCGTGGCCCGCGCGGTGGAGATGGGCTTCGTCGACGAGGTCATCTCGCCGGCGCACACCCGACGGGTCGTCGCGCAGGTCCTGCTGGACACCCCCGGCGTCCGCGGCCTGCACGGCAACATCCCCCTCTAGCCCGTTTCTCCCGCCTCGCGGGACGAACGAGCGATAAGTGCCCGATCCGGCGCGTTTCGCCTCGTCTCTCCCGCGCCGCGGGACAAACGAGTCAGACGACCTGGTGGAGCACCCGCACGGTGGAGCCTTCGTGCGCGCAGCGGAACGCCTCCAGCTCCTCGTCCCACGGGGTCCCGATCAGTCGGGCGATCTCGTCGGCCAGGGTGTCGCCGGTGACCACTGCCTGGACCATCGCGGCCCGCAGTCGGTCCTCGGGGACCATGACGTCGCCATGGACGCCGATCGTCGCCCGGAACAGGCCCAGGGTCGGGGTGGCCGAGAAGCGCTCCCCCTCGCGGCCCGGACTCGGGTCCTCGGTGACCTCGTGCCGCAGGTGGCGGAAGGGGTGCAGCGCGCTGGCGATCCGGGCACCGGTGCCCTGGGGTCCACCCCAGATCAGCTCGGCGCGCACGGCGCCGGGCGCGACGGGCTGCTCGGCCCAGTCGATGCCCACCTGGGTGCCGAAGACATGGGCCAGCGCCCACTCCACATGCGGACTGACCGCGCGCGGGCAGGAATGGATGAAGATCACGCCACGGGCCGGACCCATAGAGGGGCCGGCGTCGGACGCGCCCTTGGCGTTCACCACGATCGTCACTGCTGCCTCCTTCGAGATTCGCCTTCCCCAGCGGTCTCGTTGAAGGGCCCACGATCGAGTGGACGTGTGATGAGGATAACGGCATCGGACACGATCGCGACACCGACTCCCCGCACGTTTCGATAGGGTTCGGATGTCTTTCCACCCAGTCTCGGAGGAACCATGGCCATCGCCGCACCCCAACCGCGCGTGCTCGCCGACGTCGTCGCGCAGACCTGGGTCCGCAACCTCGTGCTCGTGGCCGGTGGCGCCGCCTTCGTCGGCCTGTCCGCCCAGATCGCGATCCCGCTGCCCTTCACCCCCGTGCCGCTGACGCTGCAGACCTTCGCAGTGCTGCTGACCGGTGCCGCCCTCGGCTCCATGCGAGGCGTGCTCGCCATGCTCGTCTACGCGGTCGCCGGTGTCGTGGGGATCCCGTGGTTCGCCGAGGGGTCGTCCGGCTTCAGCGCTCCCAGCTTCGGCTACATCGTCGGCTTCATCCTCGCCGCCTTCGTCGTCGGGCGGATCGCCGAGCACGGGGCCACCCGTTCGGTGACGCGCACCGCCGGACTCATGGTCGTCGGCAACCTCGTCATCTACGCCGTCGGCGTCACCTGGCTGAAGTTCGCCCTCGGCGTCGACTGGGCCACCGCGATCGCCCTCGGCCTCACTCCGTTCCTCATCGGCGACGCGATCAAGATCGCCGCTGCCGCCGGCCTCCTGCCCCTCACCTGGAAGGGCCTGCGCAAGGCCGGCCTCACCTCCTGACCGAACCTCTCTGCGAATCGCCCGGCTCCTCAGAGCCGGGCGATTCCGCTTATCAGGAGGTAGGCCGAGATCACGGCGCACATGGCACCGACCAGCTGGAACTGGTGGTCCAGCGTGAACCGGTACGCACCCGCGAAGAACCCGTCGAGGCGATGGCCGAAGACGAGGCGCATCCCGGGCGGCGCGAGCACCGGTGACAGGGCGAACGCGTAGAGGACCGCCAGCAGGAGCGCCTGCTCGGCCACGTTGATGTCGGCTACCGCGATGTCGTGCAGTGCGGGCGCCATGACGACGAATGACGACAGGTCCTTGATGCTCAGCGCGAACGCGACTCCCACGAAGACCCACGCCGAGGCGCGCGCGACATAGCCCCGGAGGTCGGCCTCGACCCGGTTGCGCAGCTCGGGATGCGGACGGAGCAGGAAGGCGATGACGGGAAGCAGCACCAGGCCGGCACCGATCCGCAGCCAGGCGCCGATCGGGTCATCCGCCCCCGTGCCCACGGTAGGAAGCTGCGCGAAGCCGAAGAGCAGCAGTGCCCCCACGAGCAGGAAGGCGGACGATGCGCCGACGGCGACCGCCAGCGAGCGACGTCGCCACGGGTCCCCCGAGACGATGAGGATCTGCAGGGCGATCAGCGACGGGGTGAACGCGGCGGCGGTCCCGAGCAGGATCGACTGCCACAGCAACGCCCAGAAGCCCACGAGCCGATCCAACCAGAGCCGGCACGACGCAGGCGGCCGCAGGAGACCGCCCTCACCTACCCGAGCGCGTCGATGACCTCGTCGACCATGTCGGTCGTGGTCCCCGGGTGCAGGAAGACCAGGCGTCCGACGATCTCGCCGTCCCACCCGCTGGACGTGACGAAAGCCCGCTGCGCCTCGAGCAGGGTGCGCGACCACGCCTCGTACTCGGCATGCCCCCACCCGCGACGGCGGAACAGCACCACCGAGAGGTCGGGGTCGCGGATCAGCTCGCACTCGGGGTGCGCGGACAGACGGGCGGCGGCGTAGCGGGCCATCTCGAGCGAGTGCTGCACGGCCTCGCGGTACGCGCCGATGCCGTTGACCGCCATGGAGAACCACAGTGGGAGCCCACGCGCCCGACGGGTGAGGTGGTACGCGAGGTCGCTCGGATTGATGTCCGACTCGTGCTCGTGGATGACGTCGAGGTAGGACGCGTCCTGAGTGTGCACGGCCTTGGCCAGTCGCGGTTCGCGGTACAGGAGTGCCGCTGAGTCGAACGGCGCGAACCACCACTTGTGCGGATCCATGACGATGGAGTCGGCGTGCTCGATGCCGTCGTAGCGATGACGCAGCTCCGGCGCGAGCATGCCGGCGCCGCCATAGGCACCGTCGACGTGCAGCCACCAGCCGTGCTCCCGGGCGACCTCTCCCGCACCGGCGATGTCGTCGATGATGCCTGCATTGGTGGTTCCGGCAGTGGCCACGATGGCGCAGACGTCGTCGAGGTCGTTGCGACCGGCGAGGGCGGTGCGCAGCGCTGCCCCCGTCAGGGCTCCATCCGGCGTGTCGACGACCAGCGCCGACATCATCGTGATGTTCAGCGCGTTCGTGATGGATGAGTGCGACTGGTCGCTGACGATGACCCGCAGTGGGATGTCGGGCAGCCCCGCTTCCGTCCGACGGCGCCGAAGGGTGTCGCGCGCGACCACCAGCGCCGAGAGGTTGCCGGCGGATCCGCCGGAGACGAACACCCCGCCGGCCGAGGCGGGCATGCCGGCGATGTCGGCCAGCGTCCGCAGCACCTGGTTCTCGGCCATGACGGCGCCGGCGGCCTCGAACCACGAGATCCCCTGGAGCGACGCCGCCGAGACGACCATGTCGAACAGCAGGGAGGCCTTCGTCGGCGCCGACGGGATGAAGGTGAACATCCGCGGGCTGTCCGCCGAGAGGACGGTCAGCGCGAGGTGGTTGGCGTAGACGTCGAGGACCTTCCGGAAGTCGTGGCCCTCCTCCGTGATGAGGCCCTCGATGACCTGGTCGAGGTGGTCGCGGTCGGCGAGGCCGTCGAGCGGCACCTCAGGGGTCAGGAGCCGGTCCGCGACGTAGCTGAGGATCACCTGCACCATCTCGGGGTCCGCGCGATGCATGCGATCGGCATCGATCGGCAGCGCGGGCAGGAAGGGTACGGGTTCGGGGGTCATGGAGTGGGTCCTCCGCTCGCCCGAGGCGTGAGGCCCCGGAGCGGCGCGCCGTCAGCCCACCTGCCAGCAGGCGCCGTGCGGCGATGCTAGCGACTCGCCTCACGGCGCACCAACCGCCCGACCATGCCCCGGACGTCCGAATTGCGGCGGTGCAGGTGCGCAAGCCTGCCGACAGGGCAGAATAGGACGGTGCCGAAGATCGCCGCTGCCACCGTTGCCGAGAATCGCGAACTGCGCCGTGACGCGCTGCTGTCCGCGGCAGCCACGCTCATGCAGCGCGGCGGCTCGTTCACGGTGGCCGAGGTGGCCAAGGAGGTCGGGCTGTCACGCTCGGCCGTGTACGAGTACTACAGCAGCGCCGCCGAGCTCATCGCCGATGTCCTCGTCGACGAGATGAGCGCGTGGTCCGACGTCCTGGCGGACTCGGCACGGCCGGGGATGTCGCCCCGCCAGCGCATCCATGCGTGGATCCACGGCGTGCTCGACTACGTGGCCGACGGGCGCCACGCCCTGCTGCGCGCGGCGGGCACGGTGGAGCTGCCCCCGACCCGGCGGGCCGAGGTGCAGGCCCTTCACCAGGACCTCATCGCCCCCCTGGTCTCCGCCCTCATCGCCGAGGGCTTCACGGATTCCGTGCGCACGGCCCGCTACGTCTGGGGGGTCGTCGACGTCGCCATCGCGCGCATCGAGAGCGGCGAGAGCTCGGTCGTCCCGGAGTCCACGGCCCTCATCGCCTTCGTCGACGGCGCGCTCGACGCCTCTACCGTCGCCCGGACGTGAGCCGGCCCCGCCGCATCCTCGCCTCCAGCGGCGGGTTCCTGCCGACAGATCGGTGGGGCGTCCTCACGCCGGGCGGCATCATGCTGCGCGCCCTCGAGCTCAGCGGGGCGATCCGCCCGCGCGTGTGCCTGGTCCTCACGGCCAGCGGTGACGACTCCTCCTACCTGACGATGATGTACTCCGCCCTGGCCGATGCCGGCTGCGACGTCGACCACCTCGCTCTCTTCCCCCAGCCGAACCGCGAGCCAGCCGATGTCCTGGGCTCGGCGGACGTGGTGTGGGTCGGGGGCGGAAGCGTCGCGAACCTGCTCGCCCTGTGGCGGTTGCACGGCGTCGACGAGGCCATGTCGGACGCATGGGAGCGCGGTGCGGTGCTCGGCGGTGTCAGCGCCGGGTCGATCTGCTGGCACGTGGGTGGCACGACCGACTCGTTCGGGCCCGAACTGCGGCTCGTCGACAACGGCCTCGCGTTCCTGCCCTACGGCAACGGGGTGCACTACGACTCCGAGGAGCAGCGCCGGCCCTTGCTGCACCAGTTCGTGAGTGAGGCGGCGCTCCCCCTGTCCTACGCGACCGACGATCGCATCGGCCTGCTGTACGAGGGGGTCGAGCCCGTCGAGGTCGTCTCCGACCTGCCCGATCCCGATCCGACGAACGGGCCGGCCGCCTACCGCGTCGAGCGCACAGCGGGCCAGGTGGTCGAGACCCGGCTGGGCGTGGGGGCGGCCTGAGCCCATGACGCGAGCTGCGGTTCCCTGGACGATCGGCCTCGAGAACTCGCGGCTCGACCACCCCGTCGCCGGGATGCCCGGCCCGGTGTGGACGCTCGCAGCATTCGAGGCGGTCGGCGCCGCCAATCTGGCCTATGCGCTCGCGCTCCCTCCGGCACCGGACTCACCCCGCCCGCTCTTCCTTGCCCTGGCCCTCTACGCGGTAGCCAACGTCACCGTCCTGCTGCTCCTGCGGGCCCGGACCCCGGCATGGTTCCTGCATCTCAGCGTCGCGGCGACCATCGTCAGCGCCACCGCTCTGGTTGCGTTCTCGGCTCTGCCCCAGGGCGCCGTGACATCGGGCATCGCGTACCTCACGCTCACCCTCTACGTCGCCTACTGGATGCCCCGTCGGGTCGCATTCGGCTACGTCGCGGCCATGGGCGTGGCCTACGCCCTCGCCCTGGCGATGAGCGGCTGGCCCAGCATGCTCGGCCCGTGGGTCCTCATCATCGGGACCAGCTTCGTCGTGGTCATGGTGCTGTCGACGCTGGTGCAGGCCCTGGAGTCGGTGGCGACCACTGACCAGCTCACCGGACTGACCAACCGCAGGGGGCTGGAGGCCATGCTCGCGGCCGATGACGCGGACCGCCGAGGACGGGAGCGGTGCCTCGTCATCATCGACATGGACGATTTCAAGGCGCTGAACGACCGGCTGGGCCATCAGGCGGGCGACCGCGCGCTCCATGAGTTCGGCCAGGCGTGCCTGGCGTCGATCCGCCCGGAGGACCTGGCGGTCCGCAGCGGCGGCGACGAGTTCGTCCTCGTCCTGGACCAGCTCGGACCCGACGGGGTGGGGCCGGTGATCGACCGGATCCGCCGCGCCAGTCCCGTGGAGTGGAGCTACGGCGTGGCGCGGTGGCCGTCCCGGTCCGACTTCGACGAGGCCATGTCCCAAGCGGACGCTGACCTCTACCGGCGCAAGAACGAGTTGCGGGGCGATGCCTGAGGTCAGCCAGCGGCGACGCGGGCGGCGTGCGCCTCAGCCTCCTGCACCAGCTTCTTGAGATCGGTCGTCGCGGCGGTCAGCTCGCCGTCCCAGCGCTGGGCCCGCACGCACCACATCACCGTGTCCTGGGCCTCGAGAAGGCGGTCGCGCTCCTCATGGGAGCCGTTGGCCCCGAGGCGGGTGAGGACGCGCTCCGTCGCCGAGACCCAGGTCTCGGCGAGCTGGAGGTGCTGGACCTCCTTGCCCATGTCACGCACGGCCGAGCTGGCCTTGGGCTCGTCTGGGGTGATGTCCTTGAGTTGCTGCTGCACACGATTCACGGCGGTCACGAGGTCGGCGACCATCGGCGCATGCGCCGATGAATGTCGCAGGTCGTGAAGGAGGTCCTCACAGGCCTTCTTGACGTCTGCCTTGGCAGCGAAGAACCGCTCATCCGTGCGATGCGGGACTTCCTTGGCGGCAGTGCGGCTGAGGCGGTTCGGGCTGGACCCGTTGCTCTTCATGATGCGCTCCTTCACGCGGTGAGATGACCAGCATGAGCGGCTGTGCACTTCCCATTCTCGTGCGCTTTGCCTCCGGTCGCACATCAATGCCGCAACCGGTTCGCAACGGGGCCCCGGGGGGCTCCCGAGCCGACTCCCGAGCCGTGGGCCGCCGCCGGTCAGGCCGCACCGCTGCTGACCGATTGGGTGATTCAGGGTGATTTGAGGGGTCAAATGCGGGTTCCCCACCATTTGGACCCGGTCAAAACGCCCATTCAGTCATATTGACCGATCATTCATTGCTGTCCGTTTTGGGACGTAAGTCCCAGCAGCGTCCCCCGAATCCAGTCATGAACTCCGCTGATTCCTCTTGCGTCAATACTGATTTCGGTCATTTCTTGTTGTTCGGTCATCTTGACCGAACATGTCTGGACATGGAGAATTCTCAGTGAGGAAGAGGAGAGGTGAGACAGATGACCGGGACCGCAGCCGCCAAGCGCCGGATCGCCGTCGCGTCGTCTGCCCTGGCCGCCTTCGCCCTCCTCACCGGCCTGGCCGCATCGACCGCCCCCGCCACCACGAGCGATCAGGCCGCGACGATGGCCGCCAGGTCGCGCGACGCCAAGCCCGCCAAGAGCACCTCGACGGCGAAGGCACCTCGCGCCGCAGTCGCCGTCGTCGCCGCCGCCCCCGCAGTCACCGCCTCCCCCACCGACTTCACCTCGATCTTCGCCAGCCAGCTGCCCGCCTACACGAACAGCGGATGGGCCTCCTGCCCCACCGCCATCACGTGGAGCGTCGACACCATCGGCCTCGGCGAGGACATGGCCGCACGACAGCTGGCCAACCTCGAGTACGCCTTCGCGCAGTGGACCGAGGCTTCTGGCCTCACCTTCCGCTTCGCCGGGTCGATCGACCTGGCAGCGAACGAGACCTCGTTCGCCGTGACCCCAGCTGACGGCTCCGCGTCGCCCGCGCGTCACATCAACCTGGCCTTCCTCGAGGACGCGGCCTCGCGGCTGCTCGGGGGCTCGACGGTGGGCATGGCCGGTCCGTCCGCGGTGTGGGCCGACTCCAAGCAGATCGAAGGCGGCGCGGGGATCTTCCTCATCGAGGCTGTCACGCGGATGTCCGACGCGCAGGCCCGCGCACTCTTCACCCACGAGCTCGGCCACGTCCTCGGCCTCGGGCACGCTGCAGAGTCCGGCAACATCATGCATCCCGTCGTGACGGACAACGACCACCTCGGTGCCGGCGACATCACCGGCGTGCGGACGATGACCAAGTCGTGCACCGCATGACCCCACAGGCAATCTGACGATCCCTCCTCGCAAGACAGATCCGGCCCCCTCGGTGGAACGAGGGGGCCGAATCTGTTGCGGTCACAGGGGTGCGCCTGCTCGGTTCGTCAGCCCGCGATCGTCGATGCCGACGCGGCGCCACTGGCGGCTCACGCGGATGGCGTGGCGCTCGGGATCGGGTTCGTCACGATGGGGTCGAACATGGGCACGGCAGTGACGACCACGTTGTCCTGGTATCCCCCGTTGTCCGGGTCATAGAACCCACCGCAACTGATCAGCGTCAGTCGCGGATCCCCGTCGACGGCGAACAGCTCCTCATACGGCAGGCGCTTCTTCCGGATCGACTCGCGAGACACCACCTTGTACGGCAGCTCCTCGCCGGCGGATGTCTTGACCACGACCTTGTCCCCGACATCGAGGCTGCCGAGGGAGTAGAAGACACCCCTGCCCTGCTCGCGCCCGTCGCGGTGGGCGACGAGAACGGCCGACCCGCGGTCGACCCCCGGTGGCACCCCGAGCTCGTACCAGCCGACGAAGCGGATGTCCTCGGGGATCTCGATGGCCTTGTTCTTGTCCAGGCCCACCGGGAAGATCTTGGTGTTCACGTCGAGGGCCGGGATCGCGACGCGCACGGGCGCGGCCACCAGGACCGGATCCGCCGGCTCGGTCGGGCTGGGAGTCGGGGAGGGCGAAGGCGTCGCTGCCAGCGAGGGGCGTGGCGATGGCGACGGCGACGCCGAGGGGCTGTACGCCGGGCGAGACCCGACCGACGCGACCACGGCCTCCTCGTTCGCCTGCCAGCGGGCCGCGCCCGCGTACAGCACCAGGGCCACGATGACCCCAAGGCTTGCCCAGAAGACGATGAGGGCGGGACGTCGTGAACTCACCTGTCGATCCTAACCGCGCATAGGCCGATTCCCCGGCGTCGCCGGGCTCGCTGCTTCGACGCGGTGGCGGCCGTCGATCGTTCCCTTCCAACTCACAACGATGAAGGTCCCGGTCCGCTTGCGCGGGCCGGGACCTTCATCTCAGCCGATCAGATCGGCTTCGGTTCTGCTATCTCGACTACTCGCGAACCGCGAGCAGCTTCACACCAGCGGTGACCGCTCCGAGCGCACCCATGACCATCATGGCCAGGGCCCACATCGGCAGCGCGGGGCTGTCCGAGCCGCCACCTGCAGGCACCGAGTTCGGCAGCGTCGCCGTCTCCGGAACCGTGACGGCCACGCCGCCCGCAACCTTCGCGGGCTTGGGTGCCGCAACAACCACCGGCTTCTTCGGCGGATTGGCGGTCGTGGCAGCAAGGGGCGCTGTCAAGGACAGGGCCTCAGGCTCCGACACAGGGGCTCTCGGGGCCAGTCGCACCCGTGGCGCCGGTCGCACCGGTGTCGCCCTTGGCACCCGGGGTCACCCGCAGCACCCTTGGCACCGCTGGCACCCGCGGCACCCTGCGGACCAGTCCCACCCTGCGGGCCAGTCGCACCCTGGGGGCCAGTCGCACCCTGCGGGCCGGTTGCACCCTGCGGACCGGACGGGCCGGACGGGCCAGTCGCTCCGCCGGCGCCGGGAGCGCCGTCAGGGCCAGTCGCCACCCTGCGGGCCGGTGGCACCGTCGGGGCCAGTGGCACCCTGCGGGCCGGACGGACCGGACGGGCCAGTGGCACCCTGCGGGCCGGACGGGCCAGTGGCACCCTGCGGGCCGGACGGGCCAGTCGCACCCTGCGGGCCGGACGGGCCGGACGGGCCAGTCGCACCCTTGGGGCCAGACGGGCCGGACGGACCACTCGGACCGGACGGGCCGGACGGGCCGGACGGACCCTTGTTGTCGTAGTCTACGTGCGGGCCACGACGGTCGGGCACGGGGGCGGAATCGGACCACAGTCGCCCGGGCACCGGTCGCACCCT
This sequence comes from uncultured bacterium, assembly GCA_963700255.1. Taxonomy (GTDB): domain Bacteria; phylum Actinomycetota; class Actinomycetes; order S36-B12; family S36-B12; genus UBA10649. The sequence continues at coordinate 183,806 of CAVOWW010000024.1, read as the reverse complement.
TGTCGCCCTGGGGACCAGTCGCTCCCGGGTCACCCTTGGCACCTGCGGCACCAGTTGCGCCCTGGGGGCCTGCGGAACCCGGAGCTCCTGCCGATCCCTCGCGGACCGGCATTGCCCGGCGCGCCCGGGCCACCCGTTGCGCCCTGCGGGCCAGTTGCACCACTGCGGGCCGGTGGGGCCGGACGGGCCAGTCGCACCCTGCGGGCCGGACGGGCCAACGCCACCCTGGTTGCCACTCTCACCCTGCGGGCCGGACGGACCGGACGGGCCAACGCCACCCTGCGGGCCGGACGGGCCAGTTGCACCCTGCGGGCCGGACGGGCCAGCGCCACCCTGCGGGCCGGACGGGCCGGACGGGCCAGTTGCACCCTGCTGGCCGGACGGGCCCTGCGGTCCGGACGGGCCGACTGGGCCGCTCGGGCCGGACGGGCCCTTGTCGCCGCCGGACCCGGTGCGAGCCTGCAGGTTCTGGCACTCTGCCCACGCCGGACCTTGCGGGCCGGGGTCGCCGGTCGGTCCCACGGGACCCTTCGCGCCCGGATCGCCGTTCGGTCCCGCAGGACCGCCAGGGCCAGCGGGCCGGCGGGGCCGGACGGGCCAGCAGGACCGTCGGGTCCGCTGGGGCCGGTCGTACCCTCAGGTCCGGTCGGGCCGGTCGGTCCGGTGGGGCCTGAGGGACCCTGAGGTCCGTCAGGTCCATTCGGGCCGGAGGGACCCTGAGGTCCGGTCGGGCCGGAGGGACCCTGAGGTCCGTCGGGTCCGCTGGGGCCTGAGGGACCCTGAGGTCCGGTCGGGCCGGAGGGACCCTGAGGTCCGTTCGGGCCGGAGGGACCCTGAGGTCCGGTCGGGCCGGAGGGGCCTGACGGTCCGCTCGGGCCGGAGGGACCCTGAGGTCCGGACGGGCCTGACGGGCCCTGACGGGCCGCGCGGGCCCGGAGGGCCGGTGCAGAGCGGAATCGTGGAGCTCCACGTCGAACGACCAGCTGCCTGTGGTTCGTCGGCTGGACGCGTTGTTGCCACCAAGCGGGTTATCACGTGTAGTTCGACGACGTGACCGTCATCCCCGGCGACGACCTTGACGTAGACCTTGTGGGTCTTGCGTCCTGTCGAGATCGTTCTTGGTGTAGTCCGTGCCAGCCGAAGTTGTGCTCGTGTACGTGATGCCGGTGCTGCGGCACTCCGCCATCGATCGCATCGAGTCGGTGTTGGTCTTGTCGGTCGGTCGTAGTCTTGGTCAGGCCCACGTCATAGAGCCTCGGCTGACGCCGTTGCGTCGTGCAGTACCACTTGACCTGGTACCAGGCGTGCGCACCGGCGGCCGGTGCGAGCACGACTGCTGCTGCCCCCGTCGCGATCATGCTCAGCGAGGCAGTCAGGGCGATTGCCGCCCTGGTCTTGCCCCGCGTACGCGGTTGTGAGGTGCCGGACATGAGTTCCCCTTTGCAGCGGTCGGGCTGAGTGCCCTCAGGGTGTCGTCGGGAGGACGCGCGGGGCAACCGGATTTCAGTCAAATGCCCGGTTAGCCCGTGCATTGAACGGACAACGTGCGGCCGCTGTGAGGACCCCGTGAGACGTTCGAGAGGTTCATTCACGAACTGGACCGACGAGCGGCCCTCACGCCGATTCTTGCTACAGTTCGCCCCACGTCGGCCGACCTCGGGAACCACGAGCCAGCAGCACGAGCCACCTAGGGGAACGAATGAAGCGCGTCGCCATTGCGACCATGGCCACCGCCGTCGCCCTCCTCGCGGGCGCAGTCGGTGCGGCGCCCGCGGATGCCCGGACCTGTCCGCCCGCGAGCGTCGGCGGGCCGACCGTTGCCACCATCACCGTGAAGGGCAAGACCGTTCCGATCAAGTCGGTCACGTTCCCCAACGGCGGCACCCTGTATCCGCCCGCGACCAACAAGGCCGCCGGCATCTCGAAGCGCAACGCACCGCTGAGGGCGAAGAAGGGCACGACCATCATCACGTGGCACGTCCGCTACGGCACCGGCTGCAACGGCGCCCTCAACACGGTGCTGAAGATGCCGATCGGGAGCACCTTCACCACGCAGGAGGTGGGAGGTCCCGTGCGGACCTTCAAGATCACCAAGCGCTTCGTCGTCCCGAAGACCGGGCTCAAGAGCAGCTGGTTCCGGAAGAACGGCCCCCATCGCCTCGTGCTTCTGACCTGTGCCGACCTGGTCAGCGGGGTGTTCCGCAAGACCGAGGCGGTGATCGCCGCTCCGGTGCGCACTCCGGCGAAGCCGGCCGTGCCGGTGACGACAGCCAGCTAGCCGCTCAGCCGGCGTTGGCGTCGAGCATGCCTCGCATGCCGGCCAGCCGGACTGCCTCGCGGCGGCCGCCCACCCCGAAGTAGCGGTAGATCGCCATGGTCTCCTGCCGGACCGTGGACTCGCTGAAGCCCACCCGCTTGGAGATCTGTGAGTTCGTAAGGCCCTTCGCCATCAGGCCGAGGATCCGCAGCTGCCGGTCCGACAGGCTTCCAGGTGCCGGCCGCCGACTGGCATGCGCCGCCCCCTCGTCGACTCCGATGCCCTCGACCAGCGAGAGGCTGGCCGCGGGGAAGCCACCCGAGCGGTCGTCGCGCTCGAGGGAGGCAATGGCCTTGTCCGGCGTGGTCGCGATGCTGGTGAGCAGCGACAGGTAGAGGGCGAGGACGGCGGAGACGCCCGTGACGTCGGAGCGCAGGGACTCGTCGTCGGGGGTCTCGGTGAAGGTCAGCTGCACTGCCCCGACCCGCTGGCTCGGCAGGCTCAGGGGCCACACGGCCATGGGCTCATAGGGAGTGTCCGCGCTGCCCATCCAGGGGTAGCGCTCCTGGACCTCGTCCGGCGAGGCAAGGATCACGGGCTGCCCGGACCGGACGGCGTCACTCATCGGGGAGGAGTCCCACAGGGAGAGGGTCTTGTAGGCCTCCAGGGCCTGGGGCGACATCCCGAACGCGCCGACGGCGTGCAGCGACCCATCGACCCCGAACAGGCTGATCACCGCCGCCCGTGGCTTGTGGGCGTTGAGCAGATTGAGCACGAGGTGCTGGGAGATCTGGTCGCACGTGGGCCGCGTCATCAGGAACCGCACGATGTCGAGCATCGCCCGCGAGTTCATGACGTCGTCGCGTCGACGCTGGGGCCGCTGGGAATCCAGTTCGGCGAGGTCGCGCTGCTCGTCCATGTGGTGCCTCCTGCGTCGTGGCGGCGGTACCGCCGTCCCCTGCTGCCGATGACCGCTCGGCCATCGTCCCTCGGTGACCGAACATTTGACCTGACCGATCATCAGGCTTCGTGACGTGATCGCCCAAATCGGGCGTTTCGCCGTCGTCTTCGCTCAGCATGACACATGACCAAATGACCAGTCAAGTCAATTCGCTGACCGATCAATTGGCTTCGGCCACAACGCAGGTAGCCACGGTCATGACCATCCCTGGCGGTGCGAATCCCGACACTGGGGCGATCGGCTGCAGGAACGCGGCACCGATGCCGCGATTGGCACCGGCGACCCGTGCGATGCGCGGTTCCCCGGTTGTTACGATTGGGGCACATGGGCGCTAGCCGACGGGGGCGATGCCAGATGACCGGCATCAGTCGAGGTTCCAGCCACTCAGTGCGAGCCACTCGGGGGGCTGTGATCGCCTTGGCCACGGCGTCCCTGGCGTTCGGCACGGGCCTTCCGGCCTTCGCAGGCGCCTCCACTCCCACGGGTCGGCCCGCAGCCGGCTCGGCGTCGTCGATCACCGAGCTGATCGTCGCGTACGAGCCCGGTGTGCCCCCGACCGAGGCACCGGGCGTAGCCACCGGGGCCTCGGTGGTGACGACAGCTGATCTGGGACCCGGGGCGCCGATCGGCTTCGGGATGCGCACGGTTCGCCTCGGCACGACGGTGGATGCAGCGACGGCCGAGCAGATCGCCGCCGAGCTCGAGAGCTCACCTGGCGTGGCCTTCGCGGAGCCGAATGGCACGGTCACACTCGCCGAAACCGTGATCCAGCCTTCGGCGCCGTGGGGGCTCGACCGGATCGATCAGGCCGCTCTCCCGATCGACGGGACCTACCGGTACCCGGGCGACTCGACCGGCAGCGGGGTCAACGCCTACGTCATCGACAGCGGCATCCGCTCCACACACGCCGAACTGGCCGGACGCGTCGCTTCGGGATTCTCGGGCATAGCGGATGCCAACGGGACCGAGGACTGCCTCGGGCACGGCACCCACGTGGCCGGCATCATCGGTGGCACCACGTACGGGGTTGCGAAGCAGGCGACCGTGGTTCCCGTGCGCGTCTTCGGGTGCACTGGCTCAACGACGCTCTCCATCATCATCGCGGGCATCGACTGGACCGTGTCCAACCACCAGTCCGGCGTCCCGGCCGTCGCGAACATGAGCTTCCGCTCGGGCGGGAGCGCTGCGCTCGACACCGCGGTCAACGCGCTGATCTCCGACGGGGTCACCGTCGTCGCCGCCTCGGGGAACGACGCCGTCGACGCGTGCCAGATCAGTCCTGCGCGCGTGCCGGACGCCATCACGGTCAACGCCTCGGGTGACGACCTCGCCACTGGCAGTGGAGTGGCCGCCGATGTCGCGGCCTCGTTCTCCAACTTCGGCGGTTGCACCGACCTGTACGCGCCTGGAGTGGGAATCACGTCGAGCTGGTACTCGTCGAACACAGCCACGGCGGTCCTCAGTGGCACGTCGATGGCGGCGCCACACGCGGCAGGTGCAGCAGCACGGATCCTCGACGCGAACCCCGACTACACGCCGGCCCAGGTATGGGCGGCCATGTCCGCGGTGTCCACGCCGATCGCCTTCCCCCGGGGCGGGGGTGACCCCGACCGGCTCCTGTTCGCCACCCCGGGTGTGGCAGCGACGGTCCCAGGTGCGCCGACGGACACGAGCGTCACCTCAGCGGACCAATCAGCATCCGTGACCTGGCAGGCACCCCTCAGCAACGGCGGCAGCGCACTCACCTCTTACACCGCGCGCGCGTGGGACTCCGTCAGCGGCGGCGGGTTCGGCAGCAGGACCTGCACCACAACGGATGGTCTCAGCCTGGGCTGCACCATCAACGGCCTGACGAACGGCACCACCTACTACGTCGATGTGATCGCCAGCAACGCCGCCGGGAACAGCGGCCCGTCCTCGCCCAGGGTTGAGGCCCGGCCGGTGGGCACGGGAGCGCCGAGTCAGCCGCGGTCCACCTCCTCCTCGCCGGCGGACCAGTCCCTGCTGATCACCTGGCAGGCGCCCAGCTCCAGCGGCGGCAGCGCAATCTCGGCCTACACCGCCACAGCCTGGAGCGCTGAAGCCGGCGGCACGGCGCAGGGCACATGCGCGGCGAGCCCGGTGGGCGAGCTGGGCTGCGCCATCACCGGACTGGTGAACGGCACGGCCTACTACGTCGACGTGACGGCCACCAACTCGTCCGGTACCAGCCCGCCGTCCTCGCCTCGCATGCGGACCGTCCCCGCAACGGTTCCCGGTGCCCCGCAGGCGCTCACGGCTGCCGCGGCCGACGCATCGACACTCGTGAGCTGGCAGGCGCCAGCGTCCAATGGCGGCAGCGCGCTCACCTCCTACACCGCCCGAGCCTGGACCGCCGCCAGTGAAGGGGGCATCGTCGGGAGCTGCCAGCCCACCCCCGCCACCGCCCTCTCCTGCACCATCAGCGGGCTGGTCAACGGCACGACCTACCACGTGGATGCCAGCGCCGCCAGTGCCGCCGGCTCGGGTCCGGCGTCCACACCGCGGGTCGCCGTCACGCCGCTTGCCCCGCTACCGCCACCGGCCTCGGGCGGTGGCGGTAGCTCGGGTTCGTCCGGCGCCGACTCCGGAGGCGGGGGCGGTTCGATCTGGAAGGTGGTCGAAGTCCGCCCAGCCTTCGGCTCGACGACCGGTGGCACGCGCGTGCTCGTTCTCGGCTGGGGCTTCACGGGCGCCACCTCGGTGTCGATCGGTGGTGTCACCGCCCCCGGCTTCACCTTCATCAATGACGCGACCCTGGAGATCATCACGCCGCCAGGAACCCCTGGGTGGCAGGAACTGCGGGTGTGGCTGCCCGGCGGATCGGTGCCCGCGACGTACGAGTACCGGGTGGACTCCGCCACCGCGGCTCCCGACACGTCGACGGGCAGTGGCACGCCGGGCGCATCACCCGCGGGGCCCACTGCCTCTGCGGTGGCCTACATCGGTCCACCGGCCAATGCCGTGGTCAGGCCGGCCCCTGCTGCCGCCAGCCAGGCGGGCGTTCGTCCGTTCCGCAGGGCACTCACGCGAGGACCCACGACCGCGCCCCGCCTCGTGTCGCCCGCGGGCCGGATCATCCGTCTCGGCCTGACGGGGCTTCCCAGGACGACGGCCCTGATCGCCGAGGTCCGTGTCAACGGCCGGTACTACGCCCTCGGGAAGGTGCGCTCCACCAAGAACGGGACCGCGGTACTGCCCGCGTTCCAACCCACTCGAGCCGGTTCCTACCCCGTTCGCGTTGTGGCGCGCGGGACCCGCGGCTACTACCTCACGGTCATCGTTCCGCGCGGCTGACGTCAGGCGCCAACGATGAATCCGGGCGCGCCCGTTGACATCGCGCCGGGCGGGGCCTAAGTTCCTGACATCGTCAGGCAATTCGAACACTGTCAGGAGAGCGATGGCAGCCGCACCCGCCCCCACCGCTGGAGCGAAGACCCCGGTCGGGCGACGCGAGGCCCGGCGCGAGCGGACGCGGGCGGAGATCCTGGCTGCCGCCTGGGTCCTCGTGCGAGCCCAGGGGCTGGCGGGCCTGTCCATGCGCGACCTCGGCGAGGCCGTCGGCATGCGCGCCCAGTCGGTGTACTCCTACTTCCCGTCGAAGGACGCGATCTACGACGCGATGTTCCGCGAGGGCTACGAGGAGTTCCGCGCCTGGATCGCGGCCTCGGGGAACCGGGACGACCTGCCGCCCGTCGACCGCTTCCGGCACCTGGCCCACCGCTTCTTCGACTTCTGCACGACCGACGCGGTGCGCTACCAGCTCCTGTTCCAGCGGACCGTCCCCGGCTTCGAGCCCTCGCCCGGAGAGCTACGCCGTGGCCCTCGCCGTGCTCGATGACCTGGCGGGCGAGTTCGACGCGGTCGGCATCACCGACCCAGCCGCGATCGACCTCGCCACGGCCGTGTTCACCGGCCTCACCAGCCAGCAGCTCGCCAACGACCCGGGGGGCGACCGCTGGGCGCGGCTCGTCGACCGCGCCGTGGCCATGCTGCTGACCGACCTCGCACCGCACCTCCTCGACCACCCCTCACCCGACATTGGAGAAACGACATGACCCACACCCAGGAGGCCACCATGGACGTCACCGCCGCGGCCCCGCTCAGCCACACCGAAGGGATGGCGCTGTTCACCACCGAGCTCCAGCGCAACCTCGACCTCATGCGCGGGCTCGACGACTCCGCATGGTCCGCCCAGACGGAGTGCCCGGACTGGGATGTGCGCCGGATGTACCTGCACGTGCTCGGGGCCTGCGAGAGCGGCGCATCCACGCGCGAGCTGCTGCACCAGATGCTCACGGCACGCCGGTACCAGAAGCGGAGCGGCGGTCCCCTCGAAGCGGCACTGTCGGCCACTCAGGTCGCCGAGCGGATCGACCTCACGCCGGCGCAGCTGACCTCGAGGTTCGAGGCGATCGCTCCCGAGACCGTCCGCAAGCGCACCCGCATGCCAGCACTCATGCGCAGGGCCACCATGGGAGTCGACGGCCCCGTCGTCGAGAAGTGGTCGCTCGGCTACCTCATCGACACCATCTACCTGCGCGATGCCTGGATGCACCGGATCGATGTCACCCGTGCAACAGGGGCGGTCCTCGTACTGACCCCCGACCATGACGGCCGCATCGTGGCCGACGTCGTGGCCGAGTGGGCACGGCGACACGCCCAGTCCTTCACCCTGCACCTTTCGGGGCCCGCCGGAGGCACCTTCACGGGCGGGCATCCCCTTGCGACCAGCCCGGTCCTCGACCTCGACGCCGTCGAGTTCTGCCGGATCCTCGCCGGCCGTTCGCCACGCGAGGGACTGCTCACCACGATCGTGCCGTTCTGAATCCGCCAGGCGCCGAGGATCGCTGCTGCGTATGCTCACAGCATGCTGAACCTGCGCCCGCTGCGGCTCCTCGCCCTTGTCTCGACCCTCGCCCTCGTGGCCGGCATCGCGGTCGTGGGTGCCACCGGCGCGACCGCAGCCGGCCCCTCGAAGAAGAACACGACCCTCATCGTCCGCGACCTCCCCGCGCAGGTGCGCCTGGTGCCGGGTGAGCAGGTCAGGATCATCCTCCAGACCAACCTGACCACGGGCTACACATGGAAGGCCGACGGCGGCTGCTGCACGGCATCGGGTGCCCCCATCGCGAGGGTCTCGAACGGGAGATACAAGCCTCCGGCGAGCACCAACGGCATGGTCGGCGTGCCCGGCACCACGACCTGGGTCGTGACCGCCCTGCGACCGGGCAGGACCAGCATCCAGATCATCACCTCGCCACCCGGGGCCGAGAACACCATGAACGACGAGACGGTCGGGACCCTCAGGCTGATCGTGATGCCCAACTAGGCATCCGCCAGATGACGGACGACCGTGACCGCTGGCTCGACCCGCCGCCGGGCGCCCGCGCCCTCCTGTTCGACTGCGACGGAACCCTCGTCGACACGATGCATCTCCACCGCATCGTGTGGCACCAGATCTTCGGCCGGCACGGATTCGAGATCACCGACGGCTGGTGGGACGAGCACGCCAATGTGGCCGTCGGGCCGTTCGTCCGAGCCGCGATCGCCGATGCCGACGATGCCCTCGTCGACCAGCTGCTCGACGAGGGCAACGCGCTCTTCGTCGACGCGCTGCACCTCCTCCAGCCGATCGAGCACGTGGTTGCGATCGCCTGCGAGCACCATGGGCGCCTCCCGCTCGCAGTGGTGTCCGGCGGCTTCCGCGGGCCGGTGGTGGGCTCGCTCGAGGCGGTTGGCATCGCCGACCTGTTCGACGTGATCGTGACGGCCGACGACGTCGTCCACAGCAAGCCCGCCCCGGACCTCTACCTGCGGGCCATGGAACTCCTGGGAGTGTCGCCAGAGGAATGCATCGTCTACGAGGACAGCGAGATCGGGATGGCCTCGGCCCGCGCTGCGGGCATCAGTGCCGTCATCGACGTCCGCCGCGTAACGGCTCCGTAACAGGTGACTCCTAACGTGCCACAGGTGCACCGCGCCATCGGCAACCCGATCGACCGTCTCCTCGAGGACGTCCGGCGGGAGGTCGGCGTCCTCGATGGCGGGGAGGTCGCGACGTACATCCCCGAGCTCGCCAAGGCCGACCCGTCTGTGTGCGGGCTGGCCGTCGCCACCCTCGACGGCCACATCTACGCCGCGGGCGAGCTCGTCCCCTTCACCATCCAGTCGGTGTCCAAGCCCTTCGTCTACGCGCTGGCGCTCGCGGACAGCGGAGCCGATGCAGTGCTCGCGAAGGTGGGGGCTGAGCCGACGGGCGACCCCTTCAACACGATCAGCCTCGACGACGCCACGATTCGCGCCCACAACCCGATGGTCAATGCCGGCGCGATCGTCACGACGACCCTCGTCGGCGGTGCCACCCGCGCGGAGCAGTTCACCCGCGTGCTCGACGGGCTCTCGGCATTCGCCGGCCGCACCCTCACCGTCGACGAGGACGTCTTCGAGTCCGAGCGCTCGACCGGGGACAGGAACCGGGCCATCGCCTACCTGATGAGGTCCGCGAGCCTCCTCGACGAGGACGTCGAGCAGCAGATCGACAACTACTTCCGCCAGTGCTCGATCGTGGTCACGGCCCAGGACCTCGCCGTCATGACGGCCACGCTCGCGAACGCCGGGGTGAACCCGCTGACCGGTGTCGAGGTCATCCCCCGCCACGTGGTCGCGTCCGTCCTGACGGTGATGGCGACCTGCGGGATGTACGACTACTCCGGCGAGTGGCTCTACCGCGTGGGCCTCCCGGCCAAGAGCGGCGTGAGCGGCGCCGTCGCCGCCGTGCTCCCCGGACAGCTGGGCCTCGCCGCCCACAGCCCGCGACTGGACCCGCAGGGCAACAGCGTGCGAGGAGTGGCCGCCTGCGAGCGCATCTCCGAGCGCCTCGGACTGCACCTCCTTCTTCCCGGGGAGCGGGTGCGGTCGGGCCTGCGTCGCTCCTACCGCGCCGACGGCACCCGCTCGCGGCGGCTGCGTGACCAGGGACAGCGCGACGTCCTCGACGCGCACGGCTCGTCCATCGTCGTGTACGAGCTGGCGGGCGACGAGGCGTTCGCCGCGGTCGAGCCCCTCATGCGCGTGGTCCTCGACGACGACGATGCGCGATGGGTCGTCATCGACATGCGCAGGGTCACGCGGGTCGACACCGCCGCCCTCACCCTCCTGAACGGCCTGATCACGCAGCTGACCGCGGCCGGCACCGCCGTCGGGATCGTCGAGCCGCGAGCCCATGCCCCTCGAGTCGCCCTTCGCGAGCTCGATGCGACCCGCCCGCGCTTCCCCGACGCCGACGCGGCCCTGGAGTGGTGCGAGACCCAGCTGCTCCACGAGCACGGCCTCGACAACGCGATGCCCGACGAGATGATCCCGCTCGCCCGGCAGGACCTGCTGCTGGGGCTGCCCGCCGAGATCGTCACGGCGATCGAGGAGCGGGTCATCACCAAGGTCTTCCATGCGGGAACAGTGGTGTTCGAGGAGGGCGACGCGTCGGACGGGCTCTACTTCGTCGGCGCGGGTCAGGTCGCGGCCGACGTCCGCCTCACTGGCCGCGGCGGCCGCAGGCGCCTGAGCACGATCGCCAGCGGCTCGTCCTTCGGCGAGCTGGCACTCGTCGACGGCCGGCCACGGTCCACCCGGATCGTGGCCATCGAGCCCACGATCTGCTTCGTCCTCTCCCCCCAGGCCTTCGACGAGCTGTGGGCCGCGTCCCCGGACGCCTGCGCGAGCCTCGCCCTCGCCATCGCTCGCAGCCTGTCCGACCGCCTGCGCTACTCGACTGCGGATGTGGCCGCCCTCGAGCAGGTCTGAGTTGCCCGCGATGCGGCGCTTGAGCCCCGGCGGCCCAGCCACGCCGCGGTCATGACCATCCATGACCGATTCGTCTAGATAACGCACCTTCCGTTGGGATATATCCGGCTGATAGGTTCACCCAATCGTCGGTTCCCTCGCCGACAGCTTAGGGACGGGGACCCCCCATGGCATCAGCTTCACGTTCGTCGCACCGCGCCGGCCCGAGGTTCCGCCGCGCCGGCCTCACCGCCGCCCTCGCGACAGCCCTGATCGCCGGCACGGCCGGCGCCACCGCCTCGGCGGCAGCTCCGGTGGACGCATCCGTGCTGCGGTCCGACGACACCGTCTCCACGCGCCACTGGGATCCGTGCGATGACCGCCCCGACTGGGACGACGTCGTCGACTGGGTGAAGGACCATTTCGACCGCGACGACCGCACCTGGGACAAGGGCACGTGCGAGGAGGAGCCGCCGCCCCCGCCGCCGGACTCCGTGGATGACGATTGCGACACCTCGTCGGCGCTCACGAGCGATCGCGACGACGACGACTGCCCGGCCCCGCCACCCCCGCCCCCGCCGCCCCCGGCCCCGGTGGTGCCGGCTCCTCCGGCCCCGCAGCCCCCGCCGCCTCCGGCACCCCAGAAGGTCGCCGCGGTCCTGCCGGCGACCGCCTACCAGGGTGAGCTGGCGTGCGGCGCAAGCACGGGCCTCGACGGTGTTCTGACGACACCGACGGTGACCGTCACCCGGCTCACGGATGCCGGGCTCGCCGCCCAGGACTGCACGCCGGTCTCCTACTCCCTGTTCAACGCGGACAAGGAGGTGGAGTTCCTCAAGCCGGCCGACCAGCCGTTCACGCAGTTCATCTTCGACATCGAGTGGAAGCGCGTGCTGGGCGACTCCACCCGGACCGAGACCTACGTCGACTTCGGACTCGTCCCGGCCGGCTACGAGCTGGTCATGCCGCCGTGCCCGTCGTCGTTGTACGACGCGAAGGGCGAGCTCGTCGGCCTGACCGGCAACGAGGACCCCACCGCCGAGGAGCTGGCCGCTGCCGGCATCGTCGACCAGGACGGGCTGCCCCGCGCCGGTGACACGACGGACAACGGCATCACGCAGTTCGCCTGCGTCGGCAATCGCAGCGAGCCCGAGTTCATGAGTCAGGACAAGGACGCTCCCCTGCTGTCCCTTCGGGAGCAGATCTACGTCCTGGGAGACATCTTCATCCGACGTTAGGCCGATGGGCGGCGGACGCGCGGCACGGACAGTGCCCCGAATCTTCCGACAAATGCTCTTTCGGTGGTAAATGTCCGGATGCTACGTTCTGGTGATTCGCCGGACCCTTGCCGGCCGACGGATCAGAACGGGACCTCGCCATGACGTCAGCCGTACCCTCGTCCAATCCACGCAGCCCTCGCTTCCGGCGGGGTGGTCTCACCGCCGTCCTGGCCGGCGCGCTGCTGGCCGGCAGCACCGCACTCGCGGTCACCGCCGCTCCGGCAAGCGCCAGCTACGACGATGACGATGACGGCCCGTCGCCCACGTACACCAGCCTCATCACCCTCCAGACCGGCGAGAAGAACGCCTTCACGCTGTACCCGCCCACCACAGCCGAACTCAGATCGATCCAGCCGCTGGCGTCCACCAGCAGCAAGAACTGCACGATCAAGACGCCAGCGGGCTCGGTGGTGGCACTCACTGGGTCAAGCGCCCCGGGTCTGCGCAGCGGCTCCATCGGAGTGGCCGACCAGACCAGCGGACAGGCCTGCTCGCAGGTGAACGCGGGGACACCACCTGAGGCCCTCACGATCGACCTGCTGACCCTGCACTCCGACCTGGCCGTCCTCGATGTCGAGCTGCAGAAGAACGCCGTGATCCTGGCGACCGCCTACAACGGTGACACGGTCGCCGGGTACTTCGAGCTCCAGAGCGGCACGAACATCAAGCAGGATGGCAAGCCGATCTCCCCCCAGGTCGCGACGGTCGCCACCTGCCAGGTCGCCAGCAGCTCCGGTCCCAACTCGAACGTCAGCGACAACTGCCGCTGGGTGATCGAGGGCGCGGTCTTCAACCGGATCGTGCTGACCGCGGTCGCGGGCCAGTTCTCGCTCGAAGGCGGGGCGGACGGCACCGTCACGCGACGGACGGCCCCTGAGCCGGCCGGCTACCCGGCCAAGCTGTCGTACTTCCGAACGGTCGTCCCGTGCACCCCGGAGAACGCCACCGCCACGGTCTCCGGCTCCACGCAGGCAGGTGACGGCTCGTCCTTCACCCGGGAGAACACCAACGCCGACGGCTCGACGTGCGTGGCTCTGCCCACCACCCTGAGGCGCGACACCGTCGGAGATCTCGAGCTCGTGAAGGCTCCGGGTCAGCCGTTCCAGCAGGGAGTGCTCACCGCCGAGTGGCTGGCGAATCCCGGTACCGACAGCGCAGTCAACAAGACCGAGGTCAACTTCTGGGCCGACAAGAGAGAGAGCGGCTGGGTCACCATCCCCTGGTGCCCGACCGCGCTTCTCGCGCCGGGCGGCACGGTCGAGTGGCTGACCGGCATCGTGCCGGCAACGGCCGTCGCGCAGCTCAACGCCCTCGGCCTGGCCGATCAGGACCAGCGGACACTGGAGCTAGGCAATGACAACGGCCTCTACCAGTACGCGTGCGTGCTGAGTCGCTCAACCACATACACCGAGCCGACGCCCGAGACGGCACAGTACGAGACCGTCGAGAAGATCTACATGCTCGGAGACATCTTCATCCGACGCTAGGCCGGTAGAACCACCGACTCGGCGCCCGCGGCCCTCAGGCCCGGGCGCCGAGCCGTGTCAGCAGGTCGTTCGCCGCGGCAAGGTCGAGCGCCGCGTCCGCATCCCGACCCTCGACGATGGCCAGCTCAGCACCGGTGCGCAGCAGGAGCGCCTCCTCGAAGACCATTCCCTGCTCGCGCGCAGAGTCGAGTCCAGCTGCGACCACCTCAGCGCATTCCTTCCGACGTCCAAGGCCGAGGAGCGCAGTCGCGCGCTGGTAGCAGGCGCGGGCATGCAGTGGCCCCTCCTCACCCTTGGCCGCCTCCTCTGCCGCCGCCAGGATCGCCAGGGCGCGATCGAACTCACCGCCAGCGGAGGCGATCTCGCAGTGGACGAGACTCGCCTCGAAGGCGGTCATGCGGGTCCCGATCGACGTGAACGCGTCGATCGCCGCGGTCACCAGGCGCTCGGCGTCATCCAGCTCCCCGCGGGCCAGGTGCACCCGTGCGAGCAGCATCTCCCCGTATGCCGTCTCCCAGTCCATCCCGGAGGCGCGCAGCACGCGAACGGCGCCCAGCAACAGCCGCTCGGCCTCGTCCACCTCGCCGCGGCTGAGCAGCAGGTCGCCGAGGTTCAGCTCGGTCTCGGCAGCACCGAAGGCGTTGCCCGCCTCGAGGGCGATCACCCGACTGGACTGGTACCAGTCGATGGTCTCGTCCCACCTGCCGTTGAAGTAGGCGTAGCTGCCGAGGTTGGTGCGGGCGATCGACTCGCGGGCCCGGTATCCGTGCTCGACGCAGATGTCCAGCGCCTCCCGGGTGTTCTCCCCATCGACGGGGAGGCCCAGCAGCAGGTTCGCATGATCGATGCCCATGAGCGCCTGCACGAGGGTCTCCGGATCAGCCGTCTCCCGCGCTCCCGTTGCGGCGATGGTGGCCCACCTGCGGCCCTCCTTGGGCTTCTCCTGCCCGAGGCGGATCACGGCAGTCAGGTTGTCGAGGCGCACTGCGGTACGGCGGGCGTCGACTCCGTCGACTCCCTCCAGCAGGCGACGACCTCGCGTGACGACGCGCAGTGCGGTGCCGTGGGCCCCAGCTCGGTCGTGGACGCGTGCGCGGCGCACGAGGAGATCGGCCTGGAGCACCGGGTCCTCCGCGGCCAGTGATGCTGCTGCCCGGTAGGCCGCAATCGACTCGGAGAGCATCCCGGCCAGCTCACGCAGCTCGCCCAGGAGGGTCCACACCTCGATCCGCTCCGACGTCGGCACATCGAGGCCCTTCGCCGCGTCGAGGGCCAGCTCGTACTGCGCAGCGGCGTCGGCATTGGCGTAGGCACGCCGCGCCGACTCCCCGGCCATCCGCCCGTACGTCCACGTGCGCTCGTCGTCGCCGGCACGGGAGAAGTGCAGCGACAGGGTCGGGGCGTCCGAGACGAGGTCGGCGCTGAGCCGCTCCGTGGCGAGCCCGGCGGCACGATGCAGTCTCGCGCGCGTCTTGTAGGCGAGCTCCTCGTAGGCGGCGTCACGCACCAGGCTGTTTCGGAAGCGGAGCCGGTCCGGCCCGTCGGCGTCGAGGAAGTCGGACAGCTGGGTGAGCCGGCCGGGGTCGCGCGTCAGGCCGTCAGCGCTGAGGGTCTCGCGCAGGACCTCGCGGCGGAAGCTGCGGCCGAGCACCGCCGCAGTGCGCAGGATCCGGCGCTCGGTCGGCTCGAGCTGGTCGATCTGCGCGGCCATCGCGGCCTGGAGCGAGTCCGGCATCGTGCCCTGCGTGCCTGCGGTGCGCGCGACGCGCGTGATCTCCTCGACGAAGAGCGGATTGCCCTCGGCCCGCTCGACGATCGCCCGTACCTCGTGAGGACGCAACGGAGCGGCCTCGGTCGCCTCGATCACGAGTCGCTCCATGACGTCGGGAGGCAGCGGGCCGAGGTCGATGGTGATGCCCGACGTCGGGAGGAAGCCGCCCTCGGTGCCGCGCCGGACGGAGAACACCGCCCACGGCCGGCCACGCGTGGCACCCGCGATGCGGTCCAGCAGGTGGGCCGAGGCCACGTCGGCCCAGTGGGCCTCCTCCGCGATCAGCAGGATCGCCCCCGGCACCATGCGCCCGACGAGCTCGACCAGCACGTCCGCCAGCCGGTCGGGGCGGAACTGCGGGTCGAGAGCGTCTGCCTCGGGCGTCGATGGCACCTCGACATGCGCCACGTCGGCGATCAGAGGGGACATCGGCAGCAAGTCCGGGACCGACACCGCGAGCGTCGCCAGGAGCTGGCGGCCCATGTCCTCCGGTGTCCCCCGCTCGATGCCGAGCAGCAGGCGAAGCGGATCGCGGAAGACGCGGTAGGAGCTGGCCGCACCGTAGGGCTCGGCCCGGACGGTGAGCCGCGCGACGCCCTCGAGCCCCGCGGCCGCCTCGCGCACGAGCCGCGTCTTGCCCATGCCGGTCGCGCCGGTGACCGTGACGACTCCGCCCTCGCCGGCGAACGCGACGGCGAGGGCCTCGCGAACCTCGGCCAGCTCGGCATCGCGGCCCAGCAGCGGCAGCCGCCCGCCCTCGCCCGACTCGCGGGTGCCTGACTCCTCCCCCACCGAGTAGACGAGCAGGGGCACGGCCTTGCCCTTCATCTCGAACGGGCCGGCCGGCTCGGTTGCGAACAGCGTGCGCGAGTGCTCGAGGACGACCGGGTGCGCGTACAGCAGGCCCGGTGCCGCCTTCGACATGATGCGTGCGGCCGTGTTGGTGGTGTCACCCATCGCCGAGAATGCGGCGCGGGTCGGCGCTCCGAGCTCGGCGACGAACACGTGGCCGCGGTTGCAGCCCGCCTGAACGTCCAAGGGCAGGTCGGCCTCGACGAAGTGCTTCAGCGCGCGCAGCATGCGGCCCTCGTCGTCCTCACTGGAATGCGGGACGCCGGACGCCAGGAAGAATCCGGCACCGTCGCTGCCGAGGTCGGTCGACAGCAGGGTCACGCCCTCCGGCTCGAGGCACGCCTCGAGCCGCGTCACCACGGCGTGCGTCGCCCTCGCCACCGCGTCGGGACCCTCGTCGGCCAGCAGCCGATCCGTGCCGGCCATCCGGATGAAGCCGATCGCGGCCAACCGGTGCTCCGGCTCCGGTGGCCCCGGATCGAGGTACTGGCCGAGCGTCCGAGGGAACAGCGTCTGCAGGCGGGCGACGTCGATGACGACTGGGGGGTCGGCACCGGGTGCCGGATGCAGGGAGTCGCGGCGACGGAGGAGCAGTGCGCCGTCCTCGCGAGGTCGGGTGGCGCCCGGCCCGAGGTGTGCGGCCGTGCCGTCGGTGACGATGATCTCCCCCGCGTTCGCAGCCTTCTCAGCATCGGCGGTCGACGTGGCTGCAGGGCCGAGGACGACAAGCTCACGGGTCGGCTCGCCGACGAGGAACAGGTGGATGTCCCCCGAGTGGATGCCCACGGACATCTTCAGGTGGAGCCGGCCCACCGATGTCGGCACCGCTGCTGCCTGCCGCAACGCGATCCGCATCTCGACTGCAGCGTCGCAGGCGCGCTCGGCATGGCCCTCGCCACGGAACATCAGCAGGAGCGCGTCGCCGCCGAACTTGAGCAGGTCGGCGCCGCGGTCGAACGCGAGGTCAAGCATGCCCCCGAAGACGCGGTTCAGCGTCTCGACGATCTCCTCCGCGCCGATGCGGCCGCGCTTCGACAGCTTCTCGGTGAGCGCCGTGAACCCGGAGATGTCGGCGAACATCAGCGTGCCCTCGATGACCCGCCACGCCTGCCCCGGCGCCTCGTCGTCCCAGGTCAGCGCGACACGCGGGACGTGACGACGAAGGTCGTTCACCAACGTTCGGCCCTCCCCAGCGCCCGGTCGGTCGTTCCGCGGCGATCACAACCGACCACATCGGCCATATGCCACACTATCGGCGCATCGCGTCCGCGCAGGTCGGATTGGATCGCGGTGGAGGCCACTAGCGATGCGAGGTTCCATGCGACTGACCTTCCTCGGAGTGCGGGGCTCGCTGCCCGTCTCCAGCCCGGATGTGGCCCGCTACGGCGGCAACTCGACGTGCATCGCGGTGTCGACGTCGACTGGTCAGCCGCCGACGCTGCTGCTCGACGCCGGGTCCGGCCTGGCCAAGGCGAGCCGCCTGCTCGACGGCGAGCCCTACGTCGGGTCGATCCTGCTGAGCCACCTGCACTGGGACCACGTCATGGGCGTCCCCTTCTTCTTCGCCGGCGACCGTGCCGGCTCGCGGGTCGACATGTTCCTCCCGGCGCAGGACGGCCGCGACGGCCTCGCCCTGATGAGCCAGTTCATGTCGCCGCCCGCCTTCCCCATCACCCCGGAGGGCCTCGCCGGCAGCTGGACGTTCTCGGCCAAGGAGCCCGGTTCGTTCGAGACCGACGACTTCCTCGTCACCGCGACGGAGATCACCCACAAGGGCGGACGAACCTACGCCTACAGGGTCGAGCACGAGGGCGGCACGATCGGCTTCGCCCCCGATCACGCCCCAGCACTGGGGGTGAGCTCGCACACGATCGAGACTCTCGCGGAGGTCGATGTCCTCATCCATGACGCGCAGTTCCTCGAGGCCGAGCGCGACCGCGCCGACTCCTTCGGGCACGCCACGGTGGCCGATGCCGTGGCCTTCGCGGAGGAGGTCCAGGCCCGCCACCTGGTGCTGTTCCACCACGGGCCGTTCCGGTCCGACGACGCCCTCGACCACATCATGGACGAGGCCGACACCCTCATCCCGGTGACGGTGGCCCGCGAGGGCATGACCCTCGACGTGGGCGTCTGACCGGCGTCAGGCCGCTCGCAGGAGCTTGGCCATCCGGGTGATGGACGTGTTGAATCCCTGACGGGCGGCGGCCGCGACCGGCCGGGCCAGGAACTGCGGGAGCACCGGCACGCGGATGTCCTCGACCCACTCCAGGCGCGAGCTCCTGTCACCCGTCGATGCGACGGACAGGCGCACGACGCCGGTGAGGACGGGGCCGATCTTCGTGATGCGCACCGTCATCGCGGAAGCGTCGAGCTCGTCCACGCGCATGCGATCGGGCAGCGCGAGCGGCCCGAGGCCGGAGGTCGCGACGAACTCGGTTCCCGGTCCCCCGTCGCCGGAGAGGATCTCCACTCGGGTGAGGGGTACCCAGTTGGCGTGGCCCTTCCAGTCGATCAGCTCGTCGAAGACGACGGTGGCCGGCAGGGGCAGGTCGCGCGTGACGGTGAAGCGGACGTTCGCCATACCGCCACTCTCGCACGCTGGCGCCCAGCGGGCATCTCGTGAATCCGTTTGTTCCGCGACACGACCACGCCGGATCGTCTGATCGTGGCGGCTGAGGGGATCCCCTGACAACCGTCATCTCCATGCACTCGTTCCGTGGCGGCATCGGCAAGAGCAACACGACGACGAACCTTGCCGCCCAGCGGGTTGCGGCAGGAAGCCGCGTGGGTCGGCCCTCACGCTGGTTACAGACGCGCAACGGCCCCGGCTGACGTTCGTCGTCGACCTGGCACCCTCGCCCTCGGTCTGATCGTGTCCGGGCCGTTGGCATTGCTCGGCATCGTCAGCGGCCACCACTGGGTCGTCGCTTCAGGTGCGCCGCGAGTGGGAGGACAGCCTGCTCAACCAGCGGCCGTGCCGGCACAAGCAGAATCGCGCGATCGACCTCTAGCGGTCACTCTCCCAGGCCGGCTGAGTGGCGAGGAACAGGTGCATCTCCCTCCAAGAGCGCCTGCTCGACGCTCACGAATCGGTAGTCCCCCGAGTCGGGCTCGCGCACGAGCACCCAGATCAGGTCGAAGCGATCGTGGGGCCACTGCTTGGGCACATCCTCGCTGTTGATCACAGTGAAGTGCGCGAGCAGGTCAGGCATGGACCCGTGGTGCCAGACGACGAGGGTCGGCCGACGATCGGCCAGGATCGACTGGCTCAGCGCCTTCGCCTGGCCGTGATCGAAGTCCTCGTCGATCGCGATGCCCAGCCGGCGTGCCAGCGGAGTTGCTGTGTCCACCTCGCGTCGGCTCCGGTAGTCACTCGTGGACTTGGTCGCGACCAGGCGCTCAGGTACCACGATGTGGGGATGCGAGGCCGTGGGCGAGTAGGCGAACAGACCGGTCAGCGCACCGGCGCGGGTCCATCCGCGGACGGACAGGGAATGCGGATCGTGCTCACCGTCGTGGTTGATGCCGTGCGGAGGTCCGTCGTCACCGGGCTTCTCACCGTGCCGGATGAACATCACCACGTCGGGGCTGGCCACGCGCAGACCCTACCCGCAGACCCACCGCTGCCGTAGGTGCGCAACCTGCGGGGTCTGGTGGGGCTTCGTGGTGGGGCGGGTCGGGCTCGAACCGACGACGACCAGATTATGAGTCTTCCCCACGCCCGCTCCTCTCCGCTCGTGCCCGCTCGTGCCCGCAGATCGGCATCGACGACGCGGAGCACTCAGGATGTCCGCCGCGAATCCGATCAAGAAGGGCTCGAGTCAGATGGCGCGGTCGGGCGCGACCGGCACCACTACCCCTTGGTCGGGATCTCGTTCGACACGGCCGTCGAGGCGTCGTTGGCGGTGGACACCAGCCGGGTCCAGCTGGATCCCCCGTCAATCCGCCGGTTGATGACCGTGGTCGCCAACGCCAGAGGCTCTACCGCGGAGTCACCTCCGGGTCATGGGCGGTCGTTCGGGCTCCGCAGGATGGTCCGTGTCCAGATGTCACGGACCAGGGCGGCGTACTCCGCGGGGGTGCGCCCGCGCGAGTGCATCAGCAAATAGAAGTCCGGCCCGTTCATCGACCACACGATGTCGGCGATGGTGTCGTCGTCGAGGTCAACGCGGGCGTCCCCTGTGCTGCGCAGATCGGCAGCGAAGCTGCGCATATTGGCCGCGCGGCGCTCGCCAATGGACTCATAGGCCTTCCGACACTCCGGGTCATGGATCCCGGCCTCTCTGAGCGCGACCAGCAGCGGCACGGTGCGGGGCAGTACGTCAGCCAGCGCTTCCGCATACGTCGCGATCTTCGCTGCACCCGTCGTCGCGGCATGGATGCGCTTGACGTAGTCGCGCTGCTCCGCGCCCACCGGTGGTCCACCGCCCGCCAGTTCCATGTCGTGCACGGCAAGCAGCAGTTGCGGCTTGCGGCCCACCGACGCGTACAGCGTGTCGACGGAGACCCCGGCGCCCCGGGCGATGTCCGCTATCGATGTCGCGGCATAGCCGTGCGTGCTGAACAGCTCGCGCGCGACGCCCAGCATGCGCAGGCGCGTCTGCTCGGCCCCCGCACGCCGCCCCGACGTGTCGTACCTGCGTCTCTTGACCTGCTCCGTCATGAGGTCTAGCGTACCAATTGACCGGAAGATACTTCGGATTGAATTGGAGGCCGCCATGGATGTCGCGAGCGCTGCCGAGACGGTGGTGATGCGAGAGCCGGGGACCGGTCGAGGGACCTGGGCGATGAACTCGCTGTTCGAGCATCTGCTGGAGTCGCCACCGGGCACCGATCGGCTCGGGGTCGCGCTGGTCACGCAGCCGCCCGGCGTCGCGACCCCCCTGCACCGCCACACCCGCGAGTCCGAGGCCTTCTACCTCCTCGACGGGAGGATGGACTACCGAGCCGGTGACGAGGAGTTCGCGCTCTACCCCGGCTGCTTCATCTACCTGCCCGTCGGACTGCCGCATGCCTTCCGCATCCGCGGCGACGAGCCCGCCCGGTTCCTGGCCATGGTCGACCCCGGCGGCCTGCTCCACCTGTATGACGAGGTCGGGATCCCCGCAGCGGAGATGCGCCTTCCGGGAGCGGACGGCCTGACACTGGATGTCGAGATCCCCCGGTGGGCCGAAGTCTCCCCTCGGTTCGGCCTCGAGGTGGTCGGACCGCCCATCCCCGAGTGAGTCTCGGCGCCCGAGTGCACGCAGCGGAAGGCGGCGGATGGAGATCACCGGGCGGCCGGCGCGGCCCACGGGACTGCGCCGCGCCCTGTTCCGCGCGCCGATCTGGCTGTACCGCCTCCGCATGGGGTCCCTTCTCGGCAGGCGCTTCGTCCTGATCAACCACGTGGGACGAATCTCCGGCAGGCTCCGTCAGACAGTGGTCGAGGTCGTTGCGATCGACGTCGAGACGGCGCCATCACCGTGGCGTCAGGGTTCGGTGACACATCCGACTGGTGCCTCAACGTGCTCGCCGCCCCGGCGATCACGGTGCAACTCGGATCCAGACGCTTCCCCGTGGTCGCCCGGCGGCTCTCCCCCGATGGGGCCTCGGACGCGATGGCCGACTACGCAAGCCGCCACCCCCGCGCCGGGCGCGAACTGTGTCGCTTCATGGGTATGCGCGTCGATGGATCAGCAGGCGACTTCAGGGCAGCCGGTCGCCGAATCCCCATGCTCCGCCTCGTTCCCGTCGAAGGAGGAGGGCAGTCCTCGTGAAGGTGGCCGGGTTACCACCATCGGGCGGGATAGTCCGCGTCCCCCAGCACCTTGTGCGCGGCCCAGGCCAAGGTGACGACACCGGTCGCCAGGAGCAGGACCAGCGGGAGAGCCTGGGCCGCCGAGGCCGGGGAGAAGTCGGCGAGCACCGCGATCATCGCGACGGCGATCGCTGGCGAGTGGAGAGCGCCGGTCAGGTGCATGGCGAGCATCGTGAGTGCGCCCGCCAGGACCGCCTCGGGGAACATGGGCCCGGGGAGTGCCGACACGCCCAGCCCCACGATTGCCGCGATCGCATAGGAGCCCACCACGCGCAGGGGCCGCGCACCGGGCGCTCCCGAGTTCGCGACGATGAGGACGAAGGAGACCGCGAAGGGAACGAGGAGCGGAGCGAGAACGCTGTCGCGAGCGTCGAGGACGGCGTAGATCGCGAAGATGACGCCCAGCCCCAGGGTCTCCACGATGACGAGCGGGATCGCCTGTCGTACCGGGAGCCGATCCGCGAGATCTGCGGCAGGGCGTACTCGGGCTCGTCTCGTCATCGCGGCCGTTGTTAGCGGCTGGGGGTCGACGTCGTCAGCCACGGGAGCACGGTATCGGCGCCGAACCGCAGAATTGCCGGAAGCCACGTGCAGCCGCGCTGTCAACCTGCGGGTAGCGCCGACGCGTGGTGCATCAGGCGATCAACGACCACTGAACCGATGACGATTGCCACTCCGACCGCTGCGATGGCGATGATGGTGGAGCGGTTCGTGTGGTCCCAGAACTCCTCAACGGATGACGTGGTCTCAGGTGTCGTGGACATCTCCTGCTCCCTTCCTTCGGGGACGCGAATCTGCGCCCGGGTGAGATGTGTTGTCGCCATGTCAGACTCCCAGCGCGAGAAGGTCCCGCACGTGCGGTTCGCCTGCCGCTCGCGCGAACACGGTCATGGCGTCCTTCACGAGATCGCGTTCGGCGGGCTCGAGGCGGGCCAGGATCGATCTGATCTCACGGCGCCGCTGGGCAGTGACCTGCTCGACGAGTTCGGCGCCGGCTTCCGTCAGTTCGATGAGGGTTTCGCGCCGGTTGTCGGGATTCTCGGCACGCTGCACCCAGCCTGCACTGACGAGCCGGTCCGCGTTTCGGGTGAACGTGGACGGGTGCACGCCCAGGGCGGCAGCCAGGTCACCACTGCGCACGGGACCGTCCGAGGTCGAGAGGAGCACCAGCACTCGGAACTGCGGCACGGTGATGCGGTCCAGGACCGGGGCGATCGAGCGAGCAATGACGCCGAGCAGCGCGCGCGACGCCGTCAGTACCTCCGCGGCCGCTGTGTCGAGCTGGTTCATGACTGCCCTTCTTCTTGTTCGGGCGATGAGCACTTCTACCCAAGTGCTACCGTACATCAATTGTATTCCTACATGTGAGGATGCGCGTGACTCACGAGCCATCGGGACACGACAACGGGGCCGATATGACGCCGGAGATGCCCAACCAGGGCGGATCCGGATCCTGCTCCTCGTCGTCCTCATTGTGGTGGTCGGATTCGCGGTCATTCGGTTCGTCAAAGAGGACGTCGTCACCCACTGGGAGGTGCTGGCCAGCTGCAGCTCCACGACTGACATCGGTCCGGTCCGGGTGTCGGCGACGCTGGATACGTCCGCGTGCCTGGCCCAGCCGGCCGAGACCGGTCGCGCGCGCGGCTGGCCGATCGTGACGTTCGTCCTTCCCCCCGAGGTGGGGTCCGACCCGGACGTCAACGGCATCACCTCCGACGGCACCACGCGGCACGATGTCGATCACCTACGACGGCGCTTCCCGTTCCGAGGGCACCCAGACCGGCGGGCACGTGCTGGTCTTCGTCGAGATCCCGCCAGGCGAGCTGCCGCCCGTTCCCTTCACCATCAAGGACGCCTCCGGCTCAACGACCGTGACCTCGGTGCCGCCAGGACTGTGAAACCCCTCCATCGGCATGGCCGCGACTCCAGGGCGGATCGCGACACAATGGCGGCATGCGCGCACGCGACCTCGCCCAGTCGGCCCCCTTCGTGGGTCCGGGGGACCCGGCGATCGACGCCCTGCGGGTGCTGACCTCAGCGGGGCTGCCCGGGGTCGTGGTGCGGGACGGGTCGACGTTCGCGGTGATCCCCGCGTCCCAGGTGCTGCGCGTGCTCCTGCCCCAGTACGTGCTCGATGATCCATCCCTGGGGCGCGTGTGGGATGAGGCGTCCGCGGACTCCCTGATGGTGCGACTCGCCGACCGCCGCGTGACCGACCTCGTCAGGGCGCTGGGGCTGGACGACGAGATGCCGGAACCCGCCGTCGATGGCGACGCCACTCTCGTGGAGGTGGCCGCGGTGATGGCGGCCGCCCGCGTCCCGCTCGTGGCCGTCGTCGACGACGGCCACTTCGTCGGCGTGGTCACCGTGAACCGCCTCGTCGGGCACCTGATCGCATGACCCTCATCGCGTGGGTCGCCGTCGCGATCTTCGTGGGTGTCTACGTCCTCGTCGCAACGGAGCGCATCCACCGCGTCGCGGCCGCGCTCGGCGGAGCAGCCCTTGTCCTCGGTCTCGGCATCGTCGGGTCCGATGAGGCGTTCTACTCCGCGGAGACCGGCATCGACTGGGACGTGATCTTCCTGCTGCTCGGGATGATGCTGGTGGTCGGAGTCATCCGCCGCACGGGCGTGTTCGAGTACCTCGCGATCCGCTCGGCGAAGCTCGCCCGCGGGCGCCCCTACCGCGTGCTCGTCCTGCTGGTGCTCGTGACTGCCCTGGCGTCGGCCCTCCTCGACAACGTCACGACCGTGCTCCTCGTCGCACCGGTGACGCTGCTCGTCTGCGATCGACTCGGACTCAACCCGATCCCCTTCCTCATCGCCGAGGCCCTTGCGTCGAACATCGGTGGCACGGCCACCCTCGTCGGCGATCCGCCCAACATCATCATCGCGAGTCGCGCGGACCTCTCGTTCGTCGACTTCCTCGTCCATCTCGCGCCGATCGTCCTGGTGATCCTCGCCGCATTCCTCGTGCTGGCACGGTTCCTGTTCCGCCGTGCCCTCGTGGGCGATCCGGCGCGCGCGGCGTCGCTCATGTCCCTGGACGAGAAGGAGGCGATCACCGACCGCAAGCTCCTGCTCCGCAGCGGCGTCGTCCTCGCCGCCATCCTGCTCGGCTTCCTCCTGCAGCGTCAGACCGGAGTCGCGCCGTCGGTCGTCGCGCTCGTCGGCGCCGGCGTCATGATCCTGCTCGCCCCGGTCAAGCCGCGCGAGCTCCTCGTCGATGTCGAGTGGGAGACCCTGCTCTTCTTCATGGGGCTGTTCATCCTCGTCGGCGCGCTCGTTCACGTCGGTGCGCTCGAGCTGCTGGCCGAGCAGATCGCCACCATCACCGACGGCGAGGTGGCCCCGACCCTCATGGTCATGCTCGTCGGATCCGCGGTCGTGTCGGCCGTCGTGGACAACATCCCCTACGTGACGGCCATGACCCCTGTCGTCGAGTCGCTGATCGCGTCCAACCCGGCACTCGGGACCGACGGCGGCCTGTGGTGGGCGCTCGCCCTGGGCGCGGACCTCGGCGGCAACGCCACGCTCATCGGGGCCAGCGCCAACGTGGTCATCGTCGGCATTGCAGCGCGCAACGGGCTGCACATCTCCTTCACCCAGTGGCTGAAGTACGGCATCCCCACGGCCGTCATGTCGATCGCCATCAGCATCCCCTACGTGCTCCTTCGGTACGCCTGAGCCGTCCGATGAGAGGCGCTCCCGCACCACCCGGCGACGAACCTGCGATCGAGTTGCGACATGCCGATCCCAGAAGCACGGCCACGTAGGCGCAACGATGCACTAGCGGACTCACGGACTCACTCGCTCAGGCTCGGCACCACCCATCAACAGAAGGCTCTGTCACATGACTTCCCACCACTCAAGCCCGTTGGCGAAGGCCTCGGCCGGCCTCCTGGGACTGGTCATTCTCGTCGACGGGTTGCTCGTCCTCACCAGAGACAGACGTCGTGTCCGGCGGGGCGACTGTCACCCTCACCCAGTCGCAGACGATGACGTCGCAGGTCGCTTGCGAGAAGTTCTATGCGTTCGACCTGTTCCGCCGAGCGCAGGTGTCGAGCATGCAGCAGTCAGGCAAGGCGGAGCGACTTCAGGCGATGGCGGACTACCGGGATCTGGCCTCCCGGATGGCGGTGAGCCTGGACAGCAGCGTCATCGTGGGCGATCTGCCTGAGAAGGCCCGGGTCAACGCCGAACGCATCGTGCGGCAGCTGACGCGCGTGTCGGACGCAGGCGGCGACATTCGTGATGTCTCCGGGGCGGTGGACATCAGGATCGCGAAGAGCGCGCAGCGAATCGAGTCCCTGTGCGTGTCGACGAACCATCCCGTTCCGCAGGAGAACCTCGACGCCCGCCCGACGCCCGAGATCGGCTAGCGACAGGGGCGATACCGCCAGTCGCCGCTACTCCATCGAGTCGAGCTCGACGAGAAGGCGGCCCAGCTCCTCTGCCTCCTGCGGGTCCAGCGCCACCACGAGTCGTTCGCCATCGTCCATCGGCACTCGGATGACGAACTGGCCTCTCTCCTTCTCCACCTCTATCGGACCTGATCCCGCGTGGCTTCATGGCACCCATGTGTCTCCCCTCTACGGCCGCACGATGAGGCCGCTGTAGTTGCGTGCTATCCGCTCGTCAATCTGGCAACGATCCGGAAGCGGGACCGCCACCTCGTCAGGCCCTCATGCGATAGCCGAAGCCGCGCACCGCGGTCAGCAGTTCGGGATTCGCCGGATCGTCCTCGATCTTGCTGCGCAGCCGGTACACGAGGTTGTCGACGACCCGGCCGTCCCCGGCGTTGGCGTACCCCCAGACCCTGCGCAGCAGATGGTCACGACTGAGCACCCTGCCTCGGGCATCGATCAGCTCGGCCAGCACGCGGAACTCGAGGCGGGATACCGGAACAGGCACGCCTCTCCTCAGAGACCTGGGCAGTGTCCGGACGAAGCTCGACAGGCCCGCACGTCAGCACCGGGGCTCATCTTCGGCAGGCCCCGTGCGGCGCAGCTGCGTGCGGATGCGCGCCATCAGCTCCTTCGCGACGAAGGGCTTGGTCACATAGTCATCGGCGCCGGCCTCGAGGCCAGCCACGACGTCGTGACTGTCCGTCTGCGCGGTGACGATGAGGATCGGTACCTGGCTGGTGGCCCGCAGGCTCCGGATCAGGTCCAGGCCCTGGATTCCTGGAAGGCGAAGGTCGACGAGCACGACATCCACTCGCTCGTCGATCATCTCGACAAGCGCCTGCTCGGCCGTAACGGACTCCACGACCCGATAGCCCTCGTCCTCAAGATTGGTGCGGAGTACGAGCCGGATCGCTTCGTCGTCTTCCACGACCATCACCGATCGCGTGGTCGTGCATGCGGTTGCCATCACGCCATTCAACCTTGCGCGAACGCGACGAGATCGCCGAAAGTGACGATGCCGGGAGATGCGACACAACTGCGACACAACTGCGGCAGAGCTGGGGCACGTATACGGCCTCGATTGACGACTCGGTCAGCCATAGTGACCGAACGCACCGGATCGAGGGGCCTGCCGGCGCTCTCGATCCCCAGCTCGGCGCATCTTCTGCACGTGACTTGGAGGGAGAGTGACGATGTCACTTATGACGACACTCATCGACCCGACGCTCGCTCTGCGGCGCAGCGATCACTCGGCCCAGCTCGAGGCGAGTCATTGAGCCGGTGCACAGGCCCGATGAGCCCCACCCGCAGAGCCTCCTGCGGGTGGGGCTGATCGGGTTCGGCCGCACCGGACGGGACGTGGCCAAGCTCCTCCTCACGGACAAGACCATGTGCCTGGAATGGGTCCTCCGCCGGTCGGACACCCTCGAGCACCGTTCGGTGCCGGAGTTCCTGGGCGTGGACTCCGACGAGCCCGGAGTCATCCACTCGGCGACGCAGGTCTCCGCACGTGACCTCCTCGACCGATTCCCCGTCGACGTCATCATCGACTTCTCCTCCGAGTCCGGGCTGGACTACTACGGGGAGGAGGCGGCCGACGGGGCATCGCCATCGTGACCGCGATCTCGCGGTACTCGGAGTCCAAGCAGCGCCAGCTCGAGCGGCATGCGCGATCCACGAGGGTGCTCTGGTCGCCCAACATCACGCTGGGCATCAACTTCATGCTGCTGGCGGCGCAGACCCTGCAGCGCATCGCACCCGGCGTGGACGTGCAGATCGTGGAGGAGCACTTCCGCGACAAGCCCGAGGTCTCCGGCACGGCACTGCGACTCGCTCGCGCCCTCGACATGCCCGACGAGTCCGTCCACGTCATCCGTGCCGGCGGGATCATCGGCGTGCACGAGGTGCTGTTCGGATTCCCCGCCCAGACGGTGCGGCTGCGTCACGAGGCGATCTCCCGGGAGGCGTTCGGCAACGGTGCGATGTTCGCCGCTCGCCACCTCATCGACCGCGACCCGGGGCTCTATCGCATGGAGGACCTGCTCCTGCCGTACTTCGCCGACCAGGACCGGGCCGGTGTCGGTCACGAGCAGCGTCGGGGAGGAGTTCGGGGCCGGCTGGCATCACGATTGAGGGCCGTGGCCCGCCGCCTCGACTGAGCAGCTCTCGGCGTCGGTCCACGATCAGCGGCTCGAGATCGGCTGGCCCCGAGGGATACGTCAGGGGCGTGGCGGCCAATGGCGCGCGGGCGGGGAGTCTGGTCGTCGTCGGCGTGCCACACCCGTGCCTATCCCGGATTCCGGACGCACCTCCGTGAGGGAGTCCGTGCCAGATCCGTGCCACTAGAAGGGCTCAAGAGGGCCTATTTCCTGCAAGATAGTAGGAAATGAGTCATGTCGAAAGTCGTTGCACTGCAACGCTTCTCGGGGAGTGGGGCGGGTCGGGCTCGAACCGACGACGACCAGATTATGAGTCCGGGGCTCTAACCAGCTGAGCTACCGCCCCCGCGGAATGCGCCCAGCCTAGCCGTCGGATCGAACCGATCCGGCTGCCCTACTCGGTGAACTGGAGCGTGAGATCCCAATCCGCTGGATCCTGACCCATGGCCGTCCACGCGGCTGCGCCCGCGTCCTTGACCGCGGTCAAGGCCGCCTTCTGGGCGGCGATGGCGGTCACGTCGTCGCCCGGCTGGTAGGCCGCGGCGGCGTTCTGGGCGGCGACGGTGAGCGCGTCGATTTCCTCGACCGCGTCGGGCGCGCACGTGGGCGCAGCTGCCGCCATCATTCCCAGTGCAACGGCCATGTCACCGAAGGTGGGCGCGCTATCGTTGTTCGTTCCCACGTTGAGGGACGCGTAGTGCACGAAGGTCCGGAAATTCGCGCCGGCCATGTCGGCGTCGTCGCACGTCACGTCACCGGCAGGAGCAACCGGAACAACGCTCGCGATCGGGGCTGCTTCCGGCGAGGCGGCGCCTGCGGCCGTGTCGGTCGACGTTGATGACGAGCCGCACGCTGCGAGCGCGGCGGCCAGGAACAGCATCGGAAGTGCTCGGACGAGACGCATCACTACCTCCTCGCGCGCGGAGGAGGGTCTCCATGGGGCCCCCGTCACCCCACGCGTCTTCCTTCAGGCTACGCCGGCAAACACCACGAAGCCGTCCTGCGAGGACGCCCCTGGGACAGAGGGTCCTTCACGGCGGAGTAGCCGAGGAGCGCCGCGAACAGGAAGCAGATGCCTGCGTTGATCTGTCGCGAGTAGCGGGTCGCGTAGCCGTTGACCCGCACGAGCATCGCATCCGACCGGTGGCCGACGACGGTGATCGACAGCACGGGCAGCAGGATCGGTGTGATCGTGATCAGGAGCAGCATGATCCCGGCGGTGACCTTGGTCGTGTCGCCGTCGTCCGAGAGGTTGATGACGTGCATGGCGGGGATGTACAGCACGAGGGTCGAGAAGTTCGACAGCATCGCGACCATCCCCACGACCACGAAGACCGGCGCCTTCGCACTCTGCAGCCGCTCCTTCACCCGCGACTGATGCGCCTCACCCAGCGTCTTCCTCGGATGCAGCTGCCGCAGCCCGAGAGCGATGAGCCCCAGGGCGATGACGGCCTTGGTGGCGATCGACCATGGATTGGGCGGACCACCGGTCGCCTCGGAGACGTTGCGAAGGACGGTGAGCGCCAGGATCGAGAACGCGACGAGGACCACGACCGCACCCAGAAGGTAGAGCCATGCCCGCAGCTTGGGCTGGACCTTGCCGGAGAGGATCAGCAGCTCGAGGGTCAGCACCGCGGGGCTGATCGCGGCACCGAGGGCCAGCGGCAGCACGTCGAGGTAGAGGCTGCTCATGCTTCGAGTCTGGCAGGATCGCGACATGGGCGAGGTGCGCATCGCCGTCCGCGTACGACCGGGCGCGTCACGAACGAGGGTGGGCGGCGCCTACGGCGAGCCGCCCCAGCTGGCAGTCGCCGTCAGCTCCCCGCCGGTCGACGGTGCGGCCAACGACGCTGTCGTGAAGGCCGTCGCGGCGGCCTTAGGCCTACGGCCCGCCCGCGTGACGGTCGTCACCGGTCACACCGCCAGGAGCAAGGTGCTCGCGCTGGACGTGGACGACGTTGATGAGCCTGACGTGCGCAACAGGGTGCGTGCACTGCTCGTCGATTGAGTCTGGTCACCGGTAGCCTCAGGGCCGTCGGTTGACCCCGAGGGAGGAGGACCTCATGGCAGCCTCCGCGCGATCCCTCCTGCCCGAGCACCCGATCATCGAGATCGTCGTGTACGGGCACTTCGACATCTCGGACGCCGTCACGGTGCGTGACGAGGCGTGGGCCCTGTCAGATGCCTTAGGTGTCCACAACGTCCTCCTCGAGATGTCAGGCACCACGCACACCCCGTCAGCGAGTGAGATCGTCCTGTTCGCCGAGGGCATGGCAGCTTTCGGCGCCCCATCGAGGCTGCGCAACGCGGTCGTGCGGCCGACCGACCCCACTCCGGCGACGTGGACCGGCCTGTACGTCACCGCGATCGTGAACCGGGGGCTCCAGGCCGCGGAGTTCAGGCGACGCGAGGACGCCATCGCATGGCTGGAGTCCTGAGGACTCCTCGCTGCTGGCCTCGCGTCTGGCCACCGAGGCAGCGATGCCCCCAACCCAGCTGGGTTGAGGGCACCTACGCGCTCCCCCATCTGGACTCGAACCAGAAACCCTTCGATTAACAGTCGAATGCTCTGCCAATTGAGCTATGGGGGAAAGCACTGGCCTTCCGACCAGCCCGCGAAGAATAGCAAGACCCGGGCGACCTGCCGACACGTGCCTCCCGACCGGCGGTCAGATGCCGAGGGTCTCCCTGAGCCGGGCCAGGGCCGCGTCAGCGGCCGCGCGCAGGGCCGGGTCGGCCACGTCGAGCCCGCTGTCGAACACGACCGTCCACCTGACCTCGTCGTCGTCGGTGCGCCGCGCAACCATGAGCGCTCCCGCCCCATTGCCCAGGTCGACACGCTCGCTGATCAGCACGCTGGCGGTGACCCGGTCGTGAACCGCCGCCGGGAGATCCCGCGCGTCCTCCACGTCGAGGCGCAGCAGCCGCGACTGCCCGCCTTCGGCGGCGACGACCAGCTCGAGGACGGGGTCATCCCAGGTGGCCTTGCTGATGCGGTCCCACGGGAGCCGGTCCCCGGTGGCCTGCAGGTAGAGGGCCTTGTCCGTGGCGGCGGCGAACATCGTCTGGGTGGCATCCGCCCCCGGGCTGCTCCCCCACGCGACGACCCGCTCCCCCGGTTCGATGCGGAGCATCGCGATGACGGCGCCGGGCAGCCGCCCGGTCAGCTTCGGCATGATCCTCATGTGCCCTCCCCTCCGAGGGCGCCCTGCCCCCGCGACCGCCGGTACTCCTCGAGGGCGAGGAGATCGGCGAAGCACTTCTGGTACTCCTCGGCCTGCGCGACCGGGTCGGTGCGCTGGAGCCGGCCACGGAGCTCATCGATGCGGCGAGATGCGTCCAGCTCGAGCAGCCGGGAGATCATTCCGATGGCATAGCGCGCGTCCTGGCCGGCCTCGGCAGGCAGGGGGTCCACGGCCAGCTCGCGAACCAGCCCGCGCACGGAGTCGTCGACGGACGCCTCGAGGACGGCATCGATCCAGCCCAGGCCGGAGACGTTCTCCCGTGGCAAGCCGGCTCCCACGATCGCGTAGTGGACCTGCCGTGCCGTCGGGTGGGTGAAGGCCGTCTCCTCGACGCTCGCGTACCACGCGGCCACGACCTCGGGCTGCTGGAGCGCGCACTTGAGCGCCTCGCGCTCGACCACCAGGGCCGGGTCGCGGCGGGAGCCGGCCTGCGTCCGGGGCATGGTCGGCCTGGCAGACGGCTCCGGGTCCTCGGCCGGCCGCTCGGAGAGCTGCTCCCGGCGCGGCGGGGCGGGGGCCTTGGTGACGCGGCTGGCCGTCTGGACCGCCGCCGTCACGGTGCCGACATCGACGCCCAGCCACCCGGCAAGGCGGCGTGAGTACTCCGGCCGCAGGGCCGTGTCGCGGATCTTGGCCACGATGGGAGCGGCCTCGCGCAGGGCGGCGATCCGGCCCTCGGCAGTCTCGAGGTCGTAGGCCGACAGGGTGGACCGGATGGCGAACTCGAACAGCGGCACCCGGCGGTCGACGAGCGCCACGATCGCCGCATCCCCGTGCTGGATGCGCAGGTCGCAGGGATCAAGGCCGCTCGGCTCGACCGCGACGAACGTCTGCGTGACGAACCGCTGGTCCTCCTCGAAGGCGCGCAGGGCGGCCTTCTGGCCGGCGGCATCGCCGTCGAAGGTGAAGACCACGCTGCCGCGCATCTGATCGTCGTCCATGAGGAGTCGACGCAGGACCTTGATGTGCTCGGTGCCGAACGAGGTGCCGCAGGTGGCGACGGCCGTGGTGATGCCGGCGAGGTGGCACGCCATGACATCGGTGTAGCCCTCGACGATGACGGCCTGCTGGTTCTTGGAGATGTCGCGGCGGGCCAGGTCGATCCCGTACAGCACCTGGCTCTTCTTGTAGATCGGCGTCTCGGGGGTGTTCAGGTACTTCGGGCCGTCGTCGTCGTCGAACAGCTTGCGGGCGCCGAATCCGATGACCTCGCCGCCCAGGTCGCGGATGGGCCAGACCAGCCGGCCGCGGAAGCGGTCGTACGGCCCTCGGTTGCCCTGGCTCACCAGCCCGCCGGCGAGGAGCTCGGCATCGGTGAAGCCCTTCTTGCGGAGGTGGTTGGTCAGCGAGTCCCAGCCCTTGGGCGCGAAGCCGACCCCGAAGTGGGCAGCCGCGTCGGCGTCGAAGCCGCGGGTCGTGAGGAACTCGCGCCCGGTCTGGGCCTCGGGCGTCTCCAGCTGCGTGACGTAGAAGGCGGCCGCGACCTTGTGCGCCTCGACCAGTCGGGTTCGCTGCCCCTGCTGGCGGTTGATCGCCGCACCGCCGTCGACATAGCGAAGCTCGACGCCCGTGCGGTCGGCGAGCTTCTCCACGACCTCCGCGAAGCTGAGGTGATCGATCTTCTGGACGAACGACAGCACGTCGCCGCCCTCGCCGCAGCCGAAGCAGTACCACATGCCCCGGCTGGGGGTGACGTGGAAGCTGGGCGAGCGCTCGTCGTGGAAGGGGCACAGCCCCTTGAGCGACCCGCCTCCCGCGGACTTCAGCGTGACGTACTCGCGGACGACTTCCTCGATCCGGGCACGCTCGCGCACGAGGGCGATGTCCTCGTCGCGGATACGGCCGGCCATGCCCCGAGTCTAGGTCGCCCTGCGCAGGCCCGGCTCGACCCGATTGAATGCGCCTATGAGCGCCATCGACGTGGACCGGCTCCGGGCTGACACGCCCGGCTGCGCGGAGGTGATCCACCTCAACAACGCGGGGTCGGCCCTCCCGCCGGCCGTCGTCACGGACACCGTCGTCGCCCACCTCCGGAGGGAGGAGCTCATCGGCGGCTACGAGGCGCACGCGGAGGCCGCGGACCGGATCGAGGCGGTGCGCGAGTCCGCCGCCGCCCTCATCGGCGCCCGTCCGGACCAGATCGCGCTGCTCGAGTCCGCAACCGCCGCATGGTCGCGCGCCATCTCCTCCATCGCCTTCACGCGCCCGCTCGACGCAGGAGACCGCATCCTCGTGTCGTCGGCCGAGTACGCATCCAACGTCCTGCCCCTGCTGCAGCTGTCGATGCGCGATGGCGCCCGCATCCAGTTCATCCCGGACGGCGAGGATGGCACCGTGGACGTGGAGGCCTTCCGCAGCATGCTCGACGTCGACGTCGCGGTCGTCGCCGTGACCCACTGCCCGTCTCAGAACGGCCTCGTCAACGATGTCGCTGCGATCGGCTCGATCCTCAGGGAAACCGACACCTGGTACATCGTCGATGCCTGCCAGTCCCTCGGCCAGGTCCCTGTCGACGTCGCCTCGATCGGAGCCGACTTCGTGTCGGCCACCGGACGCAAGTTCCTTCGCGGCCCACGAGGCACCGGCTTCCTGTACGCGTCCGAAGCAGCGCTCGACGAGCTCGAGCCCTTCCCGCTCGACCTTCACTCAGCCACGTGGACGAGCGACGGCTACGAGGTCCAGGCCACCGCGCGGCGCTTCGAGTACTGGGAGAAGTCCTATGCAGCCCTGCTGGGGCTGGGGGCCGCGATCGACTACGCACGCGACTGCGGTATCGAAGCACTCTCCCTGAGGATCGCCGAACTGGCGCAGTACGCGCGTGACGGGCTCGAGACGATCCCCGGCGTCCATGTGCACGACCGCGGCCGGATCCGTGGCGGAATCGTGACGCTGACCCGGGACGGCATCCCGGCGGCGGAGCTCGCTGCTCACATCAAGGCGTCCGGAGTGAACGTCAGCCTGTCCACTCCCGACTACGCCCGCCGCGACTTCGACAGGCACGGTCTCGACGGACTCGTCCGCGTCAGCCCGCATGCGTACAACACCACCGAGGAGATCGACCGCCTGCTTGCGGTCGTCGCGGCGGCGTGATCTCGTCGCGTCCGCCCGTCAGCGCACGTGTTGGCGGTGCCAGGCGACGATGCTGACGTCCGTCAGGCTGGCGACCTGGTCGATCACCACGCGCAGACGCTCGGCATCGTCGGGCGCCTTCGCGTAGGAGTCACGCAGCCAGGGCTCGAGCGACCGGCCGCCGTCGAGCACGAGCGCGTTGACGAGCTCGGCGATCGTCGACCTCTGCTTGGCGTACTCCTCCTCGGCGCCCGGCCGGTGCATCACGTACAGCACGGCCACGGCCTTCATCACCGACACCTCTGCCCGCACCTCGTCCGGTACCACGAGGTCAGCGTTGTAGCGGGTGTGCGGGCCGGGGCCGTACGCCACCTGAGTCGCGACCTGGGCGGTGGAGCAGAACCGGCCGATGAGGTAGCTGGTGAAGTGCTTGAGCGTGACGAGGTCGGCCATGGATCCGTCGAAACGACGCGGCCAGTACTCGAGGGCGACCAGGCGGTCCAGTGCCTCCTCGAGCTCTGCCGGCTCCCCCTCCCCCGGGAAGCGCCGGTGGGCCGTCTCCACGAGGGCACGGCGCTCCTCACGCGAGGCGAAGACATCGAGCGAGGCGATGCCGGAGTGGACGGCATCCTCGAAGTCGTGCACCGAGTAGGCGACGTCATCGGACCAGTCCATCACCTGCTCCTCGATGCAGGTGCGCTCCGCCGGAGCGCCGGTCCGCAGCCAGTCGAACACCGGGACGTCGTCGGCATAGGCGCCGAACTTGCGCAGCCCGGGCTTCCTCGTCCACGGGTACTTGCACGACGCGTCGAGCGAGGCGCGGCTCAGGTTCAGCCCGACACTCGCCCCCGTGGCGGGATCGACGACCTTCGCCTCGAGGCGGGTAAGGACGCGCAGCGACTGGGCGTTGCCCTCGAATCCGCCGATCCGGTCGGCGATCCGGTCGAGCTCCTCCTCGCCGTTGTGCCCGTAGGGCGGATGCCCGAGGTCATGGGCGAGGCCGGCGACCTCGACGACGTCCGGGTCGCAGCCCAGTGCCGCACCGAGCTCGCGGGCGATCTGTGCGACCTCGAGGGTGTGGGTCAGCCGCGTTCGGGGGAAGTCCGCCTCGCCGGCCACCATCACCTGCGTCTTGGCCGCCAGTCGCCGCAGGGCCGCCGAGTGCAGCACCCGGGCCCGGTCGCGGGCGAAGGCGCTTCGGACCGACTCCTTGACGGGCTCATCCACGAAGCGGGCGGTGTCGTGGTCGTCGTAATCGGAGGCAGGGACCGGACTCACGCTGCCGAGACTAGTGCGGCGTCGGACGTGACGGTCCCGTCGGTGCGGACGATGAGCGACCGGTAGCCGTCATGGGCCGCCACCCAGGCCATCCCTGACTCGCCCATGGCGAACCCGACGGTCGCGTAGGCGTCCGCCTCGGCGATATCCGGACCCATCACGGTGAAGGAGCGCAGGCCGCTGCCGACCGGCCGGGTGTCGGGCCGCCAGATGTGGTCACCGCGCTCGGCGGTGCCGGACGTGGCCACCGCGCTGTCGACTGCCTCGACGAGGGCCAGCACGCCGTGGCTGGCGTGCGGGTCCTGGATGGCCACCCGCCAGGGCCGCCCGTCCGAGGCCCGCCCAGTGCAGTGGACGTCACCGCCGACTCCCACCATGAAGCCGCCCGCTCCCAGGTCCCGCAGGTGGGCTGCGGCCCGGGCGATCGCGTAGCCCTTGACGAAGCCCGCGGTGTCCAGGGCTCCCGTTCGCGGGTTGCGCGCCCGGAACACTCCCTCCGAGTCAGCGTGGAGGCGTCCGCACTCGCCGAGCACGTGCGCGATCTCCTCCGCCGCGTCTGGCGCCACATCGTCCCCGGCCACCCAGCGACTGATGTCACTGTCGCGGCGGTAGTGGCTGAACCGGCGGTCCATCGACTCGAGCACGGCCCGAGTCGACCGCAGGGCCGCATCGACCGCGGCCCGGCCGAGAGCGTCGACGTCCTGATCCGCGATGACGAGGCTGGCGACCGTGCCCATCACCGGGAAGACCAGTCGCGCGCCGCTCACAGGGCGTCCAGGATCGACTGCAGCGAGGCGCCGTACGCCTGCGACGTGTACGTCGCGCCGGACACGTAGTCGAACGCCATGCCGGACTGGGTCGCGGAGGCGTCGAGCTCAGGGATCGCGTACGAGTTGATCATCTGGGACTTGCGGTCGTTCGCAGGCCAGTCGACGGCATGGACCTCGCACACCCGGCCGCCGGCGACCGTGGCCGACACCTGCACCGGGCCCCACTGGGTCATGACGGAGTCGCCGGTGACCTCGTCCGCGTTCGCACACGTCGCGGCGGTGTCGACAGGCGCCTCCGTGATGGCCGGCGCCTCCGCCGCTGCCGCCTGCTCCTGCGTGACTCCGGCGTCGGTCGCGTCGCTGCGCCCGGCGATCACCGGATCGGCGACGCCGACGATGACGATCGCCAGTCCGCCCAGCGCCGCTGCAGGGGCGAGGCGACGTGCCAGTCCGGCCATGTCAGACTCCGAATCGTTCGTGGTGGATGTGCCCGGCGGGGACGCCCGCCCTGCGCATGCCCTTCATGACAGCCGACTCGAGCGAGGCGGGGCCGCAGACGAACACGTGACGGGCGCGGAGATCGGGGATCCAGGCCCTCAGCGTCTCCGGCGCGAACGGGTCGTTCCGGGCGAACCAGCGACGCGGGCCGGCGAGCACGTGCAGCGTGCCGTTCCGCGCGGCGACCATGCGTTCGAGCTCGAGGCGGTGCGCGGCATCCGCATCGTCGTGGACGCGCACGATGACCACCGGGCGCTGATGCGGTCCGCAGTCCTCGAGCAGCGCCCGGATGGGGGCGATCCCGACGCCACCGGCCACCAGTACGACCGGCGCACCCTCGGCACGCTCTGCGGTGAACACGCCGTACGGCCCCTCGAGGAGGACGCGGGTACCGGGCGTCAGCTGGAGCATGCGTGCCGAGTCCTCCCCCAGCTCCTTGATCGTGAAGCGGAGCCCCGCGGTCGTGGGTGCGGCGGAGACGGAGAACGGGTGCGTCTGCCACCAGAGGTCCGGGGTCAGGGCGCGAACGTTGAAGTACTGGCCGCCGGCGACCCGCAGTCGCCGAAGACCGGGACCGGACACGTGCAGAGATCCGATCCCGTTCGCCTCCCGGGAGACGGCCGTGACGTAGAGACGACGGCTGACCGATCGAACGAGGTCGCTGAGGCGGGCGTAGGCGATCAGGACGAAGGCAGCGGCGAACAGGCCCGTCCACCACCAGAAGGCGAGCGTGTCCGTGGCGAAGTCGGCACCGAGGGTGAGCTGGTGGCCGAAGCCGAGCAGCACGGCGAGGTAGCCGGTCAGGTGGACGAAGTACCAGGTCTCGTACGGGATGAGGCGTCGTACTCGACGCCACGACGACAGCCCGATGACGAGCATCAGCACGGTGCCCACCGTGGCGGCCACCATCCAGGCCTCGTTCGCGAGGAGGTCCACCAGGCCGCTGACGATCGTGCCGCCCGTGGCCGCGCCCCAGGCCCAGGTGTCCGTCACCGCGTGGACGAGGACCGTGACCACGGTGACGATCCCGAACCAGCGGTGCGCCGCCAGGAGCCGGTCCTGGCCGTACCGGCGCTCGATCGGCCTCGGACGCGATGTGAGGACGAGGCCCCCGAGCGCGGCGAGGGCGGCGATCAGCCCCGACAGCTGCCCGATGCCCGCGAGCGTCTCGATCCCGCCGCCCAGGAGGGCGGTGAGCCCGCCGTGCTGCCACCACAGGCCGAGGGTGACGATGCTGACGAACCCGCCCACGGCGACGAGGTCGGACGTGCGGACGCGGGCCTGGCGCGGGCGCGGCAGTCGCCGGACGACGCGGAGCTCGGTCCCGTCGACGGCGGGTCCCGCCGTCCTGCGGGCGTCACTCGTGATGCTCATGACCCCATGCTCACCCACGAGGCGACGGGATCGAACCGGACAGGCCCCTCCTGACCGAACCCGTACACAGAACCAACGGACCGATTACCTCAGGAGGCCGGAGCCTGCTCCTCGTCCATGATCGCGGCGATCAGGGACGCCAGCTCCATGGCATCCGTGGCCCCGATGACCCTGGCGGCGATGCGACCCTCGCGATCGAGGATCACGGTGCTCGGCAGCGACGAGGGCGGCACCCCGGGAATCGTGGCGAGGATGTCGCCCTCGGCATCCACGATGCTGGGGTAGGGCATGGCGAACTCCTCCGCGAAGGCCCGCGCAGCCGCATCGTCATCGGTCACGTTGAGCCCCACGACGGCGACGTCGTCCGGGTTGACGCCCTTGGACAGCTCGACGAAGGCCGGGGTCTCCTCCCGGCACGGCCCGCACCACGAGGCCCAGGAGTTCACCACCACGATCCGCCCCCGCAGGTCGGCGACGTCGAGTGACTCGCCGTCGAGGGTCGTGCCGGCGATGACGGGCACCTCAGCGCGGTCCTGGGACGAGATGGTGTCGACGCCGACGAGCTCGGACGCCGGCTGGTCGCGGCCGCAGCCCGCCAGCAGCACAGGGACGAGCACGAGCACGGCCACCGCGATGACACTGCGTCGGCTCACGCCGCCATGCTAAACCGATGGTCCCGAGGAGGCCCGCCGCCGAGGTCAGTGCCGGATGATCTCGGGGATCTGCCACCGGGTCACGGCGTAGTAGCGCAGCAGCGCGAGCGTCTCGCGGCCGACGTACTCCGAGGTCATGGCCGTCCCCGGGCCGTCGTCGGTCGGCGACAGGTGCGCGTCGATCCCGTAAGCGGACGCGGTCGCCTGCGCGCGCGCAGCGTGCGCCGGGTCGGTCACCACCGTCGCGGCGGACCACCCGAGGTCGCGCATGACCCCGGCGACCACCCGCAGCGAGCCCACGGTGTCCACGCCGGTGTCGAACGCGACGATGTCCCTCGACGGCACCCCGTGCGACATCAGCTGGAACCGCTCGAATGCGGCGGTGCGCCGAGGACCAGTCACGACGATGACCGGGGCCACCCCCTCGCGGTAGAGCGTGGCAGCGTGCTCGAGGCGCGCGCGCAGGACGGGGGTGGAGTCGCCCCAGTACCGAGCCGGGTCGAGCACGACGATGGCCTGGGTCTGCGAGCGGTCGTCGAGCTGGGAGCTGAGCACGATCTGGAGGACCGCGCCGACGGGCAGCAGGAGCAGCAGTGCGCCGAGCAGGGTGATGGACGCCGTCGCCACGCCCCGCGCCGTCCGCGGGACCGCCAACGCATGCGCCGAGGCGAGGGATCCGCCCCCGGGCACGTCGGAGGACGCGTAGGTGGGCGCAGTCACGTCCCAATGGTCACACGGGACACACGCGTTGCGCGGTTACGACACCTGCCCAACGACGGGATCAGCGGGTGTCGCTGCGTCCCACGTGCCGGGCGAGCGACGCGCGACCGGCCTCGAGCCGCGCGACGGGCACGCGGAACGGCGAGCAGGACACGTAGTCGAGCCCGACCTCGTCGAAGAAGTGGATCGAGTCGGGGTCACCGCCGTGCTCGCCGCAGACGCCGCAGTGCAGGTTGTGGCGCTTGGCGCGGCCCTTCTTGACCGCGATGCGGACCAGTTCGCCCACGCCCTCCCGGTCGATCGACTCGAAGGGGGAGACGCCGAACACGCCCTTCTCCAGGTACGCGGAGAAGAAGGCCGCCTCGACGTCGTCGCGGCTGAAGCCCCAGGTCGTCTGCGTCAGGTCGTTGGTGCCGAAGGAGAAGAACTCCGCCGCCTCCGCGATCTGCCCGGCCGTGAGCGCGGCACGCGGCAGCTCGATCATCGTGCCGATGGGGAACCGCAGGGTGCAGCCGTTGGCGTCGGCGACCTCCTTCAGGACTCCCGCCGCCTCCTCGGTCACCAGCTCGAGCTCCTGGATGGAGCCGACCAGC
The DNA here is from genome assembly GCA_963700255.1 of uncultured bacterium. Taxonomy (GTDB): domain Bacteria; phylum Actinomycetota; class Actinomycetes; order S36-B12; family S36-B12; genus UBA10649. The sequence continues at coordinate 142,831 of CAVOWW010000024.1, read as the reverse complement.
GGGATCATGATCTCGGCCCGGGGATCGCCGCCCAGCCGCTGACGGAAGCACGCCGCTTCGGCGATCGCCCGCACCTGCAGAGCGAAGAGTCCCGGCAGCACCAGCCCCAGTCGCACGCCACGCAGTCCGAGCATCGGGTTCTGCTCGTGCAGCCGGTTGACGGCTTGCAGGAGCCGGAGGTCGGCCTCCACGTCCTCGCCGCGCGCCTCGGCGAGGGCCACGCGGACCGCGAGCTCGGTGAGGTCGGGGAGGAACTCGTGCAGCGGCGGGTCTATGAGCCGGATGGTCACCGGCAGGCCGTCCATCGCCTCGAGGATCCGGATGAAGTCCTTGCGCTGGAGCGGCAGGAGCGCGTCGAGCGCCTCCTTCCGGTCCGCCTCGTCGTCCGCGAGGATCAGGCGCTCGACGTAGGTCTTCCGCTCGCCCAGGAACATGTGCTCGGTGCGCAGCAGGCCGATGCCCTCGGCACCCATGTGCCGGGCGCGGATCGCGTCCTGAGGCGTGTCGGCATTGGCACGCACGCGCAGGCGCCGCGCCTTGTCTGCGTGCTGCATGAGCCGATCGACGGCGCGGATGAGCTCGGCCGTCGCCTCGTCCGCCCCCTCGAGACCCGCGTCCAGCCCGGCCTCGAAGTAGGTCACGATGGCGCTGGGCATGACGGGCACCTCGCCGAGGAAGACCTCGCCGGTGGTGCCGTCGATGGAGACGGTGTCGCCCTCCTTCACCGTGACGCCGTCGTGCGACACCATCATGCGGCCCTTGGTGTCGACCTCGAGCTGCTCGGCGCCGCAGACGGCTGTCTTGCCCATGCCGCGCGCGACGACAGCCGCATGGGAGGTCTTGCCGCCGCGGCTCGTGAGGATGCCGGCTGCCGCGATCATCCCCTCCAGGTCGTCGGGGTTGGTCTCGCGGCGCACGAGGATGACCTTCTCCCCGTCGGCCGCCCACTTCACGGCGGTCGACGAGTCGAACACGACCCGGCCGACGGCGGCACCAGGAGAAGCGTTCATGCCCTTGGCGATCAGCGCGTGGTCGTCGCCCGCCGCGAAGCGCGGGAACATCAGCTGGCTCAACTGGTGGCCGCTGACCCGCATGAGGGCCTCGTCCATCGAGATGACGCCCTCGTCGACGAGCTGCACGGCGATGCGGAAGGCCGCCCCCGCAGTGCGCTTGCCCACGCGGGTCTGGAGCATCCACAGCTTGCCGCGCTCGACGGTGAACTCGATGTCGCACAGGTCGCGGTAGTGCAGCTCGAGCTTGCGCATGATGTCCATGAGCTGCGCATACGAAGCGGCGTCGAGGTTCTCCAGCTCCTCCAGTGGCAGGGTGTTGCGGATGCCGGCGACGACGTCCTCGCCCTGCGCGTCCGGCAGGTAGTCGCCGTAGATGCCCCGCTGCCCTGAGCCCGGGTCTCGGGTGAACGCGACCCCGGTACCCGAGCCCGGACCGGCGTTGCCGAAGGCCATCACCTGGACGTTGACGGCCGTGCCCAGCGTGTGCGCGATGCGCTCCTGCCGGCGGTAGAGGCGGGCGCGGTCGGTGTTCCACGAGTGGAAGACCGACCGGATGGCGAGGTCGAGCTGCTGGTACGGATCCTGCGGGAACTCATGACCGGTGCCTTCGCGGATGATCGACTTGTAGACGTCGACGAGACGTCGCAGTGAGTCGACGGGCAGATCGATGTCGGTCGTCACGCCGGCGCTGGCCTTCATCTGCTCGAGAGCATGCTCGAAGTCCTCACCCGGGAGCTCCAGCACCGTCTTGCCGAACATCTGGATCAGGCGACGGTAGGAGTCCCACGCGAAGTGGTCGTCGTCGGCGTGGCGGGCGAGGCCGGTGACGCTCGCGTCGTTCAGGCCGATGTTGAGGACCGTCTCCATCATGCCCGGCATCGAGAACTTGGCCCCGGACCGCACGGACACGAGCAGGGGGAACTCGGGATCGCCGAGCTTGCGTCCCATCTCCTCCTCGAGGCGCTGCACGTTGTGGGCGATCTGCGAGCGCAGCCCGTCCGGCCCGTGGCCGTGCTCGAGGAAGTAGCGGCAGGCCTCGGTCGTGATCGTGAAGCCGGGCGGGACCGGCAGTCCCATGCGCGTCATCTCGGCCAGGTTGGCGCCCTTGCCGCCCAGCAGATCCTGCTGGGAGCGGTCGCCCTGGGCGAAGTCGTAGACGTAGGTGTGCAGGGACGGTGCAGAGGTAACGGTCATGGTGCAACCCGACACCCCGGGGGGTACATGTCGCAAGGGTCCAAGGACCGGGACCCTGGTCCCTTCGCTGTGACGTCGGACACCCGACGGACCCACCCGCACGACAACGTAGGCTCGCCCCATGACGACGACCGCCCAGGGCACCGACGAGGGCTTCGACGCCGACGACCCCCGCCCCGCCCGGTTCGTGGGCGCGCCAGTGCGCTACCGCGGCACCTACATCGAGATGCTCGTCTCGTCGATCATCGGGCTGGTCGCCTCGCTCGTGCTCTCCATCGAGGCCCTCGCCCTCGCCGAGAACCCGTTCGCCGACCTCAACTGCGACATCAACTCGGTCCTCTCGTGCGGCACCGTGGGAGCCTCGTGGCAGGCGAGCCTGCTGGGCTTCCCGAACGCGTACCTCGGCCTCATCGCCGAGCCCGTCGTCATCACCATCGCCGTGGCTGCCCTGGGCGGCGTGCGCTTCCCGCGCTGGTTCATGCTGTCCGCCCAGGTCGTCTACTTCATCGGGTTCGCGTTCGCCTACTGGCTCTTCTACCAGTCGTTCTTCGTCATCGGCGCGCTGTGCCCGTGGTGCCTGACCATCACGGTGACCACCACCCTGGTGTTCGTCAGCATGACCCGGGTCAACCTGCTGGAGAACAACTTCAACCTGTCGGCGGGGGCGTACCGGACCGTGGCGAGCTGGCTGCGCGCGGGTGCCGACACCCTCGGCGCCATCCTGCTGTTCGCCATCCTCGTCGCGATGATCCTGTTCAAGTACGGCACCGCTCTCTTCGGCTGATCAGCCGCCGCGCCCCACCCGCAACCCCCCCTGACCTTGAGGTTGGCGCCACTCCGAGGCCCACAATCCACCCGCAACCTCAAGCTCGGCGAGCTGGGGCGGGGTGGCTCCGCCGCCGCTGACCGACAGCTCGGCCTCCGCGACGATGGCCGCAGCCTCCGCGTCCAGGAACGGCGAGTCGAGCCAGCCGTCGGGGAGCGTCAGGCCGCCGATTGCCGGACGTGCGACCGCGCGGCCCCTCCCCCACCTGCGTGTTGAACTCCTGCGCGGGGTCGATCCGGGCCAGGAGCTCGTCGAGCTCGGCCAGCGACGTGACGGTGCCGAGCGACTGGCGGATCGGCTGGCGGACACTGAAGCCCTTCAGGTACCAGGCCATGTGCTTGCGGATGTCGCGGCAGCCCTTCAGCTCGCCGTAGTCATCGACGAGCAGCTGAGCGTGCCGGCGCAGGGTGGCCAGCACCGCCGGCAGCGCCGGGTCGTCGGGGATCGGCTCGCCGGCGAAGGCGGCGGCCAGCTGCCCGAACAGCCAGGGCCGGCCGAGGCACCCACGGCCCACGACCACGCCATCAGCGCCGGTCTGCTCGACCATCCGCATGGCATCGGCTGCCGTCCAGATGTCGCCGTTCCCGAGCACCGGGGTGCCCAGGGGCTCGAGCGCCTCCTTGAGCCGGGCGATGGCCTCCCAGTCGGCCGTGCCGGCATACATCTGTGCCGCCGTGCGCCCATGCAGCGCTACCCACGCGACGCCCTCCTCAGCCGCCGCGCGCCCGGCGTCGAGGTAGGTGAGGTGGTCGTCGTCGATGCCCTTGCGCATCTTGACGGACACCGGGACGCGACCGTCGGCAGCGGCGATGGCGTCGTGGACGATGCCCCGGAAGAGGTCGCGCTTCCACGGCAGCGCGCTCCCGCCGCCCTTGCGGGTGACCTTCGGGACCGGGCAGCCGAAGTTGAGGTCGATGTGGTCGGCCCGGTCCTCGTCGACGAGCATCCGGACGGCGGCCGCGACCGTGCCCGGGTCGACCCCGTAGAGCTGCACCGCCCGCGGATCCTCGTCCGGACCGAAGGTGACCAGGTCGAGGGACTCCGCACTCCGCTCGACGAGGGCGCGCGAGGTGACCATCTCCGAGACGTACATGCCCACACCGCGCGAGCCCACGACCGCGTGCGCCGACTCGCGGGCAAGCGACCGGAAGGCGCGGTTGGTGATCCCGGCCATCGGCGCGAGAACGACAGGAGGGTCGAAGGGCACGGGCACGCGATGATCCTCCCACCCCCGGGATACGGCAGACTTCAACCCGACACCACGTCGGCAAGTCCCGCGCACGGCCCGCCGAAGGAGCAGCATGAGCGCCCCGACCGACTTCAACGCCGGAACCGCCCTCACCGGGCGCAAGCGGTGGGCCGCACTGGCCTTCCTGGCGCTCGGCGTCTCCATGATCATCCTCGACGCGACCGTCGTGAACGTCGCGATCCCGACGATGGTGCAGGACCTCGGGCTCACGACGAGCGACGCCGAGTGGGTCAGCGCGGCGTACTCCCTCACGTTCGCGTCCTTGCTCATCCTGTCCGGCCGGATCGCCGACCGCTCGGGCCGCAAGCTGCTGTTCATGCTGGGCGTCGTCGTGTTCGTGGCAGCCAGCGTGCTCGTCGCGGCGTCCGACTCCGCCAACACGCTCATCGCGGCGCGCGCCCTCCAGGGCATCGGCGGCGCCATGATCCTGCCGAGCTCGCTGTCGGTCATCAACGCGGTGTTCGTCGGCAAGGACCGCGCGATCGCCTTCGCGGTCTGGGGCGGAACGATCGGCGGCATGGCGGCCCTCGGGCCACTGGTCGGCGGCTGGCTGACCACCAATGCGTCCTGGCACTGGGCGTTCCTGATCAACGTCCCGATCGGCATCATCGTGCTCGTCGGCGTGTGGATGACCGTGCCGGAGACCAAGGAGCTCGGCGGGCCCAAGGGCTTCGACATCGCTCGGCACGTTCCTCATCACGGCCGGCCTCTTCGGCCTCGTCTTCGCCCTGATCGAGGGCCAGCGGTACGGCTGGATCACCCCGACGGCGACCTTCTCGGCAGCCGGGTGGACGTGGCCCTCCACGACGATCTCCATCGTGGCCGTGGCCGCCGTCTTCGCACTGATCGCTCTTGCCGGCTTCGTCGCCCTCGAACTTCGCCGGGTGAAGGCCGGCAAGGTCGTGGTCGTCGACCTCCGGCTGTTCCGCATCCGCACCTTCGGCGCCGGCAACGTCGTCGCCCTCGTCGTGAGCCTCGGCGAGTTCGGCCTGCTGTTCGCGCTGCCGCTGTTCCTCCAGGCCACCCGCGGCTACGACGCCCTCGAGACCGGCGTCATCCTGCTGGCCCTGGCGGTCGGCTCGTTCGTCGCGTCGGGGCTCGGCGCCCCGCTCTCGCAGCGCATGGGACCCGTGCGCGTCCTGCAGCTGGGCATGGCACTCGAGGCCATCGGCATCATCGGGCTGGGCTTCATGCTGTCCACCACGGTGACCGGCTGGCAGATGGCCCCGTGGCTGTTCATCTACGGCATGGGCGTCGGCTTCGCGACCGCGCAGCTCACCGGGGTCATCCTGTCCGAGGTGCCCGTGGCGGAGTCCGGCCAGGCCAGCGCGGTGCAGTCCACCTCGCGACAGGTCGGGGCGGCGATCGGCACGGCCATCATCGGCGCCACGCTCATCTTCGGCCTCGGCAGCGTCGCCAGCCAGCTCGAGGAGCGTGGCGTGCCCGCCGAGCAGGCAGCCCAGGTCTCCGACGCCGTGGCCTCCTCGGCCGGCCAGGCGATCCCCGGGCTCGCGGCAGCGCCTGATGGCGAGGTCCTCGTCGAGGGCGCGTCGGCGGGCTTCGCCGACGCCATCCAGCTCGTGGCCTGGGTGGCGGGCGGCTTCGTCTTCGTCGGCCTGCTGATGAGCCTGCTGCTGCCGAAGAACGCCGCCCGGCTGGAGTCAGAGGGCTACTCGCCGCCACGCTCGCACCAGGACGCCGCGAGCAAGGAGTAGCCCGTGCCGACCTCGCCGACCGCACCGCCACCCGCCCTCACTCGCATCGTCGTGATCGGGCACACCGATGTCGGTCGTCGCGCCTGCGCGCTGCTCGTCGAGCGCGGGATCCGCACGGTCCACCTCTCCGACCCCTCCGACGCCGAGCTCCGCTCCGCGCTGGCGGGCGACGTCGACGGGGTTGCCGTCCTGCTCCACGACGACATGCGCGCCCTGCGCTACAGCCTCGCGGCCGAGCACATCCGCCCCGGCATCCGACTGTTCGTCGCGATGTTCGACGGGACGGCGCGCGCGCAGCTCGAACGGACGATGCCCAACTGCGTCGTCCTGTCCCCCGCCTCCGTCGCGGTGCCGAGCATGGTGGCGGCGGCCATCGCCCCGGACCATGTCACGGTCCGGCGCCGGACCTCCTCGCAGGACCGGCAGTGGGTGACGATCGACGCGACCGCGGAATCGGACGCCGCCAGCGTCCATGACTTCCAGCTGCCCGCCCGCCTGCGCGTGCGCGGCTGGTTCGGGCGGTTCCGGGGGCAGTTGCACCCGTACGACGCGGGGTCGTCCGTGCTGCTCGGGGGTGCGTTCGGGCTGCTGCTCGTCATCCTCATCGACACGCTCGTCGGCCTGCGGCACGACTCCCTCATCCGGGCGCTCTACGACGCCACCCGCACGACCGCGACCATCTCGGCCCCCGAGCTCGCCGACGAGCCCTGGGTGCTGGTGTGGGCGACGATCGCGGCCCTGCTGGTCATGGGCTTCACCGCTGCGTTCGCGGCGGGCATCGTCCACCACCTGCTCTCCGGGCGGCACGTCGCCCTTATCGGGCGCCGGGTGATGCCCCGCTCCGGACACGTGGTGATCGTCGGCATGGGCCAGGTCGGGCTGCGCCTCGCCCAGGAGCTCCGCGACCTCGGTGTCGCTGTCGTCGGTGTCGAGCGGTTCGCCGATGCCCCCGGGCTCCCGCTTGCTCGCGACCTGGGGATTCCCGTCGTGATCGGCGACGCCTCCTCACGCCGGGTCCTCCGCCGCGCCAGCCTGCATCGCGCCGTGGCCCTCGTCGCGGCCGGCAGCGAGGAGCGCGACAACATCGCCGTCGCCATCGCCGCGCAGGCCGTCGCAGGCGACCCGACGATCGTCATCCGGGCGGGTGCGGACGACGCGATCGACGAGACCCGCTCGCTGTTCCGGATCGGGTCCGTGGTGGACGTCAACGGGCTCACGTCCGTGTTCGTCGTCGAGTCGATGCTCGCCAGCGCGCCCTACGCGGTCATCTCCGTCGACGACCGGGTGCTGGCCGTGGATGCCGACGGCCACATCGCGTCAAGGAGCACGGCCGGCAGCGCCCGCTGCACCTGCGCCTAGCCCACTGGGACTCCGCTATAGTGAAATGACAATCATTTTCATTAGGAGCCCGAATGAACCGAACCGAGCTGACCGCCGCCATCGCCGCACGCGCCGCCCTCCCGCCCGGCGACGTGGATCGCACCCTCGACGCCTTCGCCTCGGTCGTCACCGAGCAGCTCGTGAAGGGCGAGCGGGTGACCGTGCCGGGATTCCTCACCTTCGAGACCGCCGACCGGGCGGCACGTACCGGCCGCAACCCCCGCACCGGCGAGGCGCTGGCGATCCCGGCCCGCCGCGTGCCCCGCATCAGCGCCGGCGCCGGCCTCAAGCGGGCCGTCGACGGTCACTGAGGCCGGGCGACCGCCAATGCCCCTCATGAAGCGCCTGCGCCGCCTCGCGTCGCACCGTCCGCACCCGCCTGCCCGCGAGCTCCAGCTCGATCAGCGGGGCATTCCGACGCACGCGTGCCTGGCCTGCGGCTGCAACGTGTTCGTCATCCACGCGACGTTCGAGGACTACGACATCGCCGGCTGGTACCTGGACGGCACGTGCTCGTGCTGCGGCAGTCCCCTGACGGCGCCGTGCCCGGTCGACGCCCCGGCTGACTAGGCGTCCGGGCCGGCGGCGTCAGCAGGCGGGGAGTCGAGCGGCCAGCCAGCCCACCAGTGCGTCGAGGCTGATGCGCTCCTGCGCCATCGAGTCGCGCTCGCGCACGGTGACGGCGCTGTCGTCGAGGGTCTCGAAGTCGACGGTCACGCAGAACGGCGTGCCGATCTCGTCCTGGCGACGGTAGCGACGGCCGATGGCACCGGCGTCGTCGAACTCGATGTTCCAGTGCCTGCGCAGCGTCGCCGCGAGCTCCTTGGCCTTCGGCGACAGGTTCTCGTTGCGCGACAGCGGCAGGACCGCCACCTTCACGGGAGCCAGGCGCGGATCGAGGCGCAGCACGGTGCGCTTGTCGACTCCGCCCTTGGCGTTGGGTGCCTCGTCCTCGTCGTACGCGTCCAGCAGGAAGGCGAGGACGGCGCGCGTCAGGCCGGCTGCCGGCTCGATGACGTACGGGATCCAGCGCTCCTCCTTCTCCTGGTCGTAGTAGGAGAGGTCGGTGCCGGAGTGCTCGCCATGCGACCGCAGGTCGAAGTCGGTGCGGTTGGCGATGCCCTCGAGCTCGGCGAACTCGGTGCCGGCGAAGCGGAACCGGTACTCGATGTCGACGGTGCGCTTGGAGTAGTGGCTGAGCTTCTCCTGCGGGTGCTCGAAGAAGCGCATGTTCTCGGGGTTGAGGCCGAGGTCCACGTACCAGTTCCAGCGCTCCTGGAGCCAGTACTCGTGCCACTCCTCATCGGTGCCGGGCACGACGAAGAACTCCATCTCCATCTGCTCGAACTCCCGGGTGCGGAAGATGAAGTTGCCGGGCGTGATCTCGTTGCGGAAGCTCTTGCCGGTCTGGCCGATGCCGAACGGCGGCTTCTTGCGCGCCGCGTTCATGACGTTCAGGTAGTTGACGAAGATGCCCTGCGCCGTCTCTGGCCGGAGGTAGTGCACGGCGGACGCGTCCTCGACGGCACCGACCGTGGTGCGCAGCATGCCGTTGAAGTCGCGCGGCTCGGTGAAGTCGCCCTTGGTGCCGCAGTTCGAGCAGGCGATGTCGGCGAGGCCGTTGGCCGGGGGGCGGCCGTGCTTCTCCTCGTACGCCTCGATCAGCTGGTCGGCGCGCCAGCGCTTGTGGCAGTTCTTGCACTCGGTGAGCGGGTCGGTGAACGTCGCGACGTGCCCGGACGCCTCCCACACCTGCGGTGCCAGGATGACTGACGAGTCCAGGCCCACGACGTCGTCGCGGCCGCGGACGACCGACTGCCACCACTGCCGGCGCACGTTCTCCTTGAGCTCGACGCCGAGCGGGCCGTAGTCCCACGCCGAACGTGAGCCTCCGTAGATCTCGGAGGACGGGAACACGAACCCGCGGCGCTTGCACAGATTGACGACGGCATCAACGCGATCAGTGGCCATAATCAGCCAATCCTAGGCGGGAGTGCCGAGCGTCATTCACCCGGCAGATCGGCCAGCAGGCGCCGGGCGACGGCCTCCGCCAGCGCCGGCCCGAGCCGCCGCCCGGCGTCCGCGAGGTCTGCGAAGTCGCTCATGACGTGACGGGCGGCACCGACGGGGCCGCCGCCTCCCCCAGCCCCACGGCACCCGCGTCGGCGGCCAGTCCGCTGGGGGCGACGGTGAGCCCCTCGGGAGTCCAGTGGTGGACGAGCTCATAGGCCGAGGGCTCGTCGATGGCGGCCGACAGCAGCGGGATCGCGTTGACCTTGACGTCGAAGGAGGACAGGGCGCGGCGGTAGGCCCCCACCCCGGACCACTCCGTGCGGATGACGATCAGCCCCGACTCGTCGGTCGACTGGCCGATCGAGGCGGCGAGGCAGCCCGCCTGCGCGGCCAGCGCCTCGACGGCCCGGCCGGCATCGGCGAGGAAGGCAGCACGGGCGGCATCGCCGACGCGGAACCGGCTGACCACGAGCAGCGAGGCCGTCTCGGACGGGCGGGCGGGATCGCGACTAGGCTGGGACACCTCACGAACGCTAGCCTCCGCCCGGTCGTCGCGCCGGCGGCAACCCTCGTCGGAGCGTCACATGGCAGGCAGCAAGGGCGACCAGCCCCGCAAGAAGGACTCGATGCCGCAGGGCGTCCGCGGCCCGGGCGGTCCGCCGCCGCCCCCCGGCTCGGGGAAGCCGGGCTCGTCCTCCGACCGCCCGTTGATGGGCGCCCGGTCGGCCGCCCCGTCCAGCGGCCGCAAGCGGTTCGAGGAGCGGAGCTTCCCCCTGATCCGCACCCTGCACGGCATGCCGCGCTGGCTCATCGTCGTGGCCCCGGCGATCCTCCTCTTCGGCGGGCTGATCCTCACCGGACCGCTGGCCTGGGTCGGCGGCATCCTGCTGTTCATCGTCTGGCTGTTCATCGCCTGGCTCACCGCGCTGTCCTGGCCGGCCCTGACGCCGGGCTCCCGCGTCTTCCGGGTGCTCGTGGTGGCCGCCCTGCTCGGCATCGTCGTCCTGAAGTTCATGGGACGGTTCTGACCGCGTCCTTCTTGGTTTTGACAATCATTTTCGTTAAGCCTAGTCTCGGCTCATGACGATCCGACGCGCCCGACGCACGGCCCTCCCCGTCGCCCTTGCTGCCGGCGCCCTGCTGCTGAGCGCCTGCGGCAGCACCGCCAGCACCGACGAGGCGGCGCCGACGGTCGCGGCTGGCGGCGACGGCGGTCCCGTCTCGGTCGTGGCCGCGTTCTACCCGCTCGAGTACGCCGCCGGCCAGGTCGGCGGCGATGCCGTGACCGTCACGTCGCTCACCCCGCCCGGCGTCGAGCCGCACGACCTGGAGCTCACTGCCGCGCAGGTCGCCGAGATCGCCTCCGCCGATCTCGTCCTGTACATCAAGGGCTTCCAGCCCGCCGTCGACGAGGCGATCGCGCAGCAGGCCGCCGACCGCGCGATCGACGTCTCCGCGGGCCTGACCCTGCTCGCCGGCGAGGCCCACTCCGAGGAGGAGGGCGAGGCCCACTCCGAGGAGGAGGGGGCGAACGACCCGCACGTGTGGCTCGACCCCGCCAACATGGCCGCCATCGGGACCCTGATCGGCCAGCGGATCGCCGAGCTCTCCCCTGACGCCGCCGCGACCGTCGAGGGCGACTCGACCGCGTTCGCCCAGGCGATGAACGACCTCGACGCCCAGTTCGCCGAGGGCCTGGCACAGTGCGCCTCCCGCGACCTCGTCGTGAGCCACGAGGCCTTCGGCTACCTCGCGGCCGCCTACGACCTCACCCAGGTGGGCATCTCGGGACTGTCTCCCGAGGCCGAGCCCAGCCCGGCCCGGATGCGCGAGGTCGCCGACCTCGTGCGGGCGAACGACATCTCGACGATCTACTACGAGACGCTCGTCGACCCCAAGGTCGCCCAGACCATCGCCGACGAGACCGGCGCCCAGACCGCCGTGCTCGATCCGCTCGAGGGCCTGGTCGAGGGATCGACCGGTGACTACTCGACCGTCATGGCGGACAACCTCGCGACCCTGATTGCGGGACAATCCTGCACATGACCCACGACCACCCGCATGGCGAGGACGCCGCGACCGACGAGGTCGTCGGCGTCTCTCGTCTGTGCGTGGAGTTCGACGGGGAGCACGTCCTCGAGGACGTCGACCTGAGCATCGGCCCCGGCGAGTTCGTCGCCCTGCTCGGACCCAACGGGAGCGGCAAGACGACCCTCGTGCGAGCGATCCTCGGCCTGCAGGACACCAGCCACGGCAGCGTCCGGCTGTTCGGCGAGCCGCTGTCCCGCTTCCGGTCCTGGCAGCGGATCGCGTTGGTCCCGCAGCGGCTCCCGGGCGCTACCAGCATCCCGGTCTCCGTGTGGGAGACGGTGCTGAGCGGCCTGATCTCCCCCCGGCGGCGGTGGCGGCCGTTCACCCGGGCGCAGCGCGCGGCGGCCGAGACCGCACTCACCGACGTGGGGCTGTGGGCCAAGCGCCATGCTCGCCTCGACACCCTGTCGGGAGGGCAGCAGCGGCGGGTCCTGATCGCCCGCGCCCTGGCCAGCGGCGCCGACCTGCTCGTCATGGACGAGCCGACGGCGGGGGTCGACGCCGCGAACCTCGCCCAGCTGACCGAGCTGCTGGCCCGCCTGCACGGGCAGGGCACGACGGTCATCGTGGTGACGCACGAGCTCACCGGCATCTCGCACCTGATCACCAGGGCCGTCGTCCTCGGCTCCGCCCACCGGGGGTCCGTCGTCTTCGACGGCCCTCCCCCCGTGCCCGGCCAGCTCCTGCACGACCACGTCCACCACCACGAGGTCGATGGCGACACCCCCAGCGTTGTCGGGCTCGAGCCGTGATCGCCATCCTCGAGTTCGACTTCATGCGGCGCGCGCTCATCGCCGCCGCCCTCGTGGGCCTCATCGCCCCGCTGATCGGGGTCTTCCTCGTGCAGCGCCGCCTCGCGCTCCTCGGCGACGGCATGGGCCACGTCGCCCTCACCGGCGTGGGGCTCGCCTTCCTGCTCGGCACCGCACCTGTCCCGACCGCCATGGCGGCCGCCGTGATCGGGGCCTTCCTCATCGAGTTCATCCGGTACCGCTCGCGCACCGCGGGCGACGTCGCCCTGGCGCTGCTCTTCTACGGCGGCATCGCCGGCGGCGTGCTGTTCGCGTCGCTCGCACCGGGAAAGGCCTCGTCGTCGCTGAACGCCTACCTGTTCGGGTCACTGTCGACGGTTGCCGAGGGAGACATCTGGGCGCTGGTCGTCCTGTGCCTCGGTGTGGTCGCGGTCATCGCGGTCCTGGGCCGCGAGCTGTTCGCGGTGAGCCTCGACCCTGACATCGCAGCGGTGCAGGGGATCCGGGTTCGGGTGATGAGCACCCTGATGGCCGTCCTGGCCGCGGTCGTCGTGGTCGTGGGCATGCGCGTGGTCGGACTGCTGCTCGTCAGCGCCATCATGATCGTCCCGGTCGCCGCCGCGCAGCAGGTGACGCGGTCGTTCCGGGCCACGGCCGTGCTGGCGATCGTGCTCGGACTCGCGGCCAGCCTCGCCGGGCTCGTCGGCTCGTTCTACGTCGAGGTGCCCCCAGGCCCGACGATCGTGCTGTTCGCGCTGCTGAGCTTCGCGATCCTCGCGGTCGTCGCCGTCCCCATCCGACGACGCCGCCGGGAGGCGACATGACCGAGCACGCCGCAGCACCCGTGCGCCAGACGCGCCAGCGCACCGCGGTCAAGGCGGCCCTCGAGGGCCGCGACGAGTTCATGTCGGCCCAGCAGCTGCACGACCTGCTGCGGCATCAGGGCGACTCGGTGGGCCTCACGACCGTCTACCGGTCGCTGCAGGCGCTGGCCGATGCCGGCGAGGTGGACCTGCTGGTCACCGACGACGGCGAGACCGTGTACCGACGGTGCAGCCCCGAGCATCACCATCACCTCGTCTGCCGGTCGTGCGGCCGCACGGTGGAGATCGCCGGCCCGGCCGTCGAGACCTGGGCGGACTCGATCGCGCGCGAGCACGGCTTCACGGAGATCAGCCACACCCTGGAGCTGTTCGGGCTGTGCCGCGACTGCAGCGAGGAGTGAGCGGAGCGAGCCCCGCAGCGGCAGCGCCATGAGCCCGCCAGCTGCTCGTCGGCCGCCGGCTCAGCTCAGTCGTAGGGGTTCTCGGGTGGCGGCACCAGCTCCAGGGAGCTCACCTTCAGCAGGGGGACGCTGTACACGGTCGGAGCGCCCTCGCCGGGAACCCATGTGCCGGTCAACGTGACCCACGTGTCCCCGGGCAGGTCCAGCGCTCCGTCCGGCAGGTCGATCGGCTGAACCTTGGAGGCGAACGCATCCGCGGCGCAGCAGGCGATCTGGAGCCGGGCCAGCTGCCACCCGTCGTCGGTCGGCAGCACGAAGCCGGTCAGCTCCACCGTGCGCCCCTCGAGGCTGGCGCCCTCCTCCCACACCGCCCGCGTCACGTAGTCCGAGAGGTACATCTCGACTGGGTCCCCGACCGGCAGTGGAGGCAGAGCCAGGCCAGCCGGGACCGAGTTCGTGATGTCCCGCGCCGCCGCATAGGACCCGAGCGCCGGAGGCGCGACGAGGAAGAGCGTCGCCACCGGCAGCAGCAGCAGCCAGGCCGCACGCGGACCGCCGTGGTGGTGGCCGTCATCGTGGACATCGCCCTCCTCGGCCGGGCCCTCGTCCACGTCATGCAGGTCGGGCTCGTCACCTCTCCCGCGCAGGACGTCGACGATGGCCAGCACGCCCAGCACCACGAGCACCGTCCCGGAGAGCAGCAGCCACGGCCGCATCCCCTCCTTGACGTAGTTGAGGTAGGCCGTCCCCCAGGAGATGCGGAGGGTGACGATCCCGACGAGGACGAGGACGATCCCCTGGAGCTCCCTGCTCATGTCAGCAGCCACCACCCGACGAGTGAGCTCAGCAGGACGGCCACGGCGAACGTCGTGGGCGCGAAACGCACGGCGAAGGCCCGGCCGAAGACTCCTGCCTGCATGGACATCAGCTTGAGGTCGATCATCGGCCCGACGACGAGGAAGGCGAGTCGGGCGGTCAGGGAGAAGGAGGTGAAGCTGGCGGCGACGAAGGCATCGGCCTCAGAGCAGATGGACAGCACCACTGCCAGCAGCGCCATCACGAGGATCGCGAGCCATGGGTTCTCCGACAGGGTCTGGAGCAGCTCCGGCGGCATGGCGACGTTGAACACCGCCGCTGCGAGACCACCGATGACGAGGAATCCCCCCGCATGCACGAAGTCATGGGTCGCCGTGAGCCGGAAGGTGTGCCAGGACGACGTGCCCTCGAGATGCGATCGGCCCGGCATGCGCAGCCACTCACCCCGACCGAAGCGCAGCCAGAGCCAGCCCATGATCACGGCAGTCCCGAAGGATGCGAGGAGCCGAGCGACGACCATCGCCGGATCGTCCGGGAATGCGACGTAGGTGGAGACCAGCACGATGGGATTGATGGCGGGGGCGGACAGCAGGAAGGCCAACGCCGCCGCGGGGGTCACGCCACGCGCCATGAGAGCGCCCGCCACAGGGACCGACGCGCACTCGCATCCCGGCAGCACCATGCCGCAGGCCCCTGCCACGGGCACCGCGAGCGCGCGGTTGCTGGGCAGCGCCCGCGTCCAGAAGCTGGCCGGGACGAACGCGGAGATCGCTGCGGAGAGCAGGACGCCCAGGACGAGGAAGGGCAGTGCCTGGACGAAGATCGAGACGAAGACGGTGGCGCCGGTCTGAAGGGCAGGCACGTCGAAGACGTCCACGAGCCATCTCTGGCCGATGACGAGGAGGACAGCGAGTACGAGCAGGATCTCCAGCCCGCTGACGCGCAGGCGGCGGGCAGGTCGGGCCTCAGTGCTCGTCACGCCGGCAGCTCGTCAGCCTGAGGGAGGCGGGTTCGGGACCGCGCCTCCGTACCGTCGGTCGCGCGAGGCGTACAGCTCGCACGCATGCCACAGGTGGCGCCGGTCGAAGTCGGGCCACAGGGTGTCGAGGAACACCAGCTCAGCGTATGCCGACTGCCACAGCAGGAAGTTGCTCGTGCGCTGCTCACCGGACGAGCGGACGAAGAGGTCGACGTCCGGCATGTCCGGCTCGTCGAGGTAGCGGTGGAACATCCGCTCGTCGATGCGATCAGGATCCAGCCGGCCGGATCGGACGTCGCGCGCCATCGCTGCGGCCGCGTCGGCGATCTCGGCACGTCCGCCGTAGTTGACGCACATGGTCAGCGTCAGGGTGCGGTTGGCCTTGGTCAGCTCCTCGGCCTCCTCGAGCTCGTTGATGACGCTGCGCCAGAGCCGCGGGCGCCGTCCGGCCCAGCGCACCCGGACACCGAGCTCGTTCATCTCGTCACGACGCCGACGGATGACGTCGCGGTTGAAGCCCATGAGGAACCGGACCTCCTCGGGGGAACGCTTCCAGTTCTCCGTCGAGAACGCGTACGCGCTCAGCCAGGTGACGCCCAGCTCGATGGCACCCTCGACGCAGTCGAACAGGCTCGCCTCGCCGGCCTCGTGGCCCGCCGTTCGCGGGAGGCCGCGATCCTTCGCCCACCGTCCATTGCCATCCATCACTATCGCCACGTGTCGGGGGACGAGGTCCGCCGGCAGGACCGGAGGCATCGCGCCGGACGGGTGCGGGGTGGGACGTCGGCGCGGAGCGGGAGCGCGTCGGGACATGGCTCCCATCCTGACACTCCGCTCAGTCACTTGACCGGTCGACCAGCGGCAGGGAGCGCAGTCCGCGCTCGAGGTGCCACTGGAGGAAGGCCGCGACCAGGCCGCTCGCCTCCCGCCGCTCCCGTGACTCGCTGTCGTCGGCCAGCGGCCAGTCACCGCTGAGCAGCGCACCCAGCAGCCCGATGGTCGCCGGCGACGGGGCCGCGGAGCCGGGCGGCCGGCAGCTCGAGCACACGACACCACCGCTCGACACCGAGAAGGCCCGGTGCGGCCCTGATGCACCGCACCGGGCACAGTCCTCGAACGAGGGCGCCAGGCCGGCGATCGCCAGGGACCGCAGCAGGTAGGCGTCGAGGATCAGGCCGGGGTCGTGCTCACGGGCGACCAGCGACCGCAGCCCGGAGACGAGCAGGGCGAACTGGGGCACGAGGGGCTCGCGCTCCTCGGGGGTGAGCCGCTCGGCCGTCTCGAGCATCGCGGTCCCAGCAGTCCAGCGCGGGTAGTCCGACGAGAGGACCGCCCCGTGCGCCGCGATGGACTCGACCTGCGTCACCGTGTCGAGCGAGCGACCCTCGTACAGCTGGACGTCGACATGGCTGAACGGCTCGAGACGGGCCCCGATCCGACTGGACGTCTTGCGCACGCCACGCGCCACGCCCCGCACGCGGCCATGCCCGCGGGTGAACAGGGTGACGATGCGATCGGCCTCACCGAGCTTCTGGGCTCGCAGCACGATGGCCTCGTCGCGGTAGAGGGGCACGCTACATTCTCACGTATGAGCGAGCCGGATCCCGCCACCGAGGACGCGACACCCAACGCGGTCGACGCGGCGATCGACGACGCTGCATCCGCCCATCTTCCGACTCCGCCCCCGCGAGTCTCCGGGCAGGTGCCTGAGCCGCCCGAGGAGGAGGCACCACCGGTGCGGGTGACCCTCGACGCCCGCTCCCTGCGCCGGGTCCTGATCATGGTCGTGCTCGCCATCATCGGGCTGCAGATCATCAACTACTCCTGGGGGCTTCTCGGCGGCTTCCTGTTCAACCTGCTGCTGGCGTGGCTGATCGCCATCTCGTTCGACCCGATCGTGAGCTACCTGGCCCACCGCGGCCTGCGGCGCGGGCTCGCGACCGCGATCGTCGCCTTCACGACCCTCGGCCTGCTGAGCCTGTTCATCACCCTCTTCGGCGGCGTCCTCGCCGCCCAGACCGTCGAGCTCGTGCAGGCGCTCCCGGCCCTGGTCCTCGACATCGTCGACTGGGTGAACCGGACCTTCAATGCCGAGATCGACCCGGAGCGGCTGCTCGACAACCTGAACCTCACCGCCGAGCAGGCCACCGACATCGCCGGCTCCCTCGCGGGCGGCATCCTGGCGATCCTGGTCGGCATCGTGGGCGCCGTGTTCGACTTCGTCACGATCCTGGTCTTCTCGTTCTACTTCTCGGCGGACTCGCCGCGCATCAAGCGGTGGATCGCGTCGTGGCTGAAGCCGGCCCGCCAGGTGGTCTTCATCCAGGTCTGGGACATCTCGGTCCAGAAGGCCGGCGGGTTCGTCATCTCGAAGCTGGCCCTCGCCACCCTGTCGGCCGCCTTCCACTGCTTCTTCTTCTACCTGATCGACATCCCGTTCTGGCTCCCGATGGGCATCTTCGCGGGCGTCGTGAGCCAGTTCATCCCCACGATCGGCACGTACATCGGCGTCGCGCTGCCGGCGCTCTTCGCGGTCTTCGACGACCCGGTCGACGTGCTGTGGATCGTCATCTTCGCGACCGTGTACCAGCAGATCGAGAACTACGTCTTCACCCCGCGCATCTCCACGAAGACCATGGACATCAACTCCGGCGTCGCGCTCGCGTCCGTCTTCGTCGGCGCCGCCCTCTTCGGTCCCATCGGTGCCATCATCGGCATCCCGCTCGCCGCCATCATCATCGCGATCTTCGAGGCGTACGGACAGCGCTACGAGGTGCACCCCTACGTGGAGCGGAACGCCGACTGACCCCACAGACTTGAACCGCTTCCCGGCTCAAGTTGGCGGAATCGGACCGGTTCCTGCGGAGAAGTGCCGAGTTGGACCGCCCCGGCCTGTGGACAACCTCACCGCGAATGGATCAGGGTCCGGCACAGTGCCGCCATGTCCGCCCACCTCGACACCAACGTCCACGCGGCCGCCGCGGTCTTGAAGGCGCTCGCCGACGAGCACCCCGTGCATCGACGACGTGAACTGCTTCAGCTCGGTGTCACGGATGCCGTCCAGGAAGCGATGGTGCGCAGGGGGGTTCTCGTTCGACTCCGTCATGGCGTCTACTCGCTCCGGACGCTTACCGAGACGGCCGATCCACACGAACGCCACCGCATCGATCTCGCCGCGGCCGCTGCGGCTGCCGATGGCCGCGTGTGGGCGTTCGGGGTGTCCGCCGCCCTCGTACTCGGCATGTCGCTCCCCTTCGCGGCGCCCGAGCAGCTCAACCTCGTGCGATCATCCGGACGGGATGAGCGGGCCCTTCGTCGCGAGAGCCGGCATCGGCTGGTCATCCCCAAGATCAGAATCACCACCGGACCGGTCGACGCCGACACGACACGGACGGTGCGGGGAGTGCCGGTCGTCAGTCCAGGGCTGGCGGGGGTCGGAGCAGCAGCGGACCTGGCATCAGCACGCTGGCGCACAGCACTGCTCGACGCGGCCCTCTGGCGAGGCGCGACGGTCGACGACATCACGCGCCTCGTCGACACGTGGCGCCATCTCGGCCACCGCGCCCAGCTACTCGAGGCACTCGGACGAGCACGGCCAGGCGCCCAGACTGTCCTTGAGACCTTCTCCCGGCTGGCACTCGTGGAGAGGGGCCTGCCCGATCCGATCCTGCAGCATCCGTTCTATGACGAGGCCGGACTGATCGGCTACACGGACATGTGGTGGCCAGAACTGCGAGTGATCGGGGAGGCGGATGGCGCGATGAAGTACTCGACGCGGGCAGACCTCGTGAAGGAGAAGGTCCGGGAGGATCGGCTGCGCGAAACCGGGCAGGCCGTCGTCCGCTGGACCTTCGAGCAGATCGAGGACAATCCTGACGCCGTCGTGGCGCGCGTCTGGAAGGCGGCGCGTCGGGCAGCGTGAAAGCGAGGCGGTGCAAACCCTGACCTGGCGGTGCAACCCGGCCCAGATCTGCCGAATCGGACCGGGAAGCGGTTCAACTCCTCAGAAGCCGAGGCGGCGCAGCTGCTTCGGGTCCTTCTGCCAGTCCTTGGCGACCTTCACCCGGATGTCGAGGTAGATCGGCACTCCGAGCAGCAGCTCGATCTCCTTGCGGGCACGAGTGCCGACCTGCTTCAGCCGCGACCCGGCCTTGCCGATGACGATGGCCTTCTGCGTCTCCCGCTCCACGAACAGGAAGGCCCGCACGTCCGTCAGCGGTCGATCGGCCGGCCGGTCCCGCCGCGGCTCGATCTCGTCGACGACGACAGCGATCGAGTGCGGCAGCTCGTCCTGGACGCCGTCGAGCGCGGCCTCCCTGATCAGCTCGGCCACCGCGACCTCGATGGTCTGCCCCTCGTCGTCGTCGCCCTCCGGGAAGAGCACCGGCCCCTCGGGCATCTGCACGATGAGCCGCTCGGCAAGGAGGGTCACCTGGTCCCCCGTCCGGGCCGAGACGGGAATGACCTCGGACCACTCGAAGCCGACCTCCTCGGCGAGGTGCGAGACCTCGTTCAACCGCTCGGCGAGGACGGCACGGCTGACGGCGTCCGTCTTCGTGACGATCGCCACGATGGGCTTGCGCCTGAGATGGGACAGCTCGGTCGCGATGAACCTGTCCCCGGGACCCACGGCCTGGTCCGCCGGGATGCACAGGCCCACGACGTCGACACTCGACCAGGTCTCGCGCACCTGATCGTTGAGCCGCTCCCCCAGCAGGGTACGAGGGCGGTGCAGGCCGGGGGTGTCGACCATGATCAGCTGGCCGTCCGGACGGTTGACGATTCCGCGCAGCACCCGACGCGTGGTCTGCGGACGATCGGAGGTGATCGCCACCTTGCGGCCGACCAGCGCATTGGTGAGAGTCGACTTGCCGGCGTTGGGCCGTCCGACGAGACACGCGAAACCGCTGCGGAACGTCACGCGGACACCTCCTGCTCGACGGCTGGGCGCCGGTTCTCGGCGACTCCCAGCAACGCTAGGGCACCGATCACCAAGAGGCACCCGATCCAGCCTGTCGCACTGATCGGCTCGGCGAGGACGACGACTCCGAGCACCGTGGCCACGGCCGGCTCGAGCAGGGTCAGCGTGGCGATGTGGCCGGGCTGCAGCACCTTGAGCCCCACGCCGAAGAGCAGGTACGCGACCGTCGTCGTGATCAGTCCCAGCCACAGGATCAGGCCGATGCCCCCCGGCGACAGCCACCACGCGGACATGAACACGAAGGGCAGCAGCACGACCGCACCGAGGGCGAATGACGACGCGAGCACGGCACTCCCCGAGTAGCCCTCCCGAGCGAGGCCCACCCCGACCACCGTGAACACCGCGTAGCAGCCCCCGGCGGCGAGGGCGGCCAGCATGCCGAGCGGGTCACCGGTCGTGAGGCTGCCCGCGACGAGCAGGCCGAGCCCGACGACCGCGATCGCGGTGGACACCGCCCACGCCCACCCCGGAGCGCCCTCGCGCAGCGCCCAGCCGAGCAGCCCGGAGAGGAAGGGCGCGCTGCCCAGCGCGATCAGTGCGGCGATCGCCACGCCGGTGCGAGCGGTGCCGACGAAGAAGAAGGCCTGGTATCCGGCGACAGCGGCACCCATGAGCCAGATGACGGGGCGTCGCCACAGCGCGCGAAGCGAGGCACCGTCGCCCCGCCAGGCCACGAAGGCGACGAGTCCCGCAGCACCAACGAGAAGGCGCAGGGCTGCCACGCCCGGACCGGGGGCGTCGGGGGCGAGCAGCTCGCGGGACGTCCCGGTGGTGCCGAACAGGACGGCCGCGCCCATGACGGCGAGCGCGGCAGTTGCCTTCGGCGTCACGAGGTCACGAGGACGCGAGTCGGGGGCGTCACGAGGTCACGAGGACGCGAGTCGGGGGCGTCACGAGGTCACGAGGTGAGACGGGTGCGGACGGTGCCATCCGGGTCGCAGGCCCAGACCGGCAGGCCTGGTCCGCCCAGGTAGCGGAGCACATCGAGGTCGTGCGCCGTGGGATCCGGGCCGACCACGACGGCAGCCTCGGCACCCCGCGCGCCCGCGGCGACCGCCTGCGCGACCGCCAGCGCGAGAGCGGACAGGTCGAGCATCGGCAGCGTCACGTCGGCTCCCGAGTACGAGCGCCCGGTCTCGTCGCGCACCGCCGCTCCCGACGCGCCACCGGCACGACCACGCGCGCCGCGCGCCAGGGTGACGAGCTTCGCGTCCTCGGCCGACAGGTCGTCAGGCATCGTCGGACTCCGTCTCCAGGTCGCTGCCCAGAGGTGTCCTGCGCTGGGCGAGGACGGTGCCGATGCGGTTGCGCCGCCCTGCACCCTGCTCGGCCGTCAGCCGCCAGCCATCGAGGTCGACGGTGGATCCGGGGATCGGGACCCGGCCGAGGCGCTTGGCGACAAGGCCCAGGACGGTGTCGACACCCTCCTCCTCCGACTCGATCTCCGTGCCGATGAGGTCGGCGAAGTCGTCGACGTGCATGCGGGCCAGCACCCGGAACGCCCCCTCGGGAAGCTCGGTGACCTCCGGTGCGGCGGTGTCGTACTCGTCGGCGATCTCGCCGACGATCTCCTCGAGGATGTCCTCGATCGTCACGAGCCCGGAGGTGCCGCCGTACTCATCGACGACGATCGCCATGTGCACGCGCGCCGACTGCATCTCCCGCAGCAGCGCGTCGGCGGGCTTCGAGTCGGGCACGAAGTACGGCACCCGCATGATGGACTCGACGCGCTCCGTCTGCTCCGCCTCCCGATGCTCGAACGAGCGGCGGACGATGTCCTTGAGGTAGACGATGCCGACGATGTCGTCCGCGTTCTCCCCGATGACGGGGATCCGGGAGAAGCCCGACCGCAGGCCGAGCGACAGCGCCTGACGCAGGGTCTTGTTCCGCTCGATGAAGATCATCTCCGTGCGCGGCACCATCACCTCCTTCGCGAAGGTGTCGCCGAGCTCGAAGACGGAGTGGATCATCTGGCGCTCGTCGTCCTCGATCAGGTCATCGGCCTCGGCGAGGTCGACCATCTCGCGGAGCTCGGCCTGCGAGGCGAACGGGCCCTCGCGGTAGCCCTTGCCGGGGGTGACGGCGTTGCCGATGACGATCAGCAGGGTGGCCAGCGGCCCGAGCACGGTGGCGAGGAACGCGGCTGGTCCGGCCGCGGCGACGGCGACGCGTTCGGCATGCTGCCGCCCGAGCGTGCGCGCGGCGACGCCGACCACGACGTAGGCGGCGATGACCATGACCACGACCGCCAGGAGGAGGGCGACGGCCGGGCTCGTGCGGCCCGTCGCGGCCAGTGCGTCGACGCACACGTAGCCGACGAGGACGGTCGCCGTGACGGTCGACACCGTGGACAGGAAGAGCAGGACGTTGACGTGCCGCGGACGCTCCTTCAGCACCCGCAGCAGGCGGTCTGCCCGCTGGCCCCCGTCCTTGCGCGCGTCGTCGATCTGGGAGCGGCTGACGCGGCTGATGGCGGTCTCGGCCATGGTGAGCAGGCCGGCGAGCGCGACCAGCACGATGGAGGCGACCACGAGCCACGCGTCCGTCGTCATGCTCCCCCCCACCCCTCGAGCAGCGCATCCTGCCTGCTGAACATGGCGTCGTACTCCTCCTGCGTGGCATGGTCGTAGCCGATCAGGTGAAGTGTGCCGTGCACGGTGAGGAACTGGAGCTCCTGGTCGAGCGTGCGGCCCGCGACGTCGGCCTGCGCGCGCGCGAAGGCCGGGCACAGGACGATGTCGCCGAGGATTCCCGGCTCGGGCTCCTCCCCGGGAGCGGCGCTTCGCACCTCGTCGATGGGGAAGGACAGCACGTCGGTCGGCCCGGGCTCCTGCATCCAGTCCTCGTGCAGCGTGGTCATGCGATCGACGTCGACGAGGGTGATGCCGAGCTCGCAGTCCGGATGGAGACGGAGCTCCCCGAGAAGATGCCCGGCGAGACCCGTCAGCGCGGCGACGTCGCAGTCGATGCCCGACTCGTTCAGAACCGTGACGTGACGTGGGCTCACGTGGCTCGCTTTGCGTCGTACTTCTCGTACGCGTCGACGATGCGCCCCACCAGCTTGTGCCGCACGACGTCGTGAGAGGTGAGCCGGCAGAACGCGACGTCGTCGATGTCCTCGAGGATGTCCGTGACGACCCGCAGGCCGCTCGTCGTCCCGCCGGGAAGGTCGACCTGGGTGACATCGCCCGTCACGACCATCGTGGACCCGAAGCCGAGGCGGGTGAGGAACATCTTCATCTGCTCAGCAGAGGTGTTCTGCGCCTCGTCGAGGATGATGAACGAGTCGTTCAGCGTGCGCCCGCGCATGTAGGCGAGCGGCGCGATCTCGATGGTGCCGCTCGTGATCAGCCGCGGGATCGAGTCGGGGTCGATCATGTCGTGGAGGGCGTCGTAGAGCGGACGAAGGTACGGATCGATCTTCTCCGAGAGCGTGCCCGGCAGGAACCCGAGGCGCTCCCCCGCTTCGACCGCGGGGCGCGTCAGCACGATCCGGTTGATGCGCTTGGCCTGCAGCGCCTGCACGGCCTTGGCGACCGCGAGGTACGTCTTGCCCGTGCCGGCAGGCCCGATGCCGAAGACGATGGTGTTGTTGTCGATCGCGTCGACGTAGCGCTTCTGGTTCAGGGTCTTCGCGCGGATGGTCCGACCGCGGTTGCTGAGGATGTTCGCGGTGAGGACCTCGGTCGGACGGGTACCTGATCGCAGGAGGGTGACGCTGCGGTCCACGGACTCGGCCGTCAGTGCCTGGCCGGTCCGCAGCACGGCCAGCATCTCGGCGATGAGGGTATCGACGATCGCGACGTCCTCCGGCGATCCGGAGACGGTGATCTCGTTGCCGCGGGCCATGATGTCGGCCTCGGGGAACGCCTTCTCGACCAGGCGCAGGTACTCGTCATCGCTTCCCAGCAGGGCGACCATCGGCTGCGAGTTCGGCACCACGATGGTGGTCTGGGCGCTCGGGGTCTCGGGAGCGGGCTCGGTCATAGTTTCGCCATTCGTCGGGGAGTCAGCCGGGGGGCCAGGTGAGGGCGCGGCCGCCCAGGACGTGGAAGTGGACGTGGTTCACGGACTGCCCGGCGCTCTCGCCGGTGTTCGTGACGATGCGGTACCCGGAGCCGTCGACCCCTTCGCGCGCCGCGATCTCGCCCGCCACCGCCAGCAGGCGTCCGGCCAGTGCCGGATCGGCGGTGGCGAGCTCCGACGCCGTCGCGTGATGGGCTCGCGGGATGACGAGGACGTGGACGGGCGCCTGGGGGTTGACATCGCGGAACGCCAGCAGCTCGTCGTCACTGTGGACGACGTCCGCCGGGATCCCTCCCGCGACGATGGCGCAGAACAGGCAGTCGCTCATGACGTCATCCTTCCATCCCCGCCCTGACCGGGCAGCGCCCAGCGCGCGGTCGGGGCCAGCAGGGCCGCGACGGCGGCAAGTCCCGCGGAGGACGTCCGCAGCACGGACGGCCCGAGCCGGACCTCGGTCGCTCCTGCCTCGCTGAGGGATTCGCGCTCAGCCGCCGTCAGTCCGCCCTCGGGTCCGACCACGAGCAGGAGCTCGCCCGAACGGGGGGCGGCAACATCGGCGATCGACGTTCGCGCCTGCTCATGCAGCACGAGCGCGGTCGATGCCTGACCCAGTCGAGCCAGCACGTCGGCGGTCGACGCCAGTGGCTCCACCACGGGGAAGCGGGCGCGCCGCGCCTGCTTGGCGGCCGCCTGCGCGGCGTCCGCCCAGCGTCGGTGGGCGCGCTCGATCCGGTCGCCCTTCCACTGGGTCACGCAGTTCGCCGCGGCCCAGGGAACGATGGCATCGACGCCGATCTCGGTGAGCAGCTCGACGGCGAGCTCCCCGCGGTCTCCCTTGGGGAGCGCCTGCACCACGGTGACTCGTGGCTGCGCAACGGGCTCGTCGTCGACGGATTGCACGTCCACGTCGAGGGACTGCTTGTCGACGACAGCGGTCACGATGCCCGTCACCCGGCGACCGAGGCCATCGACGAGGTCGAGCTGCTCCCCGGGTCCGAGCCGCCGGACGGACACGGCATGCCGGCCCTCAGGGCCGTCGAGCCGCAACGCCGCGCCGACCGACGCTGCTGCGAGCGCGGCCGCCGGCACGACGAACACGGGAGCCGTCACTTGGCGGTGAACGCGTCCTTGAGCCGGGAGAACAGGCCCCCATGCGCCTCCGCCGAGCCGCTGCCGACCTGCACCGTCGCCTCGTCGCGCAGGGCGGCCAGCTGGCGCAGCAGCTGCTCCTGCTCGGCATCGAGCTTGGTGGGCGTCTGCACGCGCAGGTGGACGTGGAGGTCTCCGCGGCCGGCGGAACGCAGGCGCGCGGCACCCTTGCCGCGCACAGTGATCGACTCCCCGGACTGCGTGCCCGCGTGGATGTCGATCTCCGTCGGCCCGTCGAGGGTGTCCAGGGTCATGCTCGTGCCCAGCGCGGCAGCCGTCATCGGCACTGTGACGACGCAGTGCAGCTCGTCGCCGCGTCGCTCGAAGAGATCATGGGCGGCGACGACGATCTCGACGAACAGGTCGCCCGCGGGACCGCCGTTCGGGCCGACCTCGCCCTCGCCGGAGAGCTGGATGCGGGTGCCCGTGTCGACGCCGGGCGGGATCTGCACCGTGAGCGTGCGCCGGGTGCGGACCCGACCGTCCCCGGAGCACTCGTGGCACGGATGCGTGATGGTCGTGCCGAACCCCTGGCACTGGGGGCAGGGTCGCGAGGTCATCACCTGGCCGAGGAAGGACCGCTGCACCTGCTGGATCTCCCCCCTGCCCTTGCACATGACGCAGGTATCGGTCGTGCTGCCCGGAGCCGTGCCCGTCGCCTCGCACGCATCGCAGCGCACGGCGGTGTCGACGGTGAGCTCGCGCGTGCTGCCGAAGACGGCATCGGCCAGGGTCACCTGGATCCGGATGAGCGCATCCTGGCCGCGCCGCGCACGCGTGCGCGGTCCGCGCTGGGCACCCCCGCCGAAGAACGCGTCCATGATGTCGCCGAAGTCGAATCCCCCGGCGCCATAGCCGCCGCCACGAGCGGAGCTGAGCGGATCGCCGCCGAGGTCGTACATCTGGCGCTTCTCGGGGTCGCTGAGCACCTCGTAGGCGGCGGTGACGAGCTTGAAGCGCTCCTGGTGCTCAGGATCGGGGTTGACGTCGGGGTGCAGCTCCCGCGCGAGTCGCCGGTAGGCCTTCTTGATCTCCTCGGGGGATGCGTCCCGGGCCACGCCCAGCAGGGCGTAGTAGTCGGTGCTCACCGCGCCTCCTACTGCTCGTCCAGGATGTGGCTGACGTAGCGTGCGACGGCATGCACGGCAGCCATGGTGCTCGGATAGTCCATGTGCGTCGGCCCCACGATGCCGAGGGACGCGACGGCCTGGTCGCCTCGGGCGTACTGCGCCGTGATGACGGAGGTGGCTTCGAGCCCCTCGACGGGATTCTCGTGCCCGATGCGCACCGTGATCCCCTGCGGGTTGGCAGCCTCGCCGAGCAGGCGCAGCAGCACGACCTGCTCCTCGAGCGCCTCGAGCACGGGCTGGATCGCGAGGGGGAAGGCCTCGCCGTAGCGGGCCAGGTGCGCGGTGCCGCCGAGGACGACGCGCTCGTCATGTCGCTCGGCGACGCTCTCCAGGACGCCCGACAGGACGACTCGCACGAGCGGTCGATCGGCCTCGGCGAACGAGTCCTCGAAGTCGGCCACGGCGTCGGCGACCGAGGAGAACGGCTTGCCGGCGAGCGCCACGATCAGCCGGGACCGGAGGTCGGCGATCACGTCCTCGGACACGGGCATGGGGCACTCGATGACGCGCTGCTCGACCCGGCCCGTGTCGACGATGATCACGAGGATGAGGCGGGTGGCGCTGAGCGACACCAGCTCGACGTGGCGGATGCTGCTGCGCTGCAGCGAGGGGTACTGGACCAGCGCGACCTGGCGCGTGATCTGCGCAAGGAGGCGCACGGTGCGCGACATGACGTCGTCGAGATCGACCGCCTCGTCGAGGAACTGGTGGATGGCCCGGCGCTCGGGGGGGCTCAGCGGCTTGACGCCCGAGAGCCGGTCGACGAACAGCCGGTAGCCGAGGTCGGTGGGGACGCGTCCCGCGCTGGTGTGCGGCTGGGCGATGAAGCCCTCGTCCTCGAGGGCCGCCATGTCGTTGCGGATCGTGGCCGGCGAGACGCCTAGGTTGTGCCGCTCCACGAGGGCCTTGGAGCCGACCGGCTCGTGCGTGGACACGTAGTCCTCGACGATGGCCCGAAGGACGGCAAGCCGCCGTTCCTCCAGCATGCACACCTCCCGGGACGACAGGATCGGACGAGCGCTTGGCACTCAGCGACCGTGAGTGCCAAGTGTACGGCCTGCGCGCAACCTGCGCGCCGCGGTCGACCACCCCGGACGACCACACTCCCCCGGTGGGTCGGCTTGCCTATTCCCTACTTTTCAGATAGGAATGGCGCATGCTTGGAATGTTCTTCATCGCCCTGGCCGGATTCGGCGCCCAGATGGTCGACGGCTCGCTCGGCATGGGCTACGGCCTGACGTCGTCCACGCTGCTCATCGCGATCGGCCTCGCCCCTGCGATGGCGTCGGCCTCCGTCCACCTCGCCGAGATCGGCACGACGGCCGCGAGCGCGTTCTCGCACGCGAAGATGGGCAACGTCGACAAGACGGTCCTGCGGCGCATCGCGCTGCCGGGCGCGATCGGCGCGTTCGCCGGCGCCACCGTGCTGTCCAACCTGTCGACCCAGGCGGCCAAGCCGTGGGCGAGCACCCTGCTGCTGATCCTCGGCTTCTACGTCCTGTTCCGTTACCTCCGGCACCGCAAGGTCGCCTTGAAGAAGGGCCGTCCGGGCACCCGCTTCCTCGCCCCCCTCGGCCTCATCGGCGGCTTCGTCGACGCCACCGGTGGCGGCGGCTGGGGGCCGGTCACGACGCCTGCGCTGCTGGCAAACGGCCGCATGGCACCGAACCGCGTCATCGGCACGATGAACGCCGCCGAGTTCCTCGTCGCGGTGGCCGCCAGCGTCGGCTTCATCATCGGGCTCGGCGTCTCGGCCCTCGCCTGGGACATCCTGATCCCGCTCATGCTGGGCGGCATCATCGCCGCCCCGATCGCCGCCTGGATCGCCCATCGGCTGCCGATGCGCATCATGGGCGTCACCGTGGGCGGCATGATCATCTTCACCAACTCGCTCACGCTCATGAAGGCGTTCAGCGTGCCGGGTAACGTCATGGTCGCCGTCCTCATCGGCATCGCCGTCGTGTGGGCCGGCCTGGTGGCGTTCGTCACCCGCCAGCACCTGCGGGCCCGTCGGCGGGCGGCTGCCGCCGAGGAGGCCGAGCTCGTCGCCGTCGGGCGCGACGGACAGGCCCATTACGAGTAGGCGCTGATCAGGCGACCAGGCGCCTGATCACGGCATCGGCCAGTAGCCGTCCGTCGTCGGTGAGGACGACCCGACCGGATGCCAGGGCTGTCGTGTCGATGAGCCCGGCCCGCGCCTCGGCCTCGGCCTGCTCGCGGCCCGCGTCGTCGAGACTCGCGACGGGCAGCCCCGCCGCCAGGCGGACTCCGAGCATCACGCCCTCCATCCGGCGCTGCTCCACCGTGAGCACCTCGCGGTCCTCGGCCGGGGACTCCCCCGTCGCCAGTCGATCGGCGTACGTGCGCGGGTGCTTGACGTTCCACCACCGCTCGCCACCACGGTGGCTGTGCGCCCCCGGACCGATCCCCCACCAGTCGTCGTCGTTCCAGTAGCCGAGGTTGTGCCGGCACTCCCCGCCCGGACGCGCCCAGTTCGAGACCTCGTACCAGCTCATGCCGGCGTCCGTGAGCAGGCGGTCGACGATCGCGTAGCGCGACGCCGCGATGTCGTCGTCGGGAGCCGGCAGCTCGCCTCTGCGCACGCGCCGAGCCAGCGGGGTGCCGTCCTCGACGATCAGCGAGTATGCGGACACGTGGTCCACGCCGGCCTCGATCGCCTCCTCGACAGATCGCCGCAGGTCGTCATCGGACTCGCCCGGCGTGCCGTAGATGAGGTCGAGGTTCACGTGCTCGAAGCCCGCACGCGTCGCCGCACGTGCGACGTCGAGGCTCGCGCCGGGAGTGTGGGTGCGGTCGAGGATGCGGAGCACGGAGGTCGATGTGCTCTGCATCCCGAACGAGATTCGCGTGAAGCCGCCTGCACGCAGGCCGTCCAGCATGCGCTCGTCGACGCTGTCGGGGTTCGCCTCGGTGGTCACCTCGGCGCCGGGTGCCAGTCCGAACTCCTTGCGGACTGCATCGAGCAGGGATACGAGCGCGGGTGCGCCGAGGAGCGTGGGCGTCCCGCCGCCGACGAACACGGTGTCGACCGGGCGGCGGTCATCCCCGAGCGTCGCGGCGGCGTAGCGCACCTCGGCGGCCAGGACCTCGTGGAAGGTGTCTCGGCGCACGGTGTCGCCCAGCTCGGTGGCGGTGTAGGTGTTGAAGTCGCAGTAGCCGCAGCGGCTCGCGCAGAACGGCACGTGCAGGTACAGCCCCAGATGCCAGCATCGGCTCAGATCGCGGTTCGTCCGTTCGTCCGCTTCTTGCGATTGGCCCGATGCTGGGTCAACTCGTCACTTCTGGGGGCGTCGGACGTCGAGAGCGCGGCGATGAACGCCTCCTGGGGGACCTCGACGCGGCCGACCATCTTCATGCGCTTCTTGCCCTCCTTCTGCTTCTCGAGGAGCTTGCGCTTGCGGGTGATGTCGCCGCCGTAGCACTTGGCGAGCACGTCCTTGCGGATGGCGCGGATCGTCTCCCGCGTGATGACACGCGAGCCGATGGCGGCCTGGATCGGCACCTCGAACTGCTGCCTCGGGATGAGCTCCTTGAGCTTCGCCGTCATCATGGTCCCGTAGGCCATCGCCTTGTCGCGGTGGACGATCGCGCTGAACGCGTCGACGGCATCGCCGTGCAGGAGGATGTCGACCTTGACGAGGTCGGCCTCCTGCTCGCCCGTCAACTCGTAGTCGAGCGACGCGTAGCCCCGGGTACGGGACTTGAGCTGGTCGAAGAAGTCGAACACGATCTCGGCGAGCGGCAGGGTGTAGCGCATCTCGACGCGGTCCTCGGACAGGTAGTCCATGCCGAGCAGGGTGCCGCGGCGCTGCTGGCACAGCTCCATGACCGTGCCCACGAACTCGCTCGGCAGGATGATCGTCGAGCGCACGATGGGCTCGAGGATCTTGTCGACCTTCTGCGTCGGGAACTCGCTCGGGTTGGTGACGACCAGCTCGACGCCGTCATCGCTGAACACGCGGTAGATGACGTTGGGGGCCGTCGAGATGAGGTCGAGGTTCGCCTCGCGCTCGAGCCGCTCGCGCACGATCTCCATGTGCAGCAGGCCCAGGAAGCCGCAACGGAAGCCGAAGCCCAGCGCCAGCGAGGTCTCCGGCTCGTAGCCGAGCGCGGCGTCGTTGAGCTTGAGCTTGTCGAGGGCGTCGCGAAGGAGCGGGTAGTCAGAGCCGTCGATCGGGTAGAGCCCGGAGAACACCATCGGCTTGGGGTCCCGGTAGCCGCCGAGCGCCTCGGTTGCCCCCTTGCGCTCCGAGGTGATCGTGTCGCCGACTCGCGACTGGCGCACGTCCTTCACGCCCGTGATGAGGTACCCCACCTCGCCGACGCCCAGCCCGGTGCCGGGCACGGGTTCCGGCGAGATCACGCCGACCTCGAGGAGCTCGTGGATGGCGCCCGTCGACATCATCTGGATGCGCTCGCGCGTCGAGATGTGACCGTCGATGACGCGGATGTACGTGATGACGCCGCGGTAGGTGTCGTAGACGGAGTCGAAGATCATGGCGCGGGCCGGGCCGGCGGGGTCGCCGACGGGGGCAGGGATCTCCGCAACGATCTTCTCGAGCAGCTCGTGGACGCCCACGCCCGTCTTCGCCGACACGAGCAGCACGTCGTCCGGGGAGCACCCGATGATGTGCGCGAGCTCGGCGGCGTACTTCTCCGGCTGCGCGGCCGGCAGGTCGATCTTGTTCAGCACGGGGATGACCGTGAGGTCGTTCTCGAGCGCGAGGTAGAGGTTGGCGAGGGTCTGCGCCTCGATCCCCTGGGCAGCATCGACGAGCAGGACAGCGCCCTCGCAGGCGGCCAGGGACCGGGAGACCTCGTAGGTGAAGTCGACGTGGCCAGGCGTGTCGATCATGTTCAGGACGTAGTCGACGCCGTCGTCCGCCTGGAAGGGCAGCCGCACGGCCTGGGACTTGATCGTGATGCCACGCTCGCGCTCGATGTCCATCCGGTCGAGGTACTGGGCCCTCATGGAGCGTCCGTCGACCACCCCGGTCTGCTGCAGCATGCGGTCGGCCAGCGTCGACTTGCCGTGGTCGATGTGGGCGATGATGCAGAAGTTGCGGATCACGGACGGGTCGGTGCTGCCGGCCGCCGGGGCAGCTCCCTGACGTCGCTCAGCAGCTGACGGGTCGGGCACGGGGGTTCCTCACGGGGGTCGACTAGGGGGGCGATTTGGGCCTGAGGCCAGCCTACGGGTAATCTTGGCCCTCGCTTCACCCCGACGTTTCCGCATGCCCGCTCTCACGAAAGTTGTCCCCGTGGCGAACATCAAGTCGCAGATCAAGCGCAACCGCACCAACGAGAAGGCCCGCCAGCGCAACAAGGCGGTCAAGTCCTCGCTGAAGACGTCCGTGCGCAAGTTCAACACTGCGGTGGACGCCGGTGACAAGGAGCAGGCGACGGCGCTGGCCCGCGAGGCCACCAGGGCCCTCGACAAGGCCGCCAGCAAGGGCGTCATCCACGCCAACCAGGCGGCGAACCGCAAGTCGTCGATCTCGCAGAAGGCTGCCGCCCTCTAGCCCGACCCCACGCATCGAAGAGCGCCCCCCGTATCCGGGGGGCGCTCTTCGCTTTGCTGGGTGTACTCCCGCTACCTGGTCAGGCGGAACACCTGAGTCGTGACCAGCGGCTTGTAGGCCCTGCCGCCGGTCGAGGTGATGCGCACGACGCAGGTGCCCCGGCTCCTGAGCGCCGTGATGGTGCCGTCAGCGATCGTGCAGTTGTCCGCGGAGACGCTCGGGGTGAGCCCGGACTTCAGCGCCACCGTGAAGGGCACGGTGTCATCCAGGCCCAGCTTCGGGCCGGCGCCGCGCTTGACCGGGATTCCGTCGAGCGTGATGGCTGCGGCGTCATTCGCCCGCTGGGCCGTGATCGGAGTGAACACCGTAGGGAACACCCGGAGGTAGGCCGGGTTCGCGCTCTCCTTGCCGGCTCCGAGGACGTAGACCGCGCATGTGGTGGCGCGCGGGTTGCCCGTGTCGACACGACAGTCGACGCTCTCCCCCGTCACGATGCCGGTGCTGGGGTTGGGATTGGTGCCGTAGAACTCCGCGTTCACCTTGATGGGCAGGCTGACGGCCGCGCGCGCCGCATCGGTCGCCGGCAGGTATGCCGCCGCATCCGTCGACTGGTCGCAGACGGTGGGTGCGGCCCGCGGGTCGGCAGGCACCTTGCAGTGGAGGGCGTAGAGGCCCACCCCGGCGGGCAGGTTCACGACGTCGACCGCGAGGGTGGACGACTGCACCAGCGCGACCAGCGGCGTGAAGCCGCGCTGGCCGGCGACGGTCGCGTTGTAGGCGTCGGCGGCCGACGCCGGGGTGGCGACCACGGCCCCGAGCAGGGCGATGGCGGCTCCCGTCAGGGCGACACGGGCGGAACGGATCATTCGGTTTCTCCTCAGGTGGATGCGGCTACGGGGCGAACGTGACAGGGACGGCGACGTCGAACCGACGGTCACCCGCGCGGGTGTGGTCGGCACGCGTGACGATGGAGCAGGCGACGACCCGGCAGTCGACGTCGCCGATCGTCGGCGAGACGGTGAGCCGCACGTCGAAGCGGCCTCCCCTCCCGAAGGGGACGGCGAGCGCGCGGCCGTACGGAGGAGGGGTCGACGAGATCCACGCGGACGCGGGACTGGCTCCGGTCGTGTTGACTCCCCCGCCGCAGGACGAGGGCTGCGTGCCCTTTCGCGGGGTCACGCACAGGGCCACGTAGATGCCCACGGTTCGGTCGTAGCCCTTGCCTGTGACGCGAACCGTCGCTCCCGTGGCGGGAAGCCGTCGCACCGGTGTCGTCGTCAGCGTGAGGCCGGACTTCGTGGTCACCGTCGTCGTCCCGCCGGGAGCGCTGGGCGCGACTGCCGCTGACGGATGTGCCACGAAGGGAAGGAGTCCCGCTGCGAGGGCCACAGCGATGCCGCCGCGGAGGAGGAATCGGGGTCGGCGCACGCGGTGAGACTAGGCACCTGCGAGCACCGTCCGCCTGACACCGTGTCGGAGTCATCCCGACGCTGCATCGGCATGTGTCACCGCAGACGTGACGATAATCAGCCCGTGCTTCGACGTGCGGTGTCCGCGGTGGTCCTGGCTGTGGCTGCGTCCTCGCTTGTCGCCGGCTGTGCGGCCGGCTCGACCGCCACCACCCCTGCGTCGGCGGACTCGCCCGTGACAGGCACGCCGTCCACGCCGGCGACGACCGCGACACTGCCCGTCGGCGGCGTCATCTCCATCACGTCGGCAGACGTGCCCATGCCGCCGGCCATCCAGGCCACACCTGCGGTCGGGTCTCCCCAGCGGATCGTGAGCCTGGCTGCCGGGGTCGGCGAGACCCTTGCCGCCCTGGGCCTCGCCGATCGCGTCGTCGCCCGCGACGAGACGAGCGACGTACCAGCGATCTCCGGGGCGACCGTCGTGACCAAGGCGCACGCCACCAGCGCCGAACTGGTGCTCGCACAGCGGCCCGATCTCGTCCTGGTCGACGCCGCCACGTCACCGCCGGAGGCCATCGACCAGATCCGGTCCACCGGCGTCGAGGTCGTCGAGGTCCCCGAGGCCTGGAGCGTCTCGGACATCCCTGCCCGGACCCGTGCGGTCGCCGCGGCGGCCGGGCTGCCTGCGGCCGCTGCCGACGCCGTCATCGCAGCAGCCACGAGCAACGCGGCCGGACCTCGGACGGGCGCTCCTCCGCGCGTGGCCTTCCTGTACCTGCGAGGAACGTCCGCGGTCTACCTCATCGGCGGGCAGGGCTCGGGCGCCGATGACCTCATCACGGGTGCGGGAGGCATCGACGTCGGTGCCGAGTCGGGCCTGGCCGCCTTCGTCCCCCTGACGCCCGAGGCGCTCGTGGCCGCCGACCCGGACACCATCCTCGTGATGACGAAGGGGCTCGAGTCCGTCGGCGGGATCGACGGGCTCCTCGGCCTGCCCGGCGTGGCCCAGACGACCGCCGGACGGGAGCGACGCGTCATCGCCGTCGACGACACCCTGCTGCTCTCCTTCGGCCCGCGCACCGGCGAGCTCATCACGCGACTGTCCGCCGCCCTCGCGGCGTCGGCAGCGTGACCGGACGATCCCGGGGGGCGTGGGTCGCCCTCGCCCTCACGGTCGCCGTCATCGGCATGGCCGCGCTCGCCCTCACCCTGGGCGCTGCCGAATCGTCCGCTGAGATCGTCATGAGCATCCGTGCGCCCCGCGTGGCCATGGCCGTCCTCGTCGGGAGCGGCCTGGCCCTCGCCGGCGCCCTCATGCAGGGCGGCCTCGCCAATCCGCTCGCCGACCCGGCGCTGGTGGGCGTCTCGGCCGGCGCCGCGCTGGGAGCGGTCGCCGCGGCCAGCGTCGGGGTCGCCTTCGGCACCGTGACTGCCGGCGCCGCGGCCACGGTCGGCGCCGGCATCGCGGTCGTGATCGTGGTCGCCGCCTCCCTGCACGACTCGCGACCCGAGGTCGTGACCCTGCTGCTCGCCGGTGTCGCCGTCGCCGCCTTCGCCGCTGCCCTGCTCGCCGTGATCGTGTCCCTCAGCCCGGATGCCGCCGTACGGTCGATCACCTTCTGGTCGACCGGCAGCCTGGCCCTGTCGACGTGGAGCGGGGTCGTCTCCGTGGCGCCGTTCGTGGTGGCCGGGACGGCGCTGGCGGCATCGGTGGCTCGACCACTCGATGTGCTCTCCCTCGGTGACCGAGGCGCTGCCACGGCCGGAGTCGACGTGCGGGGCGTGCGCTACCGGGCGCTGGCCGCAGTGGTCCTGCTCGTCGGCGCCGGCGTCGGCGCCGTTGGCGTCATCGCGTTCGTCGGCCTCATGATCCCGCACGCAGTGCGGGCGGTCATCGGGCCGCGCCATGCACCGGTGCTGCTCGTGAGCGCGCTCGCCGGCTCCCTGCTGGTCCTCGCCGCGGACACGCTTGCGCGCCTGGTCGCCAACCCGGTCGAGATCCCGATCGGCGCCATCACGGCCGTCATCGGCGCGCCGGCCTTCTTCGTCCTGCTCCGGCGCACGCGGGCACGTCAGGGCGGCTGGGCATGACTCCCCCGCCTGCGGCGGCACTTCGCGCGGCGTCCGTCCGCACCGGCGACCGGATCCGGCTCCAGCCCACCGACCTGGAGATCCGCGGCGGCGCGGTGACCGCGGTCATCGGGCGCAACGGATCCGGCAAGTCGACCCTGCTGGGCGTGCTGTCCGGCGAGCTTGCGCCCACCACGGGGAATGCCTACGTCGGGGGCCATGACGTCCGCACGCTGGGCACCCTCGAGCTGGCCCGACGACGGGCCCTGCTGACCCAGGAGACGCAGGTCTCGTTCGGGTTCACCGTCACCGACGTCGTCGGCTGGGGACGCACCGCCTGGCGCGGCTCGTCCGCGGCAGCGGAGGATGCCGCGGTCGTCGCCACCGCGATCGCCGCGCAGGGACTGGACGACCTTCGGGACAGGGCGGTCACGTCGCTGTCCGGGGGCGAGCGCAAGCGAGTCCACATCGCCCGAGTCATGGCCCAGGACACGGGCCTGCTGCTGCTCGACGAGGCCGACTCCGACCTCGACCTGGTGGGTCGTCGCAGCCTCGACGTCCTCGTGGCCGAGCAGGCGGCGCAGGGGCGGGCAGCCGTCGTCGTCACCCACGACGTCACGCGCATGAGCCACCTCTGCGACGACGTGGTGCTGATGAGGGCAGGACACGTCCACGCGCACGGCCCTCGGGAGGAGGTGCTCACCGAGACCCTGCTCACTGCGGCCTTCGGCGTTCCCGTCAGGGTCATCGGCGAGGGCGACGAGCTGATCGTGCGCATCGCCTGATCCGGGGCCGCCGCCCACCAGCCGTCGTCAGTGCTCGGCCGAGGACCCTGCTGTGGTCGCGACGAGGATCTCCAGGGCGAGCAGCTTCTGCTCGGGGTCCAGGCTCGATCCCTCGAGAACGCCGCCCTTCATGGCACCGTCCGCATCGGCGAGGGCCACGACGGATGCCGCGAGCCGACGCTGGTCGCCGCTCCACCGGGACCACTGCTTGCGCAGGATCTTCACCTTCCACGGCGGCACCCCGGCCTCCCGGGCGACATCGGCCTCCGACGCACCGGGGGGCATCCCCCCGACCCGCACGAGCGTGCGAAGCCCGGTGGCCAGCGACGACACGGTCGACGGCCCCACCCGCCCGGCGTCGGCGAGCATCGCCTGCCGGAGGGTGCGCAGCGCCTCGGCGTACCGGCGCTCCCACACCGCGTCGGCGATCGTGAAGCCGGACACGTCCGCGACCCCGGCGAAGTAGTCGCGGACGTCGTCGGCGTCGATGGGGTTGGCCTCGACGTCCGACACGAGCTGCGAGACCGCCCCCGTCAGCAGGCCGAGGTCCTGCCCGATCGACTCGACCATGGCCGCCACGGCGTCCGGAGTCGCCTTCCGCTTGTAGGAGACGAACTCGCGGGTGAGGAAGTCGAGCAGGGCGGCCCGCTTCTTGAGCACCTGGCAGTCGACCTGGTTGGCGCCAGCCGAGCGGAGGTCGTCCAGCAGGGCCTTGCCCTTGACTCCACCCGGATGCGTCACGACGAGGTAGACGTTGTCCGGCAGGTCCGAGATGACCTCGCGCACTGCCTTGGCAAGCGCATCGTCCGCTGCGTCGATCCCCTGGATGACGACGATGCCGCCGTCGCCGAACAGGTTGGGAGCGGCGGCCTCCCTCAGCTGATGGGCCGACTCCTCGGCGCTCGCCATGATGACCGTGCGCTGCGCGGACGCGTCAGCACGGCGCACGGCCGTCGACACCGCGAGCACGGCACGGTCGACGAGCACCGGCTCGCCGCCGATGGCCAGGGTGATGCGCGGGATCGTCATGGTGAGGGCATCGTGCCACGCCGGTCCTACGACCAGTAGACGTACACCCGGGTGCCCACCGGCACCTGGCCGAACAGCCAGGTCGCCTTCTCCATGTCGCGCATCCCCACGCAGCCGTGCGACCCGCGGGAGTAGCCGACACTGGCGAAGTCCGGCGAGTAGTGGACCGCCTCGTCGCCGTTGAAGAACATCGCCCGGGGCATCCATGATCCGTACAGGCTCGAGGAGTGGTTGTAGCTCTTGGAGTTGACGCGGAAGACGCCCTCGCCGGTCTCCATCCCCGGTCCGCCGAAGCGGGCATCGGTGGTCATCCTCGTCTTGCCCTTGACGACGTACCTCAGGAGTCGGGTCGACTTGTCGATGCAGATGGCCTTCGACACCTCGGTGCACCGGCGCGGCAGGGCCTCCACCGGCTCCGCCAGGCGCGTCAGCGTCCGCCACGTGCGCTTGTCGATCCGACCCGTGGCCGCCAGTCCGAACTTCCCCTGGAAGGACCGGACGGCCCGCCGCATCGTGATGCCGAAAAGGTCCTTGTCCTGGCTGTTCTCCGAGAGGGAGTACCCCAGCCACATCAGCCGCTCCTGAGCGCTGGCCACGAGCGGGCCGCGGTCGTCGAAGCGAAGCGGCAGGGTGGCGCGGGCGGGGGGCTTCGCGGGGGCAGGCGTGGGCACCGTGGGCTCGACGGGCGGCGTCACCGGATCGACGGGCGGGGTCGGCGGCTCGGGCACGGTGACCGGCGGCACCGGCATGGCGGTCGACCCGGGAGCCGGGTCGACATCGGCACTGGCGAGGGGCGCGGCCCAGGCCGTCGCCGCGAGCAGTGCTCCGACCACAGCCAGGGACCCTGAGCGACGCATGGGACCAACGATATGGGCGCCCGTCCCCTCGCTCCAGTGCCGAGCCCCGTGGCGAAGAGCCCTCTCATCCGAACGCACCCGGATCGCGAGTCACGACACCGAGGCCGATGTCGGACGACACCACTGCCACGTCGCCATCACGGTCCGTCCTGGCCACGAGTGCGCCGACGTCTTCCCACGCGTCCACGGTCTCCGGTGCCGGGTGCCCGTAGTCGTTGTCGGCGCCCACGCTGATGAGCGCGACGGGAGCGGGAGCCCACGACGTCAGGAGCGGTGACTGGTAGCGGGAGCCGTGGTGGGGCACCTTGACGACGTCGAAGTGCTGGCCCTGCAGGTCGGCTGCGACCGCCGCCTGGGCCTCCGGCTCGATGTCGCCCGTCAGCAGGATCCGACGCTCCGCCACGGTGAGCATCAGCACGAGACTGGCATTGTTCGGCACCGACCCGGCGGCGATGCGCCGACGCGGCCAGATGGTGTGCCACCCGGCCTCTCCCGCCGAACGAGCGTCCCCGGCAGTCACCTCCTCGACGGTGATCCCGGTCTTCGCGAGCGTGACGTCGACCGCGGCCGCCTCCTCCAGGGGCTCCCTGATCGGCGTGGCCAGCACGGCGGCGACCGAGCGGCCCCGCAGCACGCCGCTGAGTCCGCGCACGTGATCGGCGTGAAAGTGGGTCAGGATCACCGCCGGCACGGTCGTGATCCCCGCCGCGTCGAGGCAGCCGTCCACCGAGTCCGGATCGGGCCCGGCGTCGACGACCAGCGCCTCCCCCGGGCCCGCGCGGACGATGAGCGCATCACCCTGGCCGACGTCGCACATGATGAGGAACCAGCCGTCCGGTGGCCAGCCGCGCCGGTCCGGTGGCATGGTCACGACGAGCACGAGCGCCGTGAGGATCGCGGCTCCCCCAGCGACGCGCACTCGCGGGCTCGCCCCGTCGGGCCGCAGACGCAGCCACCCCTGGCGCAGGAGGGCGACTGCTGCTGCCGAGCAGGCGAGCAGGAGGAGGCCGCTCCAGCCCTCCGGCCACGGCAGGTGGGCCAGCGGCAGCCCGGCGCAGGCCTGCGCCACGGCTGCGATCCAGCCGGCCGGCCAGGCCGCAGCCCCGGCGACGACGTGCGCGAGCCCGGGCGCCATCGGCGACACGGCGGCGGCCAGCAGGCCCAGGACCGTGACGGGCGCCACCGCGGGCATGGCGAGGAGGTTGGCCGGCAGCGCCACCCATCCGACGGCTCCGCCCATGGCGACCAGGATCGGCAGCGTGGCCAGCTGGGCCGCCCCCGTCAGTGCCAGGGCCTGCCGGATCGCCGGTGGCCATCGACGGGTCATTCGCCCCGTCTCGAGTCGAGCCTCGAGCCGAGGTGCCAGCAGGATGAGGCCGGCAGTGGCGAAGGCGGACAGGGCGAACGCCCAGGACACCGCGAGCCACGGCGCCACCACGACCAGGATCAGCACGCCGGCCCCCAGGATGGACGGCCCCGCGCGACGGCCGCCGGCCAGGACACCGATGACGGCGATCACGCCCATCGCCGCGGCCCGCAGGACGCTCGGCTGGGGTCCCACGAGGACCACGAAGTAGGCGAGGGAGACCAGGGCGGCGATCACCCGAAGCAGCAGCGGAAGCCGGAGGAGGGTGACCATCGCGAAGACGAGACCGAGGACGATCGCCACGTTCCCCCCGCTGACGGCGGTCAGGTGGGACAGCCCGCTGTCACGCATGGCAGCCGCCAGCTCGGGCGGCTGCCACGAGTCGTCGCCGACGGACAGCCCGGCGACCAGCGAGCCGCCGTCAGGGGGTGCACCCGCCAGCGACACCCGCAGGCCGGCGCGCATGGCGTGCGCGATCCGGTCCACGGCACCGGGCGGTCCCATGACGGCGATGCCGTTCGTCCCAGCACCGGTGGCGTTGAGCGCGGCGACCGCACCGAGTCGCTGGGGGATGGCCCGCAGGCGACCGGTCACCTCGATCACCGTGCCCGGCGGCGGCACGACCGCCTCCGGTCCCAGGCTCAGGACCATCGGAACGGCGAGCTCCACCGATGCCCCTCGCGCGCTCACCCGGTGCGCATCGAGGCGCACCTCGATGCGCGACGACCCCTGCCACACGGGCGCCGACCCCATGACCCGCACGAGCGGCTCGCCGGCCACTTCGCCCCTGACCACGGCGGTGGCCCGGACGTCGACCCACGAAGCCAGCGGGTCCGCGCTCGCTGACGCACTCGCGAGGGCAGCGAAGGTCGCTCCCAGGAGCACAGAACCCACCGCGAGGATCACCGACAGCCCCCGCCTCCCCAGCCGCCTGCGAATGGCCGGAACGGCCGCGATGACGGCCAGCAGAGCCATGGCACCGAAGCCCACGGTCATCGCGCCGTCACCGGCCTCGTGGCGGGCGACCATCGAGTGCGGCAACGACAGCGACCAGCTGGCGAGGGCCGCCCCCAGCCAGGCCCCGCCGGCCGCGAGGAGCAGGCGCCCGTCGATCACACGCGCACGAGGCCGCGCACCTCGGAGAGGACGGCATCGCCGATCCCGGACACCTCGCCGAGCTCCTCCACGGATCGGAAGGCACCGTTGGCCGTGCGCCACTCGACGATGCGCCCGGCGAGCACCGGGCCCACGCCGGGCAGGCCCTCCAGCACGCTGGCCGAGGCGGTGTTGAGGTCGATGCTCGCGGGACCCGAACCCAGCGGGTTGCCCTGGGGAGTTCCGGTGGACGGGGCCGACGGTGAACCCGCCGCTGGTGCAGGCGCTCCCGGCAGCCCGACGATGACCTGCTCGCCGTCGACCAGGATGCGGGCGAGGTTGACCGAGTCCGCTGCCCGGCGACGAGTCACCCCACCCGCCTCGGCCACCGCATCGGCGACGCGGGCGCCCAGCGGCAGCCGGACGAGTCCGGGCCGTGCGACGAGCCCGGTCACGTGCACCACGACCTGAGGGACCGCGCTCGCCGCGGTCACGGCTGCGTCAGCCGGCGGGAGTGCGACATCGGCTGCCGCGACGTCCGTGGCGGCATCGGGCACGACACCGGTGTCGGGAGCCGGCGGCGGGGAGGTGACCGGCTGCGGCATGGGCAGGGGTGCGCCGACGGCGACGACCGCCGGTGCCACCGCCACCGCGCGAGGTCGACCGGACCATGCCCAGTAGCCGGCCACGGCCACCGCGAGCCCGACGATCACGGCCAGTCCGCGCAGCGCCGAACGGGACCACGGGACTGCCCGGACCCGCGGATCAGAGGCGTGGTCACCCGCGATCGTGTCCCATCCGCCGGCACGCTCCGGGCAGGGCGTTCGGGTCGGCCGGGGCGAGCGCGGGCGGGCAGCGCCACTGCTGCGCGACCTCGCTGAGTCGCCGCTCCGCCTGGCCCAGGACCCTGGACCCGCCTCGCCCGCGTCGCCACCCCATGACAGGCGACGCTAGGTCGCGCACGCAGGCGCCTCGCGGTCGTCAGGCTGTCCTGTGCACGGCCGCCACCCGAGGCGCGGGCTGTGGACGACCTCAGTCGGCAGCGCGGAAGGACGCCCAGGCGTCCCGCAGGTTGCGCTGATGCCGGACGAGGACGAGCATGCCGAGCACGACCGCGA
This sequence comes from uncultured bacterium, assembly GCA_963700255.1. Classification (GTDB taxonomy): domain Bacteria; phylum Actinomycetota; class Actinomycetes; order S36-B12; family S36-B12; genus UBA10649. Next base: position 101,020 of record CAVOWW010000024.1, on the reverse strand, counting down.
ACCACATGTCCGCCTCGTCCAGCCGCCCGACTCCCCATCCCACGAGCCCGCTGATGATCAGCGCCACCGCACCGAGCACGGCCCCCAGCCCCATGCGGTGCCACACCGCCACGCCGATGCCGAACGCGAGCAGCACCGGCACCGCCAGCAGCGGCTGGACGCCGAGGATCGCCCCGAGGGTGGTGGCCACCCCCTTGCCCCCGCGACCCTTGAGCAGCGGGGACGTGATGTGGCCGACCACGGCCGCCAGTCCGGCGACCTCGCCCGACGTCTGGCCCACGAGGGTGCCGAAGAGCATCGCCGGGATGAAGCCCTTGAGCACGTCGAGGACGCCGACGAGCACGGCCCACCTCGGCCCGAGGGCCCGCCCCACGTTGGTCGCGCCCGGGTTGCCGGAGCCCGTGCTCCGCAGGTCGACCCCGAACACCCGGGCGACGATCGCCGCGGGGTTGATGGCACCCAGCGCATAGCCCACCACGGCAGCGATCAGCCACCACACCGGCGTGGGCAGGTCCATCACGACGTCGCGCCACCCGGGGACTCGTCGACGCGCGGCGCCACGACGACGGCGACCATGCCCGGGCCGACATGCGCACCGACCACGCCGCCCACGACTCCCTCGACCACGTCGGCTGAGGGCAGGCGCTCGCGCATCCGCGCCGCGAGGGCGGACGCACGATCGGGCGACGCCAGGTGCTGCACGGCGATGTCGACGTCATGACCGTCGGCCGCGGTGACCGCCAGGTCCTCCAGCCGCGCGAGCGCCTTGCCGGCCGTGCGCACCTGCTCGAGCCGCGTGACGTGGCCATCGACGACCTGGAGGAGCGGCTTGACCTGCAGCGCCTGCCCGACGGCGGCACGCGCCGCGCTGATGCGACCCCCGCGGCGCAGGTACTCGAGCGTGTCGACGTAGAAGTACACCGCCGACTCCGTCGCGCGCCGCTCGATGATGTCCGCGACCCGGGATGCATCAGCACCCGCTCGAGCCGCACGTGCGCCGCTGACCGCCGCGAACCCCAGGCCCATCGCGATCGACCTCGAGTCGACGACGGTCACGGGCACGTCGCACTCCTTGGCCGCGAGCAGCGCTGACTCGTAGGTCGCCGACATGGCAGCGGACAGGGTGGCGACGACGATCTCGGTCGCCCCAGCCTCCTCGGCCAGCGCGTAGGCCTGCAGGAAGCGCATCGGCGAGGGCCGGGACGTGGTCACCGGGTGCCAGTCGCGCAGGGCGTCCGCGACGCGTTGCGCCTGGGCGTCCTCCGTCTCGTCGAACGACTGCCCCGCGACGATGACCTGCACGGGGACGATGTCGATGTCGAGGCCCGCCGCCCATCCGGGCGGCAGGTAGCACGTCGAGTCGGTGATCACCGCGACACGCTGGGTCATGACCGGAACCCTAGTCGGCGGCCGAGACGGCAGCCCTGAGCGCGGAGCCTGCCGACGCCGGCACGACGTCCCCCACGACGACCCGTTCCGCGCCCACCCACGAGGCTGCCTCGTGCAGCGCCCGGGCGGTGCCGCGGACGGACTCCTGGGACGTCGACTCGAGGGTCACGCGCCGCGCGTGCAGGCCGTCCTTCTCCCGCTTGGGGTCGACACGGGCCACGAGCCGGCCCTGATGCAGGACCGGCATCGCGAAGTAGCCGTGCACCCGCTTGTGAGCGGGCGTGTAGGCCTCCAGCCGGTGCTCGAGGCCGAAGATCCGCTCGGTGCGCGGCCGATGCCAGACCAGCGAGTCGAACGGCGACAGGAGGGTCGTGCGGTGCCGGGCGCGCGAGCGCGAGCGCAGCCACTCGAGCGCTGCAGGGCTCGCCCACGCGCTCTCCCCCCAGCCCTGCACCTCGACCGGCACGAGGCCGGCGTCCACCGCGTGACGGCGGACGTCCGCGCTCTTCAGGCGATGCACGTCGGCGACGTCCGACGCGGTGCCGACACCGAGCGTGCGTGCGGAGTCGGCGATCAGCGCGACGAGGCAGTCCTCGTCGCTGAGCTCGACCGAGAGCAGCTCCGAAGGGACGGCACGTTCGGCCAGGTCGTACTCGCGACGCCACCCGATGCGACGGCTGACGACCACCTCGCCGATGTCGAGCAGCCACTCGATCGCGACCTTCGACTCCGACCAGTCCCACCATTCGCCACCCCGCTTCGCGCCCCCGATGTGCGCGGTCGTGAGAGGGCCCTCGGCGCGCAGCCGGGCAGTGACATCTCGCACGGCGGAGTCGGGCACCTCGTGCCATCGGATGCCGCGGTTGCGGTAGAAGCGTCGACGGAACTCGAACAGCGGCCACGACTCCATCGGCAGGATGCACGCGGCGTGCGACCAGTACTCGAAGCTCAGGCCGGTCTCCCAGTAGGCGTCCTCGACGTTGCGACGGCCGATCGCGCCGAAGCGCGCGTACGGGATCAGCTCGTGCGAACGGGCCAGGACGGAGATCGTGTCGAGCTGGACCGCGCCCAGATGGCGCAGCATCGCGTGCACCAGGTCGACGCGCCGGCCCTGCCCCATGCGCGCGACGCTGGCCGCCGATGCACCGGCGATCGGGTCGACGAAGCCCTGCGCCCAGAGGGCCGCCAGCCTGGCCTCGTCGGCCGTCAGGCTCTCCACGGATCCCTTACGCAGGAACGACGTTGACGAGCTTCGGTGGCCGCACGATCACGGTGCGGATGCCGCGTCCCTCGAGCGCCTTGACCAGCCCCGGCGAGGCGAGGGCGAGCTCGCGGAGCTCGTCCTCCGTGATCGACGGCGACACCTCGAGTCGGTCGCGGACCTTGCCGGCCACCTGCACGACGCAGGTCACCGAGTCCTCGACCAGCAGTGCCGGGTCGACGACGGGCCAGCCCGCGAGGGCGACCGACGGCTCGTGGCCGAGCCGGGCCCACATGTCCTCCGCGGTGTACGGCGCCACGAGCGACAGCATGATCGCCACGGCCTCCACCGCCTCGCGCACGGCCGGATCGGCAGGGCCGCAGCCGGAGTCGATGGCCTTGCGGGTCGCGTTGACGAGCTCCATGGTCCGCGCCACGGCGACGTTGAACCGGAACGACTCGATGGCGTGCGCAGCATCGTGCACCGCTCGGTGGGTCGCCTTGCGCAGGTCGAGGTCACCGGTGGCCGGATCGGCACCCGGCCCGCTGGCGACGTCGCCGGACAGTCGCCAGGCGCGCGCCAGGAACTTCTTCGAGCCGGACGGGGACACCTCGGCCCAGTCGACGTCGTCCTCCGGTGGACCGGCGAAGACCATCGACAGCCGGATCGCGTCGACCCCGCTGACGGCCAGCTCGTCGGACAGTCGGACGAGGTTGCCGCGGGACTTGCTCATCGCGGACCCGTCCATCACGACCATGCCCTGGTTGAGCAGTCGGGTGAACGGCTCGGTGAAGTCGAGCAGGCCCATGTCGTGGAGCACCTTGGTGAAGAACCGCGAGTACAGCAGGTGCAGGATCGCGTGGGTCACGCCACCGACGTACTGGTCGACGGGCAGCCACTCCCGCACGACCGCGGGGTCGAAGGCCGCCTCCTCGTTGGTCGGATCGGCGAACCGCAGGTAGTACCAGGACGAGTCGACGAACGTGTCCATCGTGTCGGTGTCGCGCAGGGCGGGCTCGCCGCACCTCGGACACGTCGTGGACACCCAGTCGGTCGCACCGCCCAGCGGCGACGTGCCCTTGGGCTTGAGGTCCAGGCCCTCGGCGGGCGGCAGCGTGACGGGCAGCTGGTCGTCGGGGACGGGGACCTCGCCGCAGGAGGGGCAGTGCACGATCGGGATCGGCGTGCCCCAGTACCGCTGGCGGGAGATGAGCCAGTCCCGCAGCCGGTAGTTGGTGGCCGGCGTCCCCGTGCCGCGCTCCTCCAGCACCGCGATGATCGCCTCGATGGCCGCGGCCTTGTCCAGCCCGTCCAGCGGGCCCGAGTTCACGTGCGGACCGTCGTCGGCGGTCGCGACGCCGGTCGCAGCCGGGTCCTCTCCCCCGTCGACGACCACGCGCACCGGCAGGTCGAACGCGCGCGCGAAGTCGAGGTCACGCTGGTCATGGGCCGGCACGGCCATGATCGCGCCGGTGCCGTAGTCGGCCAGCACGTAGTCGGACGCCCACACGGGGATGCGCTCCCCGTTGACCGGGTTCACCGCGAACCTCTGCAGGAAGACCCCGGACTTCGCCCGGGAGGAGTCGAGCCGGTCCATCTCGGAGACCTGCTTGACCTTCTCCAGGTACTCCGCGAACTCCGCCTCGGCCGGAGTGCCGGCGGCGAGCTCGGAGGCCAGGTCGGAGTCGACCGCCACGACGAAGAACGTCGCGCCGTACAGGGTGTCAGGCCGGGTGGTGTAGACGGTGACGGGCTCGTCGCGGCCCTCGATGACGAACTGCACCTCGGCCCCGACGGAGCGGCCGATCCAGTTCTTCTGCATCAGCAGGACCTTCTCGGGCCATGCGCCCTCGAGCTGCTGCATGTCGTCGAGCAGCCGGTCGGCATAGTCGGTGATGCGCAGGTACCACTGCGTCAGCTTCTTCTTGGTGACGGGGGTGTCGCAGCGCTCGCACAGCCCGGCCACCACCTGCTCGTTCGCCAGGACGGTCTGGTCGTTGGGGCACCAGTTGACGGCGCTGTCCTTGCGGTAGGCCAGCCCGCGCTCGAACATCTGCAGGAAGAACCACTGGTTCCAGCGGTAGTACTCCGGGTCGCAGGTGTTGAACACCCGGTCCCAGTCGAACGAGCATGCATAGCGGCGCATCGAGGCCTTCTGCTGCTCGATGTTCTCGTAGGTCCAGCGGACCGGGTCCTCGCCGCGCTTGATGGCGGCGTTCTCCGCCGGGAGCCCGAACGCGTCCCAGCCGATGGGATGCATGACGTTGAAGCCGCGCTGCACCCAGTAGCGCGCGACCACGTCGCCGAGGGCGTACGCCTCGGCGTGGCCCATGTGCAGGTCCCCCGACGGGTACGGGAACATGTCGAGGACGTACTTCTTCGGGCGGTCGTCGTCAGGACGGCCCGAGCGGAACGGCGCGAGCTCGTCCCAGACCGGCAGCCACCGCTCCTGGATCGCCGCGACGTCGTAGGCGTCGCGAATGTCGTCCGATTCCGTCATCGAAGTCAACTGCTTATCTCCTGGGGTGTGGGCCAACCGCCCCACCCTACCGAGGCCCTCTCAGCGGGAGGCGACCACGACGGTGCCCCTGCCCTGGCCGCTGCAGCTGCTCGCCGTGTAGGTGTAGGTGATCGTGCCACCGCGCCCTGCCTCGGCGGGGGTCTGCCAGAAGATCACGGGCGGCGACGCCTGCCACAGGATGGACCCGTCGACTCGTCCGGTGGTCGGCTGGAAGACAGCGTTCCGGAGCCTGGCCCCCGTGACGCCCGACGACGCCGGGAACAGGACCGCCCGCCCCAGCTCGAGGTCGGTGCCGGCCTCCGCGGTGACCGTGCCGGCCGTGATGGCGGTGCAACGCGGCAGCGCCGGCGTGGTGGGCGTGGGCGTCGGCTGGGGCGACGGCGTGGGCTCGGGAGCCCCGGCCGTGTAGGTGAACGCCCTCCTCGCCAGCGCCCGCGGCTCACCGGGGTTGGTCACGCTCAGGTCGACCCTGATGGGCTCGGCGGCCGGCGGCATCACGATCGTGATCGTCGTGTCGTTGACCACCTTGGCGTCATCGAGGATCACGTTGCCGACGGCCACGACCGCGTCGGGTCCGAAGCCGGTGCCCGCGATCGTCACCTTCGTGCCGCCGCCGACCGGCCCCCGGGCGGGCTTGACGGAGGTGATCGTCGGCGCCGCGACGTAGGTGAAGCCACCCTCGAGCAGGGTCACGGGCAGCCCCGGGTTCCGGACCCCCACAGGGACGGCACCCAACGGCCCGGCGGGGATGACGGCCGTGATGCGCGTGCTGCTCACGACGTTGACCTTGCGCGCCGGCTTCCCGCCGAAGGTGACGGCCGCGCCCTGGGCGAAGCCGCTGCCGGTGATCGTGACCGCGGTGCCGCCCCCTGTCGCGCCTCGCGCCGGGCGCACGGCATTGACCGCCCGCGGCGGGCGGTCGACGTACCGGAAGCCGTTCTTGTCGGTGTAGGCCTGCTCACCGGGATTGCGCACGTTCACGTTGACGGGCCCGACGGGACCCGCGGGCGTCGTCACGCGCAGGGTGGTCGAGTCGAGCACGACGACATCGGTGGCCGGGCGGCCGAAGAAGGACACCACCACGCCCTCGGCGAAGTCGACGCCCTTGATGATCACCGCCTCGCCGCCCTGCTGGGAGCCCGTGGCGGGTTGATCCCCGTGATCCGCTTGACGGCCGGGGCGACGTAGACGAACGCGTTGTCGAGCACGATCGGCTCGGCTCCGGGATTGGCGACCTCGACGTCGACCGGGAACAGGTTCTCGCTGCCCGGGGTGACGGCCGTGATGACGGTGTCGCTGACGACCTCGATGCTGGTCGCCCCGATCCCGTCGATGAGTGACATTCGCGCCAGGCTCGAAGCCCGTTCCCGTCACCCGGACCTCGGTGCCGCCGGTCGAGAGTCCCGACGACGGCGCAATCGCGGTGATCCTGGCGCCCGATCCAGCCGCCACACCACAGGTGTTCGTCGCCTCGTCGTAGACCTGACCCCCGACGCACTCCGCGCGCGCGACGCACGACTGGGTGGCGGCGTCGAGCCACAGGGAGTCCGGGCACGTAAGCGGTCCCTCACGGGTGCTGGTGGGCAGGGCACCACTCGACGTCGAGCTGGATGACGACGAGGACGTCATGGATGACACGAGCAGGAGCCCACCGATGAGGATGAGGACGATGACCACGGCCATGACGATGTAGCTCACGATGCCGAAGCCGGCGCCGCCGCCGAGCCCTCATGCCTGTACCCCTGGGGGTCGGAGTGGTCAGGCGATTCTACGTCCCGAACGGCGAGGTGCCCCCTCAGCGACACAGCGGCCAGGACTAGCGTTGCCCCTCATGTCGCGCCGGGGCCTGCTGCTGTTCGCGTCCCTCGGTCGTCATCTGGGGCCTGCCCTACCTGCTCATCAAGGTCGCGGTGAGCCTCGGTCGAGCCCGCCTTCATCGTGTTCGTCCGCGTGGCACTCGGTGCCGCCGTCCTCGTCCCGATCGTCTTCTGGCGCCGGCAGTGGGGGCTCCTGCGGGGCCACTGGCGATGGGTGGCGGCCTTCGCCGTCGTGGAGATCACCTTCACCTTCCTGGCCCTGACCTGGGCCGAGGAGCGGATCTCCAGCTCCCTGGCGGCCCTCCTCATCGCCGCCGTCCCGATCGTCGGCGCGATCTTCGCCTGGGCCTTCGGCCTGGACACCCACTGGTCGCCCCGACGGGGCATCGGCCTGGCCATCGGCTTCCTAGGGGTGGCGCCCTCGTTGGCCTCGACGTCGACGGCAGCTCGTGGCTGTCCGTCGCGGCCGTCGGCATCACCGTGCTCGGCTACTCGCTGGGGCCGATCATCGTCGAGAAGCGGCTGCACGACATCCCGAGCCTGCCCGTGATCGCCGCGTCACTCGCCATCAACACCGTCGATCTACGCACCGTTCGCCTGGGTCGCGCGCCCGGCCGAGCCGTCCGCCGCACCGCATGGGCGGTCCATGGCGGTGCTCGGGGTGCTGTGCACCGCGGTGGCGTTCGTGTTCCTGTTCGCCCTCATCGCCGAGGTCGGGGCGCCCCGCGCCCAGGTCATCACCTACGTCAACCCGGCCGTCGCGGTCGTGCTCGGCGTCATCGTGCTGAGCGAGCCGATCACATTGGGGATCGTGATCGGATTCCCGCTGGTACTGGCCGGGTCATGGCTGGCGACGCGGGGTGGAAACGTCGCCGTCGAGGCAGAGCCGCATGGTTGACACCGGCGACCAGACATCCCGCCAACGAGGTTAGCTTGCGTTGACAGGTCCGTAGTACGCGTAATTGATCGCTCCGGAAGTGACACCGTTCGTGGCGAATACTCGGATGCACTGGTAACGAAGCGTGAGTCCGCTCTTGGGGACTGACGTCGCTGACGCGCCCGCCGTCGCCGACGCGTCGTCGTAACTCAATGTCGAACCACAGGCCGTCGTTGAGGTAATGCTGTCATCCTCGAACTGAACCGTGTACCCCGTGAGCGCCTGGCCACCGTCGTTTGCAGGTGCCGTCCACTCGGTCGTGATCTGGCCAGCCGCCGTCCGCGTCGCCGTCACCCCAGTCGGTGCACTCGGCCGCGTCAGGTTTGCCCGGACCGGACCCGCATAGGCATAGTTCGGCGATCCGGTGGTCACCCCATTATTCGCAGAGATGCGCACGCAGTACCAGGTGGCCGTCAGCCCGTTTCTGGCCTCTGACGTATCGGCGGCCGCACCGGAATCGGTGGCGTTCGTGTAGTCGCCCGTCGTTGCGCTGCAGTCCGAACTCGACGTGACTCCGTCGCTCTCGTAGCCGATCGGGAATCCAGTGATCGACTGGCCTCCGTCATCGACCGGCGGTGTCCACGCCACCGTGACCGCTCCGCCTCCCGTCCGCGTCGCCGTCACCCCTGTCGGCGCCTGCGGCCGGGTGACAGCCAGGACCTGCACTGGCCCTAGTACGCGTAGTTGGTCGCTCCAGAAGTGACACCGTTCGTTGCGAAAACTCGGAGGCAATACCAACGGACGAGGAGCCCCGACTTGACCACCGAAGTCGCTAACGCGCCCGCCGTCGCCGACGCGTCGTCGTAACTCAATGTCGAACCACAGGCCGTCGTTGAGGTAATGCTGTCATCCTCGAACTGAACCGTGTACCCCGTGAGCGCCTGGCCACCGTCGTCTGCAGGTGCCGTCCACTCGGTCGTGATCCGGCCTTTGCCGCCCGACGCGGATACGCCCTGAGGCGGTCCGGGCTTAGTTGCGTTTGCCCGGACCGGACCCGCATAGGCATAGTTCGGCGATCCGGTGGTCACCCCATTATCCGCAGAGATGCGCACGCAGTACCAGGTGGCCGTCAGCCCGTTATTGGCCTCTGACGTGTCGGCGGCCGCACCGGAATCGGTGGCGTTCGTGTAGTTGCCCGTCGTTGCGCTGCAGTCCGAACTCGACGTGACTCCGTCGCTCTCGTAGCCGATCGGGAATCCAGTGATCGACTGGCCTCCGTCATCGACCGGCGGCGTCCACGCCACCGTGACCGCTCCGCCTCCCGTCCGCGTCGCCGTCACCCCTGTCGGCGCCTGCGGCCGCGTCACATTGGCCCGAACCGGACCCGCATAGGCATAGTTCGGCGATCCGGTCGTCACCCCGTTGTCTGCAGAGATACGCACGCAGTACCAGGGGGCCGTCAAGCCCGAGTACGCCTCAGACGTACCGCCCGCCGCACCAGAATCGGTGGAGTTCGTGTAGTTGCCCGTCGCCGCACTGCACACCGAACTCGACGTCACACCATCGCTCTCGTACCCGATCGGGAACCCCGTGATCGCCAGACCACCGTCGTCCACCGGCGCTATCCACGCCACTGTCACCTGGCCCGACCCCGTCCGCGTCGCCGTCACCCCCGTCGGTGCGCCCGGTCGCGTAGCCGCGGCTGTCGTGAACGAAAACGGTCAGCTCCTGGTCCTCCCGCATTGTCTGCGATCGCCCTGAAGTGGTACGTGGTGGCCGGGGTCAAGCCATTGACCACCAAGGACACCGGAATGGGAGTAGCACTCGTTGTGGACGGAGGCGCAGCGGTGCTGGTGACGCAACCACTTGTCATCGCAGCATCAGAGCACCGCTCAAAAGCGGTACTGGTCGCTTCTCCGCTGCCGTTGACAGACCCGTTCAATGTCGCGGTCGTGAACGAAATATCCGTGGCGGGGCTGGTGCTTACGATCGGCGCAGCAACGTACGTGTAGCCGCTCGGAAGGAGGAACGACTGCCCGTCGGGATTGATGACGCCAACGGTCTTGGCCCCCGCAGTTCCGCCGGGGAAGGTGGCCGTCAACTGCGTGGGAGTGTCGTAGGTGGTCGCGACGGCGGTCCCGCCGACCGAGGCGGAGAGTCCGGCGCCACTGACGATCCTGTTCCTGTGATCGTTACCGTGCGGTTCCCGGCAAGCGGTCCGGCAGCGGGACTCACGCCAGTAATGGTGGGGCCTCCGACGTAGGTGAACTCGACGGTGCCGCTTGTGGACTGTCCGTCCGGGTTGGTCACCACAACAGGCTGCGGACCCGCCGTTCCGGCCGGGGTGGTCGCCGTGAGCTGCGTCGAACTGCCGAAACTCACTCCCGTGGCGGCAACTCCACCAACGGTGACCGAAGCTCCGTCCACGAAGTCGGTACCTGTGATCGAGATCGACGTCCCACCTGACCCTGGCCCTGAGGTGGGCGAAACGCCGGTGATCGCGGGCGGGGGGCCAAGGTATCGGTAGAAGTCGTATCCAGTGGCTGTGTAGGCGTTGGCATCGGTATTCGCAACCGTGATGTCCACGAGGCCGCCAGCGGCTGCCGTTGGGGTGGTGGCCGTGATCTGCGTTGGGCTGTTCACCGTGCTCGTCGCTCCAAGGCTCCCGAACTTCACGGTGGCGCCACTGACGAAGGCCGTGCCCTTGATTACCACGACCATGCCGCCGTCGGTTGTTCCCGAGCTGGGCGTGACGCTTATGAGCTTCATCGGGTTGGGGATGCATCGACCCGTGCCCGTGTCGACGATCTCATCGCCCACGCACACTGTCTTGGGATCGCCGATAGCAGCCTGATTGCCCGAGTAACCGGCCTTTCCAAAGGTGACGAGCGCAGCGCCGCCCAGGACCATCAAGACGCCGAAAGCGGCCACCATGATCCCGTACTCGACAGCAGTCGTGCCTCGTTCCGACCGGAGGGGGCCGTGTACCGAGGCCACAATCAACGCCCGAAGCCGCATGAAGATGCCCATAGCAGACCCCTTCCATGCGCCAGTCGTACCGAAGACGACGTGATGTCCCATTTCTCCTAATACCAAGGTAGCACCGCGAACTTCTCGGAAACCTCTCCGAACGGTCACATTTCGTGCACTCACAGGACCCCTCACGCGGAGACGCGGGCTTGATCCCCTCCTGGCCCGGCAGCCGGCTGATCGGCCCGCTGCAGCGGCGACGCGACATCGTCATCAGCGCACGATACGTGAGCGATGATCCGGTCCTCGTTACGTGGTGGAGCTGAGGGTGTCCTGTTCCAGGACATGTTTATCGCATGTCCCGCGACATCCTTATCGCCTGAGGGCCGACCGTTCGCTGCATGTCGAAGCAGCGGGTCATCGTCGAGTCGGTCCTGGCGGGCAAGTCGCAGCGGGAGGTCGCCCGGCTCTACGGCGTCTCCCAGCCGCGGGTGAGCCAGCTCGTCGCGGCCTGGCGTGCCGGTGGCTGGGAGGCGCTGGAGCCGAAGTCCCGGCGGCCACGGTCCAGTCCGAACGCGACCCCGCCCGACGTCGTGGCGAGGATCCTGGCCCTGCGCGGGGAGCTGGTCGCCGACGGCTGCGACGCGGGCCCCCACTCGATCGCCGCGATCCTGGACGACGAGATGGACACCCCGCCGGGCGTGACGACGATCTGGCGGATCCTGACCCGGGCTGGGGTGATCACCCCCGAGCCGCGCAAGCGGCCCAAGCGCTCGTGGATCCGGTTCGAGGCCGACCTGCCGAACGAGTGCTGGCAGGCCGACTTCACCCACGTCAGGCTCGCCACCGGCCGCGACGCCGAGGTCCTGCTCTGGGTCGATGACCATTCCCGGTTCCTGATCTCCGCGACCGCCCACGCCCCCGTCACCGGCCGCATCGTCGTCGACGCCTTCCGCGCCGCCTGCTCGGTCCACGGCACCCCGCAATCCACGTTGACGGATAACGGATTCGTGTTCACCACCCGCCACCGCAAAGGCCCCAACGCCTTCGAGATCGAACTGCACGAGCTCGGCATCGCCCAGAAGAACGGCACCCCCAACCACCCCCAGACCCAGGGCAAGGTCGAACGCCTCAACCAGACCCTCAAGCTATGGCTGCGTGCCCGGCCCGCCGCACGGAACCCTGGCCGCCCTCCAGTCGCTGCTCGACGAGTTCACCGACTACTACAACCACCGGCGCAAGCACCGCTCCCTGAACCGCCGCACCCCCGCCGCCATCTACTCCGCCCGCGCGAAGGCCACCCCCGACCACAACACCGGCGGCCACTTCCGCATCCGCGACGACACCTCCGACGCCGGCGGCAAGGTCACCCTGCGACGCGGCGGACGCCTGCACCACATCAGCCTCGGCGTCGAGCACGCCCGCACCCACGTCCGCATGCTCATCCACGACCTCGACATCACCGTCATCAACCGCGACACCGGCGAGATCCTCCGCGAACTCGTCCTCAACCCCGACAAGGACAACCAGCCCCTGGGCCGACGCCCCGGCCCACCACCAGGAGGCAAGAAAGGCGGCATGAAGAAGGGCTACAAATTCCCGCCCAAAGATAAGTAAGTCCCGGGACATCCGATAAGGATGTCCCGGGACTTCACAATGGTGGAGCTGAGGGGATTCGAACCCCTGACCCCCTCCATGCCATGGAGGTGCGCTACCAGCTGCGCTACAGCCCCTTGCGGGAGACAGCACGATACACGACGGTCACCTGTCGTCCGCGAGGGCGGTCACCGGCAGCGACCCGGCGTTGTACTCCTGCAGCCGCCAGCGGGGACCATGCCCAGAGGTGTTCTCCTCCAGCACCGACCATGCGCAGTTCGCCAGCACCCCGAGGGCTGCCCAGTGCTCGATCGGGAGGCCGAGCAGCGCGCCGATCGCCGCGCGCGCGGCACCGCCGTGGGTGGCCACGACGAGCGTCTCCCCCGGCGCCATGCCGGCCAGGGCCCGGTCGACGGCGGCCACCATGCGATCGGCGACCTCGCTCCGCGTCTCCCCGCCACCCGGGCGGATCTCGGCGCCGGCCGCCCATTGCCTCAGGTCGTCCCCGAACCGCTCCTCGAGCTCGGTCCGCGTCAGCCCCTGCCACTCCCCCGCGTAGGTCTCACGCAGGGCGACGTCGTTCTCGACGGGCAGGCCGGTGAGGCCGGCGAGCGCGTCGGCCGTTGCCCGCGCCCGGCTGAGGTCCGAGCTGTGGATCCGATGCGGACGGAGCCGGGCCAGGACCTTGGCGGCCCTCGCCGCCTGCGCCAGCCCGGTGTCGTCGAGGGGGATGTCGGTCTGGCCCTGGAAGCGCCGCTCGGCATTCCAGGCGGTGCGGCCGTGCCGCCAGAAGATGATGCGGCGCGAGGTCACGCGCGATCGGTGACGCGACGACCCTGGTGGACCGCCTCGGGCAGGGCGATCGCCGGGCAGTCCTTCCAGAGCCGCTCGATCGCGTAGTGGATCCGCTCCTCCGCCAGCTGGACGTGCACGACGATGTCGCCGAAGTCGAGCAGGACCCAGCGGCCCTCGGCCTCGCCCTCGCGACGCAGCGGCTTCGAGCCCATGGCGTGGAGGCGCTCCTCGACGCCGTCGACGACGGCCTTCACCTGGCGCTCGTTCGCAGCCGAGCACAGCACGAACACGTCGGTGATGACCAGCTTCTCGCTGACGTCGAGGGCGACGAGGTCCTCGGCCAGCTTGTCGGAGGCGGCCTCTGCGGCGGCGATGGCGAGGGCGACGGCTTCTGGGCTGGCGGTCAACGGGTGTCCTTCTGCTGCGGAGATGAGGTGTCCCAGCCTCTCACACGCGCGTGCAGGGGCCGGTCGGCGCCGATCAGGGGGCGGGGACGACCATGTCCGGGCCGAGGACGACCCGCACGTCCACCGAGGCGTCGGCGGCGTCCGAGACCGTGACGGCGGCCTCGGGCAGCCCGAGCGAGGCCGCGACGTCGAGCCCCGCCGCCAGGGCGGCTTCCGACGGGCCCGGGACCACGACCTGCGACGTGACGACCGACGCGATGGCGGTCCGGTCCTCGACGACCCCGAAGCCGGCGGCGACCAGGTCCAGCCGGGCGGCCGTGGCCGCACCGATGGTGGCCCCGGCCCGCTGGAGGACCACGCGGAGGGCGCCCGCGTGGCCGGGCTCGAGCAGGGCGAGCGGGAACAGCTCCCGGGTCACCTCGGTGGCCGCCGCGAACTCGGTGACGGCGACCCGCGCCTCGCCCGCCCGCACGTAGGTGACCGGGAGGGTCTCGCGGCGGACGTCGAGGCCGCGCAGCTGGCGCCCGACCTCGGCCAGCACATAGCTGGCGTCCTCGTTGGTGACCGTCGTGCGGGCCATCGACCCCAGCCCGGTCAGCAGCTCGCCCACCGTCTCCTCGTCGTACGGCAGGCCCTTGAGCACCCGGTCGACGACCAGCGGGAAGGCGGCAGGGTTCTCGGCCGCGGTCGCATCGACCCGTGCTCCCGTCGCATCGATCAGCCCGGCCCAGGCCAGCCGGTCGAGGTCGATGATCACGTCGACCTGCACGCCCAGCAGTGTCTCGACAGGCTGCTCGGGCGTGCGCGATCCGGTCGGGTCGTCCACCTCCTCGAGGCGCATGGGCGGCACCGTCGGCAGCAGCAGGGCACGCGGCAGCAGGAGCTCGGCGACGAAACCGGTGTCCCCGCCCACCCCGATCAGCACCGTGCTGACCGCCGCCCGATCCACGTCGCGCACGGTGAGCAGCAGGGTCACCTGTCGCTGGTCGACGAGGGGGATGGGGGTGGGCGGCACCGACGATGTGGCCGACGCCGTGGCCGCGGGCGGCTCGGTCGTCGCGACGCGGTCGCGCGACAGCAGGATGCCGGCGAGGACGGACGCCACGACCACGACGCCCACGACCACGGCGGTGATCCGCCAGGGGAACCGATGGTGCGGCTGGTCGGTCACGGCAGTGCCGTCACTGCGCCGGTGGTGAGTAGAGGCCGTGCTTGGCGATCAGGTGCGCGACGCCCTCAGGGACCAGGTAGGTGATCGGCGCTCCGGCCCGCACGCGCTCTCGGATGTCCGTCGAGGAGATGGCGAGGGCGGGGATCTCCACCAGGGACACGCGGGCGCTCGGCAGTCCGGGATCGGCGAGGACGTGCCCGGGCCGGGTGACGCCGACGAGGTGCGCGGCGGCAACGACCTGATCGGGGTCGCGCCACCCCAGGATGTCGGCGAGGGCGTCGGCGCCCGTGATGAAGTACCACTCGGCCTCGACGCCCGGTGACTCGCGGACGAACTCCTCCTGCAGCTCCCGGAGGGTGTCCACCGTGTAGGTCGGCCCGTCACGGTCGATGTCCACCCGGGTGACGTGGAACCTCGGGTCGGCAGCCGTGGCCACGACCGTCATCAGGTAGCGCAGCTCGGCGTCCGCGCGCCCGTCGGAGCTCTTGTGCCACGCCTCCCCCGTCGGGCTGAAGACCACGCGGTCGAGCGCGAACCGATGGGCGACCTCGGATGCGGCCACCAGGTGGCCGATGTGGATGGGATCGAAGGATCCGCCCATCACCCCGATGCGCGTGGGGGTCATGGGCGGTGCGCCGTGCCTGCCGCAGGAGGCATCACGCCGCCGCTACCACGCGGTCAGTCGCCGACCTTGATCATCATGGTGAGCACCAGCAGGGCCCCGAGCGCGACGAACGTGAACGCGCCGAACACGTAGGGCGAGACCATGCCGGTCTCGGCGGCGGCTTCCTCGCTCGCGAGGACGAGGGCGGTGCTGATGATTCCCATGGGACTTCCTCCGGGCCGGCTGTCGGATGCTGCGCGCCACTGTAGTGCCCAGCGGGTCCGACCTACCCGCGGATGTGCCCGTCCCCCGTGACCACGTAGGTCGACGTCGTCAGCTCGGTGAGCCCCATCGGCCCCCGGGCGTGGAGCTTCTGCGTGGAGATGCCGATCTCGGCGCCGAAGCCGAACTCCCCGCCGTCCGTGAAGCGGGTCGACGCGTTGACCATCACGGCCGCGGAGTCGACGCCGGCGATGAAGTGCTGGGCGGCGGACTGGCTGTCGGTCACGATCGCCTCGGTGTGACCCGACGACCAGCGCCGGATGTGGGCAAGTGCGTCGTCGATGCTGTCGACGATGCCCGCGGCGATGTCGAGCGAGTAGTACTCCTCGGCCCAGTCGTCGTCAGTCACCGCGGCGAAGGCGACCCCGGTCCCGCTGGCGTGCAGGGCGAACCGATCGTCCCCGTGGACGGTGACGCCGGCCTGCTTGAGCGCGGTGAGCGCCATCGGCAGGAAGGCCTCGGCGATGTCCCGATGCACCAGGACCGTCTCGGCTGCGTTGCAGACGCTGACGCGCTGCGCCTTGCTGTTGAGCAGGATGGCGACCGCCTTGTCGAGGTCGGCGTCCTTGTCGATGTAGACGTGGCAGTTGCCGACGCCGGTCTCGATGACAGGCACCGTCGAGTTGTCGACGACGTTGCGGATGAGCGCAGCGCCGCCACGCGGGATGACGACGTCGACGAGGCCGCGCGCCGTCATGAGGTGCGTGACGGAGTCATGGGTCTCGCCCGGCACCTGCTGGATGGCGTCGGCCGGCAGCCCCGCCGACACCAGTGCTGCCCGCATCACATCGATGAGGGCGGCGTTGCTCGACGCCGCCGACGATGAGCCACGCAGCAGCGCGGCGTTGCCGCTCTTCAGGCACAGGCCCGCCGCATCGACGGTCACGTTCGGCCGCGCCTCGTAGATCATCCCGACGACGCCGAGGGGCACGCGCACCTGGCGCACCTGCAGGCCGTTGGGCAGCGTGTAGCCGCGGATCACCTCGCCGACGGGATCGGGCAGGGCCGCGACCTCGCGCAGCGCCTGCGCGATCGCCGCGATGCGGTCGGTCGTGAGGGTCAGGCGGTCGATCAGGGCGTCCGACGTGCCCGCTGCTCGAGCCCGCTCGACATCCGCGGCATTGGCCGCCACGATCCCGGCGGCCCCGGCGTCGAGCGCGTCGGCCATGGCCTCCAGCGCGGCGTCCTTCTGGTTGCGGGTCAGCTGCCGCAGGACGACCGCTGCCTCGCGGGCCCGGCGGGCGGTGGCGAGAACCGGTTCGCGGTCAGCGTCGGTGGCGTCCGTCATGGCCCCGACCCTACCTACCCGTGGTCGGCGCGAACGCCTGCTCCATCTCGAGGGCCAGCGACAGCAGGACCGCCTCCCGGCCGAAGCCGGCCGCCGCCTGGACGCCGATCGGCAGGCCGTCGAGGCTGCGGCCGAGCGGCATCGAGATGGCTGGCGTGCCGGCGACGTTCTGCAGCGACGTGAACGGCACGTATCGCAGCAGCCGCAGCAGCTGCGTTCGGAACTCGACGTCGGGGGCGAGGTGGCCGATGGGCGGAGCCGGCTGCGAGAGCACGGGCGAGAGCAGCACGTCGTACGTGGCCAGGAGGCGGGCGTGGTCCCGCTCGAAGCGGCGCAGCCGGGCGATGGTGGCGGGCATCGTCGGGGCGAGGGACCGGGCGAACCGGCTGAGGCCGAGGGTCAGCGGCTCGAGCCGGGTGCGGTCGAAGCCGGGGCCATACAGGCGTGTGCCGCCGTGCTCGATGGCGAAGGCGAGCAGGGCCCAGTACCTCAGGAAGTCGCGGCCGAACTGCTCGGTCGCCGGGTACGGGATCGCCTCCACGGCGTGGCCGAGGTGCTCGCAGGCGTGGGCGGCCCGCTCGACGGCGTGCCGCACGTCGGGGTGGACGGCCATTCCGCCCAAGCCCTCGGTGACGACCGCGATGCGCAGGCGGCCAGCGAGCG
This sequence comes from uncultured bacterium, assembly GCA_963700255.1. Classification (GTDB taxonomy): domain Bacteria; phylum Actinomycetota; class Actinomycetes; order S36-B12; family S36-B12; genus UBA10649. The sequence goes on along the minus strand of CAVOWW010000024.1, from coordinate 83,439 downwards.
GACGGGTGACATGGCCGATGGGCGGCAGCAAGGGATGCACCCGCTCCATCTCGGCGTAGAACAGGGCGGTGTCACGCACGCTGCGGGTCAGGACGCCCTGCGTGGAGATCGCGACGGGCAGGTGCTCCAGCCCCTGCCTCGTCACGAGCCGCCCGCGTGAGGGCTTCAGCCCGACCAGCCCGGTGCACGACGCCGGGATGCGAATGGACCCGCCACCGTCGTTGCCGTGCGCGATCGGAGTGACGCCCGAGGCCACCAGCGCGGCCGCGCCTCCCGACGACCCGCCGGTGGAGTGAGCGGGGTTCCACGGGTTGAGCGTCGGGCCGCCCAGGAGCGGCTCCGTCGTCGCGGTCAGCCCGAACTCGGGCATCGTCGACGTGCCGAGGACGGTGAAGCCGAGCCGTTCGAACTGCACCACGAACTCCGACGACGACGGCGAAGGGCCCGGCGACACGGCCCGTGACCCCATCCGCTCAGGCAGCCCGGCGACGCTCTCGTTGTCCTTGATGAAGGAGGGCAGTCCTGCGAACGGACCCGAGCCCGAGATGGGCGACGCGCACCCAGGCGGCCACCGCGTTCAGCCGATCGTCGGCCACGCGGGCCCTGGCCACCGCGGCGGCCAGGACCTCGTCGCGATGCACCTGGCCCGCATCGATGGCGGCCAGCAGGGACACGGCGTCGTGGTCGCCGAGGGCGTCGTCGCACGCGGTGGTGACGGCGGGAGCGCCGTCACCAGGGGCACCAGGGACAGGGGAATCGTCGGCCATGCGCTCAGCCCACCCCGCCCGGCGGGGCACCCGCCCCGCCAGCCACGTCGCGCAGGACCGCACTCGCGCGGGCGACGTCCTCCTCGGTCACGTACAGGTGGCAGGCCAGCCGCACGCGCCCGTCGCGGCCGGCGCACGCGATGCCCGCTGCCCGCAGGGCGTCGACCGCGCCCGGCAGGTCGAGCGAGACGATCGCGCTGTCGGACGGCGGCAGACCGATGCCCGCCCGCAGGCGGTTCGCCAGCCGCACGTCGTGCGCACCGATGGCGCCCGTGCCCACCTCCGCGAGCAGTTCGAGGGTGGGCGCCGCCGCGACCCAGCCGGCCCAGGCCGGTGACACGTCGAACCGGCGCCCGTCGACGGCGAGCCGCACCGGGGGACGGTAGATCGAGGACCACGGATCCTCCCCCGCGTACCAGCCGGCGGCCACCGGCGTGAGGCGGTCGACCACGGCGGGGGCGACGGTGATGAAGCCGGTTCCGCGGGGGCAGCACAGCCACTTGTACGCACCGCAGGCGGTGATATCGAAGCGATCGGCCCCGATGTCCAGCCAGCTGGCCGCCTGCGTGGTGTCGACGTAGGTCAGGCAGTCGTGCGCGGTCGCGGCGGCGTGCAGTGCGTCGAGATCGAGCACCCGACCGTCCGCCGACTGCACGGCACTGACCGCGACCATCGTCGTGGCCGGACCGATCGCCTCGAGCAGGCCGTCGAGTGGTACCACTCGCACGTCGACCCCGACCTCCTGCATCTGCAGGAACGGGAAGAGGACCGAGGTGAAGTCCTCCTCGGCGAGGAGCACCTGGTCGCCAGGGCGGAGCGCCGAGGCAGCGACGCCGGTGGCGACTGAGACCTGCGAGACGATCCCGACGCGGTCGGCCGATCCGCCCACCAGGCGCGCATACGCCTGACGGGCTCGGTGGATCAGCGCGTCATACTCGGTTGGCACGAGACGGCCGGCCTGCCATCGGTCGAGATCGAGTCGGGCGGCATCGACAGCGACGTCGGGCGGGAGCCCGACCGTCGCGGTGTCGAGGTAGGTGAGCTCGGGGGCGAACCGGGCAGCGGCGTCGCGCACGTCCATGCCGTCAAGGCTCTCACGCGGGCGGGCCCGCTCCGTGCGGCTGCGTCAGAAGGGGATGACGCGGCCCGCGGCGACAAGGCCAGGCTGCTCGTGGATGAACCGGCCCCGCCGGTGGAACGTCTCCCGGTCGACGACCTCGACGCCGACGACCCGCCACGGCGGCAGCTGGGCGGACGCGATGTGCTCATCCCACAGCAGCACGGCCATGCGCAGGGCGGCGGCGACATCGGTCGCCTCCTCCCAGTACCGGACCTCGGCCCGGTCCGCGGCGTACCGGCCGGAGAGCAGGAACGGGTGCTCGTCGCTCAGCCGCTCGAGCGCCCCCTTGATGACGGGCTCGGGCACCGTCGGGCCGGCGACCGTCAGGGTGATGTGCCACATCGAGCGCATGTCCGGGCCACCGGCAGCCGCGTCCCCGACCGTGTGCAGGCGCAGGGGTTCGACCGCGTCCACGTCGCCACCCCTCCACGTGTCGAACGGCGGTGGCTCAGGTCGTCAGGACCACCAGGTCGTCACGGTGGACGACCTCGCGCTCATATGCCGGCCCGAACTCACGCGCCAGTTCCCGGGTCGAGCGACCGAGGAGGCCCGGCAGCTCGTGTGCGTCAAAGTTGACCAGACCCCGGGCCACGATGTTGCCGTTTTCGTCCAGAAGGTCGACCGGATCCCCCGCCACGAAGGTGCCGGTGATGCCGGTGATGCCAGCGGGCAGCAACGACAGTCGGCGCTGCACGACCGCGACGACGGCGCCCGCGTCGAGGGTCAGGCCGCCGCGCGGGGACGTCGCGTGCTCGAGCCAGAGCATCCGGGTCGACGAGCGCTCGCCGGTCGGATGGAACACCGTGCCCACCTCGGCCGTGGTGAGGGCCGCGGACACCTGGGCCGCAGACGCGAGGAGCACGGGAATGCCTGCACTCGTGGCGATGGCTGCGGCCTCGACCTTGGTCGACATGCCACCGAGGCCCACGCCCGCGCCACCGGTTCCGCCGATGCGCACGCCGGCCAGGTCCGCGGGCCCGCGGACGTCGGTGATCATCGTGGTTCCCGCGCGCGACGGCGGGCCGTCGAAGAGGCCGTCAACGTCGGAGAGGAGGACCAGGGCGTCAGCCTGCACGACGTGGGCGACGAGGGCGGCGAGCCGGTCGTTGTCCCCGAACCGGATCTCGTCCGTGGCGACGGTGTCGTTCTCGTTCACGATGGGGACGACCCCGAGGTCGAGGAGCCGGAAGAGCGTGCGCTGGGCGTTGCGGTAGTTGCTGCGCCGGATGACGTCATCGGCGGTCACGAGCACCTGGCCCACGGTGAGGCCGTGCTGGGAGAACGCGCTGCTGTACTGGGCGACCAGGACACCCTGGCCGACCGACGCTGCCGCCTGCTGCGTCGCCAGGTCACGAGGACGCCGCTTCAGTCCGAGCGCCGGGAAGCCGGTCGCGATGGCGCCGCTCGACACGAGAACCACCTGATGACCCGCCGCACGGCGGGCTGCGATCTCCGCGACCAGGGCGTCGATGCGCTCGACGTCGAGACCGCCGCCGGCCCTGGTCAGCGAGGACGACCCGACCTTCACGACGATGCGCGGCGCCGACGCGATGCGCGCACGCATCGCCTGCGAGGTCACGGCTCGACCCCGGGGAGATCCTCGACCCACGCCTCCAGCCTGACGTCGGAGCCACGGGGCCCGGCGTGCGGGGCGATGCCGGCCTGCAGCGTCGGGTGGAAGTCGAAGACGACGGCATCGTCGCCGCCGATCATCACGGTGGCGCCGGGGGCAGCCCCCTTCTTGACGAGCTCGTCCTCGACGCCGAGCCGCGCCAGCCGGTCGGCGAGGTAGCCGACGGCCTCGTCGTTGCTGAAGTCGGTCTGCCGCACCCACCTCTCGGGCCGGGCGCCGCGCACGCGGTAACCCTCCGGCTCCACGGTGACGGTGAAGCCGGCATCGTCGACGGCCTTGGGGGTGATGACCGGGCGGACGTTCTCGTCGGGCTCCGCCGCAGCGCGGGCGGCGAGCACCTTCTCGGACATCGCGAAGGACAGCGGACGCAGGCCCTCGTGCGTGGCGGCCGAGATCTCGAACACCTGGTAGCCGCGCTCCTCGAGGATCGGCCGCACCATCTCCGCGAGCACCCGGGCGTCGGGCACGTCGATCTTGTTGAGCGCCACCAGCCTCGGGCGGTCGTCGAGCCCCCCGTACAGGGCGAGCTCGTTCTCGATCGTGTCGAGGTCATCGATGGGGTCGCGACCGGGATCGATCGTCGCGCAGTCGAGGACGTGGACGAGGACGCTGCAGCGCTCGACATGCCTCAGGAACTCCAGGCCCAGGCCCTTGCCCTGACTCGCGCCCGGGATGAGGCCGGGCACGTCGGCGACCGTGAAGACGACCTCGCCGGCCGTCACGACGCCGAGGTTGGGGACCAGCGTGGTGAACGGGTAGTCCGCGATCTTGGGCCGAGCCGCCGACATGGCCGCCACGACGCTGGACTTGCCGGCGCTCGGGAACCCGACGAGCGCGACATCGGCGACGAGCTTGAGCTCGAGCACGACGTCGCGGTGCTCCCCGGGCTCGCCCAGGAGCGCGAAGCCCGGAGCCCGCCGACGCGGCGAGGCGAGCGCGGCGTTGCCGAGTCCGCCTCGGCCCGCACGGGCGATGACGTAGGAGGCGCCTGCGCCTACCAGGTCGGCCAGGACCTCTCCCCCCGCCGTCCGCACGATCGTGCCGCTGGGCACGCGCAGGATGACATCGGCGGCCTTGGCCCCATGGCGGTGGTCGCCGGCACCGGGCTTGCCGTTGGCCGCCTTCTTGTGGGGTCCGCGGTGGAACTCGAGCAGCGTCGTGACGCTGGGGTCGACCACGGCAACGACGTCTCCGCCGGCACCGCCGTTGCCGCCATCGGGGCCGCCCAGTGGCTTGAACTTCTCGCGCATGACCGAGGCGCAGCCGTTGCCACCGTCGCCCGCCTGCGCATGCAGCGTGACCTCGTCGACGAAGGTGGTCATTGTCGAATCATGCCTTCCGATTGTTGTCGAGTGGCGAGTTGTCGGGCGTTCGGCCTCGCCGAATGCCCCGACAACTCGACACTCAACGAAAGAAGGCGGGCCCGAAGGCCCGCCTCTTCGATGATTGTGAGCCTGCTCGGCTACTCGCCGGCGACGATGTTGACGACGCGACGACCCCGGTGGGTGCCGAACTCGACCTTGCCCGCCGAGAGGGCGAACAGGGTGTCGTCGCCACCGCGACCGACGTTGTCACCCGGGTGGAAGTGGGTGCCACGCTGACGGACGATGATCTCGCCGGCGTTGACCGCCTGGCCGCCGAACCGCTTGACGCCGAGGCGCTGCGCGTTCGAGTCGCGGCCGTTGCGGGTGCTGGATGCGCCCTTCTTGTGTGCCATCAGTTCACTTCCCGGGGGTGATGTCGGTGACCTTGACCGCCGTGAGGTCCTGACGGTGCCCCTGACGACGGCGGTAGCCGGTCTTGTTCTTGTACTTGAGGATGTCGATCTTGGGGCCGCGGCGGTGATCGACGATCTCCGCCGTGACGCTGGCCTTGGCCAGGACGGTGGGATCCGACGTGACGGCAGCGCCATCGACGAGGAGCAGGACGGGCAGGGCCAGGGACGAGCCCGGCTCTCCGACCTGACGGTCCATCACAACGACGTCGCCAACAGCGACCTTCTCCTGCCGGCCGCCGGCGCGAACGATGGCGTACACCACTAACTCCTGTCGTCTGGGACGTGCCCGCGGGTAACGCCCGGTGGCACAAGGGTCAAGGATACGGACGACCCCGTCTGGGGGTCAAACCGCCCCCTCAGGAGGTCGCCTCGGCCACATCCGGCTGGAGCTCGGCCTCGGCTGCCTCGGGAGCGTCCTCGGACGCGGCCTCGACGGCCTCCGCCTCGTGGATCGCCTCCTCGATGACGTCGACGGGCACCGCTGCGACCTCGATCGCCTCGGCACCGTCGGCCGGTGTGACCTCGGACACCTCGTCGGTCTCGTGGGCGGCCAGGGCGCGGGCTGCGACATCGGCCGGGTCGACGGCGTTGGCGGGCTTGCGATGCTTCGGCGACGCATCCGCGTGGTCGTGGTCGGCGTGCAGCGACACCCGGATCCCGCGGCCACCACAGTGCTCGCAGTTCTCGGAGAAGGACTCGATGAGCCCCGAGCCGATGCGCTTGCGGGTCATCTGGACCAGCCCCAGCGAGGTGACCTCGGCCACCTGGTGCTTGGTGCGGTCGCGCCCGAGGCACTCGACGAGCCTGCGGAGCACGAGGTCGCGGTTGCTCTCGAGCACCATGTCGATGAAGTCGACGACGATGATGCCGCCGATGTCGCGCAGCCGCAGCTGGCGGACGATCTCCTCGGCGGCCTCGAGGTTGTTGCGCGTGACCGTCTGCTCGAGGTTGCCGCCCTGTCCGGTGAACTTGCCGGTGTTGACGTCGACGACGGTCATCGCCTCGGTACGGTCGATCACCAGCGAGCCGCCGGACGGCAGGTAGACCTTGCGGTCCAGTGCCTTCATGAGCTGCTCGTCCACGCGGTACTCGGTGAACAGGTCGCCGGGGCTCACCCAGTGCTGGAGGCGGTCGGCCAGGTCGGGCGCGACTGCGCCGGTGTAGGCGCTCAGGGCCGTCCACGCGGTGTCGCCGGAGACGACGAGGGTGTTGACGTCCTCGTTGAAGATGTCGCGCACGACCTTGATCGCCAGGTCCGGCTCGCTGTAGAGCAGGGTCGGCGGCGTGGCCGACTTGGTGGCGGACGTGATGTCCTCCCACTGGGCGGTCAGCCTGGCGACGTCCTGCTCGAGCGCCTCCTCCGGCGCCCCCTCGGCTGCCGTGCGGACGATGACTCCGGCGTCCTCGGGCATCACGCGCTTGAGGATGGACTTGAGCCGGCTGCGCTCGGTGTCGGGCAGCTTGCGGCTGATGCCGGTCATCGAGCCGTCCGGCACGTAGACGAGGAATCGGCCGGGGAGCGAGATCTGGCTCGTGAGGCGGGCGCCCTTCTGCCCCACCGGGTCCTTCGTGACCTGGACGAGGACCGGGTCACCCGACTTCAGTGCGAACTCGATGCGCTTCGGCTGCCCCTCGAGGCCGGCCGCGTCCCAGTTCACCTCGCCCGCGTAGAGCACGGCGTTGCGGCCGCGGCCGATGTCGACGAAGGCCGCCTCCATGCTCGGCAGCACGTTCTGCACGCGGCCGAGGTACACGTTGCCCACCATCGAGGACTGCGAGCCGCGCGTGACGTAGTGCTCGACGAGGACGCCGTCCTCGAGGACCGCGATCTGCGTGCGGTCGCCCTTCTGGCGGACGACCATGACGCGGTTGACCGACTCGCGGCGGGCAAGGAACTCGGACTCGGTCAGGATCGGTGCGCGGCGACGACCAGCCTCGCGGCCCTCACGTCGTCGCTGCTTCTTGGCCTCCAGGCGAGTGGAGCCGCGCAGGCTCGTGACGTCATCGCCGCCACGGTCGCCACGGTCAACACCCCTGGACCGCGGCTCGCGGACGCGGACGACGGTGTTCGGCGGATCATCCGATGCGCCCTCGAGGTCACCGTCTCCCCCGCGACGGCGGCGGCGACGACGGCGCTTCGTGGCGCCGCCTTCCCCGTCCTCGTCGTCGCCGGCCTCAGGCTGGTCGTCGGCACCGGTGGGAGCCTCGTCGGCCGAGGCCTCGTCGTCCTCCCCCGTGCGGCGCTTGCGGCCGCGTCCGCCACGACGCCGACGGCGGCGGCGGCTGGCGTCGTCGCCCGCCTCGTCCTCAGCGCCCTCGCCGTCCTCGGCACCCTGCGTGGTCTCTGCGGCAGCCTCGTCGTCCTGCACCTCAGGGGCAGCCTCGGTCGCCTTGCGGCGCGAGCGCCGAGCCGGCTTGGCCGTGGCCTCTGCGGCCTCCACATCGGGCGCCTGGAAGAGCGGGGCCACGAGGGCCGGCGCGGCCATGCGCGCGGCGGCGTCGGGCGACGCGTCGGCAGGGGTACCGCCGTCGGCCTCGTCGGTCGAGGGCTTGGCGGAAGCCTTCTTCGTCGTGCGGCTGGTCCGCTTGGCCGGCTTCTCGGCGACTGCCTCGGGGGCTGCGTCGGCGACTGCCTCGGGGGCTGCGTCGGCCGTCTTCTTGGCCGTGGTCTTCTTGGCCGTGGCCTTCTTGGCGGACGTCTTCTTCGTCGCCTTCTCCGCCGACGGCGCAGCCGCCGCAGGCTCAGGCACGCTCACGGCGGGGGCGGTCTCGGCGGGCGGGCCCGCGGGACGGCTGGCGGCGCGGCGCCGGACGCGCTTGGCGGTCCCGGCGCTCGGGTCTGCGGTGGTGGTGTCGGTGCTGTTCTCGTCGACCATGTGGCCGTGCTCCTTAGCGGCGCATCGACCGGCTGTCGCCAGGCCGTGCGCACCTCTCGGGCGAGGGGTCGGGGGGTCCGGACCCTCGTCAAGCCTTCGTGGGTGCGGGGCGAGGTGCGCGCATGGGGCGCGGGCGGACTCGCTCCGCCGGCGGCGTCCAGCCTTCGGAGCCTCGCCAGGTCTGGCTGCGGCCTACCCGGCCCGGTCAGGGGCGAAAGGGTCGGTCACCGAGACTCCGACCTCGTCGAGCGGCCCCTGTGCCAGCCGGGTCACCCGTGGGGGCTTCGGCGGCACGAGGTCAGCCACGCGACGAAGCGCGGACAGAACGTCGTCGGGTCGTACGGACGGTGTTCCGTGCCTTACGACCAAGGTGAGTATCGCACAGTCGGCATCGTCATCGGTGGCCGCCGCGCACTCGGCCCGGATCACGGGCCCCCGGGCGTCGAAGGTGCGGCGTCCGTTCTTCATGAGCCGCTCCACGAGGACCTCGTCCGCCTCCAGGAGCCGCACGACCGCCTCCTGGGCCTGCTCGAGCCCGACCCCGGGGAGCTCGACCCGCCAGAGGCTCGCCTCGAGCCGGTTGGCGAAGTCCGGCGTGCGGGCCTCGACCACCTCGACCACATCGAGGCCGGGCGGGAGTGCGGCGTCCAGCGCGTCCCGCACGGCGACCGGGTCGCACGCCTGCACGACTCCGATCTCCACGTACTCCGCCTCGCTCGCCACTCCGGTGGGCGCCGAGTTGGCATAGGAGACCTTGGGGTGCGGCGAGAAGCCGGCGCTGTAGGCCATCGGGATCTCGGCCCGACGCAGGGCGCGCTCCAGCGCCCGCTGGAAGTCCCGGTGGCTGGAGAACCTCAGTCGGCCGCGCTTGGCGTAGCGCAGCCGAAGCCGCTGCACCGTGGGGGCGACGTCGCGCTCGGGTGGTCTCCGGGCCACGGCTCAGTCGCCCGCGGAGGCGAGCACGGGGTTGCGCTCGGGAAGCGCGGGCATGGGCAGGTTCACGACTCCGGTCGGCCCGACCTGGATCTCGGTGTCCATCTGGTCGCAGACGCCGCAGTCGAAGCACGGGGTCCAGCGGCAGTCGTCCACCGCGACCTCGGCAAGGGCGTCCTGCCAGTCCTCCCAGAGCCACTCGGCGTCGAGCCCCGAGTCGAGGTGGTCCCAGGGCAGCACCTCGGTGCGCTGGCGCTCGCGGATGGTGAACCAGTCGACATCGACGGGCTGGTCCACGAGGGCGGACTCCGCAGCGGTCATCCACCTGTCGTACGAGAAGTGCTCGCTCCAGCCGTCGAAGCGCTGGCCGTTCCGCCACGCCTGCAGGATCACCGCGCCGACGCGCCGGTCGCCTCGGGACAGCAGTCCCTCGACGATCCCGGGCTTGCCATCGTGGTAGCGCAGGCCGATCACCTTGCCGTACTGCTTGTCCGCGCGGATGGCGTCACGCAGCTTGTGGAGGCGCGCATCGGTGGTCTCATGGTCGAGCTGGGCGGCCCACTGGAACGGCGTGTGCGGCTTCGGCACGAAGCCGCCGATCGAGACCGTGCAGCGGATGTCCTTGGTACCCGCGGCCTCACGGCCGGCCTTGATGACCTCGCGGGCGAGCTCGGCGATCTGCAGGACGTCGTCGTCCGTCTCCGTGGGCAGGCCGCACATGAAGTAGAGCTTGACCTGCCTCCACCCGCCGGCGTACGCCGTGGTGACCGTGCGGATGAGGTCCTCCTCGGTGACCTGCTTGTTGATCACCTTGCGCATGCGCTCGCTGCCACCCTCGGGGGCGAACGTGAGCCCGCTCCGGCGGCCGTTGCGCGACAGCTCGTTGGCGAGGTCGACGTTGAAGGCGTCGACGCGCGTGCTCGGCAGGGACAGCGACGTCTTGCTGTCCTCGTAGCGGTCGGCCAGGTTGCGGGCGATATCGGCGATCTCGGAGTGGTCGGCGCTCGACAGCGAGAGCAGGCCCACCTCCTCGAAGCCCGTCTTCTTCAGTCCGTTCTCCACGATCTCGGCGATGCTGGTGATGCTGCGCTCGCGCACGGGTCGGGTGATCATCCCCGCCTGGCAGAAGCGGCAGCCGCGCGTGCAGCCCCGGAAGATCTCGACGCCCATGCGCTCGTGGACCGTCTCGGCCAGCGGGACGAGGGGGTTCTTCGGGTAGGCCCAGTCATCGAGGTTCATGAGGGTGTGCTTGCGAACGCGCCACGGGACGTCGGGCCGGTTCGGGGCGACGCGCTGGATGCGACCGTCCTCGAGGTAGTCGACGTCGTAGAACCGGGGGACGTAGATCGAGCCGGTCAGTGCCAGCTGGAGCAGGAGCCCCTCGCGGCCCCCGGGGCGTCCGGCGCGCTTCCAGTCGCGGACGATGTCGGTGATGAGGAGCACCGCCTCCTCGCCGTCGCCCAGCACGGCCGCGTCGACGAAGTCGGCGATCGGCTCGGGGTTGAAGGCGGCATGGCCGCCGGCGACGACGACGGGGTGGGTCTCGTCCCGATCGGCGGCCAGCAGCGGCACCCCGGCGAGGTCGATCGCGGTGAGCATGTTCGTGTAGCCCAGCTCGGTGCTGAACGAGAGCCCGAACACGTCGAAGTCGCCGACGGCGCGGTGGGCGTCGACCGTGAACTGCGGGCACGTCGTGCTCGCGCATCAGGGCCTCGAGGTCCGGCCACACCGCATAGGTGCGCTCGGCCAGCGCGTCGTCGCGCTCGTTGATCACCTCGTACAGGATCTGCACGCCCTGGTTGGGGGCGCCCACCTCGTACGCGTCCGGGTACATGAGTGCCCAATGCACCTCGGCAGCGTCCCAGTCCTTCGTGACCGCATTGACCTCGCCGCCGACGTACTGGATCGGCTTGGTCACGAGCGGGAGCAGCTCCTCGAGGCGGTCGAAGACGCTGGCGCCGCGCGGGCTGGCGACGGCGGACGTGCCGGGGGTGGCTGCGGAGGTGCCGGGGGGAGTCACCGACGCAGGATACCCGCGGCCGCCCACCCCCGCCGAACGCCGACCTTGAGGTTGGCGCTTCATCGGGCCCGGCTGGGCGCACCAAAGCTCAAGGTCGGCTGTCCCCACACTGGCCCGGGACCCGTAGGCCGTCCACAGGGGCAGGTTCCGAGCGCACTCACATCCGGGCGAAGGACACAGTCGCAGCGTGCCCCATTCCACGTCGGCGAGTTCGCGCCGCATTCTCGCCCCCACTCGACTGCCCGACGCCGTGGCCGCCGGCGAGAGCCGCGATGCCCTCAAGCGCGATGTGGATGCGGGCCGACTGACCCGTCCCTTTCGGGGCGTGTACGCACCCGTCGAGGCCACCTCCAGCGGGGATCGAATCGCTGCCGCTGCCCTGCACGCCGGGCCGGAGGCAATCGTGGTTGCCGGCTCGGCCGCCGCCGTTCACGGCTTGGCGGGCGTTCCGCAGGCGTGGGTCCCTCAGTTCGCCTTGCCGCCTGGCCTGGAACGCCGGCAGCGGGAAGGCATTGATCTGCACTTCTGGGACATCCCTGACTCGGACCTCATCATCGTGAATGGCCTACGAGTGACCTCCCTCCTACGAACGCTGGCCGACGTGTGTCGTCTCCTCCCCCGATTCGTGGCGGTGTCGTGCGTGGATTCCGCACTCGATCAGGGGCTGCTACACCCGCGTGACATCGTGACCGTGCGTGACCTCATGGCGCGCCGACGCAACTGCGTCGCGGGGCGACGGCATCTAGGGGAGGCGAGGGTCGGCGCCCAATCTCCACTGGAGACGCGGGTTCGTCTGCGAGCCGACGACGCGGGCCTTCCGCCGGATCAGCTGCAGGCCCCGGTGCTCAGCACGGACGGAGTCCTTCTCGGCTACGGCGATCTGGGGTATCGACTGCCATCGGGCGGATGGCTGATCGTCGAGGCCGACGGGCGCAGCGTCCACGAGTTGCCCCAGGCTCTTCTCCACGACCGTCGACGGCAGAACGCATTCCTGGGTCAACCGGGTGTCTCCATGGTCCGGTTCACGTGGGCGGACACGCGTCAGGACGCGTACATTCCGGGGGTGCTCCGCCCCATCCTGTGGAGGAGCGGGTGGAGTCCGCCACGTCGCCCAGCTTGAGGTTGGGGGCGGTTTCCGGCCCTGGAGCTAGCGCCAACCTCAAGGTCGGCGGTTTGGCGACGGGCGTCAGACGCCGGCACGGACGGCGTGCAGGCGGACGTTCTGCAGCAGTCCGATGGCTATCCAGGTGGCCATCATCGACGTGCCTCCGGCCGACACCAGCGGTAGCGGGATGCCGGTGATCGGCATGATCCCGAGGGACATGCCGATGTTCTCGAACATCTGGAACGCCAGCCACGCCACGATGCCCGTCGCGACCAGGCGGCCGAAGAGGTCGTCGGCGCGATACGCGATGACCACGGCACGCCACAGGACGACGCCCAGCAGGACGATCAGCACCGCGCTGCCGAGGAACCCGAGCTCCTCCCCGACCACCGTGAAGATGAAGTCGCTCTCGTTCACCGGGACGAACTTGCCCTGCGTCTGGGGACCCTGGAAGAGGCCGTAGCCGAGCCAGCCGCCACCGCCGATCGCGATGCGCGCCTGGTTGGCGTTGTAGGCGGCGCTCGAGACGTCCGCCGTCGGATTGATGAACGAGGTGAGCCGCTGGACCTGGTACTCCTTCAGCAGGCCGAGCTGGATGGCCAGCACGATCCCGATGATGGCGCCGCCGATGAGGCCGACGACCCACCGGGTCCGCGCACCGGAGACCGCGATGACCGACAGCGCGACCGATCCGAGGATGAGGACCGTTCCGGTGTCGTTCTGCACGAGCACGACGAGGATGGGGAACACGGCGACGGCCAGGGCCAGCAGCACGTCGCGGTCCCGGGGCTCGCTCTCGACATCACGCTTCTCGGACAGCAGCACGGCCATCATGAGGATGACGGCCACCTTCGCGAACTCCGACGGCTGGACCGTCATCCCGCCCGGCAGGTCGATCCATGCCCGGGCTCCCGCGATCTGGGTGCCGAGGCCGGGGACGAAGGGCAGGAAGAGCATGAACATCGAGAGGCCGTAGATGATCGGGGTGTACGCGCGCAGCCACCGGTAGTCGACGCGCGAGGCGAAGAACCCCAGAACGACCCCGATGGCGATGTTGAGCGCATGCCGCTTGAGGTAGGACTGCGGGTCGCTGTCGGACGCCATGTCCGCACGGCTGGCGGACCACACCAGCATCGACCCGAACACCGTGGTGGCGAACGCGGCGATGAGGAGGATCCAGTCGAGGTCTCGCCAGTAGCCGCCCGCCCGTGACGACGACCGCGATCCGGCTTCCTGGGTGAACAGCGTGGTCATGAGGCACTCCCCTGTGGCCGAGAGGCAGCCACTCCGGCGTTCGCGCCCTTGGGCGTCACGGGGCTGCCGTCGGGCCGTACCGTCGGCAGCCCCGACTTCGGCTCACCGCCGACGAGCACGCTGGTGTTGGGGCGCACGACCCCATTCTTCACGCCGAACAGCGCCTCGTAGATCTTTCGGACACTCGGTCCGGAGGTCTTCGACCCGGTGCCGCCCTCGGTGACCATCATCACCACGGCGTAGCGCGGCTTGTCGGCCGGCGCGTATGAGGCGAACCACGAGGTCGAGGCCTTGTCGCCGGTGACCTGGGCCGAGCCCGTCTTGGAGGCGACAGGGATCTGGTCGAGGGGGAAGCCGACGAAGGGCGTCTCGCCCGAGCCGTCGGTGGTCACGCCCGGCAGCGACCGCTTGAGGAACTTGATGGCCGACTTGGGCACGTCCACCTTGCCCTTCAGGATGGGCTCGAACTCGTCGACGACCTCGCCGGAGGCGCTGAGGATCCCCTTGGCCACCTGCGGCTGGTAGAGCTTGCCGCCGTTGGCGATCGCGGAGTAGACCATGGCCATCTGCAGGGGCGTCACCGTCGTGTCGCCCTGCCCGATGGCGGCGTTCAGCGCATCGCCGGCTCGCCACTGGTACCCGTCGGTGCAGTTCTCCTTGTCGAGCGCCGTGTAGTAGTCGGCGAGCTTCGGGTCGGTCTTGCGGGTCTCGGGATAGCCCTGCTCCGCGTTGCGGCACCAGGTGTCCTTCATGGACTCCCAGTTGTCGTACTTGAAGGCCCGGCTCGAGATCCGCCCGGTTGCCTCACCCGGCAGGTCGATGCCGGTCTTGGCACCGAGCCCGAAGGCGGCAGCAGCACTGGCGATGGGGTCCGATGCGTCGCGATCGGCATCGGGACCGCCGGCGTCCTGCCACATCGTCCGCGCGATGCCGTAGAAGACGGTGTTGCACGACACCTCGAGTGCGCGGGTGAGCGAGATCGGGCCGTAGCCGGCGGACTCGAAGTTGCGGAAGGTCTGCGGGCCGATGGTCAGGCTGCTCGGGCAGTTGTAGATGTCGTAGAGGTTGAACCCCGCGTCACCGGCTGCCGCAGTGCTGACCACCTTGTAGGTCGAGCCCGGCGCGAACTGCCCCTGGTAGGCGTTGGACGAGAGCGACTCGCTGTCGATGAGCTCCTTGAACTGCTTCTTGCTGACGCCGCCGATCCAGATGGAGGGGTCGTAGGTGGGGTAGCTCGCCATCGCCAGCACCTGCCCCGTGCGGACGTCAATGACGACGGCCGCGCCCGACTTGCCGCCATAGCCCTGGGCCTGCGCACGACGGACGGCCGCCACCAGCTGCTCCTCGACGACCGCCTGCAGCTTGGCATCGATGCTGGTCACCACGTAGTTGCCGGCCTGCGGATCCTGCTGCTCGAGCGTCCCGGTCACGTTCCCGGCCGTGTCGACGGCGAGCGTGGTGATCCCGGGCTTGCCGCGCAGGGCCTCGTCGTAGACGCTCTCCAGGCCCGTGCGACCGACCACATCGGTGCGGCGCAGCCGGTCGTACGCGGTCGAGTCGCCCTGCTCGGTGAGCTGCTCCTCGGTGACCGGCCCGAGGTAGCCGAGCATGTGCGCGGCGTTGACGTTGAACGGCGCGGGGTACTCGCGGACCGCCTCGAGCCGCGCGGAGATGCCCGGGAAGTCCAGACGACGCTCCATGATCGTCAGGGCCGTCTGCGGGTCGACGTCGTTGGCCACCGGGACGGGCTGGTACGGGGATCCGTTCCAGCACACGGGCGGGGGCTTCGCGCCCTCGGTGCCGCACGGCACGAGGCGATCGCTGATCTTCGCCGGCGTGGTGTCGAGGATCGCGGCGAGGCGCTTGACGACGGCCGCGCCGTCGTCGTCCTCCTTCGCGAGCTCCTGGCGGTCCACGGTCACCACGATCGACGTCCGGTTGGCGACGAGGGGGCGCCCGGCCTGGTCCAGGATCAGGCCGCGCACGGCCGGATCGACGACATCGCGAACGGTGTTGTCCGCGGCGGCGGCCCGGTACTCGGCCCCTTCGAGGACCTGCAGGTAGAAGGCGCGCGCGAGCAGGGTGCCCAGCAGGGACACCACGAGGACCCCGAGGACGAGCAGGCGCAGGTTGGAGCGCTCGCTCACGGGCACGCTCCCTTCGGCATCCGCACGCACGTTCCCGCGGGTCCGCCACAGGGCGGTCCGTCGGGATGACCAGGTATGACGGTACGACGTGTGCGCGGGTCGACCGGTTCCCGATGCCCTGCTTTGCGGCTTATGCCGGGAATATTCCGGGGCACATCAGGCGACGAGCACCTCCGGCGTCGCCCGCCGGACCAGCCAGGCCACGCCCAGGATCACAGGCGGCGCCATGATCACGGCGTACAGGGCGGTCGTCAGGAGCATGGCCGGCATGTCCCCCCACACGACGCGGTCGCTGCCCAGCAGGGTGTCGAGGGCCGCCGTGCCGACGGCGGCCGCGGCGGCCGCCAGGCCCACGACGCCGATCATGATCGGCACCGTGCGGTCACGCGGGTCGATGGCGACTCCGGTGACGAAGCCGATGGCCACGTAGACCAGGGCGTTCACGCCGAGCAGCGTGTCGCCGGGAGGCGCGAGGTCGATCAGGACCCCTGCGGTGAAGCCCGCGACCGCACCCTGGGTGGGGCCCATGGCCAGGGCGATGGCCACGATCGTCACCACCACGAGGTCGGGGGTCGCCCCCGGCAGGCCCAGGCGGGTCAGCAGGGTGAGCTCGACGATGACCGCGGCCAGGATCAGCGAGCCGATGATGAGCGCCTGGCGCCAGAGCACGGCTAGCCGTTCCCGTCCGCGCCGCCGGACTCCTGCGGCTGCAGGCTGGCCGGGGTCTCCTTCTCGGGGGCGGGGGTCGCCGCAGCGGAGGAGTCGGCCTCCTTGCGCGTCGCCGCCGTCTCCTCCTCGGGGGCCGTGGCATCGCCGTCGACGCCGCCGAGCGGGGCCGGGGTGGGGGCGGTGGTGGGGATGCTGTCGCTCCTGGCGAGGACGGAGTCGCGCGGATCCTCACGCGGCGGCTTCGTCACCACCCCGACGATGCTCAGCTGCGAGACGTCGACGAACGGCCGGACGCTCGCGACCCTCGTGAGCTGTCCGGGGGCGCCGCCCACATCGACGACCTCCCCGATGGGCAGCCCTGGGGCGTACGGCCGGCCGCCCTTCGACCCGAAGGTGACCAGGGCGTCGCCCACGCGCACGTCTGCCATCGGGTCCAGCAGCTGGAACTCGAGCGAGTCCTGGCGCCCGGTGCCCGCGACGATGCCGATCTCCTCCGTCGTCGCGACCCGGCCGCCCACGGCTGAGGTGGCGTCCACGATGAGGACCACGGTCGAGGTGCTCGCCGTGGTCTTGGTGACCCGGCCCACGAGGCCGTCCCCGTTGATGACGGACATGTCCGCCTCGATGCCGTCGTTGCGACCGGCGTCGATGGTGATGGTCCAGGAGAAGTCCTGCGCCGGCCCGACGGAGATGACCTCGGCGGGCACGAACCGGTAGCCGCCCACACTGGACACCCGCAGCAGCGCATCGAGCGCATCGGCCCGTGCCCGGTCGTTCGTGAGGGTGTCGAGCTCGCTGCGCAGGCGGCTGTTCTCCGTCTCGAGGGCGTCGATCTGCGCTGCCTGGTCGCGCATGTCCGACCACCAGCTGCCCGCGCCGGTGACCGGCGAGAAGACCGTCGCGGCAGCGCGCTCGAGACCGCCGAGCACGTTCGACGCGACGGTGCGCACGCTCGAGAAGGGACCCTGGCCGCCGCGCAGGTCGAGGATGACGAAGGTCAGCGACGCGACGACGAGAACCGCAAGGAGGATGCGGGTACGACGCGACAGCATGGTGACAGTGTCTCGCGGACCGCGTCAGGCGACGAGGCGGACGCCTCGAGCGCGCTGCGCTCTAGCGGCGAGGCTCCGAGATGAGGACCTGCTGCAGTGCCTCGAACTCCTCGACGCACTTGCCCGACCCCAGTGCCACGCAGTCGAGCGGGCGGTCGGCGATGATGATCGGCATCCCCGTCTCGTGACGCAGTCGCTCGTCGAGCCCGCGCAGGAGCGCACCTCCGCCGGTGAGGACGATGCCGCGATCCATGATGTCGCCGGAGAGCTCGGGCGGCGTGCGGTCGAGGGTGGCCTTGACGGCGTCGACGATCGCGTGGACCGGCTCGTCGATGGCCCGCCGGATCTCCTCCGCCGACACGACGATGGTGCGCGGAAGGCCGGTGATGAGGTCACGGCCGCGGATCTCCGCATGCGGCTCGTCCGGCATCGGGAACGCCGAGCCGATGGCGACCTTGATCTCCTCGGCGGTGCGCTCGCCGAGCATCAGCGAGTACTCCTTCTTGACGTACTGGATGATCGCGTTGTCGAGCTCGTCGCCGCCGACCCGGACCGACAGGGAGCAGACGATGCCGCCCAGCGAGATGACGGCGACCTCGGACGTGCCGCCGCCGATGTCGACGACCATGTTGCCCGTGGGCTCGTGGACCGGGAGCCCCGCGCCGATGGCCGCGGCCATCGGCTCCTCGATGATGAAGACCTTGCGTGCGCCGGCCGCGTAGCCGGCGTCCTTGACCGCGCGCTGCTCGACGCCGGTGATGCCCGACGGGACGCACACGATCAGGCGGGGCTTGGCCAGGTGGCGGCGCTTGTGCACCTTCTGGATGAAGTAGCGCAGCATCCGCTCAGTGGTGTCGAAGTCGGCGATGACGCCGTCCTTGAGCGGACGGATCGCGACGATGTTGCCGGGCGTGCGGCCGATCATGCGCTTGGCCTCTGACCCGACGGCCAGGATCCCACCGGTGTTGTTGTTGATCGCCACCACGGACGGCTCGTTGAGCACGATGCCGCGACCCCGTACGTAGACGAGCGTGTTGGCGGTGCCCAGGTCGACGGCCATGTCGCGGCCGACGAAGGAGGACTTTGCAGCCATGGGGGAAGCGGCCTTCCGAGCGGGATCAGGAATCCCTATCTTACGGCGTCGGTCACGTTCCGATCACACCAGCGCCCGATATGCCCCATTAGGTGGCTTTAGCCCGCTCCGCCCCCCTCGTCGAGTGGCGGGCGGGCTACTCCTCGCCGATGCGCTCGGCGCGCTCGATCTCCTTGCGCCGCAGGTAGCCCTCGAGCCGCTCGGCTGTCGCCTCGTCGGAGGGCAGGTCGAAGGCCGCCGTGGTGACGGCCCCCAGGTCGGCGCGGTAGTCGTGGCCACGGCTCTCGAACAGGCCGGGCTTGACGTTCGTGGCGAACATCGTGTCGACGAAGGCCTGGGCGAACGTGATGCCCGGCTTCCAGGACATCCCCTCGGGGATGTTGCGGCCCCGGGTGCCGTCGGCCGGCAGCCACGCGGGACGGTTCAGCAGCAGCTTCGGCCGGAAGCGGACCACCGGGTCGCCGTCATGCTCGAGGAACCACACCCGGGGGCGGGGCTCCGGCACCTGTGTCGGCAGCTGCTCGGGGCGATCGATCGTGTACGACTCGCCCGCGCACAGCGCGTGGAAGACGTCGGCCTGCTCCCCGCCCGGCGTGCCGACCCACAGCGCCGCGGCGATGCCGTAGTGGTCGAGGTCCAGCGGGCCGGCTGACACCGCGGCCTCCTGCACCTTCGCGCCCAGGCTCTCGCCGTACAGCAGCAGGCGCGGCCGGCGGTCGCGCACCGACAGCTCCTCGCGGATCGCGTCGAGCAGTAGGCGCTGGGTGTGCGAGGCGATCTCGACCTTGGCCATCGACAGGAAGGAGGGCAGCAGGCCATAGCCCACCGCGACGGCAGCGCAGTCACCGAGCGTGAGCACCTCGAGGATGTCCACGGGGAACGAGTTGGCGTAGCCGGATCCGGCGGGTGCCTGGATCAGCAGGTGCGCGCGGTCGAACGCCCCGGTGCGGCGCAGTTCCGCCATTGCGAGCCCGACGCGCTGCTCAGGAGTGTCTGCCGAGTCGAACCCGACGAAGACGCGGACCGGTGAGGCGACCGGCTCCCGGCCCGACACCTCGCGGATGCCGTCGGCAGTGCTCACCGAGCCGACGAAGCGGGCGCCCTCGCGCCCGAGCTCGGAGACGGCGACCATCGAGCCCGGGCCGCCCGTCACGGACGGATCCGCCGGCGGGACCGCGAAGCCGGCATCGAGGCCCCGGCTCTGCGCCGCCAGCCCGCCGATGGCCTTGCGCCCCGCCACGGTGCCGGCGAAGGCGACGCCGCCGAGCACGCCCGCGCCCACGAGCACGGGGGCGACGGTCGTGATCGGGCCGGGACCCCGGCCGGTGGCCGCGCGCAGGAGCGAGAGCCCCATGCCCGTCTTCAGCCCGGTGCTCACGCCGACCACGCCGCCGAGGACGAACGGGAACGCCGTGCGGACCTTGTCCGGCCAGTCGACCAGCGACGGGCCGCGGGACGCGACCGCGACCAGGCCGCCGACGGCGACCCCGGCGGCGAGTCCGACCGCAGCGGGCTTCATCTAGGCCAGGCCGGGGAAGAACAGGGCGACCTCGCGGGCCGCCGACTCCGGCGAGTCGGAGCCGTGGGTCACGTTGTTCTGCATCTCGGTGGCGAGGTCGCCGCGGATGGTGCCGAGGGGTGCGTTGACCGGGTTGGTCGCGCCCATCATGCTGCGCCACTGGACGATCGCATCCGGGCCCTCGATCACGGCGGCGACGAGGGGGCCGCCGGTGATGAACGACACGAGGTCGGCGAAGAAGGGCTTGTCCCTGTGCTCTCCGTAGTGCGCCTCGGCGACCTCGACGGTCAGGGTGCGCAGCTCCATCGCCACGATCGCGAAGCCCTTGCGCTCGATGCGGCCGAGGACCTCTCCGACGAGGCCACGGGCGACGCCGTCGGGCTTGATGAGGACGAGGGTGCGCTCGGACACGAAGTCTCCTTGAGTGGCAGCGGATGCACCGAGCTGACGATGCGCCGTCATCCTAACGATCGGCGATGGGCTGACTCCCCGCGACCAGAGCCCCCGCGATCTCCCGGACGTCGGTCAGCTCCCCCGAGGCCACGGCCATGCACAAGGGCGTAGGCCTCATCGTTGGTGATAGTGAGCCGCCAGCCGTTCAGTCCGAGGAAGGCGATGACCGCGGCCAGGCCAAGCCGCTTGTTGCCGTCGACAAGCGCGTGGTTCGCCACGACCGAGTGGAGGAGCGCCGCTGCCTTGTCATGGAGCTCCGGATAGGCGTCGGCACCGAATACCATGGTTCGAGGACGGTGGGCAGCAGACTCGAGAAGCCCGATGTCCCTGACCTGCACTCCCGCAACAACCCTGCTGGCAACGCGAAGCAGGTCCTCGATGTCGAGGTAGATCACTCGCCCAGCCGTCGCAGGGCATCGTCGTAGCGCGGCAGCTCGACGTCGAGGATCCGATCGAGCATGTCGGACTTGGAGTGCCGGTCGATGTACTCGAGAACGGCGATCCGCACGATCTCCTGCATCGACCGTCCCTCGGCCTGCGCGCGAGCACGGAGGGCGTCGTTGGTCGGCTCGTCGAGTCTCAGGGTCATGGCCATGACCCTGACGGTATCACTGTGATACCACTAGGGACCGGCATCACCCTGTGCACGGAGTGCGTCGACCCTGCTCCCGTTGTGGATGGCCAGCCACCACAGCACGACGAAGATCCCGCCGACGACGACCATCGACCAGCCCACGACGAGACTGGTCGCCAGCACCACCGCCTGCAGGATCCAGCCCACGGTCAGGCCCCAGGGCCGCCGCAGCGTCCCGATCGCCAGGAAGAGCAGGACCATCAGGGCGAGGCCCACGGCCCACACCAGGGCGGTGTTCGACACCGAGCCGTTCGACGCGGCGAGCGAGGTCGCGAGGAAGACGACGATCGCCTCGATGCCGAGGACGGCCGAGCACAGCACCTTCATGTCGCCCCCCCAGCGGACGTCGAGCCGCGCCCCAGCATCCGCCGTGCGTCGCCGACGAGGACGACCGAGCCGGTGACCAGCACGCCCGAGCCGCCGTACTCCCTGACTCCTCGGCGAGGGCGGTCGCTCGATCGAGGGCGTCGGGAAGGTCGGGCTCGACGAAGACCCGGTCGGCCCCGAACGCCTCCTCCGCGAGCGCGCCGAGCTCGTCGGCCGGCAGGGCCCGCGGTGACGAGGGCTCCGTGACGACGATCCGGTCCATGCAGGGCTCGAGGGCGGCGAGCATGCCGGCGGCATCCTTGTCGGCGAGCACGCCGACGACCCCGACCAGGGAGGTGAAGTCGAACGAGTCGGTGATGGCCCGCGCCAGCGCCGAGGCGCCGTGCGGGTTGTGGGCCGCGTCGACGATGATCGTCGGGCTGCGACGCACGACCTCGAGGCGTCCGGGCGACGTCGCGGTCGCGAATCCCGCGCGGACGAGGTCGGCATCGAGGGGGCCCACGCCGCCGAGCAGCGCCTCGACGGCTGCGAGCGCCAGCGCAGCATTGTGCGCCTGGTGCTCCCCGAAGAGCGGCAGGAACACCTCGTCGTACTGCGCGTTCAGTCCCTTGAGGTTGATCACCTGGCCCCCGACCGCCAGCCCGCGGCCGACGACGCCGAACTCCAGGCCCTCGCGAGCCACGACGGCGTCGACCGCCACGGCACGCTCGAGGATCGCCTCGGCCGCCACGAGCTCCTGCTCCGCGACAACCACGATCGCGCCCGGCTTGATGATCCCCGCCTTCTCGCGGGCGATGCCGGCGATCGAGTCGCCGAGGTAGTCGCTGTGGTCGAGCCCCACCGGGGCGATGACCGCCACCACGCCGTCGGCGACGTTGGTCGAGTCCCACCCGCCCCCGAGGCCGACCTCGACGATCGCGACATCCACGGGTGCGTCAGCGAAGGAGGCGAACGCGAGCGCCGTCATGACCTCGAAGTACGAGAGCGGCACTCCCCCGTCGGCGGCGGAGTTCGCGTCGACGACGCCCGACGTAGGGGGCGATCTCCTCCCACGTCGCGAGCAGCCGTTCGGCCGAGATCGGCTCGCCGTCGAAGCAGATCCGCTCGCGGGGGTCCGACAGGTGCGGGGACGTGAAGAGCCCGGTGCGCAGCCCGAACGAGCGCAGCAGCGACTCGACCATGCGCGCCGTGGAGCTCTTGCCGTTCGTGCCAGTGATGTGGATGACGGGGTAGGAGGCCTGCGGCTGCCCCAGCAGGTCGGTCAGAGCCGCGATCCGGGCGAGGGTCGGCTCGATCCGGTTCTCCGGCCAGCGTGCCTCGAGGTCGGCCCACAGTGCGCTGAGCGCTGATGGCGTCGGTTCGTCCCTCACCCGGGGAGTCTAGGCCCGTTGCCTCGGCCGACTCCCCGTGCGGATGCGCCGCCGGGCGCTAGCCTCCTCACACAGTGCCGTCGGCGCTGAGCGGGCGTGTGGAGGCGAGTGGCCGTGGTCGAAGGCGGAGGGCGCGCAGGCGTCGACGCCGATCGGTCGTGGCAGAGCTACCGGTTCCTGGCCGACAACGCGATCGACGTCGTCCTCGAGGCGAACGTGCAGACGGTGATCCAGTGGATCTCTCCGTCCGTCGCAGACGTGCTCGGGTGGACGCCGGGCGAGCTGGTCGGCCGCTCGGCCATCGACCTCGTCCACCGCGACGACCTCGGTGCGGTCATGGCCCTGGCCGAGGCCATCAACGATCAGTCCGCCCGCGTGCATGCGGCACGGTGCCGCATGCTCACCAAGCCCGGCCCCTACAAGCCGATGCAGCTTCGCGGTCAGCCCGCCCTCGACAGCTCGGGCTCCGTGGTGGGGCACATCATCACGATGCAGGACACCAGCGAGCGCGACGACGCCCTGCGTGCCCTGTCGGTGCTGAGCGAGGGCAACCGGGTGATGGCCCGCGTCGACGACGAGACCACCCTGCTGGCGCAGATGTGCGAGGCCATCGTCACCACCGGGCGGTATCCGCTGTCGTGGTACGGGCGCAAGGTCGACGACGCGGCACGCACGGTCGAGCCCGCCGCCAAGGCCGGCCCCGCGATCGGCTACGCCGATGCCATCACGGTCACCTGGGACGACGGTCCGCTGGGTGCGGGTGCGACCGGAACGTGCATCCGCACCGGCACCACCCAGGTGCGTCACGACTTCGTCAGTGACCCCACCTTCGCGCCCTGGCGTGAGGCAGCCGAGGCCGCCGGCCTCAGGAGCTCGCTGTGCCTCCCGGTCGTGGTGCAGGGCCGCATCGACGGGGCGCTCATGATCTACGCGACGGAGGCGAACGCCTTCGACCAGAGGGCCCGGGAGCTGTTCGAGACCCTCGCGTCCGACCTGGGCCTGGGCATGGATCGGCTCAGCAGCATGCGCGCGCTCGAGGAGAAGACCCGCGAGTCCGAGGAGCAGCGTGCTCGGCTCGCCGAGAGCGAGGCCCGGTATCGACTGCTCGCGGAGAACTCGTCGGACGTCGTGTGGCAGGCGGGGGCGGACGGCACCCTGGTGTGGGTGTCCGACTCGGTTCGTCATGTGCTCGGCTGGGAGCCGGAGCAGCTGATCGGCAGGAGCCTCGACGTCGTTCACCCCGACGACGTCGCAGACGTCACGGGCGCCCGGCGCCTGCTCGACCAGCAGATGCCCGTCGAAGGCGAGGCTCGCATCGAATGCGGTGACGGGTCGTGGCGCTGGATGGCATACAGCGCCCATCGCGCTGAGGGCCCGGCCGGGCCTGTCGACGTCGTCGCGCTGCGCGACATAGACGCCGAGGTCCGCGCACGCAACGCCCTCGTCCACGCGATCGGCCACGACCCGCTCACCGGGATGGCGGCCCGAGCAACCATGGTCCAGCGCGTGCGGGAGACGCTGTCCCGACTCCACGGCCGACAGATCGCCGCCGTCCTGTGCGTCGGGGTGGACCGCCTGTCCTCGATCAACGACGCCTACACCCACGCCGCCGGCGACCTCGTCCTGACGACCCTTGCAGCACGGATCGCGGAGGCGGTCGGGAACCCGGACCTCGTCGGCCGCAGCGCCGGAGTCGAGTTCCTCGTGGTCGCGCCCGGCCTCGGCAGTGGCGACGAGGCGACGGTGCTGGCCGAGCAGATCCTGCGTGGCGTCCAGGGATCCATCCCGGTCGGCGAGCAGCGGGTGGAGCCCACGGTGTCCATCGGCATCGCCATCGGCGACCGCCGCACCGACCCCGAGCGGCTGGTCCGCGATGCCAGCGTGGCGATGGGCCAGGCGAAGGCCGACGGGCGTGATCGCTACTCGTTCGCGGACGCCTCCATGGCCGATCAGGCTCGACGGCGCCTCGACGTCGAGCACCGACTGCGCGAGGGGCTCGCCGAGGACCGGTTCCTCCCGTACTTCCAGCCGGTCGTGGACCTGGGCACCGGGGGACTCGCCGGCTACGAGGCTCTCGTCCGCTACCGGCGGGCCGATGGAACGATCACCCCGCCCGCCCGGTTCATGCCGATCGCCGAGCTGAGCCCGATCATCTGCGACATCGACATGACCATGCTGCGCCGCTCGCTCGAGGCGATGGCCACGCTGCCCGACGACCTCACGGTCGCAGTGAACCTCTCGACCGTCACCATCACCCGGCCCGGCTACGCCCAGCTCATCGAGCGACTGATCCGCGAGTCCGACATCCGCCCTTCGCGACTGCACCTCGAGGTGACGGAGACGGCGCTGCTCGGCGAGATCGCCCAGGTGATCGAGGTCATGGACCGGATGGCCGCCCTCGGCACCCGCTGGTACGTCGACGACTTCGGCACCGGCTACTCCTCGATCAGCCACCTGCGCGACCTGCCCGTCTCGGGCCTGAAGCTGGACGTGACCTTCTCCACCGGAGTCCGCGACGGCGACCAGAAGAGCGTGCGTCTCGCCCAGGCCCTTGCGGGCCTGGCGCACGGCCTCGGGCTCGACACGGTCGCCGAGGGGATCGAGACGCCGACGGAGGCGGACCTCCTGCGTGCTCAAGGCTGGCGCCACGGCCAGGGCTGGCTCTACGGCCGCCCGGCTCCCCTGCCGTAGCGCCTGCGGCCCTTGAGCCCCGACAGGGCCGGCCCAGCCCCCAAATAGGATGACGCCTCATGAGCGCCAACCTCCTGCCGGACAAGCCGACCCTCGACGGGATCGAGGCGCGCTGGGCGTCGGCATGGGAGGAGCAGGGCACCTACCGCTTCGACCGGACCAGGTCACGGGCCGAGGTCTTCTCGATCGACACTCCCCCGCCCACCGTGAGCGGCTCCCTCCATGTCGGGCATGTCTTCTCCTACACGCACACCGACTGCATCGCGCGCTACAAGCGCATGCGCGGCTTCGAGGTCTTCTACCCGATGGGCTGGGACGACAACGGCCTGCCCACCGAGCGCCGCGTCCAGAACTACTACGGCGTGCGCTGCGACCCGAGCCTGCCGTACGACCCCGCCTTCGAGCCGCCGGCCGAGCCCGATGCCAAGCACCAGATCGCGATCTCGCGCAAGAACTTCGTGGAGTTGTGCGAACGGCTCACGGTCGAGGACGAGGTGGTCTTCGAGGAGCTGTGGCGGCGCATGGGCCTGTCGATCGACTGGACGCAGACCTACCAGACGATCGACGCCAACGCGCAGCGCGCGAGCCAGCTGGCGTTCCTTCGCAACCTCGCACGGGGGGAGGCGTACCAGTCCGAGGCGCCCACCCTGTGGGACGTGACGTTCCGCACCGCCGTGGCGCAGGCCGAGCTCGAGGACCGCGAACGACCCGGGGCCTACTACCGACTCGGCTTCCCGACGACGGCCGACCCGTCGACGCGTGTCTTCATCGAGACCACCCGCCCTGAACTGCTCGCCGCCTGCGTTGCCCTCGTCGCACACCCAGACGACGAGCGCTACCAACCGATCTTCGGGTCGACCGTCACCACGCCCGGCTTCGGGGTCGAGGTGCCCGTCGTCGCACACCATCTTGCCGACCCCGACAAGGGCTCGGGCATCGCGATGATCTGCACGTTCGGCGACCTCACCGACGTCACGTGGTGGCGCGAGCTGCAACTGCCCACGCGCCCGATCATCGGCTGGGACGGGCGCATCCTGCCCGAGACGCCCGAGTGGATCACCACCGGCGGCGGACGCGAGAACTACGCGCTCATCGCCGGGGCCACGAGCTTCACTGCCAAGGAGCGCATGGTCGAGATCCTCACCACCACCGGCGACCTCGTCGGCGAGCCCAAGCCGATCACGCACCCGGTGAAGTTCTTCGAGAAGGGCGACAAGCCGCTCGAGATCGTCACCACGCGCCAGTGGTACATCACCAACGGTGGGCGTGACGAGAAGCTGCGCGAGGAGATGCTCGAGCGTGGCCGCCAGCTGAAGTGGCATCCGCCGCACATGGCCGTGCGTTACCAGAACTGGGTCGAGGGCCTCAACGGCGACTGGCTCATCTCACGGCAGCGGTTCTTCGGCGTTCCCCTGCCGCTGTGGTACCCGCTCGACGAGACCGGAACGCCGGTGTACGACGCACCGATCGCGCCTGCCGACGACACGTTGCCGATCGACCCGAGCACCGACGTGCCCCCGGGCTACACCGAGCAGCAGCGAGGTGCGGCCGGCGGCTTCATGGGCGACCCGGACGTGATGGACACCTGGGCGACCAGCTCCCTCACCCCGCAGATCGCCGGCGGCTGGGAGCGGGATCCCGACCTGTGGTCGCGGGTCTTCCCGATGGACCTGCGCCCGCAGGCCCACGAGATCATCCGTACCTGGCTGTTCTCGTCCGTGGTGCGGGCCGACCTGGAGAGCAACGCCCTGCCGTGGGCCAACGTCGCGATCTCGGGCTGGATCCTGGACCCGGATCGCAAGAAGATGGCCAAGTCCAAGGGCAATGTGGTCATGCCCGCCGCACTGCTCGACGAGTACAGCTCGGACGCCCTTCGCTACTGGGCGGCGTCCGCCCGCCCCGGCACCGACACGGCGTTCGACATCGGGCAGATGAAGATCGGCCGCCGCCTCGCGATCAAGCTGCTCAACGCCAGCAAGTTCGTCCTCGGATCACGAGGCCATGAGGACGACGCCGCCATCACGCATCCGCTCGACCGAGCCCTGCTCGCTCGACTTGCCGAGACCACTCGGCAGGCCACCGACGCCCTCGAGGACTACAACTACGCCAAGGCACTCGAGCTCGCGGAGACCTTCTTCTGGAACTTCACCGACGACTACGTCGAGCTCGTCAAGGACCGTGCCTACGGCGGCCAGGGGGAGCAGGCGGCGGCGTCCGCCAAGGCGACGTTGGCCACCTCGCTCAACGTGCTCCTGCGCCTGTTCGCCCCGTTCCTGCCGTTCACCACGGAGGAGGTCTGGTCGTGGTGGCAGGAGGGATCGGTGCACCGCCAGCCATGGCCGGATGCGGACGCCGTTGCCGCGCTCGCCGCCGACGGTGAGGCTGCCCTCGTCGACGACGTCGCCGCGGTCCTGACCGGAGTCCGCAAGGCGAAGTCCGAGATGAAGGCGTCGATGCGCGCCGACATCGCGACAGCCACGGTCACCGCGCCGGCAGCCCAGGCGGCTCGCCTGCGCATGGCCACGGGCGACATCTGCGCCGTGGGGCGCATCGCGAGCCTGACGATCACCGAGTCCGACGGCCCGATCGACGTCGTGGCGCGACTCGCCGAGGCCTAGCCTTCTGCCATGGCCGAGATGCTGGTGTGGATGTCCCTGGCACTGGGGATGCTCCTCGTCGTGGGTGCGGCGTACGCCAGCTACCGGCGGCGCAAGCGCAGGGCCCAGGCCCGATCACGGGCTGCCCTCAACCGGTTGCTGGCCGAGGCCGACGAGATCGCCCGGTCCCATCGGGATGCCCCGGACGTCGGCGACGGCGGCTCCTGACGCGGGGTTCGCGACCAGCGTCCACCACTCGGCGGTCAGGCCTCGAGGTTGCCGAGCTCCTTGAGCAGCCCGAGCTGGGTCGACGTGCGCGGCTGCTCCGCGGCTGGCGCCGGCGCCGCGGGCGCAGCGACGGGCTCGTCCTCGTCGAGGTCCTCGATCGACTGGAGCTCGGGCGCGTAGACGTGGATGAGGTCCATGCCCGACACGTCGACGCGGTCCGCCTCCTCCAGATCGGCGGACAGGACCTGCAGCTCCGGGGCCACGTCTTGGAGGCTGGACTCCCCCGACGCAGCGGCCGCGAACCAGTCGGGCGTCTGCGTCGCCGCGAGCGGGAAGCGCCAGCTCGGGGCCGCGGCCGCGAGGTCGGGCAGGTCGAGGGGCTGCTGGAGCGCGAACAGGGCGTACGCCGCCGAGGAGAGGGACTCCTGGGCGCTGGTCATCGGGACCCTCCGGGTGCGGTGCGGATTCGGTGCGGCTGGTGTCAGGATAGGCCGCGGATCAGCGGCGGAACAGGCTCTTGCGCTTGCCGATGTCGTCGCTGTCCGCCCCCGGATCGGTCACCGATCCGGCACCCGCCATAGCCGGCTCGGCCGGCGTCGTCGAGATCCACGGGCCGATGTCGCGCCCCGGCAGGCACGCGCGTGCGAGGTCGTTGTACGCGGGCCCGAGCAGCGGATGGTCGAGGAGCGCGTACATGCGATTGAGGTTCGTCGCAGTCAGCACATCCTTGGTGGCCAGCGGGATGACCCCGACCACCGGCACGCCGAGTCCCGCCGCGAGCACCTGGTCGCGCTCCATGCCGACGTTCGCGACGGACTGGTTGACGATGATGCCGATCTTCTCGCGCGGGATGCCGAGACCGGACTCGTCGAGAGGCGCGGTGATCTCGCGCAGCGCTCGCGCCATTCCCTGGACCGCAGTCGACGCGAGGGTCGTCACGAACAGGATCTCGTCGGCCTCGCCCAGGGCGACCTCGCCGATCAGCGGCTCGAGGTACTGGACGCTCGTGTCCATGATCACGACGTCGAACATGCGCTGCAGACTGCGAACGATGGTCTTGTAGAAGTCCGGACCCACCGTGTCGGCGGTGCGCGGCCGGATCGGGGCGAGCAGGGTGTCGATGTTCAGGCCGTCGGCGTGCACGAGGTTGCGGCGAATGCGCTCCTCGTCCCAGACCGGCTGCACGCGGATGTTCAGCGCGGTCGGCATGAACTTCCCGATGAGCGAGGCGACCTGGCCGTCACGCGTGTCGAGGTCGATGAGGCACACCGAGAGCGGCTGGCCCGCATCTGCCGAGGCTCGGGCGATGGAGCCGGCGAGCAGGATCGACGCGGTGGACTTGCCCGACCCGCCCTTGCTCGACGTCACCGTGATGGTGATCTGCCCCGGGAGCTTGGGCTTGTTGAGCAGTTCGAGCGACGCGGACGGCGGGTACTCGCTGTCGAACGTCGCCGCCGCGGCAGGGGCACCCCCGATCGGCGGGAGCACGGGCCGGTCCCCGGCGGCACCCCGGGCGATGCCGATGGGCGGCGCCGCAGGCGCAGCGGGGGGCGCGACGAACGCGGGCGGCTCGACCGGCTCGACTGCCTCGATCGGCTCGACTGCCTCGGTCTGCTCGTCGGAATCGATCGTCGTGCTCGCTCGGAATCGACGGGCTCGTCGACAGCCTCCGCCACCGTGGCCGCCTCGCCCGCAGGCAGGTCGGCCGTCGGGAGCTGGACGGCAGACGCCTCGATCGGGGCTGGCCGGGCGTCGAGGGCCGTGTCCACCTCGGCCGGGTACTCGGCAGGGAAGTAGACCTCCGGCTCGAGGACGCCGCGCATGAAGTCGAGGACTTCGCGACCACCGCGATCCATCGGCAGCCAGTGGTACCTGAGGGTGGCGGCATCCACGTTCTGGTCCGCCGCCGCCTGGCCGACGAGCTCGGTGAGGCGCGCCGTGCGGTTGGCGTCGGTCGAGGCCACGAACACATGCGCCCCGGCGTTCGCCATGGCCACCACGGCCCGCGCGGTCTGGACGAGCTCGTCGTCGTCGCGCATGTCCGCGATCGAGTCCGAGAACACGAGGATGCGCGAGTGCTGGTCGAGCTGGCCGCTGGACAGCGCCGCCCACATCGCATCGACGCCGGGCTGGCGCGCCTGCACCACCCACGAGACGTCGCAGGACGTGAGGAGGTCGTGGAGCGGGGCGTCGACGACAGGGATGAGGCCGGGGCCGGACGCCGCGGACAGATCAGCCACCTGGCTCCTCCCTTCGACGGCCGCAACCGGTCAATCGCGCTGTCCGGTGTGGCCAGCGTGACCCCTGGTGAACTCTACCGTTGGAATCACGCATCGCCCCTCAAGTCCGCATACGTCGATGCAAGTGCCCGCCCCGTTCGGGTGCCGGCGGCCGGGATCGGGCCAATACTCATGGTGAAGGGGTCCCGGGCAGAGCGGCCGGGGCCGGCCGGCGGGGTGACGAGGCGGGACGGTGGCCATGAGCACAGGCGAGGCTGCGCGCACGCCCGTTCCGGACGGCGAGCTGGTCGACCGGTACTGCCCGCAGTTCGACGACGACCGCGACCTCGCCGGCCTATGGGTCGCCTGCAAGGTCCACGACGACGCCGATGCCCGCTCTGCGCTCGTCGTGCTGTACAGCCCCCTGGTCCGCTACGTCGTCTCGCGGATGAACGTGACCCTGCCGCCGAGCCTCGAGCGCGGTGACCTGGTGGGCTTCGGGACGATCGGCCTCATCGACGCCGTCGGCCGGTTCGAGCTCGAGCGGGGGCTCACCTTCCAGACGTATGCGGTGACCCGGATCCGCGGGGCGATCCTGGACGAGCTGCGGTCCCAGGACTGGGTGCCGCGAGCGGTGCGGGGGCGCATGCACGAGATCGACCGGGCCACCGAGCGGTTCGAGCAGCAGCATGGCGGTGAGCCGGACCTCGACGACATCGCCGAGGCGACGGGCCTCGACCGGGCCGAGGTGCGGTCGACCCTCATGGCCTACCAGAGCGGCTATCTCGCGAGCCTCAACGAGCGCATGAGCGGCGAGGTGGGCGGGGAGCAGGAGCCGCGCGGACGCCAGTTCGTCGACGAGACCGCCGAGCTTCCCGAGGAGGTCTACGACCACGAGGAGAGCCAGCGGCTTGTTCGCGAGTCGATCCGTGGCCTGAGACTGCGGGACCGCGCCGTCATCGCCCTCTACTACTACGAGGAGCTCACCTTCGCCGAGATCGGGCGGGTGCTCAGCGTGAGCGAGTCCCGGGCCTGCCAGATGCATGGCCGGGCGATCAAGGAGCTCGGCCAGGCGTCATGACCTGAGAGTCCGCCAGCGGAGTCCGGCCCCGTGAGCACGATGGATGGTGGCCTCGTGAGCACGATGGATTGCGGCTAGCCCAGGGCAGCGGGCCCGCCGAGGACGAAGGACCGCCGCGACTGTGGATCCTCCTGCAGCTGCGACGACGCCGCCTGCTCGGCCTTCCGGGCTGCGGCGGAGCCCGCGGTGCGCGTCGGTCGCGATCCGGGGGTCTCCCCCGCGAACGCGCCCGAGTGCGCACCGGGAGGCGCCTCGTGGGCGAGCGTTCGGATGCCCACGTCGAACATGCGGGTGGCCGCACCCTCGACGTCGGCGATCGAGTCGCCGAAGAAGGTGCTCGACAGGTCGTCCTCGGAGACGGAGTCGATCTGCGCGATCACCTGGTCCTGGTTGCGGACGGCGAAGACCGACGGGCGCGCGGCGTCGCGCTGCCCGTGCTGGTCGCCGCTCATCGCCTCGCGTCCCGCCACTGCACGGGGACGAAGTCCGGCACGCCCGCCTCGACCGGCTCCGGAACGACGACCCGGTCCAGCCCGGCGAGCAGGCTGCGCGCGTCGGTCGTCAGGTTGAGTGACGCGATCGGGAGGTCGGCGGGGATCCAGTCGTGGCGATGCCACTGCACCGTCCAGCTGACCGGCCACACCTGCTCGAGCGCCTCCAGCGCGACCCGGTGGAGCGGCAGCCCGGCCTGCACCAGGGGGTGCGCGGAGTACTTGATCGCGCCGGGCCGGCCATGAGGGGCATCGCAGTAGATCTCGACCCGGCAGAACGTCGCGTCGAGATCGGGGTCACTGCCCACGGGCACCACGGCGGTCACGACGCCGGTGCCGGAACGGACGAGGAACTGACGGCCCTGGCCATCGGTCTCCACCCAGGTCTGCATCGCGTCACCCTCCTTCGGCCCCTCCCCCGGGGCCTTGCGTCATTAGGGGTATCGGAGCACCGCCTTCGCACCTGAACCCTACGCATCCACGAATCTGGCGTCGAGACGGTCGTCGGACCCGATCACAGCCCGACGAGGTCCAGGTAGGCGCTGCCCAGCGCCTCCCCCCACAGCAGCCCGACAAGGGCACCGAGAAGCAGGAACGGCCCGAACGCCATATGGCTGCCGCGACGCGCGCGCCCGGTGAGCATGAGGACGAGGCCCACGCAGCCGCCGAGCACGAACGCGGCCAGCAGCCCGACCAGTGCGGAGGAGACGCCCACCCAGCCGAGGGTGGCGGCCAGGACCGGGGCGAGCTTCACGTCGCCGAAGCCCATCGCGCGACCCCCGGTGAACAGCCAGATCCCGCCGATGACCACCAGCCAGGCCCCCACCCCGATGAGGACGGCGGCCAGCGGCCACTCCCCCGAGACGAACCCGGCGAACCCGAGCCCGACGAGCCCGAGGGGGTACAGCGGCAGCACGATCGCGTCGGGCAGGCGGTGGTGGTCGAGGTCGATGAACCACAGCGACAGTCCCGCACTGCCGAGCACCAGCAGCCACGGCAGCAGCGGGTCGATGCCGTCAGGACGCCACGCCCACCACGCCAGCACGAGCCAGAGGACCGCGTTGAGCCCCTCGACGAGCGGGTACCGCCCCGAGATCGGCTCCCCGCAGGAGCGGCACCGTCCGCGCAGCAGGAGCCACGACAGCACCGGGATGTTGTCGCGTGCCGAGATGGACGTGCCGCAGCCGGGACAGGCCGATCCGGGACGGACGATCGACAGGTCCCGGGGCACCCGGTAGATGACGACGTTCAGGAACGAGCCGACGATGAGGCCAAGGCCGGCGAGCAGGACGCCGGCCACGACGGCGAGGACGGGATCCCCGGTCACGACTCCGCGGCCGTCTCATCCCTCGGCGCAGGCTCCTCCCCGAGGTCGTCGAGGGTGACGCGTGCCTCGGCGAGCCGCGCCCGGATGGCGGCCGCCTGCATGATGGCGGCCCGCTCGGCGGCCGCCGCCTCGCGCAGGGCCTCCTCCAGCTCGGCGACCTCGCTGCGTGCCAGCTCGCGCCGCAGCTGCACCACGTGGTCGGCGACGACCACGGTGGCCGGAGCGGCGGTGGCCGCCGCGACGACACCCGTCACGGCCGGGCCGGGCTCGGAATCCGGCTGGGACTCGGGCTCGGAATCCGGCTGGGACTCGGGCTCGGACTCGGACTCGGACTCGGGCAGGGCCAGGGGCAGGAGCGCCGACCGGTGCGCGGGCCCGGGCACCGGTCGCACGGGCGCCACCGCGGCCACCGTTCCGAAGGCCTCGGGCACCGCCAGTCGAGAACCGGCGCCCTCGGGTGCGACCCCGGACACCGGCACGAGCACGCCGCCGGAGACGAGCAGGGCCGCCAGGTGGACCGCCTCGGCGCGGGTGAGGCCGGTGCGGGCGGCGAGCGTGTCGAGGCCGCTGGCCCCGTCGGCAGCCTCCGACAGCGCCCTGAGCTCGGACAGTCGCATCGAGGGCGGCAGGGCCGCGGAGGTCCGGCGCAGGACGAGGGTGGCCGGGGTGCTTCCGCCCGCGAGGCCGGCCCAGGTCGTGGCCGTGCGCTCGGCCCGTCGGGCCACGACCTCGAACAGCGGCTCGATCGGCAGGGGCAGCGTGCACAGCACGTCGGTGACGTCGGCCTTGCGCACCTTGGACTTGACCCTGGCAACGGCGAGCACCGCGCCGAGCGATGCGAGCATGTACTCCTGGTGCACCGCAGCCAG
This sequence comes from uncultured bacterium, assembly GCA_963700255.1. Classification (GTDB taxonomy): domain Bacteria; phylum Actinomycetota; class Actinomycetes; order S36-B12; family S36-B12; genus UBA10649. The sequence continues at coordinate 49,187 of CAVOWW010000024.1, read as the reverse complement.
CGCCTCGGCGTCCAGCAACCCCGCCCGGACGGCCCGGATGCCGGAGGCCGCGTCGTCGGCCTCCCCCAGGCGATCGAGGGCGTCGACCGTCAGCGCGCCGGAGGCCACCAGGCGGGCGCCCACGCGCGGCTCATAGCCGTCGAGGCGCACGGAGTAGAGGCCACCCTCGTAGAGGTACAGCCGCGCCGACCCCGCGTGGGCCTTGTCGACGACGTCGAGGCTGCCGGTGACCCGCTTCCTCCCCAGCGACTGCAGCTCGGCCACGATCTGCTCGTTGAGGACGAGCCGGGGCACCTCGGGGGCAGGTTCGGACGCGTCGGCGTCCTTCCTGTGCCGTCCGAAGCTCATCGGCATGCGGGGCTCCTTGACTCAGTGCAGCAGGTGGTCCGGGACGCCGATCTCGTGGATCGGGCACCGCGCAGCACCTGCGTGGTCGACGGTTCCCATCATGAATCCGGGCTTGCCCGTGCAGCCGGGCTTCGACTCCTCGCGATAGATGCGACCGATCCCAGAGTAGCTGTCGTTGCGGGTGATGGCGGTGGCCCGCTCGGCGGCCTCGGAGCGGTTCGTGATCCGGACCACGTGCTCGGGAAGGATGTCGAAGGCCTCCTCGGACGAGGTGAGCCGCCACTTGTAGTTGCTCACGTCGAACGTGCCGCTGACGGTCCGCTCGGTGCGATCCGGCATGAGCACGGTCACCGCGCACCGCGTGCCGATGTACTCGGTCACGTCGATCCGCTCCCCGGTCGACAGGGTGAACGTGAACGTCAGCGAACCGGCGTAGCGGCGGTAGCCCAGGCGCGGGTCGTAGCACTTGCCGACGTGCTCGCGGATCAGCGCCTCGGCCTCCTCGAAGGAGGTGGCGTTGCCCTCGATGAGCAGCCTGGGCAGGCCCTGGTTGGTGCGGATCTTGTCGGAGAGGTCCCACCCGTAGGAGCGGATGAGGCGCCGCCCCTCGTCGTCCTCGTCGTTGTGGACCTCGGTGCCGGTGATCCGGGCGACGAAGTGCTCGGTGATCCAGGTCCACAGGAGGATGCCGGGTGAATCGGTGAAGGTCCACGGGACCGGCTCGGCGAGGCCGGTGCTCACATCAGGTCCGACTGCTCGATGTGCTCCACGACCCGGTTCACCGCCGCTGCCGCGGTCTTCGGGAGCACGTCGAGTTCACGAGCCAGCTCGGGTCGGCTGAGGTCCTCCCAGAAAGACAGGTACACAGCTGCCAAGGCTAGGGGATCCTGGGCTCGCTTGGCGGACGAGGCCGGGTCGTTCACCGCTGCCAGGATCGCGCGGGTCAGCTGGGCGCTGCGCTCGTGCTGCGTGGCGCGCTCCTCGACGTCCTCGTCGGAGGCGACCTGGACGTGGTCGAGCCCGCCCTCCTCGGGTGCCCCGGAGATGAGCGACTGGTAGTTGCGCAGGCTCGACAGGGTGGCGATGGCCTGCTCCCGCTTGCGCAGGTCGGTCACGGAGGTGCGCAGCGCAGCAGCCCGCTCGGCCTCGGTGGCACCACGATGCTCGACCGCGGCGACCCCGTCCACCGCCCGGTGCAGTGCGATCCGGTCACTCACGACGTTGCGCCCGAACGCCGTGCGCGTCAGGTCCTGCGGCCAGGTGCGCAGCTTGCCGATGAGGAAGGCGAGCAGGTTGAGCGTGCCGTTGCGGCCCTGCCGGTCGGCGTCGTACCGATCGAGGTGGTCGCTGATGAACAGGTACATCATGGACCGGACGTCATCCGCGTCGACGAGCTCGAGGTCGGCGACCACCTTGGCCCGGATCGCGTGCGAGCGCGGGTAGAGCCAGTCCAGGGCCGCGGAGATGAGCTCCGGCACGAGCGGTGCCGGCACCTGGTCGAGGTCGCGGAACGGCACCTTCGCCTCGACGCGCATGTTCACCGCCTCGACGTCATGTGCCGCGCACCACGCGCGTATCCGCTCGCGCGCCTCGTAACCCTGCCCCTCGGCGACCCACACCCGATGCTGTCCGTCGCTCCACCTGCGGGTGTAGGCGGTCATCCCCAGCTCGCCCACGAGAGTGCGGGCGTCGAAGTCGTCGACCGTGTCCCAGTGCACCCGGTCGCAGGTCATTGCGGGCGCGTGGCCGAGGATCTCCCGCTCGTCCATGCCGCGAACGACCAGATCGGGCACCTTGCGGCCGAGCCGGTTGGACGCTGTGACGATGACGTCGTCGGACGGGGACGTCATCGACTAGCCGATCGCGACGAGCCGCTCGACGGTGCTGGCCACCGAGTGCGCGCCCGATGCGGTCGCGATCGCGGCGGCGCGGGCCTCGAAGGAGGACGGGGTGGGCAGGGTGACGAAGGCAGGGTCGTAGGCCGACAGCTCGTCGACGATGCGCTGGAGGAAGGTCACGGCGACGCGCGAGCGCGCGTCGGCGACCTTGATCTCGTCGACGGTCCCGAGGGTGACCGCGAGGGTGATGAGGATGCGGGAGTCGCTGGCACCGAGGCCGGCGAGGCGTACGGCGACCCGCGGGTCGGTCGTCGAGGTACGCCGCGATGGACTTGGCAGCCGCGACCGCACTCGCGCGGGTGGGAGCCAGGGTGAGGCCGATCTCGAGCTCGCGCCGCAGGCCGGCGTACTCGTCGATGTGGTGAATATCCACTGTGATCCCTCCACCCCGCCTGACTGTTTGTCCGTTGCGTCCCTTTTCTCTTGCAAGCATGCACCCTGTGCGTGCACCTGACTAGGTCCTTTGGCCCGATTCGGGGGATATCGCCGGCTAATCCACCGTTCGTACCCCGCTGCGGCTGGGGGCGGACGTGAAGGAGCCGCCGCGCCCTGGGGGTGCGGCGGCTCCTTGCCAGCCGATGCGCTCAGTCGAGCGCGGGATCGATCAGGACGGAACGGTGAACATCGGGGTTGCGGACAGCGCGGGGTCGCACCGGCTCGCCGGGGACGCCACCAGCAGTGACGCAGTCGGCGCCGACGAAGAGCTGGCCGTCAGGGTTCAGGCCGCCGTCGGCCGAGCTGTAGAACCAGCCGTTGTCCGACTCGACGTTGCAGCCGAAGACCTGGAAGCCGGTCGTGCCGACCGGGGTGATGGAGATGAAGTTGCCTGGCGAGGTGACGACGTTCGCCGCCTGCAGGTCAGCCTCGTCGCCGACGGCCGGGTAGGCGCCGGTGTCGGTGTAGATGGTCTCCATGACCTTCGCGACGCCGTTGATGTCCGACTTGACGGACGCATCACGTGCGCTGGCGCGCTGGTTCAGGAAGACGGGGATGGCGATCGCGGCGAGGATGCCGATGATCGCGACGACGACGAGGAGCTCGATGAGGGTGAATCCCGCGTCCCGGTCGTCTCGTGGCTTCATGATGCGAGTGAGCATTGTTTTCTCCTGCTCCGAGAACCCCTCGTCTGCGGGGTGCCGCACCACCGCGGTGCTGACGAACAGGGTTTCGGCCCACGCGCTCCCGGAATGAACCCCGGGGTGGATATTTGTTGGACGTAGCCGCCCGGCGAGGCCGGGACGCCGTCAGTTGATCAGCTCGAAGATCTTGAAGATCGGCAGGTACATCGCGATGATCATGCCGCCCACGACACCGCCGAGGATCACGATCATGAAGGGCTCGATCAGCGACATCAGCTGCTCGGTCGTCGCCTCGACCTCCTGGTCGTAGAAGTCCGCGATCTTCCGGAGCATGGCGTCGAGTGCCCCGGTGTCCTCGCCCACCGCGATCATCTGCACCACCATCTCGGGGAAGACCGGATGGTCCGACAGCGGGCGCGCGATGCCTGTGCCCTGCCGGACCGACTCCTTCACGTCGCGGACAGCGCGGGTGATGACGATGTTGCCGGCGGTCTCGCCGACGATGTCGAGGGTCGACAGGATCGGCACCCCGGCATGCATCAGCGTCGAGAAGTTCCGGGTGAATCGGGCCAGCGCCACCTTCTGCATGAGCGGCCCGAACACGGGGATCCGGAACTTCAGCGGGTCGACCACCTCGCGCACCTTCGGCGAGAACTTGTTCTTGCGGTACCAGATGGTGCCGCCGATCACGACGATGAGGAACGGGATGAAGAACATCGGGTTCTTGATGAGGTTCGAGAGATCGACCAGCAGCTGGGTCGGCAGCGGGAGATCGCCGCCGAACGCCTCGAAGAGCCCGGAGAAGACCGGCACGACGAAGATGAGCATCCCGGTGACGATGAGCACCGCGATGACCGCCACCGCGATCGGGTAGGTCAGTGCCGACTTGATCTTGCCGCGGAGCCGGACGTCGGCCTCGAGCGAATCCGCGATCTGGATCATCGTGGTGTCGAGGAAGCCGCCCACCTCGCCCGCGCGCACCATGCTCACCATGATCGGCGGGAACTCCTTGTGCTTGGCGAGCGAGTCCGACAGTGAGTCGCCCTTCTCGACCTCGTCGCGCAGCTCGACCAGGAGCTCGCCGAGCCGACGGCTCGCGGTCTGCTCCGAGAGGATCGACAGGCAGCGCAGGATCGGCAGGCCCGACGACAGCATCGTGGCGAACTGCCGGGAGAAGATGGCGAGGTCCTTCGGCTTGACCCTGCCCTTCCCGAACCGGATCTCCATGTTCAGGCCGGTGTTGGTGACCTCGACGGCGATCGGCGTCAGCCCCTGCTGCCGGGTCCGCGACAGCGCCTCGGACTCGCTGGCCGCCTTCATCTTCGACTCGACCAGCCGCCCGGACTTCGCTCGGGCCTTGACGAGGTACTCAGTCTGTGGCATCCGCAGCCTTGCCCAGCAGCTGGTTGAGCTCGGACAGGTCGGACGCCTTCTCGCGCGCGACCTCGTACGTGATGCGTCCCTTCTCGACGAGGGAGGCCAGGTCCTGGTTCAGCGTGTGCATCCCGAAGCGTGACCCGGTCTGGAGGGAGGACGGGATCGACTGCAGCTTGCCCTCGCGGATGAGGTTGCGCACGGCCGGCGTCGCGACCATGACCTCGGTGGCGGCGACCCGCCCCTTGCCGTCCGATGTGCGGCAGAGCGCCTGGCACACCACGGCCTGCACCGAGTTCGCCAGCTGCGTGCGGATCTGATCCTGCTGCGAGGGCGGGAACACGTCGATGATGCGGTCGATCGTCGTGGCCGCCGAGCTCGTGTGCAGCGTGCCGAAGACGAGGTGGCCCGTCTCCGCTGCGGTCAGGGCGATCGAGATCGTCTCGAGATCGCGCATCTCGCCGACGAGGATGATGTCCGGGTCCTGCCGCAGCGCGTGCTTCAGCGCCGCTTCGAACGACATGGTGTCGGCGCCGACCTCGCGCTGGTTGACCAGGCACTGCCGGTGCTGGTGGACGAACTCGATCGGATCCTCGATCGTGATGATGTGGCCCTTGCGCGTGCGATTGGCCTTGTCGATGATCGCCGCGAGGGTCGTCGACTTGCCCGACCCGGTGGGGCCCGTGACGAGGACGAGCCCGCGCGGCAGGGCGGCGAAGTCACCGAGGATCGACGGCATGTTCAGCGCGTCCAGCGGCAGGATCTCCCACGGGATGGCGCGCAGGACCGCGGAGATCGCCCCCCGCTGCTGCATGAGGTTGACGCGGAAGCGCGCGGCTCCCGGCATCTCGTACGCGAGGTCGAGCTCCTTCGTCTCCTCGAAGCGCTGCTTCTGGCGGTCCGTGAGGATGGAGTAGATCGACTCCTGCAACTGCTGCGCGGTGAGGGCGCGATACCCCGGCACTGATTCGAGGTCCCCGTGCACCCGGATCATCGGCGGTGAGTTGACCGACAGGTGCAGGTCCGAGCCGCCCTTCTCCAGGAGGTAGAGGAGCACCTCGTCGATCGCGACCTCGGGCTCACTCTGCCCACCTCCGCTGCGCTCCACGGTGACGATGCCGACGTCACCTGCCGCCGGCGGGGCGAACGGTGCGAGGTCCGCCTCCTCGAGGGTCCGGACCGGGGACGCGGTGACGGGGGCGGTGACGGGGATGGAGATCGGCGGCGCGAGCGGGATCGACCCCGGCGGAACGACCGGGATGGAGGGCGGCGGTGCGAGCGGGATCGAGCGCGGTGCTGCCATCGGCAGCGACACGGGCCGATCGCGATCCTCAGAGTTCTGCGTCAGCGGCAGGGTGAAGCCGTCAGGCGATGACACGGAGCACCTCCCCTATCGTCGTGAGTCCCTCGGCGACCTTGAGCCAGCCGTCCTGGCGCAGAGTGCGCATGCCCTGCTCGACCGCCTCGCGGCGGACGTCCTCCGATGAGGCGTTTCGGACCGCCATCTTGCCGATGGCCTCCGTCATCGGCATGACCTCGTGCATGGCCAGCCGGCCCCGGTAGCCCGTCCCGGCACAGCTGGTGCAGCCGACCGGCTCGAAGAAGGCCGGCTGGACCCCCGGCGGGTGCTCGAACTGCACCGCGGCGAGCTCGGCCGGGGTCTTCTCGACCTGTCGCTTGCACTTGACGCAGAGCCGTCGGGCGAGCCGCTGACCGGTCGCGCACTCGAGGGCGGACGCCACGAGGAAGGGCTCGATGTTCATCTCCGTCAGCCGGGTGATGACGCTCGGCGCATCGTTGGTGTGCAGGGTGGTCAGGACGAGGTGGCCCGTGAGCGCGGACTCGATGGCGATCTGCGCCGTCTCGTGGTCGCGGATCTCGCCGATGAGGATGATGTCGGGGTCGGCACGCAGGATCGACCGCAGCGAGGCGGCGAAGGTGAGCCCCGCCTTGGCGTTGGTCTGCACCTGGTTGATGCCGGGGATGCGGTACTCGACCGGATCCTCGACGGTGACGATGTTGACCTCGGGCCGCGACACCGCGTGGAGGGTCGCGTAGAGCGAGGTGGACTTGCCCGAGCCGGTGGGCCCGCTCACGATGAGCATGCCGTACGGCCGCTCGTACGCGTTGCGCCATTTCTTGAGGTTCTCCGGCGAGAACCCGAGATCGGGCAGTGCCATGGTCGCGGCCGTGTTGTCGAGGATCCGCATCACGATCTTCTCGCCCCACACGGTGGGGAGGCAGCTCACGCGAAGGTCGATCTTGCGCCCACGCGACACGACGGACAGCCGGCCGTCCTGGGGGACCCGCCGCTCCGCGATGTCCATGTCGCTCATGATCTTCAGTCGGGAGATGACGGCCGCCTGGATCTCCTTCGGAGCTGGGGCCATCTCCTTCAGCACGCCGTCGATGCGGAAGCGGATGCGGATGTAGTTCTCGCTCGGCTCGACGTGGATGTCGGACGCGGAGTCGGAGATGGCCTGGTTCAGCAGCAGGTTCACGTAGCGGACGAGCGGGGCGTCCGACGTCGACGCCACCGGCGCCAGGATGTCGATGGCCTGCTCCTCCTCGAGCATGTCCTTGACCAGCTCGCCCAGCTCAGCCTCGGCCCGGTACAGGAGGTTCAGTCGACTCTGGATCTCGCCCTTCATGGCGCATGCGAAGCGGACGGGATGGCGGGTGATCGCCTGGAGGTCGTCGCGGACCTGCCAGTTCATCGCCGTCTGGGAGTCGCCCACGACGACCAGCACGTCCTTGTCGAACCCCACCGGGACGACCTGGTACTTGCGGGCCTGGTCGCCCGTCAGCAGGACCACCGCCTGGGGGTCGACGACGACGTCCATGATCTCGATGAACTCGAGGCCGGCGGCCTGCACGGTGCACCGCACGACGTCCTTCTTCGTCACGGCGCCCTGCTGGACGAGCACGTTGAGGACGGGCTCGCCGATGGTGCTCGCTGTGGCCTGTGCCGCCACGAGCTGGTCCCCGGTGATGAGGCCCTCGCCGACGAGGACGTCAGCGACAGATGCGGTCATCGCACCGCACCTCCCTCCACGGACGCGGGCTCCGTCCCCACCCTGTGAGAATAGGCCGGTTCGAGGAGCGAATCGACCAGACTGAGATCAGCCGCATACCGGCGGATGAGCTCCTCGGTCAGGGCGTCCGCTCGTGCCCTGAGCCCCGCGACCGCCTCGGCCGTCGGACCGCCCTCATGACGCGACCGCAGGCGCGCAAGCTCGAGCGCCTGGCGGCAGCGCGTCCGCTCGTCGCGAAGACCCGCCATCGTCAGGGTGCTCAGGCTGGTGGACAGGCCCATGACCGCCTCCCGCCTAGCCCTCGCGGAAGCCGGCGCGACGCAGCGCCACGTGCAGGTCGGCCGGCCGGCCGGCGACCTTCTCGGCCTCGTCGACCGTGATGTCCCCTGACATGACCAGTCGCACCGCATCCTGCTCGAACGTCCGCATGCCGTAGTACTGGCCGTCGGCCACGATGTCCTGCAGGCCGGAGGTCTTGTCCGCATCGGCGATGGCCTCGCGGATGCGGTTGGTGACGACCGCGATCTCCATCACCATGGTGCGGCCATCGGTGCGTGCCGACTTGACGAGGTGCTGGCAGAGGACCCCTTCCAGGGACTCCGCGATCGAGGCCCGCGCCTGCCGCTGCTCCTCGGGCGGGAAGATGTCGATGACGCGGTTGATGGCGTCCACGACGGTCTTGGCATGGAGGCTGGCAAGGACGAGATGCCCCGTCTCGGCGGCCTGGAGCGCGGTCTGCATGGTCACCGCGTCGCGGATCTCGCCGATGAGGATGACGTCGGGGTCCTGCCGCATCGCCGACCGCAGTGCCCGTCCGAACTCCTTGGTGTCGGTGTTCAGCTCGCGCTGGCTCACCGTCGATGACTTGTTGTTGTGCATGAACTCGATCGGATCCTCGATGGTGAGGATGTGGCAGCGTCGCTCGATGTTGATGGCATCGACCATGGCGGCGAGCGTCGTCGTCTTGCCGGACCCGGTCGGTCCGCAGACGAGGACCAGCCCACTCGGGCGCAGGGCGAGCTCATGGCAGACCCTGGGCAGCCCGAGCTCCTCGAACGACGGGATGACCTCCTTCACATGGCGCAGCACCATCGCGGCAGCGCCCCGGGACCGGTAGGCGTTCACCCGGAACCGGCCGACGCCCGGCTCGGTCAGGGCGCAGTCGCATTCGTGGTCCCTGAGGAAGGCCTGCCGATCGCCCTCTGTCGGGAGGGTGGACATCACGATGCGCTCGGTGTCGACAGGTGTCAGCTCCGGCAGCTCCAGCGGCCACAGGTCGCCGGACACCCGGATCAGGGGCGGCGCCCCGGCCCGGATGTGGACGTCCGACGCCCCGTTCGCCACTGCCGTGTGCAGGATGTCGCGCAGCGGCGGCAGGCCCCCCTGAGCAGGGTCGACGAACTCTGCGGGCGTGCTGGGCAGTGCCATGACTCCAGTTTCGGCCCAGCACCGCCTTTTTGGCCCCGTCGAGCGGCCAACTGGGGGGATCGGGCCGATAATCCGAATAGGTCGGCACGTGCCGGCTCCCGCGCGAGCGAGGAGGGCGGCGGCATGGCGGGCAAGGCGGCCCCGAAGCTGGTTGGCCTCGACATCGGCGCAAGCGGCATCCGAGCCGTCGAGCTGAAGCGCGACCGGAAGTCGGGCTCGTACACGATCGTCAGGGCGGCCTCGGTGGACCTGCCGCGCGGAGCCGTGCGCAACGGGGTGATCGCCGAGCCCGACACCGTCACCAAGAGCCTCAAGCGACTGTGGCGCAAGGGCCGCTTCTCCACCCGCAAGGTGGCCCTCGGCCTCGCCGACAGCGGAGTCCTGACCCGCCAGCTGGACCTGCCGTGGATGCCCGCCGAGGACTTCCGGAGCGCCCTGCGCTACCAGATCAGCGACGCCCTGCCCGTCGATCTGTCGACGGTCGAGATCGACTACCACCTGCTGGGCGAGAGCCAGCGCAAGGACGACCACGGTGGCATCGTCGAGCTCAACCGCATCCTCATCGTCGCGGCCAACACGGACGCGGTCACCGGCGAGGCCCGGGCGGTGCGCAAGGCGCGTCTGGAGCCCGTCTGCGCCGACTCGGCGGCGTTCGCGCTCATCCGCAGCGTGTGCCAGGGGAGACTTCCGAGCGACGACCAGGTCCATGCCGTCGCGGACATCGGCGCCGACCAGCTCACGGTGGTGATCCATCAGGGCGGCCAGCCGCGGTTCATCCGCACCATCGCGAACCTCGGCGGGGAGACCGCGACCGTCGCCGTGGCCGAGCGGGTGCGCATCGACGCAGACGAGGCCGAGGTCCTCAAGCGCGCCACCGGCCTCAACGGACCGGCCCCTGAGGTCGCCCCGATCGCGGAGTCGTCGGTGTTCAGCGGGCTCGCGCCCGACGCCGCCCCCGCACTGGACCCGCGAACGTCCGCCACTGTCGACGCCCTCAACCCGTGGGCCACGACGGTCATCGGCGAGATCCGCAACTCCCTCGACTACTTCCAGGCATCGGACCCCACCGCACCGATCCGCACGCTCACCATCGCCGGCCGCACCGTCGAGCTCGACGGGCTCCTCGAGCGGATCGCGACCCAGATCCCGCTCAGCGTGAAGGTGATGGACCCGCTGGCCGGCCTGTCGGCGACGAAGTCGATCACCAAGCACCGCGAGAGCGACTCCCGGCTCGTGGTCGCCATCGGACTCGCGATGGGTGGCGAGACGTGAGCAGCTCCGCTCCATCGACCGCGAAGGGCAAGGGCAAGAAGGCCAAGAAGCCCTTCTGGCAGATGGAGCTCGGCCGCTCGGGGTCGAAGGGCGCCGACGCCAACGACGAGGTCGTCGATCATCCGCCGTTCGTTGCCGTGCTGCCGAGGGTCAACCTGATCCCACGGTCCGTCCTTCAGGCCGCGGCGATGCGGAAGCTGCGCCGTTGGCTCATCGCGGTCGTGCGTGCTCCTGCTCATGGCGGTCGCAGCGGTCTGGTACCTGCAGGGGTCGCGCATCGACGAGGCGGAGGCCCGACTCGCCACCGCGCAGGCCGCCAGCGCCGAGCTGCAGGCGCAGGTCGATGCCTTCGGTGCCATCAAGGCGTTCTACGCCGAGCTCGAGAGCCAGCAGGCGCTCGTGAACGGCACGCTCGCCTCCCAGCCGCAGGCGGCGGTCGTCATCAAGCAGCTCGCGCGGGCCGGCGAGGAGGCGGGCAGCGACCCCATCAGCTTCGCCAACGTCGGGGTCGCCTACCACGGCATCCCGGCGGCGGACACGAACCTCAACCCGTGCCCCAACCCGAATCCGTTCGGCTCCGAGATCACCATCGGCTGCCTGACCTTCAACGCCACGGCCAAGAACCGCGCCGAGGTGTCCCGGCTCCTGGAGGTCCTGGAGCGGGATGCCCTCTTCGTCGGACCGTACGTCACGTCCACGTCGATCGGTGGGGGCGAGCTCGGCGGCGAGTCCGGCGTGACGTTCGCCGGCACGACGGGCATCTCGCTCGACGGCCTCGCCACGCTGCTGACGCAGGAGCAGATCGACGCCATCACCAACCCCGCTCCTGCAGCCGAGCCGCAGGACGGTGATGGGCAGTGAAGGGCAACCGGGTCCGCACCGTGACCATCCTCGGCCTCCTCGGGATCATCGCCCTCGGCGCGGCCTCCTGGTTCCTCGTGCTGAGCCCGCGCCTGTCCAAGGCCGACGAGGTCGCCCTCCAGGTCGAGCAGGTGGAGACCGGCAATCTCCAGCTTCGCAACCGGGTCAACCAGACGCGGGACCTCGTCGACCGGGCACCGGCCGCCGCCGCCGCAGCACAGGTGCTCTTCGCGAAGATGCCTGAGGCGGCCGAGCTGCCGACGGTCCTGCGACAGATCACCGATGCCGCAGTGCGGGCAGGGCTGAAGCCCGACAACGTGCAGGTGATCAGCACGACGGTCCCTGTCGCCGTCGGTGCTGGATCCGAGACCGGCGGGGTCGAGCCTCGCCTCGATGAAGATCGACGTCACCGTGGCCGGCAACCGGCCGGAGCTGCTCACCTTCCTGGACAACCTGCAGGGCCTGGATCGCGCCCTCCTCGTCAACGCCACCCAGATCACGGCCACGCCGGACCCGGACGCCAAGGTGGGCGAGACGCTCCAGGTGGGCGGCACCATGTTCGTCCTGCAGTCCGCGCTGCCCGACCTGGTGGCGCAGGTCGACCAGCTGATCGCCGAGGCCGGGGCCGCCGCAGCAGCCGCAGGCAGCTGACGCCGGCCGGGCTGCGCCGACCGGGGACGGACGACGCGGTGACGTGCGGCGGCTAGACCGGCACGAGCGCCTGCGCCAGGCGGCCGCCGTCCGCCTCGCCCAGCCCGGCGGAGAGGACGCCGCGAATGGCCGCGACCGCCGCCGAGAAGTCATCCGGCAGCCCCGGCAGCTCAGACATCGCCTGCACGGCAAGGTCCCAGCGCATCGTCACCGTGAGGAGGTCGCTGTCACCCACCGCCGCAGCCGAGTCGACCAGGTAGGCCTCGAGTCCCTTGAAGTCGGCCTCGTAGGCCAGCTGGATCGCGGCCGACGTGTCGCCGCGCACCCGATGGGTCTGCGCCAGGAGCATGGCTGCCCCTGCCTCACTGCGCCGCATGGCGGCGAACGCCTGAGGGGACATGCCCTGGAGTCGTTCGGCGGCTGCCGCCGCCACCTCCTCGGCCGTGACCGCCCGTTCCACCTCCAGATAGCTGATGTCGGGCCAGCGCCCTGCCATCTCGGCCGTCAGCGACTCGTCGAACGCCGTGGCCATCCGCTCACGGGCACGCGCGACCATCCGCCCGAGCGTCGGCGTGTCCAGCCGCCGCCGGGATCGGCGAGCGCAGGCCGGTCACGATGGCGCCGGCCACCAGGAAGAACTGGCGCTGCGGCGTCCGCGCGGCCACGAGGATGCGCTCCCACATCACCGCCTGGAGCATGTTCACGTCGGCGCCCCATGCGTCGGCGAGCGCGCCGACAGGATCCCCGGAGCCGACGCGTTGTCGCGCGGCGCCTTCGAGGATCTGGGCATTCGCGAGGCATCGGCTGTAGAACTCCTCAGCCGTACCCGACGACACACCAAGCACGACACCCTCCGCTCCCGCACCTGATGGGGTTCCCCCGCGTTCGCAGGATAGCGGCCGCCGACCCGGACGGCCCTGACGTCACAGCGTTTGCCGGACCTGCGCTCCCGCTACTCGACCAGCACCACGAGACGGCGGACCGCGACCAGGTCACCCGTCAGCACCTCGTAGGTCACGACCACGAGTCCCGGGCTGGTGGGCGTGATCCGGGCCTCCGTGCCGACCGTGGTGAGGGAGGCACTCCCCTCACCGGGCATGGAGGTGAGCCGCACGTTGCGCACGGTCGACGATGTCTCAGCGGGGGTCAGGAGGGGCCAGCCCACGGTGGTCCCGACCGCCTGCGAGTCGAGGTTGATCTCGCCGTAGCGCTGCGTTCCCCACGGCTCGTTCGAGAGCTCGAGCATGTAGGGCGGTGTCCGCTGCGCCAGCCGGTCGTCGTACGAGTAGACCTTGTTGTAGCCGCCCGTGGACCCGACGACGCAGCGGAACTTCTGCGCGATGGACCCCCAGAGGTAGATGTTGCCCTGGCGGACTCCGTCGTACGGATCCTGGGAGGCGAAGCAGTTCTCGATGGCGAGGAGCGCGAAGTTGAACTTCGGGTCCTGGGCGTTGCTGGTCTTCCAGTCGGCGGCCCAGCCGCTCATCGTGACGTCCCCGGCCGAGCCACTGCCGTTCTGGGCGATCGTGTAGGTGTTCGCCGTCACGGGGGCCACAACCGTCTTGGTGCCGTCCTTGCTCGTGGCGCCGCCGCTGGTGAAGTCCATGTCGATGGAGTCGCCGACGCCCAGACCATGGCCGGTGGACGTCACCGTGATCTTGTTGCTGACCCACGTGTAGGTGGACGTCTGCCGCATGAAGGGCCGGTAGATGTAGGCGAACTTGTTCGCCACCAGTCCCATGACGCTCTGCGAGGTCGCCGAGGGCTTGCCGATGTTGGGCGAGATGAGAGTCGCCGTCGAGTCCACCAGGCTCCCGGTCAGGACGATGTTGTGCTCCGTCGCGATGGTCATCTGGCCCTTGTAGCTGCCCTGGACGTACAGGTCGCCGTTGGACGCAGGTCGTGCCGTACCACGGGGATCCGGCATCGGCGAGCTCCGACGGGAAGCCCTTGTAGGTGGTGCCCGACGTGTTGAAGGACAGGCTGCGGTCCGTGGCGTCGTTCGGGATCACGTAGGGGTACTTCTTGCCGGACTTGAGCGCGGCGGTCGGCTCGGAGCCGATGGCCCACTGGTTGTTGAGGTCGAACGCGTTCGACGTGTCGTCGGCCTCGGTCGAGCGTCGGACGGCCTGGACATAGATCACGAGATCGCTGAAGTTGGCCAGGTTGACCTTCCGGGTCGCCTGCGACGTGGCCGCACTCTGGAGCGTGGTGCCGTCGCCGCCATCGCCGTCGCACCCGGGCCGGGTCACCTTCGTGTCGGGACTGGTCACGTACATGTAGCCGACACCGCTCTCCACGGCGAAGCGGATCCTCGTGGGGCCGGTGTAGACGCAGCCCGTCTCGCTGGCACGCTGCTTGAGCAGCGACGGTGACGGGGGCAGCTCGAGGATCGTGTCGTAGAGCGGGTTCCGCCTGGTGGGATCGGTGCCCGAGGCAGGGCGCCATGCGTCGCCCTGGAAGGCCGTGCTCCCGGTCCAGGTGCGGTTCGCCCCGTTGTTGCTGTACAGCCCGGTGCCACTGGTCGCGATGTAGCGACGGGTCTCGGGGCATCCGACCTCGCCGGCCAGGAGCCCGTCCTCCGTGGACCGGCAGGACGACGTGACCTTGCCTGCCCCGAGGGTCGCCGACAGGTCGACCGTCTCGAGACGCCAGATGTCGTTGGTGTGCAGTCGGCCGACGAGTCGCTCGGTGCTGTAGATGCCCGCCCACTGGCAGAAGTTGAGGTTGCGCTGCGTGCCTGTCGTCGTGGGCGACACCTGCCCCGACTCGTACCAGTGGCGCGCGCATACGAGGCGGGCCAGCTCCTGTGCCGTCCTGCCGGTCCCGCCTGAGTCCGCGGCAGACGAGTAGGCGCCCGGGAGATCCGGTGCCGGGGTCTCGATGTCGCTCATGTAGACGTAGTCGAGCGTCGACCGCTTGCTGAGGATGGACTCGATCGTGCGCGTGACGCCCCCGGACCGGCCGGTCACGTACGCGCGGATCTCGCCGACGGCCCCGGACTTGCTGGAGTCGATGGCATAGGTGAACTCCGCGTCCGACGCCCCGCCAGGCACCGTGACCCAGCCCGTGAGGGCCGCGTTGTCGGCGTCGGAGACCACTGACGTGATGGGCAGCACGAGCAGCCGTGCCTCGATGTCCTCGATGCCCGCCTCGGCTGCGGCCAGCGCGGCGAAGGACTGCTCGCTGCGGTCGGACGGCACGATCTGCTGCACGACGGCCTGGCTCACGACGAGGGCCAGGCCCATCATGAGCAGCCCCCAGGCCATCACCATGATGAGGGCGACGCCGCGATCATCCCTGACCGCCGGGCGCATGCGCTCCACACGCTCACGAATCCTCATGACAGGTTCACCAGCCTCACTTGCTGGGTGACGCGATTGCGCTCGTTCGCCGGGTCGCCGATCGAGAACTCGACCGATTCCAGGATCCGGCCCTCGGCGAGGGTGACCGGCCCGAACGTCGCCGGCGTCACCTCCTCGCGGGTGGCGCAGGCAGTGAGCTCGTTGCAGGCGAAGACCCGGATGCTCAGCGGGGCGCCCACGCCCGCGGGCACCCTCAGCAGCTCGCGGCGGGCCGGAGCCTCGCCCCAGGTCCAGCCGCCCGTGATGGCGGTCGGCGTCCACACGTCCGACACGAGCGAGGAGGTGCCGTCGGCGTTCGCGACGACGAACAGCTGCGCCTCGTACGGCACGTCGTTCTTGGAGCCGGTGCCCGAGTACGTGTAGAAGCGGATCGCGGACGGGCTCGCCGCCGTGATGGCTGCGGCCTGCCCCTCCGGCAGTGCCGTGTACCGGATGAGCCGGGTGGCCCACTCCGCCGCGTTCTGGGACTGCTGCTGGGTCTCCGAGCGGCTGGTGATCGCGCGGATGCTGCTGAAGCCGGACAGCGTGATCGCGCCGACCATGATCATCAGCACGCTGAAGACGCCCATCGCGGTCACCAGCTCGATCAGGGTGAAGCCGCCGTCCGCGCCGGGCCGGCGATCACTGGCCACCTGTGCGCGGGTCATGGCGACGGCTCGTCAGTCGGCTCGTCAGAGGGCTCGAACGACGGCTCGGCCGAGGGCGACCCGGACGGCTCCGGGCTGGGGCTCGGGCTCGGGTTGTCGAGGTCGGCCAGGGTGAAGCTGACCGTCACCGGATCCGGGGGCTGGCCCTCGGGCCCGGGCAGCAGCGGGTTCTCCAGCTGGACCGTCTCGGTCTCGGCGGTGAACTCCCAGTCGCCGTAGGGCAGGCCCACCTTCAGGATGCCCTTGTCGTTGGACCTCCCGAGGTCGACCGGGGCGGTCGAGCACGCGGCGTCCGGGCCGACGTAGCGCGCCGTCACCGGGGTGTCCGCGGGCAGCCCGCGCAGCCGCACGGGCGCGGACGCCAGGGCGGCCACCGTGGCCGATCCCGCCGTGAGCGCGAACGCCTGCCGGGGCACGGGGATGTCGGACGGATCGGAGTCGCTGCAGACCCCGGCCCAGGCGGTGAAGCCCGCCGGTCGCCGGCCACAGCCCGCTGACCGTGGTGCCGAGGCTGGAGGTGACGACGGCCTGACCCGTGCCGTTGACCTGCCAGCTGACCCCGCCCTCCTCGGGCAGCCGGTAGTCCCCCTCGGCGCCGGCGAACACGATGCTCGCGGCAGGCGCGTACTGGAAGGTCGGCCGCGCCAGGCCGCCGTCCGAGATCGTCACGACCTGCTGGGTGCCGGTCGGGGTGGAGGCCACGTGCGCGGGGCTGCCAGCGAACGAGACCGTGACGCCAAGGCTTCCGGTGGGCACGAGGTTCGGGATGAACAGGCAGCCGTCGACGCCGGTCGTGAGCGTGAACGAGTTGGTCGGGTGGCTCGGATCGACGCCCGTCACCGTCACGTCGCTGACCGGCTGTCCGACCTGGTCGATGACGGAGATGGCGGCGGCGCCGGTGCCGGAGTTGCTCTCGGTGCTGTCGGGCTGGATGACGGTGTCGATGATCTCGGCGCTGCGAAGGTCCTGACTGGTGACCTCGACGGTCACCCGCATGTAGGCCTGGCCCGGCTCCGCCGACAGGCACGCGCTCGTGGTCTGGTCGAAGCCCACCCAGTTGGCGGTCGTCCGCACCGAGAACGCGGGGTCGGCACCGGCCGGACCGCCCTCGGTGAGGCCGATGGGGATGGTCGAGGTGCCCGCGAACCTCAGGTTCTCGATCTGCCAGCGCGCGATGTTCGCCGCCATGACGCGGTCGGTGTTCTCGCGGATCGTCCGCAGGCCCGTCATGAGGAGCGTGATCGTCGCGGTCGAGACGACGACGAAGACGAGCATCGCCACCATCACCTCGACGATGGTGAAGCCGCCGTCCCCCGGTGCCGGATGCCGGGCAGGGCGCCGGGACAGGCTCAGCCTCCTCATGGCGCACCCCACAAACACGATCGACCCGCCGGACCGTCGTCACGACCCGGCTCTCGCATGGAGTTTCGGACCGATCACGCCCGGACTGAGCCCTCGGCCCCGCCAATCTTGAGGTTCGGCGCGCTCCTGGTGCCTCCGGCTGGCGCCAACCTCAAGGTCGGCGGGTCAGGCGTTCTTGGGCTTCTTGGGCTTCTTGGGCTTCTTGTTTCCGCCTTGTCCCCCTGGCCGGACTGCTTCGGCGCGTCGATCTTGCCGATGATCTTCTCCCCCGACGACGGGACGACCCGCCGGACGCCCAGGAGGTTCGCCGCGTCGATGCCGGTGAAGGGGGCGACGTGGGCGACGCTTCCGCAGGAGTTCGTGTGCACCATCATCGGCTGCCCGCCCTTCTCCATCGGGCCGAGGTACATGACCACGTGCCGATAGGGGCAGACCTCGCCGGTCGGGCAGGTGTCGTAGAGGGCGAGGTCGCCGGGGCGGATGTCCTTGGGATCGATGACGGCGTAGTGCGGGTCGAGCGAGGCCCCGTCCCACGGGACCATGTTGCGGGTCGACGGCGCCCAGCCGTCGCCGGCCGTGCGCAGCCCAGCGCCCTCGGCGTAGGCACGGGACACGAACGACGAGCAGTCGAAGCGCCAGGCCTCGAGGCGTCCGATCCCCTCGCACGCGTACGGGGCCCCGACGCGCACGAGCGCCCACTTGATCGCGAACGCCGCCTGCGGGCTCGCGGCGGTTCGGACGGCGAGCGCGCACAGCTGCTTGATCGTGATGCCTTCGGGCACGGTGCCCTCGAGGACCTCCTTCGGACAGCCGTTGTTGCCGACGACTGTCTGCGGAGCGGCGACCGAGATGAGCTTCTTGAGCTCCTTCTGGTCCCGCTTGAGCTCCTTCTTCGTCTTGCGCAGCGCCTTGCGAACGGAGTCGACCCGGCTGCGGTCCTCGCTGGCCTGGATCATCACGGACGCCGCCGCCGACTGCGCCACCACGGCTGCCGACGCAGCGAAGTCGAAGTCAGCCGACTCGGTGCCGGTCGCGGTGCGCAGGTAGACGACGGAGTCGATGGTGCGCAGCACGTCCTCGGGCTTGCTGCCGAGCACGCCGAGGATCACGTCGACATCGGTGGTCCCCGTGATGTACATGTCCTTGACCGCGACGTCGAACTGGTCGGAGGCGTCGGTGAGGTTGAAGTCCGCCATGTTGCGGACGCGGAGGGCAAGGGCCAGATCGCTGTTCGACGACGAGAGCACCTGGTGGGCCGCCTCGAGGTCCTCGCCGAGGGAGCGCATCTTCAGCTTGCCGCGCTCGACCTGCTTCCACAGCCGGGTGTAGGCGTCCACGAAGCCGGGATCGACCGGCGGAGCCGCGTCGGTGTACGGGCGAGGGCCGGTGTCGGCGCCCGGAGCCGCGTCCGTCGCGGGCTTCTGTCCGGGGAGGTTGCCGCCACCCGCCTGCTGGGGTCCAGCCGGCGTGCCGTCGCCGGCGCCGTCACCCGCGCCCGAGCCGGCACCCGCAGCCGTCGTCCTGGGGCAGGCTCCCGCCACCGTCCTGCTGGGCGGGGGCCGACGGGTCGTCGTCAGCGGCGACCGGCCAGGTGGCTCCTCCGGCCGCCCCGAAAAGGGCAGCCGCCAGCGCGGCGGCGAGGGCGAACGGCACGAGCCGACCCCCCCGCGGCCGTCCGGCCGAGGTCCCTAGCGACATATGAACCATTATGACCACAACGGATGAGCCGGATGACCGCGACATACGGCGCTACCATCCGAATGTGACCCGCTTCCCCGGTGAACGCTCGTCGGTCGCTGCCATGGCGCTGACTGTCGGGGCATGGCTCCACCCCGTGTCCGCATTCCGGCAGCGCAGCGAGCCGGAGCGGCAGCTCCAGTTCCGCGCCGGGGTGGTCGGCATCCTCTGCATCGTCATCGGGGCACTGGCCGTCGGTGCCGGCGTGTGGGGCGTGGTGCTCGGCGGCTCCGAGTCCTTCGCCGCCGACCCGACCTTCGGGCCCGCGACCCTCCAGGGCGCGATCGTGCTCGTGGCCATCAGCGTGTTCGCCCCCCAGGCGCTCTTCCGGGCCCGTAACGCAGCCCTCACCCGCGAGGTACTCAGCAATCCATCCGCCCCCATCCGGCCGTGGCGATCGACGACGATCACGTTCGACGCCGTGCTCGTCGGCGCGATGCTCGCCGGCCTCTACTTCTCCGCTGAGCTGACCGTCGCGTTCTTCGGGCTGGCCTTCGTGGCGCGGATCGTCTTCCAGGGGCGGCGCGAGCTGCGCGCCGACCCCAACGCCCGCTTCCACAGCCTCACCACGGCGTGGGCCTCCGCCGTCACCGGTGCCGCGGCGTTCTTCGTGGTCAAGCCGCTCGCCGCCTCCGTCTCCACCCAGGGCTCGATCCTGCCGCTGCTGTTCGCGGCGGTCGTCGCGATGTACGTCGGGCTCGCGTTCAACGCCGTCGAGCGCTGGGTGTCGGGCGACCGCACCCGCTGGGCGTTCGCCCGCGACGCCGTGGACACGCGTCGCATCGTGGTGGCCCTGGTCAGCGCCGTGATCGCGTGGCTCGTCTCCGTGGTCGGCGTGTGGGTCGGCGAGGGCTACGGCCCCCAGCCGCAGGTGGCCGGCTCGGTGGCCGGGCTGGCGATCTTCGTCGCGGCCTGGCTGATCCTCTGGTACTCGGCGATCCGCCTCTGGCGGCACGATGCCCTGCGCACCCTGGACCTGTGGTCGACCCACCAGGCGGAGATCGTCGGGCGCCTGGCGGACGGGTCGCTCCAGCCCGACCTCGCGGCCCGGGCTGCCCTGCCGATCACCACCCGCATGGCGGTGTCGGTGTTCGGTGCGACGCGGGCCATGGCGATCCTGGACGACGGACGCGAGCACGTGACGAGCCACCTCGTGGCCGTCGACATCTACGACAGCGCCCCCAGCCCGGACCCGACCTCCCTGGTCACGCTCCCCCACCTGCGCATGCCGCTCTACGCCGTGCCCGGACATCCCAACACGAGCAGCGTGACGGTGGCCGGCTGGCTGTGGCCCGGCTGGTTCATGACCCGCTCGGCGATGATCGTGCACCGCTTCACCGAGCTCGCCACGGCCACCCTGCTGACGCCGGTGGTGGCATCCGACGACGACCGCGTGCACGCCGCATTCGACACGATGTTCGGCACGGTCAACCGCTGGCCTACGCTCACCGCGTTCGAGGAGGCCGTCTCCCGCATGCGCTCGCGGGCGGATGCGAGCCCGCAGACCGACTCACTGCTCATCGGCGTGTACGCGATCGACGAGTTCGGCGCGCTCGCCGGCGGCCGCTTCGAGCAGGCCGCCGTCGCACAGGTCGTCCGGCTCGCGCTCGGGCACCAGGACTTCGCCGGCCACGACCTGTTCGTCGCCTACGAGGAGCCTGGCCAGCTGTGGGTGGCCCTGGGCGGCGGCCCCATCATCCGCAACGGGATCGCCCTCCTCCGGGGACTCCAGCAGCACATCAACGACCATGGCGCCGTGCCGAGCGCCCGCCTGGACGTCGACGTGCACGTGAGCGTCTCCTTCGGCTACGCGGCCCACCAGGTGGACGACTTCACCTTCGACGGGCTGCTCTCGACCGCCCGCGGACGCCTCGTCGCCGACCAGGGCTCGCGCGACCCCTTCAACGTCGACAACCTGCTCTCGTACGACATCCGGCCCGAGGACATCATCGGCGAGCTCGACGCGCCCGTGACCGCCGTCGACGTGCTGAACCTGCTCAAGGCGGACCACGGCTCCGTCACTGGCGGCCCCTTCGTCACCACCTTCCTGCCGGTCGCCGACCTCGCCACCGGGACGACGCAGGCGCTGATCGTGTCGACCGGCTGGCAGCGCGCCTTCGGCAGTCTCGACCTCACCAAGCCCGACGCCTTCCGGGCGCTGGTCAACCGCCAGGCCGAGCTCGCGGCGCAGGCCACCCGCATCGTCCTGGACCGGCTGAAGGCCGTGTTCGCCGAGGCGGACGCGCTCGGGTACGGCGACCTGCCCGTGCTCGTGTGGCTCCCCTCGATCCTCCTCAACTCCCACGCGGGCGAGCTGGCGCTGCCGAACCTGGTCACCCCGTTCCTCGATCGGCGCGAGTGCGCGCGCACCGTGGTCCTGGTCGACTCCGTCCCCGTCGGCGGCGGGCAGGCCCTTCGACTGCTGTCCGACCGCGGCATCAACATCGCGGTGACGGCCGCGGCAGCCGCGGGCGCCGACCCGACGGACCTCTTCGGCTGGCAGCGCTGGGGCGTGTTCTTCCCCGCGCATGTGGTGCAGGGACCCGGCGGCGTCGACGGCCTGACCATCCAGCAGACCGCCAGCGCGATCGCCACGCACGACACCCGGCTGATCGCGATAGCCGACGAGCACGCCGACACGCGGCAGCTGGCGCTGCACAACATCCACTGGGGAGTCGACCCGGTCCACGCGGTGGATTCGGTGCGGGAGTCCGTGGGCACCCGCTCGGCCGGCAACCGGTAGCCACAGGTAGCCAGCACTCAGGCTCACAAGGAGAGGCCGCGGTACTGCACAGGGATGCAGTTCCGCGGCCTCTTCGCCTGCTGGCACTGGCGTTTCGGCCACTGCCGGCCGGATCGCGTGGGTTAGCCCCTCAGCAACCCATGGGTGCTTGCGCACCTGTCGATACCGGCACTTACGAGGCTAGAGCGCGGATCAGCCTCAGGTAGCCGGCGGACCGTATATACCCGGCTACACCTTCGAGTCACTTCACGGGAAGAGGTGCCCTAGGCTCAGCCTTGACTGACCGTTGCGGGCATAACGGACGAAAGGAGCGTGGGCCTCCATGGAACTCGATCGCACCACGGCCCTGAGCTACTTCCTGCGGTTCCTGGCCGGCAATCCCGACGGTGACGCCGCGGCCCGGGCCCTCGTCCTCGGTGCCATGGCCCCCTTCGGAGTCATCGCCTCGGCCGTCTACGCGCTCGGCAGCGAGTCGACCCTCGAGCTCGTGGGTGCGTACGGTGCCGACGAGGAGATGAGCAGCGCCTACCGGGTCGTGCCGCTGACGATGCCGATGCCCCTGTGCGAGGCGTTCGTCACGCTCAACCCCGTCGTGGTGGCCGAGGACGAGCTGACGACCCGCTACCCCATCTTCAGCGCCGAGCCCGGCCTGGTCGACGGCTCCGCGTACAACAACGAGCTCAAGGGCACGTTCATCTATGCACCCATCCTGAACTCCGGGGTCGCCATCGGCTCGCTGTCGCTCCTGCAGGCTGACCGCCGCGAGTGGCAGGGCGCCGACTGGCAGTACCTCGACGGCACGATCGCCGGCCTGTCGATGTGGCTGAACAACCAGCGCGAGATCCTGGTCGACCGGTGGCGTCGCGCGGCACCCGCGGCTCAGCGCGAGGTGCGGATCAGCGAGCGGCAGCGCGAGATCCTCGAGCTCGTCGGCCTCGACCGCACCAACGGCGAGATCGCCAAGAGCCTGGGGTACTCGGTGCCGACCATCAAGAAGGACCTGCAGCACCTGATGAAGCTCCTCGGCACGCACGACCGCCGGTCGACGGCCGGCCGGGCCCGTGAGATCGGACTGCTGCCCGAGCGTCGCGCCCGGGACTAGCTCGTTTGTCCCACGGCGCGGGAGAGACGAGCCAAAGGGGGGCGTTTCGGCGGTCTTTCGCTCACCTGTCCCACCACAGGAAGGTGTCGCAGCTAGGCGGACTTCTCGCGGCGCTCGCGCCGCGGGGCCTCGCGCGGGATCAGCGTCGGGTTGACGCTGTCGCGGACGACCTCGCCCGAGATGACGACCTTGGCGATGTCGGTGCGGCTCGGCACGTCGTACATCACGTTGAGCAGCACCTCCTCGAGGATCGCGCGCAGGCCGCGCGCACCCGTGCCGCGCTTGAGGGCCTGCTCGGCCACCTCGTCGAGGGCCTCCTGGTCGAACTCGAGCTCCACGCCGTCGAGCTCGAACAGCCGCTGGTACTGACGCACGAGTGCGTTCTTCGGCTCGGTGAGGACGGCGACCAGGGCCGCGCGGTCGAGCTTGGCGACCGAGGTGAAGACGGGCAGCCGGCCGATGAACTCCGGGATCATGCCGAACTTCAGCAGGTCCTCGGGCATCACGTGGCTGAAGATGTCGTCGGGATCGCGCTCCTCGGTCACGCGCTCGCCGTCGACCATGTCGAAGGTGAAGCCGAGCCGCTTCTGACCCAGGCGCTGCTCGACGATCGTGTCGAGGCCGGCGAACGCTCCGCCGACGATGAACAGCACGTTCGTGGTGTCGATCTGGATGAACTCCTGGTGCGGGTGCTTGCGCCCGCCCTGCGGCGGCACCGACGCGGTGGTGCCCTCGAGGATCTTCAGCAGCGCCTGCTGCACGCCCTCGCCGGAGACGTCGCGCGTGATCGACGGGTTCTCGCTCTTGCGCGCGACCTTGTCGATCTCGTCGATGTAGATGATCCCCGTCTCGGCGCGCTTGACGTCGTAGTCGGCGGCCTGGATCAGCTTGAGGAGGATGTTCTCGACGTCCTCGCCGACGTAGCCGGCCTCGGTCAGTGCGGTCGCGTCGGCGATGGCGAAGGGGACGTTCAGCATGCGTGCGAGCGTCTGCGCCAGGAGCGTCTTGCCGGAGCCGGTCGGGCCGAGCAGCAGGATGTTCGACTTGGCGAGCTCGACCCGGTCGTCCTTGGTGCGCTCGGAGCCCGTGGTCTCGGCCTGCACTCGCTTGTAGTGGTTGTAGACGGCGACGGACAGCGACTTCTTCGCGATGTCCTGGCCGATGACGTACTGGTCGAGGAACTCGAAGATCTCCCGCGGCTTCGGCAGGTCGCCCCAGGTGGCCTCACTGGCCTCGCTGAGCTCCTCCTCGATGATCTCGTTGCAGAGGTCGATGCACTCGTCGCAGATGTAGACCCCGGGGCCGGCGATCAGCTTCTTGACCTGCTTCTGGGACTTGCCGCAGAAGGAGCACTTGAGCAGGTCGCCGCTCTCGCCGATGCGTGCCACGCGTGCCCCTCTCGCCACCGGTGGGCAGGCGCCCATGCCGGGCCCAGCCCCCGAGGGGAACGGGCTACGCCGACCGTACCTCGGCCGCCCCCCAAATGCAGCGCCACGGCACGCCGGGATGGTCAGGGGACCGTTCAGTGCCCGGTCAGGATCGGCATGGATCACCGAGGCGAGCCGGCAGCCTCCCACGCGGACCGCACGTGCGCGGGCACCCGACCACGCTCGGTGACGGCCATGCCGACTGAGCGGGCCCAGGCACGGATCGCGGCGCTGTCCGGGGCCGGCTTCGATCCCGGACGCCGTTTGGACCCGCCCTCGGACGACGGACGGCCGCGTCGGGAGCCGGCCACCACGTCACCGCCCACCTGCCGGGCGGCGCGCAGGTACGGCTTGAGCAGCGACCGCAGCTCCGCGAAGGAGGCATCGGTCAGGTCGATCTCGTAGTCGGTCCCGTCGAAGCGAAGCGCGTGCGTGCGGGCGCCGGTCTCGCCGGTCAGGTCGTCGATGATGAGCGTCTTCTTGGCCACGGGGTGATTGTGTCGGGTCTCGCCACGTGTGCGCTCGCCAAACCTGGCATCCGGATCGCGGATCCACGCGTACTCGACGGTCGGGTCCGCAAGTGCCAGCCGGATCCCGACGTTGTTCCCCGCGGCGTATCCGAGGTTGCCGCCGGTCCTGACGAATCGCACCCCCTCGGGGAGCGCGCGCTGCAGGTCATGGCTTTCGGCCACCGGGCCGTTGTCGACGACGATGACGGCGCTCGCGAATGTCCCGCCGACCACGGACGCCACCGCCCGCAGCGTGTCGCGAGGCCTGTCGAAGTTGAGGATGATCGTCGTGACGCGACTCCCGTGCGACAACACGCCAGGCACGCGTCATCCCCGCCGCAGCACGCGCCGCCGCCAGAAGTCGCCAAACTCGGTGCCGAGGGCGGCAGCGACGTCGACAGGCCCCATCCCCGGCCGCAGTCGCTCCGGGGGCAGGACGAAGTCGCTGGTCATCATCAGCACGCTCGGCCCGGCCCCGGAGTACCGCGCCCGCTCGCCGTAGACGACGGGAAGGTCACGGAGTGCAACGTCGTCGCTCGACCAGATGGGCCGCACGGACGACTGCTCCCAGAGCGCACGCTCGCGCCCCCGCCCCGTGGCCGGGGACACCCCCAGCTCGACCAGCCGTTCGGCCGTGATGCCTCCGATCAGGCCATTGACCATTCCGACGGCATCGCTGACGAGTCGGCGCAGCCCGGCGTCGGATCCGGGTCGCACCTGGGCCTCGGGCAGCCGGACAAGCCGCACGATGTCGACGAGGCTGCGGAGGCGGGCGTACCGGTCGAGGTGTGCGTGCATGCAGGCCGCCGCCAGCGCGTCGGACGGGCTGAGGGTCGGAACGTCCACTCCCCCAATAGTGACCGAAACCGCGCGGGTCAGCAGTTCCTCCGTGGCTGGCAGCGGCCGCATGTGCATTCCGATGCGCCAATGCAGGTCGACATCGATCGTCGTGCCCGGGAAGAGCGCCTCACGCCGCATGTAGGAGACCCACCGCCACAGCCGGCCCGGCTCGAGCAGTGCGCCCTCCTTCAGGCCCCAGCCGGCGCCCACCAGCGCCTCACGGGCGCGGCTGACGTCGGCGGCCCGCACGAGCAGGTCCACGTCCCCCGCACCGCGACCGGTCGGCGAGCCGGTCGTCTGCATGCTCAGCGCCACGCCCTTGATGACCAGCGCGGGCACTCCCGCGGCCCGGACGCCGGCGTGCGCGCGCACCGTCTCGCGTGCCGTCATCAACCCGCCGGTCGCGTCGCGCAGGGCCGTTTCCCGCAGAGGATCCGCGACAGCGGCCGGCAGTCCGATCGCGCGAGCCTGGTCGGTCAGGAGTCCGGCCACCCGGTGCACGCGCGCGGCGCGCACCACCTCGGCCGCATCGATGTCAGCAGCGGACAGGGACGTGACGTGCGCACCCGCCTCTGAAGCCAAGGCGGATCGCACAGCTTCCACGACGGCGGCCACGGCTCGCGGATCCAACGCGCGTTCGCGGAGTCCGCGCGCCGCAGCGCCTGCATCAGTGGACGAAGGTGGTATGGGCATGCACGTCAACCTGTGACCACCCAGGCACATGCCCGGGCACAACTGCCCAACCGAGCGAAGAACTCAGCCGGCGGATCGGGCAGTTTCGGGATTCGACAGGTCAGTTGCTCGCGGAACTCGTCGATCCATCGGTGAACGATCCAATGGAGTCGGCAGTGTCCAGTGAGACAGCGAGCCGGTGAAGGTGGGGTGCCGTCCAGGACGCGCGGGAGTTCGTGGATTCCATGGGGGATCCTCTCATCGGGTGGGGTGAAACTAGCACTCGATGCCGGTGATGATGAGCGTTTACTCCAAGTTGTCCCCGCGCTCCTGCTCTGCCCTAGGGTGCGACACGATGAGCGCAATCCTGGGAGTGGTCCGGTTCGACGTAGCACCACCCGACGACCAATCACTGGCGGCGATGACTGCGTCAATCGCCCGCTGGGGTCGGGATGGCGTCACCACGAAGAGTCGCGACAGTGCCGCCTTCTGCCAAGCACTGACGCACGCGACCCCCGAGGACGCCTTCACCCGGATGCCCGACGCCTGGGCCGAGGCTGACGTTCTGTTCACCGCGCAGGGTCGCCTCGACAACCGCGATGACCTCGCCTGCGAACTCGATATAGCGGGCAGCGACGCTGCCCGCCTCGCGGACACCTCGATCATGTTGGCTGCCTACCAGCGATGGGGCGACTCAGCCGTGACGCACATGTTCGGCGACTGGTCCTTCGCTGCCTGGCATTCGCGCGAGCGCCGCCTGCTGCTGGCACGTGACCACCACGGCAGTACGGCCCTGTATGTGCATCGCGACACGGCCACGCGACGGGTCCTCTTCGCCTCAGATCCTCGCGCCCTGCATGCGGCCGGCGTGCCGCGTCGCCTCAACGAGCGGCGGCTGGCTGCGGGGCTCATATCCTGGTCAGGCGATTCGGCCACCGAGACGATCGACATGGGCGTCGACCGCATCCCGCCCGGGCACACCGCGAGCATCACCGCCGACCGAGTGGTGCTCCAGCGGTTCTGGAACCCCGAGGAGGTCGAGGTGATGCGCGGCCGCTCGGTGAGCGAGTACGGGGAGGGCCTGCTAGCCGTACTCGATGACGCCACCCGGGCGCGTACGCGCAGTTCGGCCCCAGTCGCCGTCACGCTCAGTGGCGGGCTCGACTCAGGGTCGGTGACCGCCCTGGCCGCCCGCGCCCTCCGCGAGTCGGGGCGCGGGCTGTCGGCCTACACCAACGTGCCGATCGTCGACGTCTCCGGAAGTGTCGGGGGCAGCCGGTTCGGCGACGAGAGCCAACTGGCTTCAACGACGGCGAAGTTCACGGGCGTGGCCAGCCATCACCTGCTGGACGCCGCCCAGATCTCGCCGATGCAGGGCATCGACCGGGCGCTCGCGGCGCTGGATCAGCCCACCCACGCGGCCAGCAACGCGTTCTGGATCCAGGATCTGATGTCGCAGGCGGTGGCGCACGGTCACGGGACTCTGCTGACCGGACAGGGCGGGAATGCGACCATAAGTTGGACCGGCCGCCCGCGATCGACCACGTTCCTCGGCCGATGGCAGGTCGGCGGCGCACGCCGGGCGGCCGGGTATCTTCTGCCGCTCTCCGTCCAGCGTCACCGAATGTCGGCCGCCCTCGCCGCCGGCAACTGGACGAACTCGGCTGTTCAGCCCGGCTTCGCACAGCGCATCGCGTTGGCCGAAGCGGTTGGCGCCAGCGTAGGAACGGGCAACCAGCCGCGCGGACGGGCATCGGCGCTGGAGCTTCGCGCCGCGATCACGCAGCCCGGTAGCTCCCGCATCGGCGACCTCTGGTCGATGAACAGCGCATTCGCGGGGATTGACGTGCGCGATCCGACGGCAGACGCACGCGTCATCGACTACTCCTACGCCGTGCCTGACGAGGTCTTCGTGTCGCGGAGTGGCCTCGATCGCATGCTGATCCGCACGGCAATGGCCGGCCTCCTCCCCGACGAGGTACGCCTCAACCCCGACCGCGGGCGCCAGTCTGCCGACCTCGTCGCGCGCCTTCGCGCCTCCGCACCCGAGGTCGATGCCGGACTCTCAGAGGTCGCCGGTGGCCCCGCTGAGGAGTACGTGTCGATGTCGAAACTGCGCGACGCGTGGGCCGCAGCGCAGTTGTCCGACGATCCACTGGCCACCCATCGCGCCGGCTCCGTACTGCTGAGGGGCATTATGGCTGCCCTCTGGATAACCCGGACCTACGGATGAGGGCAACGTGATCACGGCGACGCACCGCGCGTTCGGACTTACCTGGCTCATGCCGTTCGAGTTCCCCCGTATGCGCCGATCGACGAACTCGGTGTGCCTTCCGACGTTGTCGTGGTCGAAGAGCCGGTTCCCCGGCCCTCGCCCGACGCTAGCTGGGCGGGCCCGCTGCGGGCTGTCGAGGGCCGTGCCGTCACTTTCGGCATGCCGGGCGCGGCACGCATTCGCATCACCGATGGCAATCGGATCGCCTTCCAGCGACACGATGACTGGACTAACGAGGGTCTGCGCCTCCTGCTCATGGGACCAGGCGCGGCCCTCATCCTCCACCAGCGCGGCGTGCTGCCCCTGCACGGCAGCGGCATCGTCACGGATCGCGGCGCCGTCCTGATCGTCGGGCACTCGGGCGCCGGCAAGTCGACCACGCTGGGAGCCTTCATGGATCGCGGCTACCCCGTGCTCTGCGACGACCTCGCCGCGGTCACGGTCGATGACGACAAGAACGCGAAGGTCTTCCCCGGCACCCGGGTCATGAAGGTTTGGGCCGACAGCGCTAGCTCGTTGGGATGGCAGACCGACGGACTGGCCCGGGTGCGCCCGGAGCTGGAGAAGTTCGTCGTGCCCATCGAGCGTCAGTCCCTCGAGCCGGTGCCGCTATTCGCGGTCTACCAGCTGTCGACTCACAACGGGTCGACGGTGGAACTCGAGCATCGGCAGAAGTCCGCGAAGTTCAACGCGATCCTCGACCACACGTGGCAGAAGATGACGGTCAAGCGCATGGGGCTGCACGGGGAGCACTTCCGGCGGGCCGTGGCGCTGGCAGATCGAGTGAGAGTCGTGCAGGTGCGCCGCCCCGACGGTGTCGGCATCAACGACAATGACCTCGTCGACCGCATCATCGCGGACGTCGAGTCCTGATCTGGTGTCGCAGCAACTCATGCCGAACCTCGTCTGGCTCGCGTCCTACCCCAAGTCCGGCAACACGTGGATGCGTGCGTTCCTGACGGCGTACCTGGCGGGTCCGGGCGTGGAGATCGACCTCAACGGACTCGACGCCAGCCTGCACGCTGCCAACCGGCAACTGTTCGACCGCGTCGTCGGCTTCGCCTCATCCGACCTCACGGCCGCTGAGATCGACACGCTGCGGCCCGGCGTCTACCGCGCCTTCGACAAGGAGGCCGAGGACGTGTTGTTCCTCAAGACGCACGACCGCTGGCGGGTGAGCACCGAGGGCACGCTGGTGTTCCCCGCCGACGTGACGCGCATGAGCGTGCTGATCGTGCGCAACCCGCTGGCCGTCGCCCCGTCTTTCGCCAACCACTACTCCCTCACCATCGACGACGCGATCGAGCGCATGGCCGATCCCGACTTTGGGCTCGCAGGCCAGACGAGCCGCCTGCAGAATCAGCTCCCGCAGCCGACCGGCTCGTGGACGGACCACGCCGCTAGCTGGCTCGACCAGTCGGAGCTGCCCGTCATGGTGGTGAGGTACGAGGACCTCCGGCGCGATCCCGTCGCCGAGTTCGGCCGCGTGCTGACAGCCTGCGGCTTCGTACCCAACGAGGACCAGGTCCACGACGCGATGCAGCGCACCTCCTTCGAGCGGCTGCAGCAGGCAGAGGCCGAGGGCGGCTTCCGCGAGCGACTGCCGGGGACGCCCTCCTTCTTCCGCAGCGGGCGCGCCGAGGGATGGCGCGACGAGCTCACCGCGGACCAGGTAGTGCGCATCACCGAGCGGCACGGCGCGATGATGGTCCGCCTCGGCTACGGTTCCGACAGCTGAGCTTCGCCGGGCCAGGAGGAACGCGACTGTGCTGCGCCGTTCTCGGCTACGGTGCCCACATGGATGAGACGACGACGCCCTGGACCACTCCGCGCCTGGCCTTGCTGAGCGTCAGCTACGACACAGCGGGCGCCAAGCTCGGGTCTAGCGCCGACGGGTCGCAACTCGACGGCCGACCGGCCACCTTCTGACGACGAGGTCGCCGATCAGGGCGGGCGCACCAGCGTCTCCGTCTCACAGGAACGCGAACGGCATTGGAAGGCCATGTCCGCCCTGACCATCGTCGCCTCCCACACCGGGTCGGTGCGTCGACTTCCGGAGGTCCTGCAGCGAAGTGGGCACTCTGTCACGTTCGTCGGCCCACCGGGTGAACCGCTGCATCGCAGCGACTTCGTCAGCGGATCGATCGTTGTGGGCACGGGCGACTCGGACTTCACCCGCGCTCTGGCGCTGCGCGACGACGTCATCGACGCGCTGCCGGAGTGGACCTTGTGGGGGTCGGACATGGACCTCATCCGGATGGCGCGTTGCACGCTCCCGGAACACACGAAGACTCGGATCCTGCCGGCCCGCACGGCGCTCGGCCTGACGATGCTCGGCTCGAAGACCGGCTTGGCACGGCTCGCCGGTTCACTCGGACTGGCCCAGCCGCCCTTCTGCGTGATCGACCGTCCCGAGGACTGGCCCGACGCGGCGGCGACCTGGCCGGGGCGCACCCTGGTCAAGGGCGAGCGGGGGGCGGGAGGCGACCGCATCCGCGTGGCACCGTCCTCCGAGCAGGTTCGGGCGGACGTCGTCCCGGACTTCTGGTACCCGATCGTCGTCCAGGAGTACGTCGACGGTGACGTTGTTGCCGTCGAGGCGCTGTTCGCGCATGGTCGGCTGGCGGCCTGGATGTACTCCGAGGTCGCGCACAGCGAGGACCCGCTCGGCCGTTCGACCGCGCGCATCTTCCAAGATCCGCCGTCGGACGACTTCACCACCGCTCTCGACGCTCTGGCGAATGCCGCTGGACTGCACGGATTGGCCAATTGCACGTTCATCCGCCCGGCGGGCACCGACCGTCATCTGCTCCTCGAGGTGGACATGCGCGCCAACGCGTGGTTCCAGTTCGGCCCGGTACTCGGCGTCGACTGGACCGCAGCCATGGCGTCCGACCCTGCACCGGACC
The DNA here is from genome assembly GCA_963700255.1 of uncultured bacterium. Lineage (GTDB taxonomy): Bacteria > Actinomycetota > Actinomycetes > S36-B12 > S36-B12 > UBA10649. The sequence continues at coordinate 17,653 of CAVOWW010000024.1, read as the reverse complement.
TCCCGGTCATTCATCCGCGCTTCGGGCCCGGTGTCTCCCGCCCGCTGCACCTGTACCCGCGCGAGCCGGTCCACGCGCTCGATCGGCGCTCGTGGGCGGCGGCCAAGCCCTGGTTGACCCGCGCCCCCGGCACCTGGGACACCCGCAACCACCGCGACCGGGCGGTCAACACGGTGGAACGCGCCGAGGTCTGGCAGGAGGTCAGTAGGCTGCCTGGACGCGCACTGGGACGACTGAGGAGAAGCACATGACCGACCGCACCCTGACCCTCGACTCGATCGTGACGGCAAGCACCGGCCTCATGGTCAGCGAGGTCGACGGCGAGCTGGTGATGATGGACATCGAGAAGGGCACGTACTACGGCCTTGACCCGGTGGCAGCACGGATCTGGCAGGCCGTGACCCAGCCCACCTCGATCGCGGACGTGTGCGCGCAGATGACGGAGCAGTACGAGGTCGACCCTGCCACCTGCGAGGCCGAGGTCCTGGCGTTCGTCTCCGACCTCGAGAAGGCCGGGCTCGTCAGCGTCGACGCCTGACCTCATTCCGGACCCTTCCACAGGACGCTCAGCACTGCTAATGTCCACCGATCCGAGCAGCAGCGAATGAGGAGACGATCTGATGGACGCCTGGACGACGCCCGAGCTTCGCACACTCAGCATCAACCTGGACACCGCATTCGGGCCAGGCAGCAACAGCGACCAGGACGGCTCCACTTCTGTGGCTCCGCCCATCTAGCCAACGCTGCTGGGGTCGATGGCCGGGGCAGGCCTCCGCGGCGTCATCAGGTCCGCCTCCGTCGTTGAACACCGCTAACGGAACGACCACACACCATCAACCGGAGGAACGGACTATGACCGACGCGCAGAACACCTGGACCACCCCGAAGCTCCACCTGCTGAACGTCAGTCTCGACACCGCCGAGACGAGGGTTCGGGCGGCGACGGGCTGAACCAGAGCTCGACCCTGGGTCCGGCACCGTCACCCTTCTAGTCCTCCCGACCACTCCCGTCCGACTTTCCGCCTCGGACGGGAGTGGTCGGTGCAGAACCCGGGGGCAGGTCACTGATCCACGACACGAGCACGTACTTGGTCCCGGCGATCACCGGCCGCGCCTCATGGATGTAGGCGTAGTTCGACGGGAACAGGACCACTGCTGGCCGCTCCGGCTTCACGTCGACGTCGAACAGGGTGAACCGCGTTTCCCCGCCCTCGTACTGGCTGGGGTTGAGGTAGATGAGCGCCGACACCACTCGATACGCGTTCCATCGCGAGTCGACGTGGGCTGTGTAGGTCTCCCCCGGCCGGTAGCGCAGCAGGTTCACGCTCTCCGTCACGGTGGCACCGGTGGCGAAGCGCCGGTTGTAGGCGCGCAGGCTGGCATCGAGGAGCGCGCGCACCAGTAGCCGCGGCCCCCGCAGGTCGTCGCCGGCCAACGACAGGTGCTGGCTCGTGCGCGCCGGATGAGCGCCGTCCCGGCCGACGACCATGCTGCGGCTCCATCGCTCTTCCGGCAGAACGCTGAACGCGTCCATCAGCTGGGACGCCACGGCCTCGTCCAGTCCGAACGACACGATCGCAGGTGCCAGCTCCTCCACTGCCATGACGACGCCTCCGGCCTGGCTATCGGCTGCCGTATCGGACCAGGCCCTCGGCGACCTCGTTCATGAGAACGCGCGAGGGTGCCGACATCTTCTCGTCCGCCATGGCGCTCTGCACCTGCTTCATCTTGGTCATGAGCGCTCGGTACTGCGGGTCCGGCAGCCAGGACTCGATCCAGCCGACCACGCTGACCCGCGCGCCTGCAGTCACGGCCGTCACCTGGTGCAGCGCATGCGTCGGATAGATGACCAGCGTGCCGGGCTGCTCTTTGAACGACTTCACTCCCGTATCGCCAGCGATCTGGAGCTCACCGCCCGCGTAGTCGTCGGGCGGCGCGAGGAAGAGCGTGAAGCTGAGGTCGGTGCGGAGGGAATCGTCCGGGCCGCCCATGAACGCGGCGTCCACGTGCAGGCCGTAGGTGCCGCCGCCCTCGTACCTGTTGACGAGCGGGCGGGAGAAGCGCCTGGGGAACGCGACGTCCCGAACTCGGTGATCCGACGACAGTGCCGTGATGACGGACGAGGCGACAGCCTCGTAGGCGGGGCCGGCGCGCCGCGCCTGCAGGTTCGCCTTCGCCGCCTTCGCCTTGCCGCGGGCGGTGGCCTTCCCGTCGATGTACTCCAGATCTGCTGCCTGGGCGAGCAGGTCGGCGGCAGCCTCGGGGGTGATCAGGGGGATGGTGTGCACGGCACCTCGTTCCTCGACGGTGGGCGTCAGCCTACGTCGCCTGCGAGCCCGCGACAGGCCCAAGGGGCAAAGGGGCAAAGCGACATCTATGTGCCAAATCACCTGATACGGTGCCGGCACCGCCTCACCCGACGAACGGAGTCACCCTTGACCACCAAGCAGCGCCCCTCCTGGTCGACGCCCCGCCTCACGACCCTCCGCGTCACCCTGGACACCGCCAACGACACCGGCTCGGGCGGCGACCTGGAGACCTTCAGCACCCCCCCCGGTTAGGTCGACCCCTCCACTACTCCGAACGGAGCCCCCATGGACAAGAGCACCTCACCGACCCAGTGGTCCATCCCCCGGCTGACCGAGCTGTCAGTGACCCTCGACACAGCGTTCAATGGAGGGTCCGGCGGGGACGGTACGTCAGGCACGCAGAGCCCCATCTGAGCGCACGACCGGTTTGGGTGGCGCAAGCACACAGCGACCGCGATCTGCCATTTCACTCGACGATGCCCCTGCTCCCCTCACCTCACGATCGGAGTCACCCATGACGACCACGCCGCGCCCCGCCTGGCAGACGCCCCGCCTGACGACCCTCCGCGTCACCGTGGACACCGCCTACCAGACCGGCTCGGGCGGCGACCTGGAGGGCTTCACCACCCTCGCGGACTAGAGCGGACCAACTCCCGAACGCGACCACCGGATGCCTGCTAGGTTCACGCCCAACCCTTCGTCCCCTCAGATCGGAGCCCCCGTGACCACTCCCGAGCGTGACAGCTGGCAGACCCCGCAACTGGCCGAGCTGTCGGTCAGTCTCGACACGGCGTTCGGTGAGGGATCGGAATCGGACGGCGGCGGGAAGGACCCGGGCAGCACGCCGGGGTGAGCCGTTCGGGGATGGCTGCCTCCCTCGCCCACGTCCGAGCCAGCTCGGCGGCGGTGGAGGCCTGCCTCACCTCGATGCTGGACCTGGTGCAGAGGTCGGGCGGCACCTGGCACCCGAGCCTCGCGCTGGTGCAGAGCCGAGGCGAGCTGTCCGTCGAGTGCCCGCCACGCACGGACGCCGCCATCGAGATCCCCACCGCCATGGTGATCCCCGTCTCGGAAGCCGTCTGGGCCTGGGACGACGAGTCCCTCCGCCTGTCGGAGGCTCCCCCGAACCTGGCCGGGCCGCAGCGCGAGATGCTCGACCTGTTCGTCGACCTCTACACCGTCACCGGCAAGGCCGCCTGGTATCGGACTGCTCATCCACGCGGTGCCGGGCTGCCGTCAGCCCTGGTCGCCGCGATATCGGCAGCACGTCCCCGGTGGGGCCCGGACGCCGGACCGGAAGGGTTCCTGCGCACCCGCACCCTCGTCCTCCCCGGTCGTGCGCAGGCGACCGATACGAGCACACCGCGGCGGGCCGGCCTGATGCCCATCGTCGACCTCATGAACCACCACGCCGAGAGCCCCGGCTACGACGTCACCACCGAGCGGCTGCGCGTCCGTGTGTCGCAGCCAACGGGGTCATCGGAGTGCTTCGTGCGGTACCACCCGGTGCCGGACCCGCTCGACCTCGCCCTCAACTACGGCTTCGTCGATACGACCGCCACCACCGCGTTCAGCGCGCCCGTGACTGTCGAGGTCCTCGGACTCGGCACGCTGCAGGTGACATCGCGGCGCCCGCACCTGACCACTCGAGCCACCTTCCCCGCCGTGGCCACGACGGACGATGGGCTGCAGCTGAGCCACCTCGTCTTCGACGCCCGGCATCCCGATCGCACCCGCGCCGCCATCAGCCTGGCTGTGCAGGGCGCGGTCCGCTCCCGCGGGGTGGCGCCCGACGCGGCCGCGGGGCTGGCGAGCGAGGCGATCGGGGCCGTGGTGGAGGCGAACATCGCAGTGCTGGCCGCGATCGAGCGGGAGGCGGCCGTGGTCGACTCCCCAGCGGCCCGTATCGTCGCGGACGCGGCCCGCGCGGAGGCGCGCATCATCGCCGCAGTCGCCTGAGGTCTCAGCAGGGATCGTGGGGCTTCCGGGGTGCGGCTACGTCGTCCGGGAGTAGATGGCGACGACGCCGTACTCCTCGTGGCCTGCGGCACCGGTGACGATGCGCCCGTCGCTCACCAGCCACGAATGCGCGGTCATCTCGCGCCCCTCGGCCGCACGCGCGGGCCGGACGCCGAAGTACACCAGCGCCGGCACACGCCTGACCCTGAGCATCGTCGCCCCGGTCAGCGACTGCGCCAGGCACTTCGCCTCCCAGGGAGCCCGGCGGACCGCTGCGTCGATGGCCCAGTGGACCCTGCCCAGCTGCGGGTCGTCTGCTCGGACCGGAACGGCATCGGCAGCGGCGAGCTGGACGGCGTTCGGAGCGGACGGGTGCATCCCCAGCCAGCCCATCATCCGCTTGAACGGCACGAGCAGCAGCAACACGCGCATGACGCCGAGCAGGAGCCAGGCCTGGCCGGCGAGCAGCCAGTCGCCGAGTCCGTGTCGTCGTCGCACCTCATCCACGCGCGTCACCCTGCCATGACGGCGGTCAGACGGGGCACGGGTTGTCCAGGTACATCGTCCTCAGGCCGTCGCGGTCTCCCGGGCTGAAGTCCGTCGCCCCTCCACGGGGGTTCATGACGGCGGTGGGATCGTCGACGTGGGCGAGCCCCATCGCGTGCATCGCCTCGTGCACCACCAGCCAGCCCCGGCCGATGGAGGTGGACCCGTCTGGCTGCGTGACGACGCCGAATCCCGGCCACTCGTCCGTCGGCCACCAGTGCGTCGTCGAGAAGGTGACGAACCCCTGCGCCCCGCGACGTCCACCGAGCCCAGCAGCCTGGGCGGTGTACCGGGCAGACAGGTCGCCCCAGTCGAACCTCAGCCTCGCCTCCGCCGGGTCAGTCGTCTCAGCGAAGGCCAGTCCGGTCTCCGCGGCAAGGCGCACCAGCGCCTCGCCGATGTCGCCCCGCATGCCCGGGGAGGCCGCCGGCTCGGCGGAGCCGTCGTAGTGCCACAGCACCGTCGAGCACGGGACGTACGTGGCCCCGCCAGCGAGGAACGCCCATCCTGCAGGCTGCACGAAGCCCGGTGGCGGTGACCACGGTCGGGGCGTCGCCCGCACGACGACGGTCGTGCGGGCGATGACTCGTGCCCCCGACCGCACGACGATCGGGAACGTGCCGACCGTCGAGTAGCGGTGGGTCAGGGTCACGACGCAGGATGCTGGTTGCCGCAGCGCCCGATCGACCGTGCATGGAGAACGGCCCGTCGACCTGACCGAGCCGTCGCCCCAGGCCACCGAGACGGCCGCTCGTCGCGACGCGCCGCGGGCGACGACCGTCGAGGTCGTGTCCTGGTCGAGGCGGGGTGACGGGAGACCCGCGACCGATGCCACTGGCACGGGCGGGCGCGCAGTGGGTTCGGCGAACGCGGCGGGCGCGCCTATCACCACTAGTGTGGCCGTGAAGACCAGCACAAGGGCCGACCGCACCGAGGAATCCACGGCAACAATCTACGGCGCTGCTCCGATGGCGGCTGCTCATCCCGCTTGGCTCCCCCCTTGCCCGGTAGCATTCGATGCGCCACCAACACGACGGAGATCGACGTGCTGCGGGGACCTGTGGCGCTACCGGTCCCTGATCCTCGCCTTCGCCAACCGCGACCGGCTGACCCGGTTCCGTTCAAGTGCAGTGGGCTGGCTCTGGGCACTTGCCCAGCCTCTCGCCACACTGGCCGTCCTCTCAGTGGTCTTTGGTGTGATCCTCCAGGTGCCGCCGCCGCCCCTCGGCAACGGCTCCGGCGGCAGCTACCCAGCCTTCGTGTTCACCGGCCTTGTCGCGTGGAATGTGTTCACGGGAACCCTCACGGTATCGATGTCTTCACTCATGTCGGTCGGACCGCTTCTCCGCAAGGTCCGATTCCCCCCCTGGGTCCCAGTCATTGGTGCGACCATCGTCCAGTTCCTCCAAGTGATGCTGGAGTTCGCTGCCCTGCTATTGGCGCTCCTGTGGCTTCGCAACGTTGGCTGGACATGGCTTTTGGCCGTGCCGATCCTCGTGGGGCTCCTGCTCTTCTCACAAGGTGTCGGACTGATCGTGTCCCTGCTGAATGCTCGCATCGGGGACACGAGCTACATCGTCGCCGTCGTGCTGGGAGTCCTGTACTTCCTCACGCCAATCCTCTATCCCATGTCGCTCCTCGAAGGGCAGACCGCCAAAATCGCTTGGATCATCAAGGCGAATCCGTTGTCTTGGTACGTCGAGGCGATGCACGACTGCCTGTACACGCTCAGTGGGCCCCCACCCCTCGAGGTCCTCGCCCTCGTGGGCGGCGGTGCGGCGATGTTCCTGCTCGGACTCGCCGTCTTCCGCGGCTTCGGTCGCGAACTGAGCGAAGCGCTCTAGACCGCCGTTAAGGTTGTTCCGTGAACACACGGGGCGCAACATCGGTGCGGCAGATGCAGGGGCCAGGGGGCCGGCTGGACGTTCTGGAATTGGGGCCCTTGGCGCCCTTCTTGGTCTCGCGGATCTACTGGCTCCGCGACACACCACGTGAGGCCGTGCGCGGCCTGCACGCGCATCGGACCCTGCGCCAACTGCTCGTGGTGCTATCCGGCTCGGTCACCGTTTCCCTCGATGATGGCCATTCGATCACGACGCACCACCTGTCCGAGGGGCAACCTCCCCTGCTGATCGAGCCGGTGCGCTGGCGTGAACTCACCGACATGAGGGAGGGCACCGTCATCATGGTGCTCGCTTCCGACCCCTATGACCCTGACGACTACATTCACGACTACACGCGCTTTCTGGAGCTGGTGCGTGGAGCCTGACGTCGCCTTCTTCTCCTTCTCGCAGGCGCCTGCTCAACTCACGGATCAGTGGCGTGCGGGCGTTGACCGCGTGATGAAGTCCGGTGTGTTCGTGGGCGGCCCTGAGGTGACAGCGTTCGAGGAGGAGTTCGCACGGTATTGCGCCGCCGCGCACTGCGTGGGGGTAGCCAACGGTCTGGATGCGCTGAGCATCGCCCTTCGTGCGGTCGGGATTGGCAACGGCCACCGCGTCGCCGTGCCCGGCCATACCTTCGTTGCCACGTGGCTCGCCGTCATCGCTGTTGGCGCCGAGCCCGTCGGCGTTGACGTTGATGCGCACGGAATCATGGACCTCGACCAACTCGAGTCCTTGTCACCGACACCGGATGCCGTGATCCCCGTCCACCTGCACGGCCAGCTCGTCGACATCCCCCGCATCGTGACATGGGCCGCAGGGCGCGGAGTGCGCGTCGTCGAGGACTGCGCCCAGGCTCATGGCGCACGCGCTGAGGGCTGGAGCCCCGGTGGCCTGTCACATGCCGCAGCCTTCTCGTTCTACCCCTCCAAGAACCTGGGTTGCCTGGGAGACGGCGGGGCTATCGTCACCCAACGACCCGAGGTTGCCGGGATCGCACGGGAGATACGCAACTACGGTGCCAGCGAAGCCGACAAGTACCGACATGTCCGCCTGGGCGTCAACAGCCGACTCGACCCGATTCAGGCGGCGGTGCTCTGCGCCAACCTCCCTTACCTCGACGAGTGGAACTCGAGGCGCCGCCACATCGCGGCGCGGTACCTAGAGGTGTTTCGCGACCGCGAGGGGCACACTAAGCCGTTGCTCATGTCGACGGACGCCTCGGTCTGGCACCACTTCGTTCTGCTGTCGCCAGATCGTGATGCCCTCCGAGCGCGCCTGCTCAGGCGTGGGATCAGCACCGAGGTGCACTACCCGCACATGGCCGGCCTGGAGATCGCACACCTGACGGGCAGGGAGTGCTCGGGCCTGGCCGCGAGTGAAGCCATGGCGAGGTCAGTGCTCTCTGTCCCACTCCACCAGTGGCTTCCTCTGGCGGACGTCGAACGAGTTGCCTCGGCACTGGAGGAGGAGTGCACCTGAGCCCATCCGAGACGGGGGGGCCCGCTGCCACATTCGATCAGGCGGTAGAGGCCAGCGCCAGCGGCGACCATGCCCGTGCCGAGGCCTTGTACGGGGAGTTGGCGCGGCTCTCTGGTGGCTCATACTTCCGGGTCCGTGCGCTCGAGGCGCGTCGCCTCCGCGGAGCTCCCGACTCCGACTTGATCGACCTCGCGGACATCGACGTCGACCTCGTGATCGAATCGCTGTCCCTTGACCACTCAGTCAATCTCCTGGCGCGCAAGATGGCCGTCGACGGCTTCGACCTCAATGAGCTGCCGGTGGAGCTGCAGGATCGCCGAGAGGTACTGGATGGCGTGGGGAAGTTCTGGGAGACCCACGGACACCTTCCCCCGTCGGTTCATCTCCGCACCCGGGCCAAACGGGGCCAGATGGTCGAGGACGCTGGTCTCGTGCATGACGCTCGCCCACTTGAACTCCCGGTCCTTCCAGTCCTTCATTCCGATGCCGGACTGAGCGAGGCCTGCGGTCGAGAGCACACCATGGCCCGGCTCGCAGGCGGCTGGGTGGAGCTGACAGACGTACACGGGGCCAGCGGCAGTCATTCCTTCATCGGAGAGGCAGCCGCCTATGTTGATGAGTACCGGGCCGAGTTCCCTCCCGAGGCCGACCCACGGTCCGACCCTGTCATCTTCGGAGTGACCAACACCGACGTGCTGACACTCCACACGTCGACGCTGAAGCAGCGAGCCATACTCACGGGGTTGGAGGGCTTCTGGCTGGCCGGTCGCTTCGCGGACGAGTGGGGGCATTGGGTCACCGGCCACCTCGCCAGGGTCCAGTACCTGCGCCACCATCCACTCTGGGGCAAACGCCCTATCTACGTGAGTTCCGGGCTGCCGCAAGCCTTCCTGCAGTTCCTCGACTACTTGGCTCCCAGCATCGAGCGAATCGAGCTTGACCCCGGTGCGATCGTCCACTTCGACCGCGTCATCGCCGCTCCCAGCCGGTTGTTCGGTCCACCGAATCCGCGCTCGGCTCTGACGGGCGTCCCTCGCCACTGCTTCGCTGAGCCGGAGCAGCTGGGCAATCTGTGCCACGAACTGCGCGGATTGGCATCGTTCTCCGCTGAGGAGTGGCCCCGCAAGGCTTTGGTCTCCCGCAACGGGTACGGCCGTCGGCGGATGGAGAACCGGACCGAGTTCACCTCGCTGCTAAAGGGGCGTGGCTATGAGGAAGTCCACTTCGGACGGATGAGCGCTCCTGACCAGGTCGGCGCATGGCTCCGAGCTGACACAATCGTCGGCGAGACCGGTTCGTGGATGTTCATGGGGGGGATCGCTCCTGATCGACAGATGACTGTCGTGAACTCGGACTGGATGGATCTCTGGTACGCCGACCTGGGGGCGATCAACGCCATCCGAGACCGGCCCGTCGGAATCGTGACCGGCACGCAGCTCGATAGGGATACCGTCTTCACGGCCGAGGGGGCGGCCCACCGACGATGGACGCTGGGCTCTGCTGGACTGGAGGCACTGGCCCGTGCCGTCGAGGTAGCGCGCTGAGAAGGGCCGTGCCCGCGAGCGTGAGCCCGGTGATTGGCATGAGGTAGCGCGCCTCGACGTGCGAGACCGCGAGAGTGGCCACCTGACCCGCGATCATCGCGAGCAGCATCACGGCGAACCACGGCGCTGCCCGCCAACGACGCGTTCCGAGGACGGCCCCGGCGACCGCATTGCCGAGCAGGATCCATCCCATGAATGTGGAGTACAGGGACCGTTCAGTGGCGTCAGGAGGCAGGCTCCAGGCTGAGGCGAAGACAGTGACGCGACTGCTCACGAACCCCCATGGGTTGCGCACGATCGACTGGAGGGCAGCGTCCTTGAGCATCTCGAAGTCCTCCCCGGCCCCCCGGAGCGCGATCGGCCGAAGCTCCTCGCACCTCGTCGGATCGATATCGCAGGACCAGTTGGCGTCTGCCCGAATCAGGAAGTCAGCATCGATTGAACGCAGGTCGGCATCCGTGAGCCACCTTTGTCCCCACGCGAAATCCGTAGAGACCCAGGAGAGCTTGCCAGGATCCACGGCGGTCGCACGATACGCCGCCCATGGGACTGTCGCCATGACGAACACCAGGACCGCAGCGCTCAGGGGACCCGCGAGTTCCAGGATCCGAGAGTAGATCCCGCCACCCGTCCGGCCCATAAGTCGCATGATCAATCCGACGAGGACTAGTGCCCCCGACATGAGAACAACTGCGCCAACGGAAGCCACGAGCGCCCACCGCATGTAGACGCTTCCGGCCAGCAGCACCCCGCAGAGGGCCCCCCAGGCAATGAGACGCCACCTCGCTTGGCCCCCACGTGCCCCTTCTTCGATGAGGAAGATGGTCAGGAGTGCCAGCACGATCAACACGACCCCTGGGCCGTCGCCGTACAACAGGCCAAAGCCCCAGACCCAGGACAGGGTCATGGGGGCGACCACCCATAGTGACGCGAAGAGCGCCGCGACCAGAACCCGTCCGCGAGCCGCCACGACAGCGGCTACGGCTGCGGCCGTTCCAGCCCAAGCCAAGACTGCACCCACTCCTGCGACCAGGACCAATGAGCCAGGCAGCGCATCCAGGATCGTGAGCACGAACGGTGCCCCTGGCGGCCAAAGGCGAAGGATCCAGTAGTTCTCATCCGCTATCTGCCCGTCCCGCCAGTCGAGGGAGAGGGTGAGGTAGCTGCCGACATCGCGGACTCCGAAGGCCGCTCTAACCTCGTCAGCAGCCGCCGTCACCAAGGTGCTGTAGAGGTCGTCAGTGCGCAGGTGAGTGCTGACCGCGAGCACGCCAACGGCAGTAAGAATGGTGAAGAACGCCAAGAAGTAGATCTGTGCGGTCCGTCCGGACACGAGCCGCAACGCCCGATCCACTACCCCCGAATCACCGGTCATATCGGCCGATCCTGTCGTCGATCTCCCTGTGAAGTCTCCACGCACTGGCCGGTGTCACGATGACGTCGCGATGATGGCTGGGCAGCAAGGACCGGTAGGCCGGCAGGACCCGTAGCGGAACCTGCGCGTAGGGCCGCTCGAGGACGGCACTGAGCGAGGTCCAGAGGGGGCGTGCTGGGCGAACCCGACCGACAAGGCCGATTGTCGTCGTTGTCGGGCGGGTGAAGATCATGTTGGCCAATGCGGCGCCGCCGGGCACGACCATGACATCACAGGACCGGTATGCCGCAATCTGGGTCGTGAGATCTGAGCGCGAGGGATCGATCCTCCGCGCGTCTCGGAGGGCGGGCACGGTACCGAGGAGGCGGCCTGCCCTCAGGCTGCGTACACCTCCGTTGCGCTGCACGACCAGAACCCCGCCTGCCTCGTCGAACGGGATGTCCAGCTCGGACACGCGGTCGCGCAGCCATCGGAGTGCCGGGAGGTCGTACACGGGAGCCATGATGCGACCCTCATCCTCCGTGTCGACCACAGACGAGGTGCCGCCGACGAGCGAGAGGTGACGGACCGCGTAGGTGGTGTCCGACTGGAGCAGCACGATCTCGCGATGGGTCAGCCGCCTCAGCAGGTCGACGCCCGTGGCGGGCGTGGCGGCGTTGACCAATAGCGGGATATCCGCCGGCAGCGACTCTAGACGCATGAGTCGTGGCAGTGTGTCGACGAGGAAGTGGTACCAGTTGCTGTCCGTCCGGCCGGCCAGGAGGAGCCCACGGTCGAGGCGGAGAGTAGCCCCGCCGCCGACGGACACCACCGCTGCGGTCGACCGCACCGAACCGCACACCACACGTTGGTGCTGGCCGGCAACTGCCCGCCGACGAGGATCGGCCGTCTCGTCCACCACGAGCAGCCGGCCACTCCGAGTTGGCATGAAGCCGCCCACGATCTCTGCGTCCGCCACGTCGACCACTGCCCCGTGAGTATCACCGTGAGACCACTTGTCAGCGGTCAGGTGGCTCCGCTCATCGACCACGACGGGCATGATGCGGACGTCCGAGCCGTCAGGCCCGCTGGCAGGCTCTGTGGCGCTTCGTGCGGCCTGGAGGACGCGGAGCAGCGAGTCGTCCCGGGCTAGGCCAAAGGTGTCGACGACGGCAGCCCACTCATCGTCGAGCTGTCTCCACTCCGTGTAGCGCAGGATGCTTTCGGGTGCCCAGGTTGCCAGGGCATACGCGACCGCAGCCACGTCCTGGCTGCGCCGAGAGTCCCCTGATGGCGACGTGCTGGCCGACCGGATTCCCGGCACCTCCTCAATGACGACTCTGCGCATGCTCAGGTTCCGGACCAGCTCCCGTGAGTTGCGGATGGAGTACATGGCGAGCTGCTTGGTGGTAGGGCTGGGGCCGAGCCGCGCGTCAGCACCCGGAACTGCCGCGGCCACGAGCTCACGCCGGATGCCCAGCCCGCGTGGGGCGGACACGATCAGGGCCGTACCGCCGACCAGGTTTCGCAGGGAGGGCGTAGCCGTTGTCACGAAGCGGACGCGGTTGAGGCGTACCGGTCCGGTGTCCGCAGGCCTCGATCGCGCTTCATTCGCGGCGTCAAGGATGAAGGCCTCGAGCGCGGGGATCTCCGGACCCGGTCGCCCACTCCAGTACCACCGCTGGAGCTCGTCCGTCAGGTGGAACCGGCGTCGCGCCACTCTCCAGTAGGCGACGGCCAAGTCCACGGACCGCCTCAACGTGGGGGGCTTCGCAGGTGCCATCACGTGTCGCCAACGTCGCGACGACCAGCATCGACCTCATCCACACGGCCGCGAACGGTGGCGGGGTTGCCGTAGACGATGACTCCGGGAGGTACGTCACGGGTGACTACGGATCCGGCACCCACCATGGCGAGCGCACCGATCGTCACTCCCGGCAGCAAGGTCGCATTGCCTCCGATGGAGGCGCCAGTCCGGACCACCGTCAGGTGGGCGCCGTTCAGGCCGGGGCCCGTCATGGCCCTCCTGCTGCGGGGCCAGGGGTCATTGGTGAACGTCACGTTGGGACCGACGAACACGTCGTCTTCCAGCCGGACTCCGTCCCAGAGCTGGACACCGCTCTTCACCGTCACGCGGTCGCCCACAACGACGTCATTCTCGACGTAAACGCCGTCGCAGATGTTGCAGTCACGCCCGATGACAGCGCCGGGAAGAACGTGGCTGAACGCCCAGATGCGCGTACCCGGGCCGACGGCGGTGCTCTCGCAGATCGCACTGTCGTGGACGAACACAGCGTCGCCGGAACTCACCTGACTGCCTCCATCTGTCATCGTGGACTGTCACCCGGAACGGTCACGCCTTTGAAGCCCGGGCTGTCGTGCGCGATGATGCGTGCGGGGTTGCCGACGACGACACATCCCGCGGGCACGTCTGTGATGACGACGGCGCCAGCGCCGACGGTGGCGTTCGCGCCAATGATCACGCCGGGAGCGATCACCGCTCCGGCACCCACGAACGCGCCCCTACGCACGGAGACTCGCCCGGCCAGCACGCAGCCAGGTCCGAGGCTCGCAAAATCCTCGATGTCTGCATGGTGCCCAACAGATGCAGTTCTGTTGACGAGGGCAAACTCGCCAATACGCCCTTGGGCCGCGATCACGGCACCGGCCAGGATCACGGAACCACGACCTGTGCGAGCAGTCGACGCCACGACGGCGGACGGATCGATGAGAGGAGGGAATCGGGTGAAGCCTCGCCTCCCTGCATCTACGGCTGTCGCGAACCGATGCCCGGGGGTACTCTGTGGAATCCCGACGGGCAGGCCCAAGATGTGGGTGTCCAGGTGCTCGACCGAAAGGAGGGGCGCGTCGGTCCAGTCCACAGCCACTGCGTCGGGCAGGTTGTCTATTACCGCAACGAGTTGCTCGCCCCGGCGCCAGATCGTCTCGGCTACGTCCGCCGCAAGTCGTTCGAACTCCGTAGAGCGTCCACCCTCCCGGGTCCGAATCTGACGCACTCACGGAGCCATCATTGCAGCCCGCCCGGATCGTTGAGCCGACCGGCAGTACGAACAGAGCCACCCGGTGACCGCATCCGCGCAGCCATACGACTGGGCCCCACATCCGCTTCGCCCCTACAAGCCTCTGGTCATCAACGTCGCCCTAACGGGAGCGGTTCCGACCAAGACGGACAATCCACTGCTCCCGCAGACTCCGGAGGAGATCGTCCAGGACGTGCTTGAATGCGCGGACGCTGGTGCGAGTGTCTTCCACCTTCACATGCGTGACGAAGACGGCCTGCCTGTGCACCGCCGGGACCTCTACGAGCGGACCATCGCACCGATCCGCCAGCAGCGACCCGACCTCATACTCTGCGTGACGACAAGCAGCCGTGTTGACCCGGACGAGGCGAGCCGCACGATCGGCATGGAGATCGATTCGGCCCTGCGACCCGAGTTTGCGAGCCTGAGCCTGGGATCGTTCAACTTTCCCTCGACTGTGTCAGTTAACCCGCCGGATCAGATTCGATCCCTCCTCCGCCGGATGAACGCGCTGGGCATCCGCCCCGAGTTCGAGGTGTTCGAGATCGGCATGGTGAACACACTCTGGCAGTTGATGGAGGAGGGACTAGTGGTGCAACCCCCGACGGTCAACATCCTGCTGGGCTCGCTCGGATCAGCGCCCGCCTTCCCCGCAGAGCTCGCGCGAATCGTGGAGCGCCTGCCCATCGACTCCGAGTGGGCTGCCGCCGGAATCGGGCGGTTCCAGCGGCCGATGACCATCATGGCCGCCGTCATGGGAGGCAACGTACGCACCGGACTCGAGGACAGCCCGCGAGGAGACGTGCCGGGGCCGTGGTCGAATGCCCAAGCCGTCGCGCTCGCGTGCCAGGCCGCCGAGCTGGCAGGGCGCGGCGTTGCCCGACAGCTGAGGCACGCATGCGATTCGGCCTGCCAGCGCTCACCCCCTAGGCCGCGGCCCTTGGCTGCCCCGTGCGGTATCCCAGCCGCTGCCGACCTCCGGCGTGCGCGTAGACCGCCTCACGCAGCGGATCGCTGATGTGCACGGCTTCCCCTGCCGGGCCGACGGGCGCTCCGCGGCCGATGTCGACTCGAGGGGCGAGGGCCATAGCCCCTCATCCGACGCCTCACGCTCCGTCCGTCCACCCTCAGACGAGGGCTCATGGAAGGGAATCCCGCTGATGCGTAGTCTCTTGAGGATCTTCGCAGTGATCGCTCTCACGATGGCAGGGGCGCTGATGGTCGCCAGCCCTGCCTCCGCCGACCAGGTCTGGCACCAGGCATTCGAGCGAGCGAGCGCGGAGGCTCCATGCCCCGCGCCGACGACCGAGACTGCGTGGCAGGACAGCTACACCGGACAGCAGGAGTGGACCCGTCGTGGGCTGAATGGGCGAACGGCGGCAAGGGCGGCTGGGTGTGCCAGCGATACATCGTGTGGGCCAAGGACGGTGCGGCGGGGCCCGGGTGCGTTCAGGCCTCGCCAGCGGAATGGCTCGACTTCCTCGGTGCGAGCAGCCTCCCGATCGGAGCGCCCGACTACGTCGACCCACTGCACGACTGTGACGTAACCATCGTCTTCAACGTCGTGTATGCACCGGCAGGTCAAGCGCAGGCCGATGCGCTGTGCCAAGCGATCTTCGGATTCCCGACGGCGGGTGTCAACTTCGGCTTCCCGGTGTACGGCTGCGCAATAATCACCTAGCTCCGACACAGACGCGAGAAAAGGGTGGTGGCGGTGACCGAGGTCACCGCCACCACCCTTTTGTCTCCTTACGCCTCTCGGCTGGCATCCCAGCAGAGGCGGCTGGACTCCTGCCTAGCGGTTGACGGTCACCGAGCAGGTCTGGCCGCCCGACGTCGCCGTGAAGAACAGCGGGCCCGAGGCGTTCGACAGGTAGCTGCGGAACTTCACCTCGGCGGTGTGGCGCGAGTCGTCGTCCGACGAGGAGGAGTCGTCATCCGAGGCGCGGGTGGCCCGGGTGGCGGACGAGACGACGTTGCCGGCCGTGCCCTGGGCGAGGCTGAAGGTCCAGGCCTGGCCGACGGTGTTGTTCTTGACGTAGAAGTCGGTGCGGAGGCCGCCCTTGCGGTCGCGCACCTTGACGACGCTGAACGCGTCGCCGCCGGTGCAGGTGTTGCGCAGCTTCACGTCGCCGTCCTTGGCGGACGCGGCGGGGGCGAGGGCGACGAGGCTGGTGAGGGCGATGCCGGTCGCGGCGGTGAGGGCGAGGATCTTGCGCATGAGGGGCTCCTTCGGCGGTGGTCGGGGGACCAGGTGGATGGTTGAACGTGTGATCACTCTGGCCGAGGCAAGGCAAGATGCGAACCCGCTGCTGGTTAAGGCAGGGTAAGGCGTGCACGCGCCCGGTCGGGCGCGGAGGTTCGACCTTGGGGGCTCGGATGCGCACCACACGAACGCTCGCAGCACTGATGATGACCACTCTCGCCGCGACGGGCCTGGGCCTGACCTCCTGCTCGAACGGTGACGACACGGCGGCCACGGCAAGCGCCACCGCCAGCCTCGTCGGCGGCACCGCAGTCTGCGACGAGGCGAGCCTGCGCTCGGCGATCGAGGCCTCCTACAGCGCTGAGGGCGCGGACACGAAGCTGTTGCGAATCAACGAGTTCGAGTGCTCCGACGGCTGGGCCGTGGTGTTCCCGATGTCGGCACCAACGAGGAGGACGCGGTCACGATCACCGAGGTGCTCGAGGCGGAGGGGCAGTTCTGGCTCGTCAAGAATCGGGAGGACGTCTGCGGCGCCGTGAACCTCGACGATCCCGCGACACGGCCTGACGACGCCCAGGTGCCGGCGGACATCTGGACCGACGCCTGCAACACCAACTGACCCGCGGCGCCGGGCGTGACCGGGCCGAGGATCAGGCAGGGTGCCCGAACAGCGCCTCGGCGTCGACGACGCCCCGGCCCCGCCAGCGTCCGTAGCTGACCTGCCTCGACACCGGCCGCACCGAATCAAGCCCGGCCCACACCGCCAGCTCGCGCCCACTGCCGTCCCGGGTGCAGGCCGAGCGGGCCTCCACCCCGCCCAGCGCGGCGTCGTGGGCCTGCGAGCCGACCGCCTGGCAGCGCCCGTGACTGACGACGGAGCCGTTCGCGTTGAGGGGGTAGGACGACGGCAGCCCTGCGGCATTCACTCCCGCCGCGCTTACGACGTCGACGACCACCTCGCGCGGCAGTCGGGCCGCGACCAGCACGAAGGCATCGTCGCTGAGGTCCTCGGGCTCGGCGAAGGTCCCCTCGAGGAGTCGGCCCATCTGCGCCCGCGCCGTGTCGAGGTCGCGGTTCAGGTACAGGGTCGGCCACGAGCCCGGCGGGTTCCACCGGCCGCCGTGCACGCCCGCGAACGAGGCGTCGGAGTGGGTCGGCCCAGTCCCCGCTTCGCCACTCGCACCCACAGGTGGTCCTCCGGCTCGCATGTTGCGACCTCAGGGTCACGGCTGGACGCGGCGGAGGTCGAACGTGCGTCGCACCGCCTCGCGCACGGACGACGCCCCCTCCTCGGCCGCCACCTGGAGGAGGCTGCGGCCGGCCAGGTCC
>CAVOWW010000023.1:0-242793 GCA_963700255.1 uncultured bacterium | reverse complement strand
ACCATCGAATGGGAGTGACGGGCCGGATCACTTCTTGGCGGACGGCTTCGCCGGAGGCGACTTCTTGGCAGCCGTCTTCTTCGCAGGCGAAGCCAGCTTCTTGCCCTTGAGTGCCACGCGGGTCGTGCTCCCGTCGACGTCGACGGTCAGGAAGCCCTGCTCCTGCACGAGCGTCAGGAGCCGGTCGTATCCGTAGAGCCGCGGGTCGAACGCGGGGTACACCGCGCGCAGCTGGCTGCCGAGGCCGCCGAGGTGGGCCCAGCCGTCGTCCGCAGCGGCCCGGTTGACCGCCTTGGTGACGATGCTCTGCAGGTTCGGCAGCGGAGCCGGCTCCGTGGCCTGCGGCTCCTCGGTCGGCTCGCTCTCCGCGGACCGCTCGCCGAGGAGCTCGAGGTAGACGAAGCGGTCGACGGCGGCCACGAGCGACGCCGGCGTCTTGCGCAGGCCCATCCCGTAGACGGTCCGCCCGGACTCACGCAGGCGCGTGGCGAGGCGGGTGAAGTCGCTGTCGCTCGAGACGATCGCGAAGGCGTCGACGTTGCCTGAGTACAGGAGGTCCATCGCATCGATGATCAGGGTCGAGTCCGTGGCGTTCTTGCCCGTCGTGTACGCGAACTGCTGGATCGGCGCGATGGCGTGCACATTGAGTGCCGACTTCCAGGCGCCCAGCTGCGGCGTTGTCCAGTCCCCGTAGGCGCGCTTGATCGTGGCCCGTCCGAATTGCGCGAGCTCGTCGAGGATGTTCGCGATGTGTCGCGGTGAGGTGTTGTCGGCGTCGATGAGGACGGCAAGGCGATCGTCGGGTGCAGGCATGACGCCATCCTGCTCTGCGCGGCTGCGGCGCCGGTCCCGGAGGGTCGGTGTGCGCCGGCCGGCATCGTTGAGGCATCGTTGGGACAGGTGATCCGCCCGGCACCATCGAATGGGAGTGAACAGCTGATGGAGTTCCTTTTCCACCTGATCGTCGTCCTGCACTTCGTCGGTCTCGCCCTGCTGCTCGGCGCCTTCCTCGTCCAGGTGAAGGACCCGAACAAGACGGTGACTCGCTGGATGTGGGACGGCGCCCTGACGCAGCTCGTGACCGGCGTCGCGCTGGTGGGGCTGATGTCGTCCGGCGCCCTTGGCGAGGAGGAGAAGGCCGAGGTCGACAACACGAAGATCGCGGTCAAGCTGGCCATCGTCCTGGTGATCGCGGTGCTCGCCTTCGTCGGCAAGAAGAAGCCGGCGCCTCAGGTCGCCCTCTGGGCGACGATCGGCCTGCTCACGATCGCCAACGTGGTCATCGCCGTCTTCTGGTAGCCCGCGCACGCCGGCCACTCGCGGTCAGGCGGTGCCCACCACCATGAAGGCCTCCGCGAGCCGGCCCGCCGGCAAGCCCGCCTGCTCGGCCTGCATGGTCATCCACCCGCGCACGCGGTCGGCGAGGTCGTCCATGTGCGCGGTCTGGCTC
Organism: uncultured bacterium; assembly: GCA_963700255.1. Classification (GTDB taxonomy): domain Bacteria; phylum Actinomycetota; class Actinomycetes; order S36-B12; family S36-B12; genus UBA10649. Next base: position 241,343 of record CAVOWW010000023.1, on the reverse strand, counting down.
TCGTGCGCATGCAGCGCCGCGAGCTTGGCGTCGAACGCGTCGGTGATGTCGACGTAGTGGTTGGGCTGAGGGCTGGCCATCACCCAGACCTCGGGCACGGACCAGTCCGCCAGCCCCTCGTCGAGCAGCAGGCTGGCGTGCGCGAAGGGGTTGCGGGCATCGGGGTAGACCGCCTGGATCGCGGCCTCGCCAGCGGCGAGGTGGTCCGGGTGCGAGGCCTGGATCCGCTGCCAGTTCCGCTCGGGGGACTGGATGAGCATGCGGTCCGGACGCACCTCGCGGATGACCCGGCTGATGTCGCGGCGGAGCTCGTGGCTGACCGACAGCTCGCCGTCGCGGTACCCGAGGAAGCGCACGTCCGTGACGCCGAGCACCGCGCCGGCGGCCCGCTGCTCGGCCTGCCGGATCCTCGGGATCTCCGACCGCGGGACCGTCGGATCGAAGCCGCCGGCGTCGCCGTTGGTGATGAGGCAGTAGCTGACCTCGATGCCGGCATCGGTCCAGGCGCGGACGGTGCCGGCCGCGCCGAAGTCGACGTCGTCGGGGTGCGCCATCACGGCGAGGACGCGCTCCACCCGTCGGCCGTCACGGGTGTGGGTCAGCAGGTCGGTGGTCACGCGGGGCAGCGTATCCGGCGCTATCCGCTGCTCGGCGCTCGCGGGTCCACGGTCGCGGGTAGCGTGGGCGGTCGGTCCGTTCCCGCCGGGAGGTGCCCGATTAGTACGCATTTGTCACCCCGAAGGTGGCCCGTCACAGTGGTCACACACGTCACTTCCGTGACAGAGTAGGGCCGTGCTTCCCCACCGGCACGGGCACCGTGCCCTGCTCCGCCGCGCCCGGCGCGGCGGCAGTCGGCGCGCCCTGACCGGTCTGCTCTCGCTCAGCCTGGTGGCGGGCGTGGCGCTGGGCGTGCCGCTCGCGGCCGGGGCCAAGGAGGGCGACACGTGGGTGCCCTCGGACTGGACGGGGGAGGTGGCGGGACCTCCGGTGCCGGGCACCGGCCTGCCGGCCGCGGCCGCGCCAGCCATCCCGGTGGCGCTCCCGGAGGGATACGACGTCTCGCCCACGTACGAGGGCCAGGCCCAGTGCGACCCGGCCGCGAAGGTCGGCACCCAGCGGCTTGCCGACCTGATCAAGGCGACCTACGGCAGCACGCAGACGGTCTGGATCCCGCGGGCGTGCGATGTCGGCGGCCAGAGCGAGCACAAGGAGGGTCGCGCCCTCGACTGGATGACGAGCGTGCGGGACCCGCAGCAGCGCGCGAACGCCGAGACCTTCCTCGCCTGGCTCCTCGGGCCCGACCAGTTCGGCACCCCCTACGGCAACGCCATGCGACTCGGGGTCATGTACATCGGCTGGAACGACCGCATCTGGCGCGGCTACGACACGAAGCGCGGCTGGACCGAGCTCAAGGGCTGCTTCGCGACGCCGAACGAGGGCAGCGACACCGTCTGCCATCGCAACCACATCCACATCTCGATGACGTGGGACGGAGCCAGCGGGCGCACCTCCTTCTGGGACGGCACGCCGATGGACGGCCCGTACTGCAAGCCCGCGCGCTCCTCGGCGAGCATCCCCGGCGGTGGCCGGGCCGCGGACATGATCCCGGTGGAGCCGGTGAAGGTGCTCGGCACTCGCAAGGCCCTCGGCGTCCCTGAGCGGTGCCGCCTGCAGCAGGACCGGTACAGCGGGGACAGCCACCGCATCTACGCCAAGGTCACCGGGCAGGGCGGCATCCCGGCCACCGGGGTGGCAGCCGTGGCCGTCCAGGTGACGGCGATGGCGTCGAACGCGCCGTCCAGCGTGCGCATCTGGGGCCCGGGCCAGTCCAAGAGCCAGGTGGTGGCCAAGGTCCCCATGAACATGGACGCCGTGGGAACGGCCGTGGTGCCGGTCGCGAGTGACGGGACGATCGCCCTGGCCACGTCGGCGGGCGCCACCGACGTCACCCTCGACGTCGTCGGCTACTTCCCGCCGGGAGACGTACCCAACACCACGGAGGCCACGCCGGGCGAGGCCATGCCGATGGGCGACGAGCCGCCTCCCGTCGCGGCCGCCCCTGCCCCTGCCCCGGCGCCGGCACCGCAGGCACCGGCCTTCGAGCCCGAGCTGCCCGACGAGTTCATCTCGATCGGGGCCGAGGTCGGCTACGAGTCGTCCGCGCAGGGACCCCTGCAGCCGGGGGAGGCGCGGGTGGTCGGGCTTGCCGGCGTGCCGGGCGAGGCCACCTCGGCGCTCGTGCTCATCACCACGCGGGAGGCCACGAAGCGGGGCAAGGTGCGGATCGGCTCCCCGGGCAAGGACCCCGAGGCCACCTTCCAGTTCCCGAAGAAGGGCGTCCGCTCGGCCGTCATGGTCGTGCCGGTCGCCGGCAGCCAGGTCACGTTCGTCACGTCGAAGAAGGCAGCCGTCCAGCTGCGCGTCGAGGTCCTCGGCTATGCCCTCAACACCAAGCCGATCAAGGTGCGCAGTGTGGCCGCCGCCCGGATCGTCAAGGCGCGGCTCGACGCGGGAGCCACCCTCGTCGTCGGACCGGTGACGGGCGTGGCCGGCCTGCCCAGGAAGTCGAAGAAGGTCACCGGGGTGATCCTCCAGGTGCGGACGAGGACGAAGGGCCCCGACGGCGGCAGCCTGAAGGTGTACGCGCTCGACGGCACCGCGCCGGGCTCGCGATCGGCGCCGATCGTGCCCGGGTCGCGGTACACCTCGCTCGTCGTGGCCGAGATCGGGACGGACGGCAAGATCGTGGTGTCGCCATCGGTTCAGTCGAAGGTCATCGTGAAGATCGTGGGCTGGGTCCGGCGCTGACGGGTCAGGTCGGCGGGGTCGTCCGACGGGCTGCCTAGGATGCGGGGGTGAGTGAGCCCCTCGTCGACCACGGCCAGCTGGCCCTCGACACGGGTCAGCCCACCAGCCCCGCCACCCCGGCTGTCGCTCGTCTCGTCGAGGACCTCAACCCCTCCCAGCGCGCTGCCGTCGAGCACCGGGGAGGCCCGCTCCTGATCGTCGCGGGCGCGGGCTCGGGCAAGACCCGCGTCCTCACCCGGCGCATCGCCCACCTGCTGGCCACGGGCGATGCCCAGCCCGGCCAGATCCTCGCCATCACCTTCACGAACAAGGCTGCCGGCGAGATGAAGGAGCGGGTCAGCGAGCTCGTCGGGGCGCGGGCGCGGGCCATGTGGGTGTCGACGTTCCACAGCGCGTGCGTGCGCATCCTCCGGTCCGAGTCGTCCCGGCTCGACGTCAGCAGCAGCTTCACCATCTACGACCAGGCCGACTCGCTGCGCCTCATGACCATGGTGATCCGCGATCTGAGCCTGGATCCGAAGAAGTTCACCCCGCGATCCTTCCTGGGCCAGGTCTCGAACCTGAAGAACGAGCTGATCGACCACGAGACGTACGCCGCCCGCACGGTGAACGACATGGAGCGACTGCTCGGGGAGGCGTACGGCGAGTACCAGCGGCGGCTGCGCCGCGCCAACGCCTTCGACTTCGACGACCTCATCTCGAGCACGGTGGCCGTCCTGCAGCTCTTCCCCGACGTCGCGGAGCACTACCGCCGTCGATTCCGCCACGTGCTGGTCGACGAGTACCAGGACACCAACCACGCCCAGTACATCCTGATCAAGGAGCTCGTCGGCACCGCCACCGAGGCGCTGCCGGCCGGCCAGCTGTGCGTCGTCGGCGATGCGGACCAGTCGATCTACGCGTTCCGCGGGGCGACGATCCGCAACATCGAGGAGTTCGAGCGCGACTACCCGAACGCCACGACGATCATGCTCGAGCAGAACTACCGCTCCACGCAGACCATCCTCACGGCGGCCAACGCCGTCATCTCCCGCAACGCGAGCCGCCGTGAGAAGCGGCTGTGGACCGATGCGGGCGCCGGCAGCCCGATCGTCGCCTACGTCGCCGACGACGAGCATGACGAGGCGTCCTTCATCGCGAACGAGATCGACCGCCTGACCGACGACGAGGGCATGAAGCCCTCGGACGTCGCGGTCTTCTATCGCACCAACGCCCAGTCCCGCTCCGTCGAGGAGATCTTCATCCGCGTCGGCCTGCCCTACCGCGTCGTCGGGGGCACGCGCTTCTACGAGCGCCGCGAGGTGCGCGACGCCATCGCCTACCTGCGTGCGCTCGCGAATCCCGATGACGAGGTCTCGCTGCGCCGCATCCTCAACACGCCCAAGCGCGGCATCGGCGACCGGGCGGAGGCCATGGTCGAGGCGTTCGGGCAGCGCGAGCGGATCGGGTTCGCCGCCGCGCTCGAGCGTGCCGCGGAGGCCCCGGGCATCGCGACCCGGTCGCTCACCAGCATCCAGGCCTTCACCTCGCTGATGGCCGACCTGCGCACCGTCGTCGAGTCCGGCGCCGACCCGGCCACCGTCCTGCAGGCCGTCCTGGAGCAGAGCGGCTACCTCGCCGAGCTGCAGGCGTCGACCGATCCGCAGGACGAGACGCGCGTCGAGAACCTCGCCGAGCTGGAGTCCGTCGCCCAGGAGTTCGCGACCGCCAACCCGGAGGGCGCGCTCGCCGACTTCCTCGAGCGCGTGTCGCTGGTCGCCGACTCCGACGAGATCCCCGACGGGGACGAGGCCGGCGGCGTGGTCACGCTGATGACGCTGCACACTGCCAAGGGCCTGGAGTTCCCGGTCGTGTTCCTGACCGGGATGGAGGACGGCGTCTTCCCGCACATGCGGTCCCTGGGCGATCCGCGTGAGCTCGAGGAGGAGCGTCGCCTCGCGTATGTCGGCATCACCCGTGCGCGCCAGCGCCTCTACGTCGAGCCGTGCGGTGATCCGGTCCGCCTGGGGCACCCCGGCGTTCAACCCGCCGTCACGGTTCCTCGAGGAGATACCCGCCGAGGTCGTCGACTGGCGGCGCGAGGAGCCGGTCGGGCGCAGTCCGCTGTCGGGCGGCTACGGGTCCTCGCCGAGCAGCAGCAGTGCCGCGCTGCGGCTGGGCGACCGAGTGGTCGGCACCGGGCCGGTGCTCTCGCTGTCGGCGGGGGAGCGGGTCACCCACCAGAAGTTCGGGCTGGGCACGGTCGTGTCCACGTCCGGGGGCGGCGACAAGGCCGAGGCCACGATCGACTTCGGTTCCGCCGGGGTCAAGCGGTTGTTGCTGAGGTACGCCCCGGTCGAGAAGCTGTAGCCGCCGGCTGCGGGCGCCCGGTCGTGCTCTCGATCGACGTCACCCCGGAGGCGAGCTGGGTGCCGTCGTGGTCGAGCTGCGCGAGGGCCGTCGAGATCTCGTGGACGACACGCCGGTCGACCGGGAGCGACATGTGCCCGATGCCGCGGATGAGGACGTTGCGGGCACGCAGGTCCGGGTGCTGGATGCGGGCGTTGCGCTGCGGCAGGACCAGCTGGTCGAGGTCGGACCAGATCGCCACGAAACGCGTGCGGCAGCCCGGCGCCGGCTCGGCCAGCTCCTGCATGATGTCGCTCGTCGATCGCATCTGCCGGATCACCGGCCAGGGCACGAATCGCGCCGGGATGGTGCCGCTGTGCGGAGTACCGAGGGTGCACACGGTGTGCACGTGGGCGTCGCCGCCCAGGCGCTGCACGTAGTACCGCGCGATGAGCCCGCCCATGGAGTGCCCGATGATGTGCACGCGCTCGTACCCGGTCTGCTCGCAGACCTCCTCGATGAGCGAGCGCAGGCGTGCCGCCACGTCGGTGATGTCATCCGTGAACGGCGAGTAGTTGAGCGCGTAGAGGCGGCCGAAGCCGCGACCCCGCAGCGACCGGCGGAGCAGGGTGAAGATGCTGCGGTTGTCGATGACACCGTGGATCAGGATGATGGGCGTGCCCGCCGCCTCCACGTCGCCCACGATGAGGCCACGCTGGACCGGGGACAGGTGCGAGACCCCCAGGTGCGAGGCCTCATCGAGCTTGTCCTCGAGGAGCCCCCAGGGGTAGAGGGCGAGGTGGAGGGTGACCCACACGCCCTCGACCGCGACGCCGAGGATTCCGGTCGGCGACAGCAGCGCGCGGGCGCCTGCAGGGACGAGCGATCGCGGGCCCATCAGTAGCCCAGGGAGAACCCGGCGCCGAGGTCGTCGGGCCGGTAGGTGCGGAAGGCGATGTGGGTCTCCGTGCTGATGACGCCGACGATCGCGCCGATGCCGTCGGTGACCACCGCAGGCACCGACTCGACGTCGGGGACCTCGACGATGGCCACGAGGTCGAGCTCGCCGGTGACGGAGTACACGACGGTCACCTGGGGGATGCTCGCGATGTGCGCGCCCACGTCGCTGACGCGGCTCGGCTCGGCGGTGATGAAGCACAGGGCGGTCACCATGACGCCACCCTAGCCCCGGCTGTGGGGCTCAGGGGAGGTCGTGCGCATGGCCGTGGCGAACGTGACGACCTGCTGCCCCATCGTCCGCAGCTGGCGCACCACGGCCGGATCCGTGGAGTCGGCATCCTCGCCGATGAGCCCGGCGGAGTCATTGATGGCGACGCCGAGGGGGGCCGGCCAGCCGCGCAGGGCGTGCACCACCTCGCGCAGCTGGTTGAGGGTGCCGACGGCCGTCTGCCACCCGTGGGCGACGGCGATCAGCCCGACGGCGCGGTCCTCGAGGTAGGGGCGATCGTCGTGCCTCAGGTCCTCGGCGTAGTCCAGGGCGTTCTTGACCATGCCGCTGAAGGACCCGTGGTAGCCCGGGCTCGCGATGAGCACGCCGTCGGCACCGCGCAGGGCCTCGATGATCGCGATCGTCTCAGGCGTGCGATCCGAGGTCTCGGTGTCGTAGATGGGGACGAGGAGCGCTCGGCCGGTCACGAAGGTGACCTCGGCACCCGCGTCCGTGGCGGCCTCTGCGGCGATGCGCAGGGCGCGTTCCGACGCCGCCATCGGCTTGCTGCTGCCCCCCAGGGCGATGATGCGCAGGGGGTCTGTCGCATTGGTCACGTAGCGAAGTGTCGCATCCCCCCGAGCGGTAGTCTGCGGCCATGTCTGCACCCATTCGCGTCGTTGTCGCCAAGCCGGGGCTGGACGGCCACGACCGTGGCGCCAAGGTCGTCGCCCGGGCCCTGCGCGATGCCGGTTTCGAGGTCGTCTACACGGGCCTGCACCAGACCCCGGCTCAGATCGTGGACGCGGCCATCCAGGAGGACGCCGACGTCATCGGGCTGTCGGTCCTGTCCGGGGCGCACCTGACCCTGTTCGCCGAGGTCATGGACCTGCTGAGGGCCAAGGAGGCCACGGACATCATCGTCTTCGGCGGGGGGATCATCCCGGAGGACGACCTCCCGCTCCTGGCGGAGATGGGCGTCGCCCGGATCTTCACCCCGGGCACCACCACCCACGAGATCGTGCAGTGGGTCAACGACCACGTCACCCGTACCTGACCGCTCGACCACCCCGGCCACGCACTTCCGCACCGCAAGTGCTTGGATGTCCTAGTACCTAGCGGTGCCATGTGAGGAGTCTGCGTGGATCTGTACGAGTACCAGGCCAAGCACCTGTTCGGGAAGCACAACGTCCCGGTCACGGCGGGGGAGGTCTGCACCACCGCTGACGCGGCGCGCGAGGCCGCCCGCAAGATCGGCTCGCAGGTGGTGATCAAGGCGCAGGTCAAGACCGGCGGTCGCGGCAAGGCCGGCGGCGTCAAGCTCGCCAGCAAGCCGGACGAGGCCCAGGAGATCGCCAAGGCGATCCTGGGCATGGACATCAAGGGCCACACCGTCTACAAGGTCCTCGTCAACGAGGCCAGCGACATCGCGGACGAGTACTACGTGTCGTTCCTCCTCGACCGGGCCAACCGCTCCTTCCTGGCGATGGCGAGCGTCGCGGGCGGCATGGAGATCGAGGAGGTCGCCGCCACCCGTCCCGAGGAGCTGGCGATGATCCGGGTCGATGCCCTCGAGGGCTGCACCCCGGAGAAGGCCCACGAGATCGTCGAGGCCGCCCGGTTCCCGGAGCCGGTCAAGGCCCAGGTCGTCGACATCCTGCAGAAGCTCTGGCGCGTGCTCATCGAGGAGGACGCCACCCTGGTCGAGGTCAACCCGCTGGCGCTGACGCCGACCGGCGAGGTCCTGGCGCTGGACGGCAAGGTCACGCTCGACGACAACGCCCACTACCGGCACGCGTCGCATGCGGACTTCGTCGATCGCGACAACACCGACCCGATCGAGCTCCGCGCCAAGGAGTTCGACCTCAACTACGTCAAGCTGCACGGCGAGGTGGGCATCGTCGGGAACGGCGCCGGACTGGTCATGAGCACCCTCGACGTGGTGGCCTACGCGGGCGAGGAGTTCGGCGGGATCAAGCCCGCCAACTTCCTCGACATCGGCGGCGGAGCAAGCGCTGAGGTCATGGCGAACGGCCTCGACATCGTCCTCAACGACCCCGAGGTCGAGGCGGTGTTCGTCAACGTCTTCGGCGGCATCACGTCCTGCGACGCGGTCGCCAACGGCATCGTCCAGGCGATCGCGATGCTGGCGGCGAAGGGCGAGCCGGTGACCAAGCCGATCGTCTGCCGCATCGACGGCAACAATGCCGAGGAGGGTCGCCGCATCCTCGTCGAGGCCGAGCACGACCTGATCGAGCTGGTGGACACCATGGATGGCGCTGCGCGACGGGTGGCCGAGCTGGCCGCCGCTCGCAAGGCCGGGAAGTAGGGGCGCGGAGATGGCTATCTGGTTGGACGAGAACAGTCGCATCCTCGTGCAGGGCATGACCGGTTCCGAGGGCACCAAGCACACCCGTCTGATGCGGGCGTCGGGAGCGCAGATCGTCGCCGGCGTCACCCCGGGAAAGGCCGGGCAGGACGTCGACGGCATCCCCGTCTTCAACGACGTGGCAGCAGCCATGGAGGCCACCGGCGCCAACGTCTCCGTCGTGTTCGTGCCCCCGCGCTTCGCGAAGGCCGCGGTCGAGGAGGCCGTCGACGCCGAGATCCCGCTGGCTGTCGTCATCACCGAGGGCATCCCCGTCCACGACACCGCGCAGTTCTTCCAGTACGCCCTCAATGCGGGCACGACGCGCATCATCGGGCCGAACTGCCCGGGCATCATCAGCCCCGGCAAGTCGAACGCCGGGATCATCCCGGCGTCGATCACGCAGGCCGGCCGCATCGGGCTCGTGTCCAAGTCGGGCACGCTCACCTACCAGATGATGTACGAGCTTCGTGATCTCGGCTTCTCGACCTGCGTCGGCATCGGCGGCGACCCCATCATCGGCACCACCCACATCGACGCACTCGCGGCCTTCCAGGACGACCCCGAGACCGACGCCATCGTGATGATCGGCGAGATCGGCGGCGACGCCGAGGAGCGGGCTGCGGCGTTCATCAAGGACAACGTCACGAAGCCCGTCGTCGGCTACGTCGCTGGCTTCACCGCGCCCGAGGGCAAGACGATGGGCCACGCCGGCGCCATCGTCTCCGGCTCGGCCGGCACCGCCGCCGCGAAGCAGGAGGCCCTCGAGGCCGTGGGCGTTCGCGTGGGGAAGACTCCGTCGGCCACGGCGGAGCTCATGCGGGAGATCATGACCAAGTAGTCGGGAGGCGGTCCGTGCCGGACACGTGGACTCCCGCGATCCTCGGCATCGTTGCGGTGTCCGTCGTCCTGTACGGCTTCTCGAAGACCGCCATGCCGGTGGCGGGCGTGCTGGCGGGGCCGCTGCTCGCGGCCGCACTCGGTGCCACGACCGCGTCGGGGCTCATGGTCCCTCTGCTCCTGCTCGGCGACCTGTTCGCGCTGGGCTACTACCGGCAGCATGCCGACTGGGCCCTCATCCGCCGCCTCGTGCCCGGCGTGCTCCTCGGGTTCGCGATCACGGCGGCCCTGTTCCGCTTCCTGCCGGTCTCGACGCTGGGGCGCATCATCGGGGTGCTCATCCTGGCGTCGGTGGCCCTCGAGGTGTGGCGGCGGTGGAGTGAGCGCCACGACCACGACCACGAGCTGGAGCCCATGCGATCGCGGGCGGGAATCCTGTTCTTCGGCGGTCTCGCCGGCATGACGACGATGGCGGCCAACGCCGGTGGCACCGCGATGACGCTGTACCTCGTGAAGATGCGGGTGTCGATGCTCGCCTTCATGGGGACGTCGGCCTGGTTCTTCCTGATCCTCAACCTGATCAAGGTTCCCGTGATCGGCGGACTCGGCTTCATCACCCCCGAGACCCTGCTCGTCGACCTGTGGCTGGCACCGCTCATCGTCCTCGGCGCCCTGGTGGGGGTGGCGGTGTTCCGGCGGATGAACGAGCAGGTGTTCACCGCGATCGCCCTCTCCCTCAGCGCGGTCGCCGCGATGTGGCTGATCGTGCACGGCTGAGGCTGGTTGACTGCGGCCATGACTGTTCTGGGCACGGACGCACTGGCGGGCAAGGTCGTCCTCGTGAGCGGTGGAACGCAGGGCGTGGGAGCGGCGGCGGCGCGCACAGCGGCCCGCTGCGGGGCCGAGGCGGTCGTCATCACGGGACGAAGGCCCGAGGTGGCGGAGGACCTGGTCGACGAGCTCGACGCACTGGGCACCGAGCCGTTGTTCATCCGCGCCGACGTGGCGGTCGTGGATCAGGCGGTCGCGTCGGTGACCGAGACCGTCAGCGCCTTCGGGCGGGTCGACTGCGTCGTGAACGCCGCAGCGCTCACGGATCGCGGGACGCTCCTCGACACGACACCCGAGATGTTCGACGCCCACGTCGCGATCAACCTGCGGGGGCCCTTCTTCATCATGCAGGCCGCGGTGCGCGACATGCTCCGCCGTGAGGCAGCCGGGACTGTCGTCAACGTCATCTCGATCTCGGCGCACACGGGCAGCTCGATCCTCGCGCCCTACGCCGCGACGAAGGGCGGGCTCGCCTCCCTCACCCGCAACGCCGCGCACGCCCACCGTCGGGACCGGATCAGGGTGAACGGCCTCAATATCGGCTGGACCGCGACCGAGGGCGAAGACGCTGTTCAGCGCCGATTCCACGGCGCCCAGGACGGGTGGCTCGAGGAGGCGGGCCGGGACCTGCCTGCGGGCCGGCTCGGCGACCCTGACGAGATCGCCGACATGATCGTGTACCTGCTGTCCGACGGATCCGGGGTGGTCACCGGCTCGGTCATCGACTGGGATCAGACCGTCATGGGCGGTCAGGGCTAGCGCGTGGCGATCCCGGCCTCGGTCGGGAGGAACTGCGATTCTGGGACGGTGACCGCCCCCACCCTGCCTTCGGCGACCCCCGGGCACGAAGGACAGCCGCCGCGCCGAACCCCCGTGGTGTCGCGGCTGCGGCAGTCCGGGAGGGCGTCCGCCCGCACGATCGGCCGGCTCGGCCGCGTTGGCTCCGCCCGCCAGCCGTGGCTCAACGGCGTGGTGGGCGCCCTGTGGGCGGCATTCATCGGGCTGGGCCTGGCGGCGCTGCCGATGCTGGTCATGTGGATGTCCTCACCGCAGAGCGGGCTCACCTGGGTCGAGTCCCTGCGGCTGTCCGGCCTGATCTGGGTCGTGTCGCACGGGGCGCCCGTCACCATCGCCGGCGTGACGGTGACCCTGATCCCCTGGGGCCTGGCCGTGATCCCGCTCCTCCTGCTCGGCTATGCCGGCGGGTGGGCCGCCCGCCGCTGCGACGTCGACACGCCCCGGGCCGCTGCGCAGCTGGTTCTCGCCGGGGCGGCCGCCTACGCCGTCGTCGCTGGCACGCTGGCAGTGCTGACGTCACGCGCGGCGGCGTCGGTCTCGGTCCCCGCGGCCCTCGGCTTCGGGTTCCTGGTCGCACTCCTCGCCCTCGGGTTCGGCACGCTGCGCGCGTCGCGCGCCGACTGGACCGACTTCGTGCCCAGGCTCCTGCTCGTGGTGGTGCGGGCCGGTGCCGTCGGCGCGGTGGCGCTCATGGGCCTGGGCGCGCTCGCGGCCACCCTCTCCCTGATGCTGCACATCGACGATGCGGTCACCATGGCGCAGTCGCTGGCCGGCGGGCTCGGTGGCGGTCTCGGACTGCTGGCCCTGGGCGTGGCCTACGTGCCGGTGGTCGCGATGTGGGGCACCGCGTACGTCATGGGCGCCGGTGTCGTCATCGGGCCCGGCGTGACGATCTCGCCTTTCGTCGCCGTCACCGCTCCCACTCAGTTGCCCCCGTTCCCGCTGCTGGCGGCCCTGCCCCAGGGCGCGACACCGCTCGCCTGGGCGCTGCCGCTGACCGGGGTGGCGGCTGGGGTGCTTGCCGGCCTGGTCATCGCCCGTCGGGCGCGCCGTGAGTCGCGGCTCGTGCGCCTGGCCCTCGCGACGGGCGCGGCGGCCGTCGCGGGGGCGCTGCTCGCACTCGGGGCGTTCCTCGCCTCCGGCTCGCTGGGGGATCTCCGGCTGGCGTTCCTCGGCCCCGTCCCGGCCACGGTCGGCATCCTCGGCGCCGTCCTGATCGTGCTCGGGGCCGCCCCGAGCGCCGCAGCGGCGGCTCCGAGCGACCGACGTCGGCTGACCGTCGCCAACGTCGACCCGGGCGCGCCCGAGGCGAGTAGCGTCATCGTCGACACCCCATGAGAGGACGACGAGATGGCTGACCAACTCCCGCCCGGCAGCGCCGCCGTCCCGCCGCCAGAGGGCCCTTCGCGTGCCGACGTGGGCGCCGCGATCTCGTGGGCCTTCGACCGGTTCAAGTCGAACGCCGCCGCCTTCGTCGGGCTGGCCGCCGTCGTCACGGTCATCTACGTGCTGCAGGGCCTCGGGACCAACCCCCTGCAGAACATCCTGGTCGACTGCTCCAACCCGCAGACCACCGGACAGCTCAACGCGTGCACGGCGGCGCTCGGCCTGTCCGCGATCGCCGCGATCGTCATCTCGCTCTTCTTCGCGCTGATCGCCTTCATCGCGCAGATCGGGGTGCAGCGCGCCGCGATCCGGAGCACGCAGGGGATCCCGCCCACGTTCGCAGAGATGTTCACGACCCAGTACCTCGGCCGCTACATCCTCTACATGATCGTCTTCGCGATCTTCGGCGTCCTCGGCCTGATCCTGTGCATCCTCCCCGGTCTCCTCGTGTTCTTCTTCCTGCAGCTGGGCCCGTACTACATCCTCGACAAGGGGCTCAGCGTCGGCGACGCCTTCAAGGCGAGCTACGCGGCCGTGAGCAAGAACATCGGCCCGGCCCTCATCATGACCATCATCAACGTGCTCGTGCAGATCCTCGGTGGCCTGTTCTTCGGCCTCCTCACGCTCGTGACGCTGCCCTTCGCGTGCCTGTTCACGGCCCACATGTACCGGCAGTTCAACAGGGAGCCGATCGCCTAGCGGTCGGGAGGCGTGCGGTGCGGATGAGCGGGCGGCTCGGCGTGGGTGCGCGCGTGCTCGGCGCCGCAGCCCTGGGCCTCGTCGCCGTGCTCCTGCTTCAGTCACCGGCGAGCGCCGATCCGGTCCCCAAGGAGACCTACCGGGCTGAACTCGACGCGGCGGTCGAGGCCACCGGTGTGTTCGCTCCCGGCTCGACCATCCTGCTCGAGACCAGGAACGGCAGCACCAGCGTGACGGTGTCGATGTCCGTCAACGCCGACGGGTCGCTGGTGTGGACCGAGCAGGGACCGAAGTCGGACTACGTCATGAAGTGCGTCCGGGTGGACCGCTGCTGGGCGCTCTCGCGGGCGGGCTACGGGGACGCGAAGTGGCATCGGCTGCCGGCCGGTGCCGTGGCGTACGAGCAGACCCGCGCGTTCTGGGCGGAATGGACGGCCTTTCCGTGGCCCGAGACCGCCAGCTATGTCGTCGCCCCGACGCCCGAGGGGGCCCGGGCGTTCAGCGTGATCAGCAGCGAGCCCGACCTGTCCCTGGTGCAGACGACCGTGGTGGACGGTACCTCCATCGTCGACACCGTGTTCGTCGTCGGAGCGGACAACAGCCTCGTGCCGGCCCGGTCGGTCGTCATGCTCGCGCTCGCGGAGCCAGTGGCCATTTCGCCGCCGGCCCGCCGCAAGGTGGGTCGCCCGCTTTCCGACGGGGGTCTCTGGCGAGCGGTGATCAACAGCTGACGATCCGGCTCTGGAGCGCACAGAGGCGGCGAGCGTCATCCGTGAGCTCAGCATCGGGACGGCCGGTCGCGACAAGCCGACTCAGCGGAGGGACACTGGAAGCAGCCGAAGAGGGACGGTGATTTCGATGCGTATCGTCGCGCGTCTGGTGTCCGTTGTCTCCCTGCTCGCCGTCGGAACGCTGATGATGCCGGGGACTGCGCTGGCGGCCGACCCCGGTGTGCCACAAGCGGAGTACGAGGCGGCCTATGCCGCCGCTGCTGCCGCGTCAGGGGTCTTCGCCTCGGGCACAACAGTGTCCGTGAAGATGACGTCGGCGGCTGGCGACGTCGACCTCACCGTGAATCGCGACGGCTCCCTTGTCGGCGAGCGTCGTACCGATGGCACCACCACGCGGATCAGGTGCGTGCGCGTCGACCGCTGCTGGGAGCAGGCGGCCGAGTCCTTCGGAGACATGAAGTGGCACCGGCTCCCGGTCGGCTCCGTGACCTACCAGTTGGGGCGTGACTACTGGTCCACCTTCAGGGGCTTCCCGTGGCCGACCGACGCCCGATTCGGGCTGGCCACCACGGATGACGGGACCCCGATCTACCTTGTGGCGTTCAATGCCAAGGGCATGACGGTCGCGAACGTGGACGAGTTCGCGGGGGCATCCACGCGGAGCGTCTCGTTCCTGCTGGTGGATGAGAGCATGTCGGAACTGGCCTCGGGTACCTACACGGCGTCAACGGTGCCCACGCCGGTCGTCCCGCCGGCCCGGAAGTGGGTTGGCACGCCGGCCACTCAGCTGGACGCGTGGACGGTGCCGATCAACAATTGATCCGACCGGCCGCTGGTCCCGGGCCATGCGTCTCGGGATCGGCGGCTCGGTAGGGTTCGAGCGTGTCCGCCCGCATCGTCGTGCTCGCCTCCGGATCGGGCACGCTGCTCCAGAGCGTCGTGGACGCGGTGGCCACGGGACGGCTGGACGCGGATGTGGTGGCGGTGGGCAGCGATGTCCCCGGGGTCATGGCCGTGTCGAGGGCCGAGCAGGCCGGGATCCCGGTGTTCGTCGAGCGACCTGCCGACTACCCGGACAGGCCGGCGTGGGATGACGCTCTCCTGGGCCGCCTGAGCGCGCTCGAACCGGACTGGGTGGTCAGCGCGGGGTTCATGCGGATCCTCGGACCAGCCGTGGTCGACGCCTTCCCCGGCCGGATCATCAACACGCACCCCGCGCTGCTGCCGGCCTTCGCCGGTGCCCACGGAGTGCGCGACGCGCTTCGCTACGGGGTGAAGGTCACCGGCTGCACCGTTCACGTCGTCGATCACGGAGTCGACACCGGGCCGATCCTCGCCCAGCGTGCGGTGGACGTGCTGCCCGGTGACGACGAGGCCTCGCTGCACGAGCGCATCAAGGAAGTCGAACGGACCCTGCTGGTGGAGACGCTGGCGCAACTGATCGGAGAGAACCAGTGAGCGACCCGACCCGCCGTCCCGTCCGACGCGCCCTCGTCTCGGTGTACGACAAGTCCGGGCTCGAGAACCTGGCACGGGGCCTGTCCCTCGCCGGCATCGAGATCGTCTCGACCGGGTCCACCGCGAGCACGATCGCGGCGGCCGGCGTGCCGGTCACGGCGGTGGGTGACGTCACCGGGTTCCCGGAGACCCTCGACGGCCGGGTGAAGACGCTCCACCCCCATATCCACGGCGGCCTGCTGGCAGACCTGCGCAAGGACTCCCACCGGGAGCAGCTCGAGGACCTCGGCATCCTCGCGTTCGAGCTCGTGATCGTGAACCTCTACCCGTTCGAGCAGACGGTGGCCTCCGGCGCCGGAGTCGACGACTGCGTCGAGCAGATCGACATCGGGGGTCCGGCGATGGTGCGGGCATCGGCGAAGAACTACGCCAACGTGGCGATCGTGACGTCGCCGTCGAGGTATGGCGACGTCCTCGATGCCGTGGCGGCAGGCGGCTTCACGCTCGAGCAGCGAGCGGCGCTCGCCGTCGAGGCCTTCTCCCACACCGCGACCTACGACATCGCCGTGGCCTCCTGGCTCGGCAGTGTCGTCGCCCCTGATCCCGACGGCGACGGCTTCCCGGCGTGGATGGGTGCGGCATGGCGTCGCGGAAACGTCCTCCGCTACGGCGAGAACCCCCACCAGCGCGCCGCGGTGTACCTGTCGGCCCACCACGAGCCGGCGCTGGCCGGAGCCCGGCAGCTGCAGGGCAAGGAGATGTCCTACAACAACTACGTCGACGCCGATGCCGCACGCCGCGCCGCCTTCGACCACCTCGAGCCGGCAGTGGCGATCATCAAGCATGCGAACCCCTGTGGGATCGCCGTCGGGCTCGACGTGGCAGAGGCCTACCGCCGGGCCTTCGCAACCGACCCGGTCTCGGCATTCGGCGGAGTCGTCGCGGCCAATCGCGAGGTGACGGCGGAGATGGCGGAGGCCATGGCCGACGTCTTCACCGAGGTGGTCGTCGCCCCGGCGTATGACGCGGGTGCCCTGGCGGTCCTCGCTGCGAAGAAGAACCTCCGGGTGCTCCAGGTGGCCGGTCCGCACATGGGCCAGCACATCGAGACCCGGTCGATCTCCGGCGGCGTCCTCGTCCAGGTCGCCGACGCCGTCGACGCCGATGGTGATGATCCCGGTACCTGGCAGCTCGTGAGCGGAGAGCCCGCCGACGCCGCCACGCTGCGCGACCTCGAGTTCGCCTGGCGCGCCTGCCGATCGGTGAAGTCGAACGCCATCCTGCTGGCGAACGGCGGCGCTGCCGTGGGCGTCGGCATGGGCCAGGTCAACCGCGTCGACTCGGCCCGCCTGTCGGTCGAGCGGGCGGCCGATCGGGCTGCCGGCTCGGTGGCCGCCTCGGATGCCTTCTTCCCGTTCGCCGACGGGCTCCAGGTCCTGCTGGATGCGGGGATCCGCGCCGTCGTCCAGCCGGGCGGATCGGTCCGCGACGAGGAGGTCTTCGAGGCCGCCCGTGCCGCAGGGGTGACGATGTACGTCACCGGCACGCGCCACTTCTTCCACTGATGGCGCTGCCGCGTGCGGTGCCCATCGCGGCGAGCTTCGTCGTGGGCACGCTCACCGCGGTGCAGGCGCGCATCAACGGCCAGCTGGCCGTGGAGCTCGGCAACGGCCTCGAGGCGGCGGTGTGGAGCTTCGGTTCCGGCCTGGTCGTCCTGGCCGTCCTCGCCGTCGCCGTGCCGTCCATCCGTGCCGGGGTGGTGCGGATCCCCAGGGCGGTGCGGTCGGGTGAGCTGGCCTGGTGGCAGGTCTTGGGTGGCGTCCTGGGCGGCTTCTTCGTCGGAGTGCAGACCGCGGCGGTGCCCGTGCTGGGTGTCGCTGTGTTCACCGTCGCCGTCGTTGCCGGCCAGAGCAGCAACTCCCTCATCGTGGACCGGATGGGGCTCGGCCCGGCGGGCAAGCAGGCGATCACCCCTTCCCGGGTGATCTCCGCCGTCCTGGCGGTCGTCGCGGTCACGGTCGCCGTCTCCAACAGGTTCGTGTCCGGTGAGTTCGCCCTCCTCCCTGTCCTGCTGGCCTTCTCCGCTGGGGTGGTGATCGCCGTCCAGCAGGCGATCAACGGCCGGGTCGCGCGGGCCGCCCAGAACCCGATGTCCGCCACCTTCTACAACTTCGTGTTCGGCACCATCGCTCTCGGGTCGGCGTTCGGACTCGTGTGGGCCGTCACGGACACCGCGCCGACCGCGCTTCCGCCCGGTCCGTGGTGGCTCTACCTCGGCGGCGTCATCGGGATCGTGTTCATCGCCATCGCCGCGTGGGCCGTGCCGATCGTCGGAGTCCTCCTGTTCGCGGTCGTCACGATCGCCGGCCAGCTCTCTGGCGCGCTGCTCCTCGACGTCATCGCCCCGACCGCTGGCACGGACCTCGCGATCAACCTCGTGCTCGGCGTGCTCCTCGCCTTCGTGGCCGTCGCCGTCGCGGCCCGCGGCAGGCGGCGAACCTAGAGCCGGCGGCGTGCGAGAATCCGCGCCATGACTGCAGTGATCCTGGACGGCAAGGCGACCGCGGCCGACGTGAAGGCCGACCTCCGGCGACGGGTCGACATCCTTCGAGCGAAGGGCGTGATGCCGGGCCTCGGCACGGTCCTCGTCGGAGACGACCCCGGCAGCCACGCGTACGTCGGTGGCAAGCACCGCGACTGCGGGGAGGTCGGCATCGCCTCGATCCGCGTCGACCTCCCGGCGGACACGACCCAGGAGCAGCTCGACGAGGAGATCCGCCGGCTCAACGCGGATCCGTCCGTGACCGGCTACATCGTCCAGCTGCCGCTGCCGAAGCACCTCGACGCCAACCGCGTCCTCACGCTGATGGACCCGGGCAAGGATGCCGACGGCCTCCACCCGACCAACCTCGGCAGGCTCGTCCTCGGCGAGCCGGCACCGCTGCCCTGCACTCCGCGGGGGATCGTGGAGATCCTCCGCCGCTACGACGTGCCCCTCAACGGCGCCGAGGTCGTCGTCGTCGGCCGTGGCGTCACCGTCGGGCGGCCGCTGGGCCTGCTGCTCACGCGCAAGTCCGAGAACGCGACGGTCACGCTGTGCCACACCGGGACGAGGGACCTCGCATCGCACCTGCGCATCCGCCGACATCATCGTGGCCGCGGCGGGAGTCCCCCACCTGGTCACGG
This sequence comes from uncultured bacterium, assembly GCA_963700255.1. Lineage (GTDB taxonomy): Bacteria > Actinomycetota > Actinomycetes > S36-B12 > S36-B12 > UBA10649. Next base: position 222,742 of record CAVOWW010000023.1, on the reverse strand, counting down.
CCGATCTCGTCCGTCCCGGCGCGGCCGTCCTGGACGTCGGCATCACGCGCACCGAGGCCGGCCTCGTGGGTGATGTGGCCCCCGACGTGATGGACGTCGCCGCCTTCGTCGCCCCCATGCCCGGAGGCGTCGGCCCGATGACGCGCGCGATGCTCATCACGAACGTCGTCGAGGCCGCGGAGGCGGCGTCGAGCTGACGGCGCCGGGCACCAGTCGCCGCCGGATGGCACGATGGGGTCATGTCGACCACCGGTGACGAGGCGGACGAGGGTCCGTCGGCGACGGTCGTCCCCCTCCGCCCGCGGTCCCGGCGCAACTGGCTGGCCGAATGGCCGATCACCCTGGTCCTCGATCGGCGTGGCGATCGCCATGACCATGATCGCCCTCGACTACTTCCGCCGCGGCTCCATCGTCCTGTCGGCCAGCGTCCTGCTGGCGGCGTTCCTGCGGCTGCTCCTGCCGGACGCGGATGCCGGCATGCTCGTCGTGCGGTCGCGCAAGGTGGACGTCCTCACCCTCGCGGTGCTGGGCGTGGGGCTGACGATCTTCACGTTCTGGGTTCCGGCGCCGAGCTAGGAGGGTCTGTCATGGGGTACGAGATCGAGATCGTGGAGCGGCAGCCCGAGGTCACCGCCGTCGTCGTCGGCCGGGTGCCGCAGGACGGGGTCGGGCCGTTCATCGGCGAGGCGCTCGGGGAGGTGCTGGCCCTCGTCGGCGAGGAGGCCGTCACCGGGATGCCCTTCTGCCGCATCGACATGGACGGCGACGGCTTCCTGCTCGAGGTGGGCTTTCCCGTGGCCGCACCGGTCGAGGCGACTGGTCGCGTGGTGCCCTCGAGGCTCCCCGGCGGCCAGACGGCGACGGTCATGAACGTGGGTCCGTACGACACCGTGCCCGCCGGCCTACTTCGCGATCGAGCAGTGGCTGTCGGACAACGGGTTCACGGCAGCGGGCCGGCCGTGGGAGGCGTACCTCGACGGCCCGGACGTGCCGCAGCCGCGCACACTCGTGTCCTGGCCCTTCAGCCGGCCCCCGGGCGACGCCTGACCGCTCCCGCACAGGAGGAATCACGCGCGCCGAGCGGCTACCGTCGCAGGTATGCAGTGGCATCGGGGGGTGCTGGTCCACCTGAGCGGCTCGCCGGATCTCGCGGGAGCGGCGGATGCCCTGCGCTGCCACCTCGACGGTGGGCTGCTCGTCGCGGATGACGGCACCATCGCGTGGTCCGGGCCGTGGCTCGAGCGCCCGGTGGACGCCGTGCCCGTGATCGACCACCAGGGCGCATTCCTGCTGCCGGGCTTCGTCGACACCCACCTGCACTTCCCTCAGGTCCACTGCGTCGACGGCTTCGGGGGCGGCGAGCTGCTGCCGTGGCTGGAGCGGGTCGTCTTCCCGGCGGAGGCGAGACTCGCGGATCCCGACCACGCACGGGCCTGCGCCGAGCTGTTCTGCTCGCGGCTCATCGCCGCGGGCACCACGACGTCCCTGGTCTTCGGGTCGCAGTTCCCGGTCGCGCAGGAGGCGCTGGTCGACGCGCGTCGAGCAGGTCGGGCTGCGGATGGTGCTCGGCCGGACCGTCATGACGACGGGTCCCGTCGGCGGCCGCTGCGCTGATCACGAGCGAGGAGGAGGCCGTCGACCTGGTGCGCGAGGAGATCGAGCGTTGGCACCCCCTCGCCGACTCCGGACGGGGCGCCGCGCGGGTGCAGATCGCCATCGTGCCGAGGTTCGCCCTCAGCGTCACGACCGCGACGCTCGCTGCCCTGGGCGAGCTGTGGCACGAGTACCGGGACCGCGGGGTCTATGTCACGACGCACATCAGCGAGAACGGCGGCCCCGCCTACGGCGAGGTGGCCGAGGTTCGAGCGCGGTTCGGCGTCGAGGACTATCTCGACGTCTACGACGGGCGGTTCCTGCCTGGCTCGCGCGGTGGCGGACCCACCCTCCTCGGCCGGCGGACGGTTCTCGCGCACGCCGTCCACTGCTCTGACCGGGAGTTCGCTCGCATGGCCGAGGCCGGCACGTCGATCGCGCACTGCCCGGTGTCGCAGGAGTTCCTCGGCTCCGGGACCCTCCCGTGGAGACGTGCAGCGGCCGGTGGGATGACCATCGCGGTCGGCAGCGATATCGCCGCCGGGGACGAGTGGTTCATTCCGCGGGTCCTGAACGCCTGCTTCAAGGCGCACATGAACGAGGCGCACGACGACGCTGTCTCCCTCACACCTGCGCAGCTGCTGTTCCTGGGCACCGTCGCTGGGGCTCGCGCCCTGGACCTCGAGTCCCGCATCGGCAACCTCGACGCGGGCAAGGATGCCGACTTCGTCGTGATCGATCCCGATCGCTGCCCGGAGCTGGAAGCCGTTCTCGAGGGGCGGGTCCCGCGCGACGACCCGGTCGAGGAGCGCGACGCTCTGCTGTTCGCCCTGCTGATGGCGGCTCGCGAGTCGGCGGTGGCCGCGACGTACGTGCGTGGCCGCCGCCTGGAGGCCGCCGTGGGGCTGCGAGCCGCGGGTGCGGGCCGTGAGTGACGCGATCCGCTTCTGGCATCGCGGCGACCTCGTGGAGGTCCGCGATGTCCCTGCGACCATGACGCTGCTCGACTGGCTCCGCACCGAGCGGGCGCTGCGAGGCACCAAGGAGGGCTGCAACCAGGGGGACTGCGGCGCCTGCACCGTCGTGGTGGGCCACCGGGTCGTCGACCCCGATGGCGCCCCGCGCCTCGATCTCCGACCGGTGCTGGCGTGCTCGCTGCTGGTGCCGATGCTGCACGGCACGGCGCTGTTCACTGTCGAGGACCTGGCCGCCGGCGGGGAGCTCCATCCGGTGCAGCGGGCCATGGTCGACCACCATGGTGTCCAGTGCGGCTTCTGCACCCCCGGCATGGTGATGAGCCTGTGGTGCCTGGCTGAGCGCGCTGCGGCAGCGGGGGAGGAGCTGTCCCCTGAGCAGGTTCGCGTCGGCATCGCCGGCAACCTGTGCCGCTGCACCGGCTACCGGTCGATCGTCGAGGCCGGCGTCGCGGCGATGACGACGATGCCAGCCGCCCGTCTGGACCCGGGGCCTGTGCTGCGCGCACTCGCCCGGGTCGGTGCGGACGACGAGCTCCACTACCGAGCGGCAGGCACCGAGTTCCTCGCCCCGACGACCGAGGATCGGCTCGCGGCCCTGCTGGCCCGACGACCTCAGGCCGGGGTGATCGCGGGCGCCACCGATCTCGTGCCGGCCGTGCCGGGCCGCGCGGTCCTGCCCGCTGCCCTGGTGTGGACGGGACGGGTGGCGGGCCTCTCGGATGTCACGGAGACCGGCACGCACCTGAGCATCGGCGGAGCGGCCTCGCTGGAGAGCGCCTGGTCCGCTCTGGCGCACCACTGGCCGGGCCTCATTCCGGCCTGGGAGCGTTTCGCCTCCCCGCCCGTGCGCGTGATCGGCACCATGGCCGGCAATCTGGTCAGCGGCTCGCCCGTCGGCGACAGCATGCCCGTGCTCCTCGTCCTCGACGCCGGCCTCGTCCTGCGTCGTGGCGACCACGAACGCCGGATTTCCCTGGCGGACCTGCCCTCGGGCTACCGGGCCACGGTGCTGGAGGCGGGCGAGTTCATCAGCCGCATCGAGGTCCCGGCAGCGGCAATGTCGCTGGACGTTCACGCGTACAAGGTGGCGCGCCGGTTCGACAGTGACATCGCGACGATCAGCGGGGCGTTCGCCCTCGGGCTCGACGGTGGCCGCATCACGACCGTTCGGGTCGCCTTCGGCGGGATGTCGGCTGTGGTGCATCGGGCGAGCGCGGTGGAGGGGGCCTTGCACGGACGGGACTGGGACGCGGCGGCGCTGGCGGCCGCGCAGGAGGCGCTCTCCCGTGACTACGCCCCCATCGGCGATCATCGGGCCTCCGCCGACTACCGCCTGCGGGCGGCGCGCGGGCTGCTCGAGCGCTGGTGGCGGCAGTCGCGGGCCGACCGGCCGGAGTCCCTGGCCGTCTCCGAGGCCTGGGGCTCCCGATGACGCCCTCGCGCGACGACATCGTCGGTGTCGCACTTCCGGACGAGTCGGCCGTGCTGCACGTCACCGGGGCGGCGGAGTTCGTGGACGACCTCCGCGAGCCGGCGGGAACCCTCCACGCGGCCCTGGTCCTGTCGCCCGTGGCGCACGGCCGGCTGGGGACAGTCGACCTCGACGAGGTCCGCGCGCTTCCGGGGGTGGTCGACGTGCTCTCAGGCGCAGACGTCCCGGGCGAGAACGACTGCGGGACCATCATCCGCGATGAACCGGTCCTGGCCACCGGCGAGGTGACCTACGTGGGCCAGCCGGTTCTCGCCGTCGTGGCTGCCACTCACGCTAGCGGCGCTGCACGCGGCGACGATCGCCTCCGCGCTGCTGCTCCCCGACCTCCTGCCGATGCAGCTCGATCATCGTCAGGCCCATGCCGACGGTGATCACGTCATCGCGCCCATGCTCCTTGCTCGCACCACGGCAGGCACGGATGTCGCGCAGGTCATCGCCGCGGCACCCCACCGGCTGACGGGCACATTCGACTGCGGCGGGCAGGAGCACATGTACCTCGAGGGGCAGGTCGCGCTCGCGATCCCTCTCGATGACGGCGCCGTCCTGGTGCACAGCTCGACCCAGCACCCGACAGAGGTGCAGAAGCTGGTCGCGAGGGTCCTCGGCCTTCGCGCCAATCGCGTCCGGGTGCTCTGCCGGCGCATGGGTGGCGGATTCGGGGGTAAGGAGAGCCAGGCAGCGCAGTTCGCGTGCGTGGCGGCGGTCGCCGCCCAGCGCCTGGGCCGTCCGGTCAAGCTGCGACTCGACCGGCACACGGACGACCTCTCCACCGGGAAGCGCCACGCCTTCTCCTTCGAGTTCGACGTCGGGTACGAGGACGACGGCCGAATCGTCGGCTATGACGTCGTGCTCGTCTCGCAGGCGGGGCACAGCGCGGATCTCTCCGGGCCGGTCATGACCCGGGCCATGTGCCACGTCGACAACGCCTACTGGCTGCCGGAGGTGGCCATGCGGGGTTTCGCTGCGCGCACGAACATCCAGAGCAGCACGGCGTTCCGCGGCTTCGGCGGCCCGCAGGGCGCCCTGGTGACCGAGTACGTGCTCGACAGCATCGCCCGCCGACTCGCACGGGACCCGCTCGATGTCCGCCGCGCGAACTTCTACGCGGCAGCCGATGCGGTTGCCGGCGGTGACCCCAGAAGCGTCACCCCCTACGGCGAGCGGGTGGTGGACAACGTGATCCACGAGCTCGTCGAGGAGCTGGAGGCGTCCAGCGACTATCGCGCCCGGCGCCGGCTGGTGGCGGAGTTCAACGCCGGCAGCGAGGTCCTCAAGCGGGGGATCGCCCTCACGCCGCTCAAGTTCGGGATCTCCTTCAATGTCACCCAGTTCAACCAGGCCGGTGCGCTCGTCCACGCCTACGTCGACGGCAGCATCGTCGTCAACCATTCGGCCACCGAGATGGGCCAGGGTGTCAACACCAAGGTGCGCCAGGTGGTGGCGGATGAGCTGGGCGTGCCGGTCGGGTGGGTTCGGTCGACCGCGACGGACACCGAGAAGGTCGCCAACACCTCCGCGACGGCGGCCTCCACCGGCAGCGACATGAACGGCAAGGCGGCGCAGGCGGCGGCGCGGCGCATCCGCGAGCGACTGGTGCCGATCGCGGCTCGTGCTGCTCGAGTGCGCAGTCGGAGGAGGTCCGCTTCTCCGATGGCGAGGTATCGGCCTGTGGGCGTTCCGCCGCGCTGCCCGCGATCCTCGCCAGCGGCGTACTCCGACCGCGTCCAGCTCTGGTCCGACGGCTTCTATGCCACGCCCGGGCTGAACTGGGATGCCGACGCCATGCAGGGCAGGCCCTTCCACTACTTCTGCTACGGCGCTGCCGTCAGCGAGGTCGTCATCGACACGCTGACGGGCGAGTGCCGGGTCCTGCGCAGTGACCTGCTCCACGACGTGGGCCGGTCCCTGAACCCGGCCGTCGACATCGGCCAGGTCGAGGGGGCCTTCGTGCAGGGCATGGGCTGGCTGACCCAGGAGGAGCTGCGCTGGGACGCCGATGGCCGGCTCGTCACGCTTGCCCCCACCACCTACAAGCCCCCCACGGCACACGACGTGCCGGCCGACCTGCGGACTCGGCTGTTCGAGGACCCGTTCGAGCCGGACACCATCCACGGCAGCAAGGCGGTCGGCGAGCCGCCGCTGCTGCTGTCCTTCTCCGTCTTCCTCGCGATCCGCGACGCGATCAGCTCGGTCGCGGACCATCGCGTCGACCCGCCGCTGCAGGCGCCCGCCACCGCAGAGGAGATCCTCCGCACGGTCGAGGCCGTGCGGGCGCGAGGCTGACGGTCAGGCGTCCGCGGCGAGCTGCTCGAGGCGGGCATGGATGGCGGGGACCTCAGCCGCGCTCTCGGGCTTCATGACCACGCTGCGCAGGATCCGGGCCGTGTCGGCGTCATCCCTCAGTCCGAGCGCCCGTGCCCGCGCCTGCGCGGCGGTGACGGCGTAGGTCGCCACATGGACCTGCGTGCCGGGATCGCCGCTGCCCGCCGCATGGAACACCGAGGCGCTCGCCGCGTCGACCTCCGCCATCGACGCACGCCGGGGGAGGTACGTGACGATGTCGAGCTCCGGGGACTGGTACGGGCGCAGCGCGGGGGACTGCTCGAGCAGGCCATGCCAGTCCCGGGCCGCCAGCCGACCCGGGCGAAGTGCGGCCCCGAGGCCGTCTGCGGTCAGGGGGAGCACCTCGAGGGTGAGCCACAGTGCGGCCGCCGCTGCTCCGGCCCGGCTGCACTCGAGGGAGATCTCACCGAGGTGCAGCTCGTCGGAGCTGAAGTACGTGTACGGGGAGTCGTGGAGGTAGAAGCGGCCGACGTCAGGGTCGGCGAACAGCACCGCGCCGCACCCGTAGGGCTGCAGGCCGTGCTTGTGCGGGTCGATGACGACGGAGTCCGCATCCGCTGCCGCAGCGAAGGGCGCACTCGCGACCCCGTCCGGTGAGTCGTCGGCGATGAGTGCGAAGAAGCCGCCGTACGCGGCGTCGACGTGCACTCGGGCCCGGTGGCCCCTGGCCATGGCGAGGATCTCCGGCAGCGGGTCGAGGGCGCCCAGCCCGGTGGTGCCGAGCGTGGCGACGACGGTGCCGATGCGCCCGCCTGCGAGGAGCTCCTCCAGGGCCGCAAGGTCCATGCGGCCCCGCGCATCGGTCGGAACGGCGATGCCCTCGACCCCGAGCACGTGGCACATGCGTGCGTGCGTGTAGTGGGCGTCCGCGCTGTAGGCGATGGCCCGGCCCGGGTGCGACTCCCGCGCGACGAACAGCGCCTCGAGGTTCGCGATCGTGCCGCTGGACGTGAGGTGCCCGAGGTGCTGCTGAAGCCCGAACATGCCGGCGAGGCGGGCGACGACGTCCTTCTCCATCGCTGCCGTGGCCGGGCCGCCGTCGAGGGCGTGGTTGTTGGGGTTGATGAGCATGGCCGTCACGTAGCCCAGGACCGCAGCCGGGTGCGGGGGCTTCAGCATCTGGCCGACGTACCGAGGGTGGAAGAACGGGTAGTTGTCGCGCAGCCGGTCGGTCAGGTCGGCGAAGGCGCGGGCGAGGGCGTCGTCATCGACCGCGAGGCTGGGATGCGCGGTGAACGGGCCGAACTCGGACTGCCATCGCTCGACGGCATCGACCGCTCGCGGGAGCCAATGCGTGAGGTCCGTCACTCCACGTCCCCGCCCCTCGTGCACCGCCGACTCCGGCGGGCTTCTACGCCGGTTCCTACGATATCTTGACGTCAAGATTTCGGACCGTCTCAGGAAGGGTCAACTTCGCCATGGCACGCAGCGGCAAGGTCTCAGTCATCGGAGCAGGCTTCTACGGCTCCACCACCGCACTGCGGCTCGCGCAGTACGACATCTTCGACACGGTCGTCCTCACCGACGTCATCGAGGGCAAGCCCGAGGGCCTCGCCCTCGACCTCAACCAGTCCCGCTGGATCGAGGGCTTCGAGACGAAGATCGTCGGGCAGACCACGGGTCCGAACGGCGAGGGATACGAGGCCGTCCAGGGCTCCGAGATCGTCGTGATCACCGCCGGCCTGCCCCGCAAGCCGGGCATGAGCCGGATGGACCTGATCGAGACGAACGCCAAGATCATGCGCGCGGTCGCGGAGAACATCGCGAAGCACGCGCCCGAGGCCGTCATCATCAACGTGGCCAACCCGCTCGACGAGATGACCGCGCTGGCCCAGCTCGTCAGCGGCTTCCCGCACAAGCGCGTCATCGGCCAGGCCGGGATGCTCGACACCGCCCGGTTCACCCACTTCGTGGCCGAGAAGCTCGACGTGCCCGTCGCCTCCGTCACGACGCTGACCCTCGGCTCGCACGGCGACACGATGGTTCCCGTGGCGTCGGCCTGCACGGTCGACGGCAAGCCGCTGTCCGACCTGCTGTCGGCCGACGAGATCGAGGAGCTCGTCGTGCGCACGCGCAACGGCGGCGCCGAGGTGGTGGCCCTGCTCAAGACGGGCTCGGCGTACTACGCGCCGTCAGCCGCTGCCGCCCGCATGGCCAAGGCTGTGCACGAGGACTCCGGTGCGGTCATGCCCGTGTGCGCCTGGGTCGACGGCGAGTACGGCCTGTCCGGCGCGTACCTCGGCGTCGAGGCCGAGATCGGCCGCGAGGGCATCAGGAAGGTCGTGGAGACCCCGCTCACCGACGACGAGAAGGCGCTGCTCGTGGAGGCCTACGAGGCCGTGAAGGCCAAGCAGGCCGACGTCGTCGACCTCTGACCCGACTCCGTTTCTCCCGCGACGCGGGACAAGCGAGCCATAACCCACCCTGTAGGCCCCGATTCGCTCGTTTCTCCCGCGAGGCGGGACAAACGAATCAAGGAGACCACGTGAGCAAGATCAAGGTTGTGAACCCCGTCGTCGAGCTCGACGGTGACGAGATGACGCGGATCATCTGGCAGTTCATCAAGGACGAGCTGATCCTGAAGTACCTCGATGTCGACCTGAAGTACTACGACCTCGGCATCGAGCACCGTGACGCCACGGACGACCAGGTGACCATCGACTCGGCGCACGCGATCCAGAAGTACGGCGTGGGCGTCAAGTGCGCCACCATCACGCCGGACGAGGCCCGCGTGGAGGAGTTCGGCCTCAAGAAGATGTGGAAGTCGCCCAACGGCACGATCCGCAACATCATCGGCGGCGTCATCTTCCGCGAGCCCATCATCATCAGCAACATCCCGCGCCTCGTCCCGGGCTGGACGAAGCCGATCGTCATCGGCCGTCACGCCTTCGGTGACCAGTACAAGGCGACGGACTTCAAGGTGCCCTCGGCCGGCACGCTGACGATGACCTTCCAGCCGGCGGACGGCTCGGAGCCGATGGAGTTCAACGTCTTCGACTTCCCCGGCGGCGGCGTCGCCATGGGCATGTACAACCTCGACGAGTCGATCCGCGACTTCGCCCGTGCGTCGATGCGCTACGGCCTGAACCGCAACTACCCGGTGTACCTGTCGACGAAGAACACCATCCTCAAGGCCTACGACGGCCAGTTCAAGGACATCTTCGCCGAGGTCTACGAGAACGAGTTCAAGGGCGAGTTCGAGGCGGCGGGCATCACGTACGAGCACCGGCTCATCGACGACATGGTCGCTGCGGCCATGAAGTGGGAGGGCGGCTACGTCTGGGCCTGCAAGAACTACGACGGTGACGTGCAGTCGGACACGGTCGCGCAGGGCTTCGGCTCGCTCGGCCTCATGACCAGCGTCCTGATGACCCCCGACGGCAGGACCGTCGAGGCGGAGGCCGCGCACGGCACAGTGACGCGCCACTACCGCGAGCACCAGAAGGGCAACCCGACGTCGACCAACCCGGTGGCGTCGATCTTCGCCTGGACCCAGGGTCTTCAGCACCGCGGCAAGCTGGATGGCACCCCCGAGGTGGCCGAGTTCGCGAAGACCCTCGAGCGCGTGTGCGTCGAGACGGTCGAGGAGGGCAAGATGACCAAGGACCTCGCCCTGCTGATCAGCCGAGACGCCCCGTGGCAGACGACCCAGGAGTTCCTCGGGTCGATCGACGAGAACCTGCAGAAGGCCATGGCCTAGCAGCACGACCCGCGCACGAAGCCCCGTCGGGACCGGCGGGGCTTCGTCGTGTCAGGCCCCGCCCAGCGCCAGGACGATCAGGCCGGCCGCGGTGGCCGCAACCCAGTAGAACGTGGTGAGGGCACCGATCGCGGCGGCGACGTATCCGGAGTAGCGCCTGCCCCTGCCGGCTCGGACGCCGAAGTAGACGGCGGCCGCCGCGGGTGCTGCCCCCACGAGCATCGGGGGGATGCCGATGAGCAGTGCGGCCCCGAGGGAGGGTGTCGCCGCCTCGGGCACGTCGTACCCCAGGAGGACGGCAATGCCGTAGCCCATGAACTGCGCGAGGATGCCGCCCGCGACGATGAGGACGACGAATCCCCACGCCCAGCGGACGTCGCGGTCGGGTGTGCGGGCTCTGGTCATGACGGGCAGTAGTGTTCCATAGCATGAGCGACCTGTGGGTCAACGTCCTGGTCGTGCTGTTCTTCGTCCTCCTCGGCGGCTTCTTCGCGGCCGCTGAGCTGGCCCTCGTCTCCCTGCGCGAGTCACAGGTGCAGCGGCTGGCCGAGGAGTCCAAACGCGGCCGCCGACTTGCCGCACTGACGGCGGACCCCAACCGCTTCCTGGCCGCCGGCCAGGTAGGGGTCACCCTCGCCGGCTTCATCTCGGCCGGATTCGGTGCCGCCACCATCGCGCCCACGCTGTCGCCCGTCTTCGTCGGCTGGGGCATGAGCGAGGGTGTCGCGGACACGCTGGCCTTCATCCTCGTGACCATCGTGATCGCCTACGTCTCGCTGGTCCTGGGCGAGCTCGTGCCCAAGCGCATCGCCCTGCAGCGCGTCGAGAAGGTCGCCCTCTTCGTCGCCGCACCCCTCGACGTGATCGCCAAGATCTTCAAGCCCTTCATCATCGCGCTGTCGATCGCCACGGATGCCATCGTCCGCCTTCTCGGCATCGACCCGCACGGCGCAAAGGAGCAGATCAGCGGCGAGGAGCTCCGCGACCTCGTGGCGGCCCATGGGGAGCTCACCGTTGAGGAGCGCGAGCTCATCGACGACGTCTTCGCCGCCGGTGACCGCGAGCTCCGCGAGGTGATGCTGCCGCGCACCGAGGTCGACTTCCTCGACGCGGGCATGCCCGTCTTCAAGGCTGCCAAGGTCGTCGCGGACCAGCCCCACAGCCGGTACCCGGTGATCCGCGACTCGGCTGACGATGTGATCGGGTTCGTCCACGTCCGCGACATCCTCGCGCCCGACCTGGCCGAGCGATCGATCCGTGTCGGTGATCTGGCCCGCGACATCACCTCCTTCCCGGGGAGCAAGCAGGTGCTCAGCACGCTCACCGAGATGCGCCGCCTGCGCCAGCACCTCGCGATCGTGCAGGACGAATACGGCGGCACGGCGGGCATCATCACGATGGAGGACCTCGTCGAGGAGCTCATCGGCGATATCCAGGACGAGTACGACGTCGAGCGGCCCGCTGAGGAGCAGGCCTCCTTCGGCATCACGATGGTCGACGGCCTGCTCAACCTCGAGGACTTCGAGGATGAGACAGGAGTGGACCTGCCCGAGGGACCCTACGAGACGGTCGCCGGGTTCCTCATCGCCCGCCTGGGCCGGGTGCCGCTCCTGGGCGATGTGGTCGTCGAGGCGGGCCATTCCTTCGAGGTCGCGGAGCTCGACGGGCGGCGGGTGTCCCGCGTGCGCGTGACCCGGGTGCTGGTCGAGGGCGAGGAGGCAGGGGCCGGCGACTCCGCAGCGGCTGAGGGGACGTCGGGCGCCTGACGGCATGCGACACAATGACGACATGAGTGTGCAGCCGGTCCGGCCTCCGCGCGTCCTGTCGGGCATCCAGCCGACGGCGGACGCGTTCCACCTCGGCAACTACCTCGGCGCCATACGCGAGTGGGTCAGGTTGCAGGCCACGCATGATGCCTACTACTGCGTCGTCGACCAGCACGCGATCACGGTCGACCACGACCCCGAGCAGCTGCGGCGCCGGACGTATGCATCGTTCGCCCAGCTGCTGGCACTCGGCCTCGATCCTTCGGAGTCAACCGTCTTCGTCCAGAGCCACGTACCCGAGCACAGCCAGCTGGCCTGGGTGCTGGAGTGCCAGACGGGGTTCGGCGAGGCCGGCCGGATGACGCAGTTCAAGGACAAGTCGCAGAAGGAGGGGGCGGGACGTGTCACGGTGGGGCTGTACACCTACCCGATCCTGCAGGCCGCCGACATCCTCATCTACCAGGCCGACGCGGTCCCCGTCGGCGAGGACCAGCGCCAGCACCTCGAGCTCACACGCGACCTCGCGCAGCGCTTCAACACGAAGTTCGGCGACACGTTGACGGTGCCCGAGCCTCTCATCGTCAAGGAGACCGCCAAGATCCTCGACCTGCAGGACCCGACAGCCAAGATGAGCAAGTCGAGCCCCGCAGGCTGCGCGTTCATCCTCGACGACGACAAGGTGCTCGCGAAGAAGATCAGGAGCGCAGTGACCGACTCCGAGCGCGACATCGTCTTCGACCCCGAGCGCAAGCCCGGCGTGTCCAACCTGCTCACGATCCAGCAGGCGCTCACGGGTCGGACGATCGACGACCTGGTCGATGCCTATGCGGGCAGGGGCTACGGGGACCTGAAGGGCGACACGGCCGAGCTCGTCGTCGAGACGGTGCGTCCGTTCCGGGAGCGCGTCAACGAGCTCATGGGCGATCCCGCCGAGCTGCGGCGTCTCATGACTGTGGGCGCCCGAAAGGCCCGGGCCACCGCGGCTTCGACCCTCGACGACGTCTACCAGCGCGTGGGCTTCGTGCCCATGGACCACGGCTGATGGCCGGAGCGGCCACGGGGGAGACGGCCGACGAAGCTGATGGGAGCGCCCCCGGCCACACGATCGGCGTGGTCGTGGCGATCCCGTCACCGCATCGTGAGGCCCTCGACGCCGCTCGCGAGCAGTACGAGCCGGCGGCGTCCGACCTGCCCGCTCATGTGACCATCCTGGCGCCCATCGACGTCGATGCCGAGGCGATGCCGGCCGTGGAGGCTCATCTGGCACGCGTGGCTGCGAGCACCCGGTCGTTCCGGCTGACCCTCCGCGGCACCGGCACGTTCCGGCCCGTGTCTCCGGTGGTGTTCGTGGCCGTCGCCGACGGCGTGGCGGCCTGCGAGCAGCTCGAGACGCGAGTCCGCTCGGGGGACATGGCGGTGGAGACGCGCTTTCCGTACCACCCGCACGTCACGCTCGCGCACGACGTCTCCGAGCCCATGCTCGATCGCGCCCTTCATGAGCTGTCCGGCTATGAGGCCTCGATGGAGGTGGCATGCATCGGCCTGTACGAGTACCTCGACGGTCGTTGGCATCTCGTTCGCGAGTTCCCCCTGGACGGGGTAGCCGCTCCCTGAACGGAGGCGAAGGTCAGGCGGCGTGCCGGCCGGCGGTCCGCGCCTGCCTCCGGAGTCCCATCAGGGCCAGCAGGCCCGCGCCGGCCACGAGCGCCACCGCACCGATCAGGGCAGCGGCGGGAAGGGTGCTCGGCTCCTGAGATGGGGACGCAGCGGTCGTCGACGTGCCCGCGCCGGTGCTCGCTGCGCCGTTCGCGGGCGCTGTCTCCACGTCCGAGCCGTCCGCGGTCCCGGCACCCGGCTGGATCTGCAGGTCGGGCTCGGCCGGCAGGGGAGCGCCCGGATCGAGCAGGGTGCCGATGGGAGTCACCTGCTCGCCGTTGGCGAAGCCCCACTTGAGGAGCTTCTTGGCCGCACCCTCGCTGGACTCGCGGATGCCCATCAGGGTGACGATGAGCGTGCGCCCGCCTCGGGTGGCCGCCCCTACGTACGTGCGGCCGGCCTGCGAGGTGAAGCCGGTCTTGATGCCGATGGTGCCTCGCCAGCCGTGCAGCAGCAGGCGGTTCGTCGTGAAGATCGGATGGCTGCCCTTGCCCTTGACATCGGGGAACTGGGCCTTGACCGTGCTCGCGTACTTCGCGAAGTCGGGGCGGGCGAGCCCGGCGCGGGCGATGAGGGCCAGGTCGTAGGCGCTCGACAGCTGGCCCGGAGCGTCGAGGCCGTTGGTGTTCTTCACGACAGTGTCGAGCGCCCGGAGCTCGTACGCCACGTCGTTCATCTGGCGCACGGTCCGACGCACGCCGCCGTTCGCCTCCGCGACGGCGATCGCGGCGTCGTTGGCACTGGGCAGGAACACCGCGTACCAGAGCTCGTCCATCGTGTACGCCTTGCCCGGCTTCAGTCCGACCCGGGCACCGTAGATGTAGGCGGCCCGGGGCGTCGCGATGTACTCCGTCTCCGGGGCCGTGCGCGGCAGCACCGTCAGGGCCGTGAGCATCTTCAAGGTGCTCGCCGGGGCCCGGCGGACGTGCGAGCCCTTCTGTGCGAGGACCTCGCCGGTCTCCGCATCGGCGAGGATCCAGGTGGCGGCCTTGACGACCGGGAGCGGGTCGGCACCCGGCTGGAGGAGCACGGTGCTGTTCGGGCTGGCAAGCCGGTCCCCACCGAGGGTGTCGGCCGCCGCGGGCTGGGCCCCGAGGGCGGTCAGGGCGACAGCCAGCGCCGCCCCGGCGAATGCCGCAGGGCGGAGGTGTCCACGATGGAGTCCTGGCATCGCCTTCCATGCTACGTCCGCGAGTAGGCTCGAAGCCCGTACCGCGCATCCTGGAGGTCACATGTCGTCCCTCACCGCCCCCACCGGACTGCTCATCGGTGGCGAATGGCAGCAGACCGAGAAGCGCATCCAGGTCATGGACCCCGCCACGTTCACGGTGCTGGCGGAGATCGGTGACGCGGGCGTGAGCGACGGTCTCGACGCAGTGAGCGCCGCCTCGGACGCGTTCCAGACCTGGTCCGTGACCCCTGCGCGCCAGCGTGCCGAGGTGCTCCGCCGCGCGTTCGAGATCATGACCGCCGAGCTGGAGACCTGCGCGCGGATCATCTCGCTCGAGAACGGCAAGGCCTGGCGCGATGCTCTCGGTGAGGCCACCTACGCGGCTGAGTTCTTCCGCTGGTTCTCCGAGGAGGCGTCCCGGATCGAGGGCGGCTTCCGGTACGCCCCGAACCGCGACAAGACGATCATCACCGACCACCGCCCGATCGGCGTGGCCTACATGATCACGCCCTGGAACTTCCCGGCCGCCATGGCGACGCGCAAGCTGGCACCGGCGCTGGCAGCGGGCTGCACGGCGGTCCTCAAGCCCGCCGGTGAGACTCCGCTCACCGCCCTGTGGATCGGCGACGTGCTCCAGCGCGCCGGCGCACCCGCCGGAGTCGTCAACATCATCACCACCAGCCAGACCGGCCCGGTGTCGTCGGCGATCCTCGCCGACCCGCGCGTGGCCACGCTGTCCTTCACCGGGTCGACGTACGTGGGCAAGATGCTGCTCAAGCAGACTGCCGAGCGCGTGATGCCGTCGTCCATGGAGCTGGGCGGCAACGCCCCCTTCATCGCCTTCGAGGGGACGGACGTCGACGCCGCGGTGTCCGGCGCGATGATCGCGAAGATGCGCAACGGCGGGGCGGCCTGCACGGCCGCCAACCGCTTCTACATCCACGAGTCGCTCGCCGAGGAGTTCACCAGCAAGCTCGAAGTTGCCTTCGCCGGCCTCAAGATCGGTCCCGGCATCGACGCCGCCAACGACCTTGGCGCGATGGTGTCCGTCAAGGAGCGCGACAAGATCCTCGAGCTCCTGCAGGAGGCCGTCGGCGAGGGGGTCGTGGCGACTCCGTCGTCCACGGTGCCCGAGCTCGGCGCCTTCATCGCCCCCTATGTCGTCCGCGACGTGGTGCACGGCTCCACGCTGACGCGCAACGAGGTCTTCGGGCCGGTGGCGCCGATCGTGACGTTCACCGACGAGGACGAGGGCGTCCGGATGGCCAACGACACGGAGTACGGACTCATCTCCTACGTCTTCGCCAAGGACCCCGGCACGGGCGTGCGCCTGGCCCGGCGCATGGAGTCCGGCATGGTGGCCGTCAATCGCGGGCTCGCCTCCGATCCCGCCGCCCCCTTCGGCGGCATGAAGGAGTCGGGCCTCGGGCGTGAGGGCGGTTTCGCGGGCATCCACGAGTTCCTGGAGACGCAGTACTTCGCCGTCGACCTGTAGGCCCGGTCGCGTCGAGTGGGCAGGAATGCCCGCGACCGCCTCGTCGTTAGCACTGCACATGCCCGATCTTCCTGACCCGTTCCCGGCTGTCCATGTCGATCCGTCGCTCGACGCCGAGGCGGCCATGCCGCACACCCGCCAGGGCGAGCACCCGGGCTACGTGGACATGAGGCCGGTGCATCCGTCCGCGTTCCGTCCCGTGGTGGCCCTGCCGCAGGCTCCGTACGACCTCGAGGGCGTCGAACTGGGGGCCGACCTCCTCAACGTGGCACCACGCGACGCACTGGCCGCGATCCTCGAGGCAGGCCGATCACCCCTCACCCTCGAGGAGGGCGTGGCGGTGCTCCTCGCCCACCCGGGCATCCTGCGGGAGCGGAACTGCTACCAGATGCTCGGGTCGCGGGCCGGGGACAAGCGGATCCCGTCGCTCTGGGTGACGAAGGACGGCCGCCCGCGGCTCGGCTGGTGCTGGGAGGGGACGCCGCACACGTGGCTCGGCGCTGCGTCCTGCGCCGGGCGCCGGGCCTGAATCCGCCGGCCTCGACGCGGGGCTAGACCTTGCGGAAGATCAGGGCGCGCTTGACCTCTTGGATCGCCTTGGTGACCTCGATGCCACGCGGGCAGGCATCGGTGCAGTTGAAGGTCGTGCGGCACCGCCACACGCCCTCCTTCTCGTTGAGGATCTCCAGCCGCTGCTCCGACCCCGCGTCGCGACTGTCGAAGATGAACCGGTTGGCCGCGACGATGGCGGCCGGGCCGAAGTACTGGCCGTCGGTCCAGTAGACCGGGCACGAGGTCGTGCAGCAGGCGCACAGGATGCACTTGGTCGTGTCATCGAAGCGTGCGCGCTCCTCGGCGGACTGCAGGCGCTCCTTGCTCGGCTCATGCCCGTCGGTGATGAGGAACGGCAGCACCGCACGGTAGGCGTCGAAGAAGGGGTCCATGTCGACGATGAGGTCCTTCTCGAGCGGAAGGCCCTTGATCGCCTCGACGGTGATCGGCTTGCTGATGTCGAGGTCCTTGACGAGGGTCTTGCAGGCGAGACGGTTGCGGCCGTTGATGCGCATCGCGTCGGAGCCGCAGATGCCGTGACCGCATGAGCGGCGGAACGTCAGGGTGCCGTCTATCTCGCCCTTGATCTTCTCCAGCGCCGTGAGGACGCGGTCGGTCGGGTAGAGCGGGACCGTGTACTCCTCCCAGTGCGGATCGGAGTCGAACTCGGGCAGGAACCGGCGCACGCGGAACGTGACGTCGCTCGTGACCGGGATCGCGACGGGGGCCTCGACGGTGGCAGTCATCAGTACTTACGCTCCATCGGCTGGTAACGGGTGACGACGACTGGCTTGTAGTCGAGCTGGACGTACTCGGCGCCGCTCTCGTCGGTGCGCCGGTAGGCCATGGTGTGGCGCATGTAGTTGACGTCGTCGCGGTTGGGGTAGTCCTCCCGCGCGTGGCCGCCGCGCGACTCCTTGCGCTCGAGGGCCCCGACCACGACGAGCTCGGCCAGGTCGAGCAGGAAGCCCAGCTCGATGGCCTCGAGCAGGTCCGTGTTGTAGCGGACGCCCTTGTCCTGGATCGCGACGTTGGCGTACCGGCGCTTGAGCTCCTGGACGTCGTTCAGCGCCTGCTTCAGGGTGGCCTCGTTGCGGTACACCTGCGCGTTCATGTCCATCGTCTCCTGCATCTCACGACGCAGGACGGCGACCCGCTCGCCCCCGGTGCTGGAGCGCAGCTGCTCGACGAGGGAGATCGTGCCGCCCTGGGCGTCCTCGGGGAGCTCGACGAACTCGGCCTGGTTGGCGTAGTCGGCGGCCGCGATGCCCGCCCGCCGGCCGAAGACGTTGATGTCCAGCAGGGAGTTGGTGCCGAGGCGGTTGGAACCGTGCACCGAGACGCAGGCGCACTCGCCAGCGGCGTACAGGCCCGGGATCACATGCTCGTTGTCACGAAGGACGCGAGTCTCGACGTCGGTCGGGATGCCGCCCATGGCGTAGTGGGCCGTCGGGAAGACCGGGACCAGCTCGGTGACGGGGTCCACGCCGAGGTAGGTGCGGGAGAACTCCGTGATGTCGGGCAGCTTGGCCTCGATCTGCTCCTTCGGCAGGTGGGTGAGGTCGAGGTAGACGTAGTCCTTGTTCGGGCCCGCCCCGCGGCCTTCGCGCACCTCGAGCACCATCGCACGCGAGACCATGTCGCGCGGAGCGAGGTCCTTGATGGTCGGGGCGTACCGCTCCATGAAGCGCTCACCGGTCGCGTTGCGCAGGATGCCGCCCTCCCCACGGGCGCCCTCGGTCAGGAGGACCCCGAGGCCGGCGAGGCCGGTGGGGTGGAACTGGTAGAACTCCATGTCCTCCAGCGGGAGGCCCTTGCGCAGGACGATGCCCATGCCGTCGCCCGTGAGGGTGTGCGCGTTGGACGTCGTCTTCCAGACCTTGCCGAAGCCGCCGGTCGCGAAGATGACCGACTTCGCGCGGAAGATGTGGATCTCGCCGGTCGCCAGCTCGTAGGCGACGACGCCGGCCGTCACCGGGCCGTCCTCGGTCTCGTTGAGGAGCAGGTCGAGGACGTAGAACTCGTTGTAGAACTCGACGTTCTGCTTGATGCAGTTCTGGTACAGGGTCTGCAGGATCATGTGGCCGGTGCGGTCGGCGGCGTAGCAGGCACGACGGACGGCGGCCTCGCCGTGGTTGCGGGTGTGGCCGCCGAACCGGCGCTGGTCGATGCGACCCTCCGGCGTGCGGTTGAAGGGCAGCCCCATCTTCTCGAGGTCGAGGACGGCGTCGATGGCCTCCTTGCACATGACCTCGGCCGCGTCCTGGTCGACGAGGTAGTCGCCGCCCTTGACGGTGTCGAAGGTGTGCCACTCCCAGTTGTCGTCCTCGACGTTGGCCAGGGCGGCGCACATGCCACCCTGCGCGGCGCCCGTGTGGGAGCGCGTCGGGTACAGCTTGGTGAGCACGGCCGTGCGGGCTCGAGAACCTGACTCGAGGGCCGCGCGCATCCCTGCGCCTCCGGCGCCGACGATGACAACGTCGTACGTGTGCGTCTGCATGGGGTGCGTCTCCCGGAGCGAGTTAGCCGATGTTCGGGTCAAAGGTGAAGATGACGAGCGTCCCGAGAAGGATCGTGAAGCCGGAAGCCACGTAGAGCACCATCTTGAGCCAGAATCGGGTCTGGTCCCGCTCCGCGTAGTCGTTGATGATGGTGCGCATGCCGTTGGTGCCGTGGAGCATGGCCAGCCAGAGCATCATCAGGTCCCAGATCTGCCAGAACGGGCTGCTCCAGCGACCGGCGACGAAGGCGAAGTTGATGCGCTGAACCCCGCCGTCGAGGACGTTCATGATGAGCAGGTGGCCCAGCACCAGGAACACCAGGACGATGCCCGAGATGCGCATGAACAGCCACGAGTAGAGCTCGAAGTTACTGCGCTGGCCGTTGCGCTGGGCGCTCCGGGGAGCGGGAATGCTGACGGGGCCGGGCTGGGCGGTGGTGCTCATGAGCTGCTCCCGAACAACGCCTCGACGGTGTGCTTGATCATGAAGTAGGTCCCCGGGACCATCAGGAGAACCCAGACGGCGCCGATGGCCCAGGTCATCTGGCGCTGGTACCGCGGACCCTTGGCCCAGAAGTCCACGAGGATGACCCGCAGGCCGTTGAGCGCGTGGTAGAGGACGGCCCCGACGAGGCCGATCTCCAGGAGGTTGACGATCGGCGTCTTGTAGGAGGCGATCACGAGGTCGTACGCCTCGGGGGAGACCCGGACCAGGGCCGTGTCGAGGACGTGAACCAGCAGGAAGAAGAAGACCGAGACACCCGTGATGCGATGCAGGACCCACGTCCACATGCCTTGGCCGCCGCGGTACATCGTGCCGACCGACAGAGTGGTCACGCTTCCCTCCCTAGGAATTGCCCCCACGAGCGCGAAGTCGCGTACCGGGGGTGCGCTGGACAAACAGTACCGAGGTGTCGCCGACCCGTCGCGACGGGATGTGGGCGCTCGCCCTATGTTGTGAGTCACAGACGGCCCCTGGCCGCTGACGGGACGTCCCGCAGGCGGCACGATGGACCTCGACGCCCGCCCATGACCACCGGAGGAAACCCATGGACCCGGTCACCGAGTCAGGACTCCCGTTCGCGCCCGTCTACGGGCCCGGCGACCTCGAGGGATGGGATCCCGCGACCGCTCTTGGCGAGCCGGGCCGCTTCCCGTACACCCGCGGCGTCTACCCCACGATGTACACCGGCCGCCCCTGGACGATGCGGCAGTACGCCGGCTTCGGTACCGCCGTCGAGTCCAACGCCCGGTACAAGCAGCTGCTCGCCGCGGGGACCACGGGCCTGTCCGTGGCCTTCGACCTGCCGACGCAGATGGGCTACGACTCCGACCATCCCCTGGCTCATGGCGAGGTGGGCAAGGTGGGCGTCGCCATCGACTCGATCGACGACATGCGGATCCTGTTCGACGGGATCCCGCTGGACAGGGTCTCGACGTCGATGACGATCAACGCCCCGGCGGCGGTCCTGCTGCTGATGTACCAGCTCGTGGGCGAGGAGCAGGGCGTCACCGCCGGCGAGCTCAACGGCACCATCCAGAACGACGTGCTCAAGGAGTACATCGCCCGCGGCACCTACATCTACCCGCCGGCGCAGTCCCTGCGCCTCATCACCGACATCTTCACTTACTGTCGCAACGAGATCCCGAAGTGGAACACCATCTCGATCTCCGGCTACCACATGGCTGAGGCCGGTGCCACGCCCGTGCAGGAGGTCGCGTTCACCCTGTCGGACGGCATCGAGTACGTGAAGGCAGCGGTCGAGTCCGGTCAGGACGTCGACGAGTTCGCCCCCCGCCTGGCCTTCTTCTTCGTCTCGCGGACCACGATCCTCGAGGAGGTCGCCAAGTTCCGGGCGGCCCGTCGCATGTGGGCCCGGATCATGCGCGACCGGTTCGGGGCGAAGGACCCCAAGTCGCTCATGCTGCGCTTCCACACCCAGACCGCCGGGGTCCAGCTGACCGCGCAGCAGCCTGAGGTGAACATGGTGCGCGTCGCGGTGCAGGGCCTTGCCGCGGTCCTGGGGGGTACCCAGTCCCTCCATACGAACTCGTTCGACGAGGCGATCGCCCTGCCCACCGAGAAGGCGGCCCGGCTGGCCCTGCGCACCCAGCAGGTGCTGGCCTACGAGACCGACGTCTGCGACACGGTCGACCCCTTCGCGGGCTCGTACGTCGTGGAGAGCCTGACCGACGGCATCGACGACGCCGCGACCCGCCTCATCGCCCAGATCGACGACATGGGCGGGGCGGTGGCCGCCATCGAGCAGGGCTTCCAGAAGGCCGAGATCGAGCGCTCCGCCTACCAGGTGCAGCTCGAGATCGACTCGGGTGAGCGCACGGTCGTGGCCGTCAACAAGTTCACGGTCGACGAGAAGGAGCACTACGACCCGCTCCGCGTGAACCCCGCCATCGAGTCCGAGCAGTGCGCGCGCCTCGCTGCCCTGCGTGCGGGTCGGGACAACGAGAAGGTCGCCGCCCTCCTCCAGGCGATCCGCGACACGGCCGTCGGCTCGGACAACCTGCTGTACCCGATGCGCGACGCGCTTCGCGCGAAGGCGACGGTCGGCGAGGTCTCGGATGCCCTTCGGGACGTCTGGGGGCAGTACACGCCGCGCGACGCCTTCTGATGAGGCGCCGCCCGATCCTGCTCGACTGCGACCCCGGGCACGACGACGCCATCGCGATCATGCTGGCCGTGGCCGATCCATCGATTGACCTGCGGGCGGTCACGACCGTGGCGGGCAACGTCACCCTGGAGAACACCACCCGCAACGCCCTCTGGGTGCTGGACATGGTGGATCGACCCGACATCCCGGTGGCGGCCGGCCGGGACCGGCCCCGGGTGCGCGAGCTGTCGACTGCGGCCGTGATGCACGGGGAGACCGGGCTGGCGGGGCCGGTTCCCGTCGAGCCGAGCCGTTCGGCCCTCGACGTGCCGGCCATCGAGCTGATCGAGCAGTGCCTGCTCGACGCTGATGAGCCGCTCACGCTGGTGGCGACCGGGGCCCTGACCAACATGGCCGACGTGGTTGAGCGGCTGCCGCACCTGCGCTCCCGTATCGCCGAGCTGGTGATCATGGGTGGAGCCGTCGACCTCGGGAACTGGACCCCGGCGGCGGAGTTCAACATCTGGGTGGACCCGCATGCGGCCGACATCGTCTTCCGCGCTGCGCGCGCCCCAGGGCAGGGAAGGCCGGAGGACGGCATCGCGATGACGATGATCGGCCTCGAGGTCACCCACCGGGCCTGGCTGGCCGACGAGCATGCCGATGCACTGCGGCCGACCGGACGCGCGGGGCGCTTCGTCGCCGAGCTCCTCGACCACTTCGTGGGCTTCCACCAGGAGCGCTTCGGGTGGGAGGGCGGCCCGATCCACGACGCGGTGACCATCGCGCACCTGATCGACCCGACCCTCGTGACCGTCCTGCCGATGAATGTTCAGATCGAAACCGAGTCGCCCCTGTGCGTCGGCCGTACGGTGGCCGACCGCTGGTCCGTCACCGGCCTGCCGGCCAACGCCCTCGTCGGTCTCGACATCGACCGTGATCGTTTCGTGACCCTGCTGCTCGACCGCATCTCGTCACTCCCGTGACGCCTGTCACAGGCCGATTGTGAACTCGTTGTAACGATCTGGACGCTGCCGCTACGCCACGCGCATCTGCCGCGAACGGGTGGTTAGGGTGGGCGCATGTGCGTGCGCCATGACGGCGTCCTGCAACGGAACAAGGAGACGAATTGAAGACCAACCTCAAGCTCGCCGCGGCCATTGTGGCCGTCTCGGCGATGGCACTTGCGGGCTGCAGCTCGAGCAGCGACTCCGCCGCGGAGTCCAGCGCGGCCGCCCCGGCCAGCAGCGCTGCTGCATCCGAGGCGCCGGCGTCCGAGGCACCCGCCTCCGAGCCCGCCGCCGCCATGATCAAGGCCTGCCAGGTCACCGACGTCGGTGGCGTGGACGACAAGGGCTTCAACCAGAAGGCCTTCAAGGGCGTCCAGGACGCGGCCGACCAGCTCGGCGTCGAGGCGATCGTCCTCGAGTCCCAGGCGGAGACCGACTACGCCACCAACATCCAGTCGTTCGTCGACCAGGGCTGCGGTGTCATCATCACCGTCGGCTTCCTGCTCGGCGACGCGACCAAGGAGGCGGCGAACGCCAACCCGGACACCCCGTTCTCGATCGTCGACTACGCCTACGCTGAGGGCGACATCACGAACAACAACGTGCTCGGCCAGGTGTTCAACACCGACGAGGCCGCGTTCCTCGCGGGCTACCTCGCCGCGGGCACCTCGAAGACCGGCAAGGTCGGCACCTTCGGCGGCATCAACATCCCGCCGGTGACCATCTTCATGGACGGCTTCTACTACGGCGTCCAGAAGTACAACGCCGACAACGGCACCGAGGTCGAGGTCATCGGCTGGGATCCGGCCAAGCAGAAGGGCCTGTTCACCGAGAACTTCGAGAGCCTCGATGACGGCCGCACCTTCGCTCAGAACCTGGTCGACGAGGGCGCAGACATCGTCATGCCCGTCGCCGGCCCGGTCGGCCTCGGCTCGGCGGCACTTGCCAGCGAGCTCGGCACCGACAAGCTCATGATCATCGGCGTCGACAGCGACCAGTACGAGTCCGACACCGCGAACGCCGGCGTCTACCTGACCTCGGTGCTCAAGAACATGGATGTCACCACGTTCAACGCGATCCAGTCCGTGGTCGACGGCACCTTCGAGGGTGGTGTCACGGTCGGCACGCTGGAGAACGGTGGCGTCGGCCTCGCGCCGTTCCACGACATGGAGGCGGCCGTGCCCGCCGAGCTGGCAGCTCAGCTCGACACGATCAAGGCCGGCATCGTCGACGGCTCGGTCAGCGTCAAGGGCTAGTCCCTGCATCTGCACGCAGTGCGAGGGAGGGACCCGGTTTCGGGTCCCTCCCTCCGCTTTGCCGGATAGGTTTGGACGATCCAGCCAGGCACGGACCGAGGGAAGGCCAGATGGAACTCGAACTGCGGGGCATCACCAAGCAGTTCCCGGGCGTGCTCGCCAACGACGACGTCTCGCTCACGGCCCGCTCGGGCAAGGTGCTCGCGCTGATCGGTGAGAACGGCGCTGGCAAGAGCACCCTCATGAACGTCCTGTCGGGCCTGTACACCCCTGACTCCGGCGAGATCATCATCGACGGTGCCGTGCAGAAGTTCGGTGATCCCGGTGATGCCATCAAGGCCGGCATCGGCATGGTCCATCAGCACTTCATGCTCGTGCCCGTCTTCTCCGTCTGGGAGAACGTCGTCCTGGGTGTGGAGCCGGTCAAGGGACCGGGGATCATGAACCGCAAGGAGGCCCGCACCGAGGTGCGCGAGATCTCCGAGCGCTACGGCCTCGCGGTCGACCCGGACGCCCTGGTCGAGGATCTCCCCGTCGGCATCCAGCAGCGCGTGGAGATCATCAAGGTCCTCCTGAGGGGCGCCAAGATCCTGGTGTTCGACGAGCCGACCGCCGTGCTCACGCCGCAGGAGGTCGAGGAGTTCTTCGGCATCGTGGCGGAGCTCAAGGGCCGGGGTGCCACGATCATCTTCATCACCCACAAGCTCAAGGAGGCACTGGCGATCGCGGACGACATCACCGTCCTTCGCGGCGGCAAGGTGGCGGGTCATGCCGACCCCGCCACGGCCACGCCGGAGATCCTCGCCTCGATGATGGTCGGTCGCGACATCGACCTGGTCGTCGACAAGGCGGAGGCAGAGCCCGGCGAGACGGTGCTCGAGCTGAGCGGCGTGCGGATGCTCGACGACTACGGCCGTTCGCTCCTCAAGGATGTGGACCTCACCGTCAGGGCGGGGGAGATCGTGGGCGTCGCCGGCATCCAGGGCAACGGCCAGACCGAGCTCGTCGAGGCCATCACGGGGCTGCTCCCGATCGCGGGTGGCCACGTGATGTTCCGAGGTACGGACATCAGCAGCCACAGCCCGCGCCAGCGGCATGAGGCCGGCATCGCGCACGTCCCCGAGGACCGCAACCACATGGGCATGGTCGGCTCGTTCACGATCGCCGAGAACCTCGTCCTCGACTCCTACTACGCCCCGCCCTTCTCGAAGCGTGGCGTTCTCCACCGCGACGTGATCCGCGAGTCGGCGACCCAGCTGGTGGAGGACTACGACGTTCGACCGCCGATCATCGACAACTCCGGCGATGCGCTCTCCGGCGGCAACGCGCAGAAGATGATCGTCGCGCGCGAGTTCAGCCGCGACGTGCCGCTGGTGGTCTGTGCCCAGCCCACGCGAGGCATCGACGTCGGCTCGATCGAGTACATCCACGAGCAGATCGTCCGCAAGCGCGACGAGGGCAAGGCGATCCTGATCGTCTCCACCGAGCTCGACGAGATCTTCGCCCTCTCGGATCGCATCCTCGTGATGTTCGACGGCCGGATCGTCGCCGAGCTCAAGGCATCCGAGACGACTCCGACCGAGGTCGGCCTCTACATGGCGGGGAAGGCAGCATGAGCATCACGTCACCGGACGGAACCGTCACGGTCGAGCCCGACGACGGGCCCGGGCCCTCGTTCTTCCGCAAGCTCACGACGGCCACGGACTGGAAGACTGGCCTGGTCATCCCTGCCCTGGCGGTGTTCACCGCGCTCGTCATCGGCGGCGTGATCATCATGCTGACCGGCTACAGCCTCAGCGAGACGCTGGAGGCCTACCGGGCCCTCCTGCAGGGATCGGTGGGGTCGCTCCGCGCCATCTCCCAGACGCTCACCGAGGCCACCCCGCTCATCTTCACCGGCCTCGCAGTCGCCATCGCCTTCCGCGCCGGCCTGTTCAACATCGGTGGCGAGGGCCAGCTCCTCATGGGCGGCATGCTGGCCGTGCTGGCGGGCTTCACCTTCACCGGCCTGCCGCTGGTCATCCACCTGCCGCTCGCCATCATCTGCGGCGCGATCGGCGGCGCGATCTGGGGCTTCATCCCGGGCCTGCTCAAGGCCAAGACCGGGGCGCACGAGGTGATCGTCACGATCATGCTCAACTACATCGCCTACCGGCTGGTCGACTACTTCCTGAAGACCACGCTGTTCCAGCGCGAGGGCCGCAACGATCCGATCTCCAAGACCGTCGAGGAGAGTGCCCAGCTGCCCGCGCTGCTCGCGTGGCTGGACCCCGCGATGAAGGTGCACCTCGGGCTGTTCCTCGCCCTCGGGGCCGCGGGCGTCATCTGGTGGCTGCTCTTCCGCACCAACACCGGTTTCGAGTTCCGTGCGGTCGGCGCGAACCCGAGCGCTGCCCGGTACGCGGGCATGTCGGTCACCAAGGTCTACATCCTCGTCATGACGATCTCCGGTGCCCTTGCGGGCCTCGCGGGCACGGGACAGGTCCTCGGCCTCCTGGACCGGGCGAGTCCCGGCTTCTCCGCCGGCCTCGGCTTCGACGGCATCGCTGTCGCGCTGCTGGGCCGCTCCAACCCGTTCGGCGTGGTCGCTGCGGCGCTGCTCTTCGGCGGCCTGAACGCGGGCGGCCAGTACATGCAGGCCAATGCCGATGTCGGCATCGACCTCATCTCGGTGATCCAGGCGCTGATCATCATCTTCGTGGCCGCGCCGGCGCTCATCTCCGCGATCTACCGCGTGAAGACAGACGCCTCATCGACCCAGATCAGCAAGGGGTGGGGAGCGTGAGCACCTTCGAGAAGACGCCGGTGGAGTCCTACGAGCGCACCGGCAAGCGAACCCGGGCCCTGACCAAATCGCAGATCAAGCGGGCCCGCATCTCGGGCATCGTCATGCTCGTGCTGTCGGCCTTCGTGATGGCGTTCTTCATCCCCAACGCCGAGGGCGTGGCGACCTTCGGACTCAGCGGCTCGGGCGAGACGATCCAGCTGGACGACCTCGCCATCCCGGTCACGGCGTCGCTGTGGGCTCTCGCGATGCTCCTGGCGGCTCTGGGTGCCACGCAGTTCGTGCGGGGGGGCTTCCAGCGCAAGTCCACGCTGATCCTGGGCGCCTCCTTCGGGGTCTTCACGATGGCGATGATGGTGTGGGCGACGGCGGGGGAGCAGTTCTCCCTGATCAGCATGCTCGTCGCTACGGTTTCCCGGTGCACGCCGATCGCCCTCGGTGCGCTGAGCGGCATCCTGTGCGAGCGATCCGGTGTCGTGAACATCGGGATCGAGGGCATGCTCCTCGGCGGCGCGTTCACCGGCGTGGTGATGGGGTCGATCCTCGGGGGATGGGTGGGCCTGCTGGCCGCGACCCTGACGGGTGGCCTGCTGGCGCTGCTCCTCGCGGTACTCGCCGTCAACTTCCGCGTCGACCAGATCATCATCGGCGTGGTCATCAACATCCTGGTGCTCGGCCTCACGTCGTTCCTGACGTCGCAGGTCCTCGTCGACAACCCCCAGTGGAACGATGCGCCGATCTTCCCGTCGATCCCGATCCCCGTGCTCTCCGAGATCCCCATCATCGGGCCGATGTTCTTCAACCAGACGATCATCGTCTACGGCATGTACGTGCTCATCGGAACGGTCACGTTCTTCCTGTTCCGCACGCGCTGGGGGCTGCGCACGCGATCGGTCGGCGAGAACCCGCGCGCGGCCGACAGCCTCGGCGTGAGCGTCCCCAAGGTGCGCTACCTGGCCGTGATCTACGGCGGCATGGTCGGCGGCTTCGCCGGTGCCTGGTTCACGCTGGGCACCGTGGGCCGCTTCGACGAGAACATCACGGCCGGCACGGGCTTCATCGGGCTGGCGGCGATGATCTTCGGCGCCTGGAACCCGATCGGTGCCCTGGGCGCCGCACTCATCTTCGGGTTCTCGGAGTCGCTGGAGCAGAAGTTCGCGCTCCTCGACATCCCCATTCCGGGCGAGTTCCTGTCGATGGCGCCGTACCTGGTGACGATCGTCGTGGTAGCCGGCCTCGTCGGCCGGGCCCGGCCACCTGCCGCAGACGGCCAGCCGTACGAGAAGCAGTGATGCCGGACATCGACTGGGCCTCTCTCGACGCTGCGGCCGTGGAGATCATGCACAAGGCGTATGCCCCGTACTCGCGCTTCAAGGTCGGCGTCGCCGGCCTGATGGAGGACGGCCGCATCGTCGTGGGCTGCAACGTCGAGAACGCCTGCTACGGGATCGGCCTGTGTGCCGAGTGCGGGATGGTCTCGAGCATCCATGCTTCGGGAGGCGGCCGCCTCGTCGCCGTCTCATGCGTCGACCAGCACGGGCAGCCGCTGATGCCATGCGGTCGGTGCCGGCAGCTGCTGTGGGAGAACGGGCGGCCCACCACTCTCCTCAAGACGCCCGAGGGGATCCTGCCGATGAGCGAGATCCTGCCCCAGGCTTTCGGACCGGATGACCTCGTGGCACGTGCAGAGAACAGGGCAGACCATGGTTGAGCCGTTCTCGGCCGTCGACGTCATCAAGGCCAAGCGCGACCGTCATGAGCTGACGCCACAGCAGATCGACTGGGTGGTCGACGCGTACACCCGTGGCGTCGTCGCCGATGAGCAGATGTCGGCGCTGGCCATGGCCATCCTCATCAACGGGATGTCCGACCCCGAGATCGTCCGATGGACGACCGCCATGATCAACACGGGCGTGCGGATGGACTTCAGCAGCCTGCCGCGCCCGACGGTCGACAAGCACTCCACCGGTGGAGTCGGCGACAAGATCACGCTGCCCCTCGTGCCGATCGTCGCAGCGTGCGGCGCCGCGGTGCCGCAGCTGAGCGGCCGGGGCCTGGGCCATACCGGGGGCACGCTGGACAAGCTCGAGTCGATCCCCGGCTGGCGTGCGGCACTGAGCAACGACGAGATGATGCAGGTGCTCCGCGACGTCGGAGGCGTGATCTGCGCGGCCGGCGAGGGCCTGGCGCCCGCGGACAAGAAGCTCTACGCACTGCGCGACGTCACCGGGACGGTCGAGGCGATCCCGCTGATCGCCAGCAGCATCATGAGCAAGAAGATCGCCGAGGGCGCCGGCGGCCTCGTGCTCGACGTCAAGACCGGGTCAGGTGCCTTCATGCCCGACCCAGCGCAGGCGCGCCGGCTCGCGGAGACGATGGTCCGCCTGGGCAACGATGCCGGCGTGGAGACGCGGGCGCTGATCACGGCGATGGACGTCCCGCTCGGGTTCGCGGTAGGCAACGCCGTCGAGGTCCAGGAGTCGGTCGACGTGCTGGCCGGAGGAGGGCCTGCCGACGTCGTGGAGCTGACCCTCCTGCTGGCCAGGGAGATGCTCGACCTTGCCGGCCTGTCGGACATCGATCCCGCGCAGGTGCTCGCCGATGGGTCGGCGATGGACGTCTGGAGGCGGATGATCCGGGCCCAGGGCGGTGATCCGGATGCCGCCCTGCCGGTGGCGCGCGAGAGCGAGGTTGTCCGCGCTGATGCCGCTGGCGTGGTCTCGCGCATGGATGCGATGAGCGTGGGCGTGGCCGCGTGGCGCCTCGGCGCGGGGCGGGCGCGCAAGGAGGACCCGGTGTCGGCCGGCGCGGGCATCACGCTGCATGCGAAGCCCGGCGACCTCGTGACTGCGGGCGATGTGCTGATGACGCTCCACACCGACGAGGCCGGTCGGCTGCCGCTCGCGCTCGAGGCACTCACGGGGGCCGTCGTGGTCAGCGCGCCGGGCTCTACGATTGAGCGACTGCCCCTCGTCATCGACCGACTGACCTGACCGAAAGGACCTCCCTTGAGCGAGCACACGACCGAGGCCCACCCGATCGGCGCCGTCATCATGGTGCTGATCCTGAGCGTCCTCTGCGCCGCAGGGCTCAGCCTCATGAACGCCGGCCAGACGGTCGGCCTCGCCATCGCCGGGGTCCTCTTCCTGGTCGTCGGGTTCATCGCGGTCTTCGCCCTCGGCAAGGACTGACCCGGTGGAGCCCCTGCGGCTCGGCCTGCTCGGCGCTGCCCGCATCAGCGACATCGCCGTCATCCAGCCCGCCGGGCTGACCGGCGCACGGCTCGTGGCCGTGGCGGCGCGCGACCCCCAGCGGGCCGCGGCCTTCGCGGAGCAGCACGGTATCGAGCGGGTGCACGCGACCTACCAGGACGTCATCGACGATCCTGAGGTCGAGGTGGTCTACAACCCGCTGGCCAATGGCCTGCACGGCCCGTGGAACCTGAGGGCCATCGCCGCGGGCAAGCACGTCCTCAGCGAGAAGCCCTACGCGAGCAACGCGGCCGAGGCGCGAGTGGTGCGAGACGCTGCCGAGGCGGCGGGGGTGCACTGCGTCGAGGCCTTCCACTATCGGTACCACCCGCTGATGCACCGGATGCTCGAGCTGGCCGGCAACGGCGAGATCGGCGACCTTGTTCGCGTCGAGGCGCGAATGCTCATGCCTCCGCCGCCAGCCGGCGACCTGCGCTGGGACGCGGACGTCGCCGGCGGCGGGCTCATGGACGTCGGCTGCTACGCCGTCCACGCCATCCGCGACATGTCGGCCCTCGCCGGGGGCGAGCCCTCGATCGTGCGGGCATGGGGCGGGGAGATCCCGGCCCATCCCGGCATCGATGCCTGGCTGGGTGCCGACCTCGAGTACCCGAGCGGGCTCTCGGCCACGATGGAGTGCGGGATGACGCACGGCGTGCTCGACTTCTCGCTCCGACTCGTGGGCACGAACGGCGAGGCGTACGCACCGGCGTTCCTGCTGCCGCACATGGACGATCGGGTCTTCGTCACCGTCGGCACCGAGCAGCGGGTCGAGGAGCTCGGCTCCCGGTCGAGCTACACGTACATGCTCGAGGCGCTGGCGCGCACGATCCGCGAGGACGCCCCGTTCCTCACGGACGCCGACGATGCCGTCGTCACGATGCAGATGATCGACGACCTCTACGTCGCGGCCGGCATGCAGCCGCGCCGCACCACGATTCTCGACTGACAGGCAGGACGACATGCCCGAGCTCATTCCCGCTCCTGCGATGGTTCCCGTGCCCGGCGGCAAGATCATCGAGGAGTACGTCGGTCATGCGTCGAGTGGCGATGACCATGTGTCGGTCGCGCAGATGCTCGCACCGGCAGGCTGGGAGGAGCCCTCCCAGGAGCCGGAGTTCGACGAGTTCACCATCGTGCTCGAGGGCGCGATCGATGTCGAGCATGACGACGGCGTCGTCCATGTGCGGGCCGGCCAGGCCGTCATCACGCGGGCAGGGGAGCGGATCCGCTACACCACGACCCACGGGGCCCGGTACATCGCCGTCTGCATGCCGGCGTTCCACGGTGACCTCGTCCATCGGGACGACGACGACGAGTACGACCGCCACCCCATCGAGTAGTCACCCCTCGCTTCTCCCGGATTCCGGGACCAATCGGCGGTCCGAGGCCTGCGGAGGGGCCGGAGCACCGAATTCTCCCGGATTCCGCGAGAATGCGAGTCATGCCCCACCCACGTGTCTCGGTCTTCATCGCCCAGTCACTCGACGGCTACATCGCGACCGACGATGACTCGCTGGACTGGCTCTTGGCGGCGGGCGGTGAGGGAGAGGACTACGGGTTCGACGCGTTCCTGGCCCAGGTGGATGTCGTGGCGATGGGCCGCTCGACGTACGAGTTCATCAAGGACTTCCCGGAGCTCCCGTACGGCGGCCGGCCGGTGCACGTGTTCACGACGCGCACCATCGGCCCCCGAGACGGCTTCGAGTTCTACGCTCGGACCCCACTGGAGGCCGTCGCTCGGTGGCGCGAGCAGGGTGTGGGGCAGGTGTACGTCGACGGCGGCACACTCATCAGCCAGTTCCTGGACGCGGGGTTGGTCGACGAGTTGACGATCACGACGGTGCCGATCCTGCTCGGCTCAGGGAAGCCCCTGTTCCACCGAATCGGGTCGAGCACTCCGCTTCGGCTGGTCGGCTCCCGCGTGTTCGACAGTGGCATGGTGAGCTCTCGCTACCAGCGGGCCTGAGAACTGCGGGAGAGATCTGCGGTGCGACGCCTCGGACGGGGCGGGACCGCCGAGTTGTCCCGGATTCCGGGACGAACGGGGAGAGCTCAGCTGGCGATGCTGAGCGCGGTCACGGCGGCGACGAGGATCGCGACGCCGGTGATCTGCAGCCTGCCGAGCCGTTCCTTGAACAGCACGTAGGCCATGACGGCAGCGATAGGCGCGAACTGGGATGCCAGCACCGACGTCACGGCCACCTGGTACTGGGCCCCGATCGCGAAGCACGTGAAGCCGATGACCTCGGCGAAGCCCATGCCGATGACGAGCGGCGCCGTCGCGCGGGTGAGGCGCAGGTTGCGGCTCAGGGCCAGGGGGATCGTGAGGGCGAGGATGCCCACAAGCCGTGGCGGGAGCAGCACCCAGGAGATGGGGAGGTCGCCACTGAGGTGACCGGTGGCGAACAGCGACACGCCGAAGACGAGTGCGCCGCCGGTGGCGAGCAGGACGGCGAGCACGGGTCGCTCATGGCTGAGCGGCTCGGGATCCGGTGCCGTCGCGGAGATGACGATGCCCACCACGATGACCATCAGGAGGAAGGCGATGATCGGCGCGATGCTCTCGCCCAGCACAGCGGCGATGACAGCGGAGATCGCGCCTTCGGTGGCGAGGATGGGCGTGATCACCCCGACTTTCCCGACCCGGAACGCCAGCCCGGCGAGGACGAGGCCCGCCACGTTCCCTACGCCCGCAGCGACCATCCATCCGGCGTTCTCGCCGAGGGCGGACGGGATGCCCGACGCGAAGAGGAAGGGCAGGGTGATGACGAGTCCCACGAGCATCGCCCAGGCGACGGCGGACCAGGATCCGATCACCTTCACCGCGCGTGACGACAGCAGGCTGCTGCTCGCGAAGAACACCGCGGTCGCGAGCCCGAACACGACGCTGATCACCCGTCGACCCTACTGACGGCGGCGCGACGCTCCACGGCCATGGTCTAGGTTCGGGGGATGGTGTCCGATGCCGGCTCTCTCGCCCCCGTTCCGTACGACCTCATCGCCCGGGCCCCGAAGGTCCTCCTGCACGACCACCTCGACGGTGGCCTGCGCCCGGAGACGATCATCGAGCTGGCCCAGACCGACGGCTACCTGGGCCTGCCCACGATGGATCCCGTCGCGCTGCGGACGTGGTTCGTCGAAGCCGCCTCCTCCGGGTCGCTGGAGCGGTACCTGGAGACCTTCGCCCACACGGTCGGAGTGACGCAGACGGCCGATGGCCTCCGTCGCGTCGCGCGCGAGGCTGCGGAGGACCTTGCCGCCGACCATGTGGTGTACGCGGAGGTGCGGTTCGCGCCGGAACTGCACATCGAGCGCGGCCTGACGGAGCACCAGATCGTCGAGGAGGTGCTGGCCGGGTTCGCCGAAGGCCAGCGCAACGCAGCGGCGACGGGTCATCCGATCCGGATCGGCGTGCTCCTCGACGGCCATCCGCACCGCCACGCACTCGCGACGGATTGCCGAGCTCGCCGTCGAGTACCGCGACCGCGGGGTGGTGGGCTTCGACATCGCCGGTGCGGAGGCGGGGTTCCCGCCCACGCGGCACCTCGATGCCTTCGAGTACCTGCGCCGCGAGAACGCGCACTTCACCATCCATGCAGGTGAGGCCTTCGGCCTGCCGAGCATCTGGGAGGCGCTCCAGTGGTGCGGCGCCGACCGGCTCGGCCATGGCGTCCGGATCGTCGACGACATCGAGATCGCACCGGACGGCTCGCCGCATCTCGGGCGGCTGGCCGAGTACGTGCGCGATCGCCGCATCCCGCTCGAGATGTGCCCGTCGTCGAACGTCCAGACGGGCGCCGCCGAGAGCATCGAGCGGCATCCGATCGGGCTGCTGCGCCGTCTCGGATTCCGCGTCACCGTCAACACCGACAACCGGCTGATGTCGGACACCACCATGACGCGGGAGATGGTGCTCCTCAGCGACGCCTTCGGCTACGGCCTGGACGACCTTCAGTGGTTCACCGTGAATGCCATGAAGAGCTCGTTCATCCCCTTCGACGAGCGACTCGCCATCATCAACGAGCGCATCAAGCCGGAGTACGCTGCGTTGAGAGCCGTCCTCGCGGACCGGCTGACCGAGAGGGGCTGACATGGCGATCCTGGAGGTTGTCGAGACCGGTCACGGTCACGTGACCGACCTGCGGCACGAGCTGGACAAGGTACGAGATGCCCTCGACCGGACGGATGCCGTGCTGGGCGTTACTGATGACGCCCTGGTGAAGGCGGAGTCCGCCATCGTCAGCACGCGGCACTGGGCGCCCTACGTCGCGCTCGGCATCGGCATCGTGACGGTCGCCGTCGTCGGCGTGGTCGTGTGGCGCCAGCGTCGACGTGGGTCCGAGGTCGAGTAGTCGTCGCCCTGCTGGTCCTCAGCCCGGGAGGAGCACCGTCCGCGACTCGGTGACCGTGCGGAAGCCCTGACGCTGGTAGGTGGCGCGAGCGGGGTTGCCCGCGGTGACCGCAAGCCCCAGGCAGGCGTAGCCATCCTCTGCCAGCAGTCTCTTCGCATGGCTGATGAGCATGGCCCCGACCCCCATGCCGTGGAGCGTGGGATCGCGCCAGATGTCGGCGATCCACGGACCGCCCAGCGGCGGGTCCGGGACTCG
The DNA here is from genome assembly GCA_963700255.1 of uncultured bacterium. Taxonomy (GTDB): domain Bacteria; phylum Actinomycetota; class Actinomycetes; order S36-B12; family S36-B12; genus UBA10649. Next base: position 187,976 of record CAVOWW010000023.1, on the reverse strand, counting down.
GATGTTGACCATGATGCCGGCCACGGGCGTGCCGGATCGGTCGGCGAGGAGGGTCGTCGACCGGTGCAGCGGGCCCAGTTCGGAGCCGTCGACGAGGCGGCGCAGGAACGCGATCGCCAGCGGGTCGTCGCCGTCGAAGTGGTCGGGATGGTCCGGCGGGAAGGCAGCGCGCCAGCTTGGCAGGATGGGCGCCCAGCCGCGGAGGTCGCTGGCGCTGGGCAGCGGCTGGAGGGTGAACTGCGGATCGATGCCCACCAGCTGCGGCACCCCGTGGGGCCGTGCCTGCGACCCGTCGGGCGCGGCGCGAAGGTCGCACTGCATGACGAGTGCGTGCCGCCGGGGCTTGGCGCCCATCTTGATGAGGCAGCTCGCCAGGGAGAGGTCGTCCGTCGCCAGCAGCCAGCCGGGGAGCTGGGCGAGGGCCGCCGCCGTGGCTGCAGCGGTGGTGCGGTTGGGGGTGACCGACGCGAGGTCGGCGATCGGCGCACCCTCCCGCAGCTCCGGCACGTAGCGCAGGACCGGGCCGTCAGCGTCCGAGAGGGCCTTCCAGCCGAGGGGGATGGGGTCACACTCCCAACGGGTGCCACACGGTCTTGGTCTCGACGTAGGAGCGGATCCTGGACAGCCCGGGATCGGCCGCCCAGTCGACCGCGGGCTCGGGGCGGCGCACGCGGGTCATGGTGCCGGCCGCCTCGCGCTCGAGCATCGTCGCCACGGCCGGGTCGTCGATGCCGGCCAGGTCGATCGCGTTCACATCGGCATGGGAGGCCAGCCACGGCATGATCTCTGCCGGGTCGCCCGTCAGGATGTTGACGACACCGCCGGGGACATCGCTGGTCGCGAGCGACTCCGCCAGGGAGATGGCGGGCAGCGGGCGCGACGTGCTCGCGATCACGATGACGGCGTTTCCGCTGACGATCGCGGGCGCCATGACGCTGACCAGGCCCAGCAGGCTCGAGTCCTGGGGAGCGACGGCCACCACGACACCGGTCGGCTCGGGGATCGAGAAGTTGAAGTACGGCCCGGCGACCGGGTTCGCGGAACCGAGCACCTGAGCGATCTTGTCGGCCCAGCCGGCGTACCAGACCCAGCGGTCGATGGCGGCGTCGACCTGTCGCCCCGCCGTCGCGTCGTCGACGCCCTCGGCGTCGCGCACGTCGGCCACGAACTGGGCGCGTCGGCCCTCCATGACCTCGGCCACCCGGTACAGGACCTGTCCGCGGTTGTAGGCGGTGGCCGCGCTCCAGCCGGCGACCGCCTTGCGCGCGGCAAGGACCGCATCGCGACCGTCCTTGCGCGAGCCCTTCGCGGCGTTGGCCAGGAACGTGCCGTCCGCGGACTCGACCTCGTAGGTGCGCCCGGACTCGCTGCGCGGGAATGCTCCGCCGACGAAGAGCTTGTACGTCTTGCGCACCTCGAGCCGGTCGCCGGGCTGGTCCGTGGGCTGGTCGCTCATCGCCCCTCCTCCGTCGTCAGGTAGGCGCCGAGACCCTGGATGCCGCCTTCGCGGCCGAAACCGGACTCCTTGTAGCCACCGAACGGGCTGGCCGGGTCGAAGCGGTTGAAGGTGTTGGCCCACACGACGCCGGCGCGCAGGCGCTCCGCCATCCACAGGATGCGGCTGCCCTTGTCCGACCAGATGCCCGCTGACAGGCCGTAGGGGGTGTTGTTCGCCTTCTCGACGGCCTCGTCCGGGGTGCGGAACGTCAGGACGCTGAGGACGGGCCCGAAGATCTCCTCGCGCGCGATGCGATGCGCCTGGGACACCCCGGTGAAGACCGTCGGCGGGAACCACCAGCCGCGATCGGGAATCTCGCACGGGGCGCTCCAGCGCTCGGCACCCTCGTCCTCGCCGCTCCGCACGAGCTCACCGATCCTGGCGAGCTGGGCGTCGGAGTTGATGGCGCCGATGTCCGTGTTCTTGTCCAGCGGGTCGCCCAGGCGCAGCGTGCCGAGTCGGCGCTTGAGGGATGCCACGACCTCCTCGGCCACGGACTCCTGGATCAGCAGGCGCGAGCCGGCGCAGCACACGTGCCCCTGGTTGAAGAAGATGCCGTTCGACGATGCCTTCGACGGCCTCGTCGATCGGCGCATCGTCGAACACGATGTTCGCCGCCTTGCCGCCGAGCTCGAGGGTCAGGCGCTTGTCGGTCCCAGCCACCGCACGCATGATGGCCTTGCCGACCTCCGTCGAGCCGGTGAAGGCGACCTTGTCGACACCGGGGTGCTCGACGAGCAGGCGTCCGGTGTCGCCCGCACCCGTGATGATGTTCACGACGCCGGGAGGCAGGTCGGCCTGGCGGCAGATGTCGGCGAACGCCAGTGCGGTGAGGGGCGTCGTCTCGGCGGGCTTCAGCACGACGGTGTTGCCGCACGCCAGCGCCGGGGCGATCTTCCAGGCCAGCATGAGGAGGGGGAAGTTCCAGGGGATGATCTGCGCGGCGACGCCGACCGGCCTCGGGTCGGGTCCGTAGCCCGCGTGGTCGAGCTTGTCGGCCCAGCCCGCGTGGTAGAAGAAGTGGGCGGCGACCAGCGGGAGGTCGACGTCGCGCGACTCCCGGATCGGCTTGCCGTTGTCGAGGGTCTCGAGGACGGCGAGCTCGCGCGACCGCTCCTGGATCAGGCGGGCGATGCGGAAGAGGTACTTGCCGCGGTCACGGCCGCTCATCGGCCCCCACACGCGCTCGTAGGCATCGCGGGCGGCCCTGCACGGCCCGGTCGACGTCGTCGCTGTCCGGCCTCGGAGACCTCCGAGAGGACCTCCTCGGTCGCGGGGTTGACCGTCTTGAACGTCGCGCCCTCGATGGGATCGGTGAACTCGCCGTTGATGAACAGGCCGTACGACGACGCGATGTCGACGACGCTGCGCGACTCTGGTGCGGGTGCGTACTCGAAGGTCACGGCAGCTCCACTCAGTCGATCGTGACGTAGTCGGGGCCGGAGTAGTGCCCGGTGGCCAGTCGCTGCCGCTGCAGCAGGAGGTCGTTCAGGAGGGTGGATGCGCCGAACCGGAACAGGTCCGGGGTCAGCCAGGCGTCGCCGACCGTCTCGTTCACCAGGACCAGGTACTTGATGGCGTCCTTGCTCGTGCGGATGCCACCGGCGGCCTTCACGCCGACGAGCCGCCCGGTCGCCTCGTGGAAGTCGCGGACCGCCTCGAGCATGACGAGCGTCACCGGCGGCGTGGCGGCGGGTGAGATCTTGCCGGTGGAGGTCTTGATGAAGTCCGCTCCGGCCAGCATCGCCAGCCACGACGCGCGTCGGACGTTGTCGAGGGTGCGCAGCTCGCCGGTCTCCAGGATCACCTTCAGGTGGGCCGGTCCGCAGGCCTGCTTCACGGCCACGATCTCGTCGAAGACCAGGGCGTAGTCCCCGGAGAGGAAGGCGCCTCGGTCGATGACCATGTCGATCTCGTCGGCGCCCGCTGCCACGGCGTCCGCGGTGTCGGCCAGCTTGACTGTCAGGCTCGCGCGGCCCGAGGGGAACGCCGTGGCCACTGCGGCGACGTGGAGGCTGTCGCCGACGGACTGCGCGGGCGACGCTCACCAGGTCGCCGTAGACGCATACCGCGGCGACGCTGGGCGTGGTCGGGATCTGTCGGATCGGGCCGCAGCGCCTTGGCGCACAGGGCGCGGACCTTGCCGGCGGTGTCCATCCCCTCGAGCGTGGTCAGGTCGACCATCCCGATCGCGGTGTCGATGGCCCACGACTTCGCCGTCGTTCTTGATGGACCGCGTGGCCAGGGTTGCCGCCCGTGCGTGGGCTCCGACCTCATCGACACCCGGCAGCCCGTGCAGGAAGCGCCGGAGCGAGCCGGGGCTCGCGTCGGGCAGGCTGAGGTGAGGCGGTCACCCGCCTACTCTAGCCACCGGGCAACGTCCGCACTGATGGCTTCGAGCTCGGCGTCCGCCTGCGTGCGGGCTGCCGCGAGGTCGCCGCCGACGACAGGAACGACGCTCTGCAGGTAGCACTTCACCTTCGGCTCCGTTCCGCTGGGCCGGACGATGATGCGGGCGCCTGACGCCGAGCATCAGGCGCAGGCCGTCGGTCGGCGGAAGGGCGAGTCCGTCCTGCTCGAGGTCCTCGAACGACGTGACCGCGATGCCTGCCACGGAGACGGGCGGCGCCGCCCGCAGCGCGGCCATCACGGCTGGGATGCGCGACAGATCGCTGACCCTTACCGACACCTGACGGGTCGCGTGCACCCCGTACTCGAGCGCCAGGTCGTCGAGCACCTGCAGGAGATCGGCGTTCCAGGTCCTTCAGCCGCGCTGCCATCTCGGCGACCATGAGGCCCGCGCTGATGCCGTCCTTGTCGCGCACGCCGTTGGGGTCGACGCAGTAGCCGAGCGCCTCCTCGTAGCCGTAGGTGAGATCGGGCACGCGGGCGATCCACTTGAAGCCGGTGAGGGTCTGCTGGTAGTTCAGGTGGGCATCGGCGGCGATCAGGGCCAGCATCGAGCCGGACACGATGGACTGCGGCGAACACCCTGCGGCGCCCGAGCCTGCGGTTGCCGGCCGCGATCCACCAGCCGAGGAGGTAGCCGACCTCGTCGCCGGTCAGCATGCGCCAGCCGTCAGCGGTGGGGACGCCGACGGCGCACCGGTCCGCGTCGGGATCGTGCGCGATCACGAGATCGCAGTCGGAATCGCGGGCCGCCGCGAGCGCGAGGTCCATCGCGCCGGGCTCCTCGGGGTTGGGGAAGGACACGGTCGGGAAGTCCGCATCCGGTTCGAACTGCTCGGTGACGATGACGGGCGCGGGGAAGCCGGCCTGCTCGAGGACGCGCAGGAAGACCTCGCCGCCGACGCCATGCATGGCCGTGTACGCCAGCCGGACGTGCAGGGGAGGACCCTCCTCCACGAGTGCGGCTGCCTTCTCGACGTACGCCTGGACGACGTCGTCGCCGAGGGTGAGCCACTCGTCGCCGTGCGGGAGGTCCGCCACCGGTCCGAGGGCCGTCACCTCGCGATGTGCGCGCTGATCTCGCGGTCGACCGGCGAGACGATCTGGCTGCCGTCACCGAGGTACACCTTGTACCCGTTGTCGGCGGGCGGGTTGTGGCTCGCGGTGACCATCACGCCCGCCGCGCAGCCGAGGTGCCGCACGGCGAACGCCAGCACAGGCGTCGGCAGGTGAGCGGGCAGCATCATGACGCTCAGGCCGGCACCCGACAGGATCTGAGCGGTGGTACGGGCGAACAGGTCGGAATCGTGCCGCGCGTCGTGGCCGACGACGACCGCGCCGCCGCCGTTCTCGTTGAGGTAGCGGGCCAGACCCGCCGCCGCACGGGCGACGACGACGAGGTTCATCCGGTTCGGGCCCGGGCCCACCCGGCCGCGCAGGCCCGCGGTGCCGAATTCGAGCGTTCCGGCGAATGCGTCATCGAGCTCGGCCTGCGCCTCGGCGCTACCGGCCTCGGCCTCGGCGACGGTCTCCGTCAGCAGGTCGCGCATGCGCGCGTCGGGATCGGCGGCGATCCACTCGCGGGCCTCATCGATGGCGGTCATCGTCGGGACCTCACAGCTGTCGAATGACCCGCGCGAGCAGGTCACCCATTCGCGTCGCCGCAGCCTGACCGGCCTCCAGCACCTCTTCATGGTTGAGGGGCGCGCCCGTCATCCCGGCCGCGAGATTGGTGACGAGCGACAGGCCCAGCACCTCCAGGCCGAGCGAACGCGCAACGATCGCCTCGAGGCGCGGTGCTCATCCCCACAAGGCTGCCACCGATGGCTCTCACCATCTGGATCTCCGCAGGCGTCTCGTACATGGGGCCCGGGAACTGCGCGTACACGCCCTCCGGCAGCGTCGGCTCCACTGCCTGGCAGAGCGTGCGGAGCCGAGCCGAGTAGAGGTCGGTCAGGTCGACGAAGTGCGCCCCGTGCAGGGGAGACGTGCCCGTCAGGTTGATGTGGTCGCGGATCAGCACCGGGGTCCCGGGCGTCCACGATGAGTCGAGTCCGCCGCACCCGTTCGTGAGGACGACCGTCCGGCAGCCGGCAGAGGCCGCGGTGCGCACGCCGTGCGTGACGGCATCGACGCCTCGCCCCTCGTAGAGGTGCGTCCGGCCGAGGAACACGAGCACGCTGATGCCATCGGCGTCGATGCTCCGCACACGGCCCGAGTGGCCCTCCACTGCCGGTGGAGCGAAGTGCGGGAGGTCCGTCACCGGGAGGTCGGCGACCGTCGTTCCCAGCAGGTCGGCGGCCGGCACCCACCCCGATCCGAGGACGACGGCCACGTCGTGCCGGGGGACTCCGGTGATGCTCGCGAGCACCGAGGCGGACTCCTCTGATCGCTCCATGGCCAGCACGGTGCTCGGGTGAACAGTCACGAAGCGACCCTAGCCGCTACTCCCCGGCAATGTGCAGACGTCGCGCCGCCTCGGCGATCGAGCCGGACAGGCTCGGGTACACCGTGAAGGTCGAGGCCAGCTGGTCGACGGTCAGCCGCTGCTCGACGGCGATGGTCAGAGGGTGGATGAGCTCGCTCGCGTGCGGGCCGACGATGACGGCTCCGGCAACGATCCGCGAGCCTCGTCGGCAGAACAGCTTCACGAAGCCGTCCCGCTGCTCCACCATCTTGGCGCGCGCATTGGGCGCCAGCGGGACGAGCACCACGTCACCGCGGAAGGTCCCCGCATCGAGGTCGCCCTGGGTGAGGCCGACCGTCGCGATCTCCGGGTTGGTGAACACCGTGCTGGACACCGTGGTCAGCTCCAGCGGTGTCACCGCGTCACCGAGCGCATGCCACATGGCGATGCGACCCTGCATCGCGGCAACCGACGCCAGCATGAGGACTCCCGTGCAGTCACCGGCGGCGTAGACGCCCCTGCGCGTGGTGCGACTGACCCGATCGACGCGGATGAAGCCGCCGTCGTCGGTCTCGACACCGGCGGCTCCGAGCCCGAGCTCGTCGGTGTTCGGCAGCGAGCCGACGGCCATCAGGACGTGCGATCCGTGCACGACCTCCCCGGACGCCGAGCGTGACCTCGACTCCGTCATCGGTGCGACGGGCGGCAGCCGCCCGCGACGAGCCGAGCACCTCGAGGCCACGGCGGACGAAGACCTCCTCCAGCACCCGCGCGGCATCCGGATCCTCGCCCGGCAGCACCCGATCGCGGGAGGAGATGAGCACGACCCGGCTGCCGAGGGCGTGGTAGGCGCCGGCGAACTCGGCTCCGGTCACGCCGGAGCCGACCACGATCAGGCGCTCCGGCACGGTCGTCGAGGTCGTAGAGCTGCTCCCAGGTGAGGATGCGCTCGCCGTCGGGCAGCGCGTCCGGACAGCACCCTCGGGCGGGCACCGGTGGCCAGGAGCACGGCGTCCGCCAGCAGGGTCTCCGCCTTGCCGTCGCGGCGGGAGACGACCACGTTCGCGTCCTCGTCGAGCCGGCCCGACGCCGGGCATCGAGCGTGATGCCCTCGCGCAGGAGCCGGGCCCGGATGTCGTCGCTCTGGGCGCGGACCAGTCCCGCGATTCGCTCGTTGACCGCCCTGAGGTCCACGCCGATGCGGGACGGCTCGGGCGACCGCCCGTCGATGAGCACCCCCAGGTTCGCGCTGGAGGCGGTCGCGGTGATGGCGTTCGCCGTGGCGACGAGGGTCTTGCTCGGGACGGCATCGGTGAGGACCGCCGATCCGCCCGGCCCGTCGCGGTCGACGAGGGTCACGTCGGCGCCGAGCTGCCGGGCCACCAGGGCCGCCTCGTAGCCGCCCGGGCCACCACCCACGATCACGACGCTGGTCATGAGGCTGGCTTCCTGGTCCGCACGTCGGTCACGCGCGCATTCTTCCGTACGGGTGTCCGCATTCCTTACGCTGGTGGCCGTGACCCTCTATGCCGCCTACGGATCGAACCTCGACCCGCACCGGATGGCCCAGCGTGCGCCGGCGTCGCCCGGGCGGGGCACGGGCTGGCTGCGGGGCTGGCGGCTGACCTTCGCGGGCGAGGACGTGGGCTGGGACGGCGCCCTGTCGACGGTCGTCGAGGACGACGGACTCGTCCGTGTTCGTCATGCTCTACGACGTCCCGCCGCAGGACGAGCAGGCCCTCGATGCCTGGGAGGGGACCGACCTCGGCCTGTGGCGGAAGATCCGGGTACGCGTCCACACCCTCGACGGGGATCCGCTGGCCTGGCTGTACGTGCTCGACGCGTACGAGGGCGGCCTGCCGTCAGCGCACTACCTCGGGGTCATTGCCGACGCGGCCGAGGCCGGGGGCGCACCTGCGGACTACGTCGAGCGGCTGCGCGAGCACCCCTGTCGGGCCCTGGGCGAGGAGTAGCCCGCTCAGAAGTCTCCGCCGCCGAAGTCCCCGCCGCCGAAGCCGCCGCCGCCGAAGTCCCCGCCGCCCCCACCGAAGCCCCCGAAGCCGGACCCGTCGCCGCCGCCCAGACCCGCGCTGTCCATGCCGGACGCGGCCGTCACCCCCGGCACGGCCCACATGCTGCTCAGCATGGTGCCCATGACGACGGCGGTCATGACCCCGGCGAACGGGGAGTAGTAGCCCTGCGCGTAGGCGCCGTACTCGGGCCCGGCCTGGTAGTACGGCCGGCTGCCACCCGCGGTGGCCACCTCCAGGCTGTGCGGCTGGCCGCCGGTCTCGACGGTCGTCCGGCAGGCGGCGCACATCGGGACGTCACGCTCGCCGAGCCCGGGAGGTGCCCAGACCACGTCCGCGACGCTCGGCCCGTGGCGGGGGTCGACGAAGCAGGGCGGACGCCGCTCGGGCAGCGGCTCGTGCGCGAGCCGGGCGTCGACGCAGGCGAGGGCGTACCGACCGTCCTCGAGGGCCGTGGTCACGTTCGCCGCGTCCGCGGGGCTGCGCATCAGCGCGACGGACGACTTCGCGCGGTCGTAGCTGTCGAGCGCGCGCTGCATGTCGGCGCGCGTGGCGTCGTCGAAGTCCGGGTCGGCGAGGCTGAACGAGCCAAGCCGCTCTCCGTACTCCGTGATGTCCTCGTCCACGGTCTTGCGCACAGCCGTGAGCTGCAGCTCGCGGGTCTTCCTGGCACGACGGGAGAACACGACGATCACGACGACGCCGCCGATGATCAGCACGAGGAGCAGGATCAGGACGCCGGATCCGCTGCCGCCCGAGGACGACTCGCCCGTGCTGCCGCTGCTGAAGCGCGCGTCGGTGAGGGAGACGAACTCCGACAGGACCGCCGCCACCCCGGCGTCCCGCTGCGAGCGGAACGCCTCCGTCGCCAGGTCGGCCACCGACTGGGCGGTCGACCCGGCCCGGAACTGGTCGCCGACCACGACCGCATAGACACCGGCGAGGCCCACGTCGTCCTTGAGCGCCACGAGCACGTCGTCAGCCGTGCCGCCGCCGGCGGCGGCCTCGGGGAGGACGGCGATGAACTGGGGGACGTCGCTCGCCAGGATCTGGTCCGAGAGGGCCGTGAGCTCGGCTCCGCTGAGGGCGTTCTCCGCGTCGGGCGAGCTGTAGACGGGGTCCCCGCTCCGCAGCGCGGCCGCTGCCTCGCTCACGTCGGGCGCGGCCGACGCGACCGGTGCTGCCGCCAGGGTGACGGTGGCAGCGGCGAACAGGGCGATCAGGGCTGTGGCGATGCGGCGCATGCTTCCACGTTACGTCATTCGGACGCAGGCACCAGCCGGTCGTCACCCGCCTCAAGCCAGTCGAGGGCCTCGGTCCGGGTGCGAAAGGCCCGGATGGCGAGCCCGCGGTTGACACCCGCGGTCTCCCAGAACCCGACGGAGACGGCGGCAGTGACGTCTGACGGCCGGACCACGGCCTCGCGGAAGCGATCGGTCACCCCGAGGGCGGAGAGCGCGTCGACGAGGTCCTTGAGATCGGTGATCGTCGGCGTCCACGCGAGTTCCGTGCAGTCGGCGAGCAGCAGCCAGGTGTCCAGCTCCATGGCCACTGCGAGGCACTCGGTGAAGGCCTCGGTGAGGTCGGCAGCCGTGACATGGCCGAAGTAGCGGACCTCGATGACCGAGTGATCCGGCAGAAGGTTCCCGACCTGGTGCCCCATGCCGGGTCAGCTCAGCCCTTGATCTCGCAGAGAACGGTGCCCGTCGGGACGGTGGCACCCACCTCGGCGGTGAGCTTCTCGATGGTGCCGGCCTTGTGGGCGGTCAGCGGCTGCTCCATCTTCATGGCCTCGAGGACCACGATGAGGTCGCCCTCCGACACCTCCTGGCCCTCCGAGACCTCGACCTTGACGATCGTGCCCTGCATCGGGGCCACGAGGGAGTCGCCGGTCGCTCCGGAACCGGCCTTCTTGCCGGCCTTGCGCTTCTTGGGGGCCGCCCCCGCGGGCGCGCCGGCCGGGGCGCCCAGGCCGGCGGGCAGCGTCACCTCGACGCGCTTGCCACCGACCTCCACGACGACGGTCTCACGGGCGTCCGGCTCGACCAGGGCATCCGATGCGCCGGTGTAGGCGGGGATGGTGTTGTCGAACTCGGTCTCGATCCAGCGGGTGTGCACGCTGAAGTCGACGCCGGGTGCGGGGGCGAAGGCCGGGTCGCGGACGACGACGCGGTGGAAGGTGATCGCCGTCGCGATGCCCTCGACCTCGAACTCGTCGAGTGCGCGGCGGGATCGCTCGAGCGCCTCCTCACGGGTGGCGCCCGTCACGATGAGCTTCGCGAGGAGGGAGTCGAAGTTGCCGCCGATGACGTCGCCGGCCTCGAAGCCGGAGTCGACCCGCACGCCCGGGCCGCTCGGCGGCTTCCAGACGGACAGCACGCCGGGCGCGGGCAGGAAGTTGCGGCCGGGATCCTCGCCGTTGATGCGGAACTCGAACGAGTGACCGCGGAGGACGGGGTCCGGGTAGTCGATGGTGCCACCCTCGGCAACGCGGAACTGCTCGCGAACGAGGTCGATGCCGGCGACCTCCTCGGTGACGGGGTGCTCGACCTGGAGGCGGGTGTTCACCTCGAGGAACGAGATCGTGCCGTCGCTGCCGACGAGGAACTCGCAGGTGCCGGCGTTGTAGTAGCCAGCCTCCTTGATGATCGCCTTGGAGGAGGCGTAGAGGCGTGCGAGCTGGTCCTCCGTCAGGAAGGGCGCAGGAGCCTCCTCGACGAGCTTCTGGTGGCGACGCTGCAGCGAGCAGTCGCGGGTGGAGACGACGACGACGTTGCCGTGCATGTCGGCGAGCACCTGGGTCTCGACGTGACGGGGGTTGTCGAGGTAGCGCTCGACGAAGCACTCGCCACGGCCGAAGGCGGCCACGGCCTCGCGGACGGCGGAGTCGTAGAGGTCGGGGATCTCCTCGAGGCTGCGGGCGACCTTGAGGCCGCGTCCGCCGCCGCCGAATGCCGCCTTGATGGCGACGGGGAGGCCGTACTCCTGGGCGAAAGCCACGACCTCGTCCGCACCGGTCACGGGGTTCGCGGTTCCGGGCACCTGCGGCGCTCCGGCCCGCTGGGCGATGTGCCGGGCGGAGACCTTGTCGCCGAGGGAGCGGATGGCATCCGGCGGCGGCCCGATCCAGGTCAGCCCGGCATCGATGACGGCCTGGGCGAAGTCGGCATTCTCGGAGAGGAAGCCGTAGCCGGGGTGGACCGCATCCGCGCCGGACTCGCGGGCGGCGTGCAGGATCTTGTCCATGACGAGGTAGCTCTCGGCCGCCGTCGATCCGCCGAGGGCGAAGGCCTGATCGGCGAGCCGGACGTGCAGGGCGTCCCGGTCGGGGTCCGCGTACACCGCCACGGACTTGAGCCCGGCGTCCTTGCAGGCCCGGATGACGCGGATGGCGATCTCGCCGCGGTTGGCGATCAGGACTGTATGCACGTCGTGAGAACCCTCTCTGTGGTGGCATCCCGGGATTCGCGTGGGACCCGCGAGGCAGCGTATCGACTGTGAGGATCCCGTGGCGGATCAGGGACTATGGCGAAGGCCACAGGTCGGTCCAGACGACGCCGACGCTCAGGAGCAGGAGACGCAGGAGAGGCAGGGACAGGCCGATGACGTTCGACGGGTCGCCGTCGATTCGCTCGACGAAGGGACCGCCGAGTCCATCGAGGGTGAACCCGCCGGCGACCCGAAGCGGCTCACCCGTGGCGATGTAGGCGTCGAGCTCCCGCTCGCTCGGGGTGGCGTGCCAGACCGTGGTGCTGGCCACCTCGCCGACCTCGTCCCCGGTCGACGGCCGGACGACCCAGTGACCGGTGCGCAGCACCGCGCTGCGGCCGGCCATGTCCCGCAGCCAGCGCTCCTTGGCCTCCTGCGCGGATGCGGGCTTGCCGAAGGCGACGCCCCCGACGTCGAGCACCGAGTCGCACCCGACGACCACCACGTCGTGACTCGACACCAGTCGTTCCGCGACGTCGCGTGCCTTCGCGCGGGCCAGTGCCAGGCACAGGTCGGCAGGGGCCAGCGGGCCGAGCTGCGCGGCCAGGGCCTCCTCGTCGACGTTGCTCACGACGATCTGGGGCACGACTCCCGCGTTGGCGAGCAGGGTGTGCCGGGCGGGGGAGGCCGAAGCGAGGACCAGTTCGGTCACGGACTGCCTAGCGGGGCATCATCGAGGCGCGCCAGGCGCCGAACCCGGGGCGCTGGGTGGGCCGGATGTTGCGGCTCTTGCGCGCCCAGAGGCTGAAGGCGGGCTGCTCCTCGCCGGCTCCGCCGCGAGTGGACAGGACGGCCACCACGACCGCCAGCTCATCGGCCGTGGGCGACCCGGCCACGACCCGCAGGAGTGGCTGCTTGCGCTCGACGTCGCTCACAGCGTCCATGGTGCCGTCCCTCCGGGGCTCAACGCGTGTCGCTTCGCCCCACGCCCTCACTCCTCGGCCCGTCACAGCGGGATGTTCCCGTGCTTGCGCGGCGGCCGGTTGGCCCGCTTGTTGCGCAGCGCCCGAAGGGCTCGCGTGATCATCATGCGCGACTCGTGCGGGAAGATCACGCGGTCGATGTAGCCGCGCTCCGCGGCGATGTACGGGTTGGCGAGCTCGTCCTGGTACTCGTCGATGAGGCGCTTGCGCTCGGCATCCGGATCCTCGGCCGCAGCGATCTCCTTGCGGTACAGGATGTTCGCCGCGCCCTGGGCCCCCATCACGGCGATCTCCGCGGTGGGCCAGGCGAGGTTGATGTCGGCGCCGAGGTGCTTGGAGCCCATGACGTCGTACGCGCCGCCGTAGGCCTTGCGGGTGATCATCGTGACGAGCGGCACGGTCGCCTCGGCGTAGGCGTAGATGAGCTTCGCGCCACGGCGGATGATGCCGTCCCACTCCTGGTCGGTTCCGGGCAGGAAGCCCGGTACGTCGACGAGCGTGATCACCGGGAGGTTGAACGCGTCGCAGGTGCGGACGAACCGGGCGGCCTTCTCGGAGGCGTCGATGTCCAGGGTCCCGGCGAACTGCATCGGCTGGTTGGCGACGACGCCGACGGCGTGGCCCTCGATGCGGCCGAACCCGCACAGGATGTTCGGGGCGAACAGGGGCTGGGTCTCGAGGAAGTCGCCGTCGTCCAGCAGGTGCTCGATGACGGTGTGCATGTCATAGGGCTGGTTGGTCGAGTCGGGCATCAGCGTGTCGAGCTCGTAGTCCTCGTCGGTGAAGTCGAGGTCGGCCTCGAACGGGTAGGTCGGCGGGTCCTCGAGGTTGTTGCTCGGCAGGTAGGACAGCAGCGCCTTGACGTACTCGAGGGCGTCGTCCTCGTCGGTGGCCATGTAGTGCGCGACACCCGACTTGGAGTTGTGGGTGCGGGCGCCGCCCAGCTCCTCGAACTCCACATCCTCGCCGGTCACCGTCTTGATGACGTCGGGGCCGGTGATGAACATATGCGAGGTCTGGTCGACCATGATCGTGAAGTCGGTGATCGCGGGAGAGTAGACGGCTCCGCCGGCACAGGGCCCCATGACCAGGGAGATCTGCGGGACGACGCCGGACGCGGCGACGTTGCGCCGGAAGATCTCCCCGTACAGACCGAGGGCGACGACGCCCTCCTGGATGCGGGCGCCGCCCGAGTCGTTGATCCCGATGACCGGGCAGCCGATCTTCATGGCCATGTCCATGACCTTGACGATCTTCTCGCCGAAGACCTCGCCCAGGGAGCCGCCGAAGACGGTGAAGTCCTGGGCGAAGACGCAGACGGGGCGTCCGTCGATGGTGCCGTAGCCGGTGACGACGCCGTCCCCGTACGGACGGATGTTCTCCAGGCCGAACGCGTAGGACCGGTGCTTGGCCAGGCCGTCGAGCTGCTGGAAGGAGTCCTCGTCCAGGAGGGCGACCACCCGCTCCATCGCGGTCTGCTTGCCGCGCTTGTGCTGCTTGTCGACCGCGTCCTGCCGGCGACTGAGCGCCTGGGCGCGACGGTCCGCGAGATCGGCCGCCTTGCCTGCCGTAGTTCGCCGGTCCGGACTGTTCTCGTCGACGGTTGCCGCGCTCATCGCTCCTCCTAGGCCTGTAATTGCGTACTTTAGTGGTGTGAGCAACGAGTCAGTGGTGCCGGTGGATGCCGATCTTGTCGAGCGACGGCTCGCGGACCGCGAGGTGCCGTGGCCGCGGCCGCACGTGACGGCATCGACGGGTTCGACCAATGCCGACCTCCTCGATCTCGCCCGCGGTGGCGCTCCCGAGGGGAGCGTCGTCGTCGCCGGCGAGCAGACCGCAGGTCGCGGGCGACTGGGCCGAGCGTGGGTGAGTGCCCCCGGGTCAGGCCTGTGGTTCTCGGTGCTCGTGCGCATGGCCCCGGACCCGCAGCGGGGGCTGCTGCCGCTGCTGGCCGGCGTCGCCGTGGCCGAGTCGGCCCGTAGGCACGGGGTGGCCGCGGCGCTCAAGTGGCCCAACGACGTCGTGGTGGACGGTCCCGCGCTCGACGGCAGCCCCGGGCCGCGCAAGCTGGCCGGCATCCTCGCCGAGACCGACGGCGAGGATGCGGTGGTCATCGGCATCGGCGTCAACGTGGCCCAGTTGGCGGAGCAGCTGCCGGTCCCCGCAGCCACGTCCATGCTCCTCGAGGGCGCGACGGTCTCCCGCGACGACCTGCTCCTCGACATCCTCACCGTGCTCCACGGCCAGCTCGACGACCTGCGTCGAACGGGCGGCGACTACGTGATGGACGCCTACCGGGAGCGGTGCATGACCATCGGCCGTGAGGTGACGGTGACGCTGCCGAGCGGTGAGCAGCTGCAGGGGCGCGCGGTGGGCGTCGGCGTCGACGGCCAGCTGCATGTGCGCACCTCGGAGAAAACGGTGTCTGTCGCCGCGGGCGACGTCATCCATGCCACCATCTGACCATGGCCTATCCGCAGAAGCTGCTCGCCCCTGACGAGAAGATCCAGTTCGAGACGCGCCCGCACTGGAGGGCGCTGTTCGTGCCGATCGTCATCCTGCTGGCCACCGTCTTCGGGATGACGTGGCTGTACTTCTGGATCGACAACGAGATGCTCGGCGGCACCTTCATCCGCTGGGTCGTCCTGGCCGGCGGAATCCTCATCCTCGTGCTCTGGGCGATCGTGCCCTTCCTGCGCTGGCTGACGACGGAGTACGTGTTCACCGATCGCAGGATCATCGTCCGATCCGGCATCATCACCCGGCACGGCAAGGACATGCCGCTCGCCAAGGTCAACAACGTGTCGTTCTTCGTGCCGGCGATGGGGCGCATCCTCAACTACGGGGAGCTGCAGATCCAGTCCGCGGGAGAGAACGACGGCCTCGACGTGCGGGATGTCCCGGACGTGGAGGACATCCAGCGCAAGGTGTACGAGTTCATCGAGGCGGACGAGAAGCGCCGCCGGGGCGTGGGCACGACAGACCTGCCCCCGAACAGCTCGACCTGACCTGGATCAGATGGGGGTCGTTGCGTCGCGCTCGGCCAGCTCCTGGTCGGCCGGGTCGTCCGGCACGGCCGGGAACACCCACGTGCGGTAGGCGACGAACCGGAACAGCGTGCCCAGGAGCACGCCCACGACGTTCGCGCTGATGTTGTCGGCGAGGGGCGAGTCGAGGCCGAGGACGTAGTGGCTGAACCACAGGCAGCCCACCGAGATGAGCAACGCGATGCCGTTGAACACGAAGAACAGGACGTACTCGCGACGCATGCTGCGTCGGCCCCGGTTCCGGTAGGTCCAGAACCGATTGCCGAAGTAGGCGAAGGTTGTCGCTGCGACGACGCTGACGACCTTCGCGGTCAACGGCTTGTCCTGCAGCGGGCCGAAGTAGAGCAGCAGGTTGAACAGGCCGACGTCGATGACGAAGGCGACGGCCCCGACGATCCCGAACTTGGCGAGCTCGTGCACCAGCGCCCTGATCGGCGAGTACAGGCGCGCGACCAGCCCGGGGGCGCCCTCGGCGACCGGTTCGGCGGGCTCGGGCATGCGTCGAAGTGTAGGACGCCACGCAGTAGGTTCCTCTCGTGGATCTCGACGGCGCCCCTCGTGTGGGCATCGTGGGCGGTGGACAGCTCGCCCGGATGAGCGCCGCCCCGGCTGCGGCTCTCGGGATCGGGCTGCGGGTGCTCGCCACGTCGCCCGAGGAGTCGGCGGCCCAGGTCATCCACGACGTGGTGCTGGGCCGGCACGACGACCTCGAGGCGCTGCGCCGACTGGCCGCGGGCTGCGACGTCGTGACCTTCGACCACGAGCACGTGCCGCCGGCCCATCTGGAGCAGCTGGAAGCCATGGGCGTCGCGGTGCGTCCGGGGCCGGCCGCCCTCTTCCACGCCCAGGACAAGATCCATATGCGTCAGGCGCTGAGCGGCATCGACGTGCCCTGCCCCCGCTGGCGGGCGGTCTCCGCGCTCGATCACGTCGAGGAGTTCGCTGCCGAGACGGGCTGGCCGGTCGTGCTCAAGACCTCCCGCGGCGGGTACGACGGCCGCGGGGTGTGGGTGGTCGAGTCGGCGGGAGAGGCGGCGGACGTCCTCGCCGTCCCGCTTGCCGCCGGCGCCCAGTGGCTGGCGGAGGAGCGGATCGACTTCGTGCAGGAGCTCTCGGCCCAGGTGGCGCGCTCGCCCCATGGGCAGGCCGTGGCCTATCCCGTCGTGCGCACCGTGCAGGCGAACGGCATCTGCGCGGAGGTCGTCGCCCCGGCGCCGGGCCTGGCGGCCGCGCGTGCGCTGGAGGCCCAGGAGATCGCCCTCCGGATCGCGCGCGACCTCAACGTGACGGGGATGCTGGCTGTCGAGATGTTCGACGACGGCTACGAGCTGTACGTCAACGAGCTCGCCATGCGGCCGCACAACTCGGGCCACTGGTCGATCGAGGGTGCGCGAACGAGCCAGTTCGAGAACCATCTGCGCGCCGTGCTCGACCTGCCGCTCGGGGACCCGACCCTGGTCGCCCCATACGCGGTGATGGTCAACATCCTCGGCGGCGACGTCGGCGACCTCTACTCCGCGTACCGGCACGTCCTGGCCCGCGACCCGGGGCTGAAGGTGCACCTCTACGGCAAGGAGGTCCGGCCCGGCCGCAAGGTGGGGCATGTCACCGTCGTGGGCACCGACTATGAGCAACTATTGGCACGTGGCCGGCACGCGGCCGACTACTTCGCGGGAGTCATCGATGAGTGAGAGCCCCCTGGTCGCGATCTGCATGGGCAGCGACTCGGACTGGCCGGTCATGCAGGCGGCCGCTTCCGCGCTCGAGGACTTCGGCGTGCCCTTCGAGGCGATGGTGCTGTCGGCCCACCGCATGCCGCGCGAGATGGTGGCCTTCGGCTCGGAGGCCGCCGACCGCGGGATCAAGGTGATCATCGCCGGCGCGGGCGGTGCGGCCCACCTGCCGGGGATGCTCGCCTCCCTGTCGCCGCTCCCCGTCATCGGGGTTCCGGTGCCGCTGTCCACGCTGGACGGCATGGACTCCCTGCTCTCGATCGTCCAGATGCCGGCCGGCGTCCCGGTGGCGACGGTCGCCATCGGCAACGCCCGCAACGCCGGGCTGCTCGCGGTGCGCATGCTGGGCATCGCGGACCACGACCTCGTCAACGCCATGGCGGCCTACCAGGACGACCTCAACGCCCAGGCCAAGGCCAAGAACGCCAACCTCGCACGGTGAGCGCGCCGCACCAGCGGGTCGGCTGGTTCGAGCTCTTCTACGACCTCGTCATCGTTGCGGCCGTCAGCTACACGGGTCACACCTTCGCAGCCAAGCCCACGTGGGGACTGGGCCTGTGGATTGCCGCATGGACGCTGATCATGTTCGTCCTGTGGCTCCTGACCACTCTCGGCAACAACCTCGTGCCGGAGGACAGCTCGCTCCGACGGATGCTCGGACTGCTGCAGATGCTCGCGATCGTCATCGCCGCGCTGGGGACGGTTGCCGACGAGGGACTCTCGAACGCGACCGGGTTCGGAGCGCTCGCGGTTGCCTTCGCCGCGGTCTGCGCCACCTACGTCCTGCTCAGGCCTGCCGATCCGGGCGTCCGACGCCACGTCCGCGTTCTCGCCTGGGCTTCAGGCGCCGCCGCGGCCGTCCTCGCCCTCGGGCTGCTGCTTCCCGACTCCGCCGAGTGGACGGTCACCGGTGCCCCCACCTGGATCATCACCGTGGGCGTCGCCGTTGCGGCTGTCCCGCTCTTCGTGGTCGTCGGACGGTGCGCCTCGCTCGTGGACGCCGAGCACCTCGGTGAGCGACTCGGCCAGCTGGTCATCATCGTCCTCGGTGAGGCCTTCATCGGGCTCGTGTCCACGCTCGGCGGCCTGTCGTCGATCCCGAACCCCGTGTACTTCGCCCTGACGTTCGTCGTGGTGTTCGCCGTCTGGACCCTTTACTTCTCCAGCGTCATGCCGGCCGGCGTCCCGGAGGGACCGGGACGGCTGCGTGCGTGGCTCCTGATGCACGTGGTCCTGATGTTCGGCGCCATCGGCGCGGCCGCCGGCCTGTCGAGCCTCACCCTCGTGGCCTTCGGCGAGGAGGACAAGGACGTCCAGCTCACCGCGGAGTGGTCGACCCTTCCCCTGTTCCTCGTCCTCGTCGCGCTCGCCTCGATGACCTGGATCGCCGCCGGGCGACTCACCGTGCTCGTCCGCGTCAACCTCGTGGGCGCGGCGCTCCTGCTCCTGCTGGCCCTCGCGGGGCTGTTCGTCACCACGGGGGGCGGCTCATGGGAGAACGTGGCCGGGGGTGCCGTCCTCGTGGCAGCGGCGGTGGCGTCCGTGCGCATCGGCCAGCCGTACTCGCGCCCCGAGGCCGAGGCCGAGGACGTCAGGACAGCAGACGGGGGATCTCGACCACGGGGCAGCGATCCATCACCATGACGACGCCCGCGTCGACGACGCGCTGCGCGGCGTCGACGTCGATGACGCCCAGCTGGAACCACACGACGCCAGCCCCTGCGGCGACCGCCTGATCGGCGAACTGGCCCGCATGCTCGGAGTTGATGAAGACGTCGACCACGTCGGGTGCGCCGAGCGCCGCGGTGGCATCGGCGATCGTGGGGTAGCCCTGCTCGCCATGGACCGCCTCCGCGCGAGGATGGATGGGCACGATCCGCTTGCCCTGCTGCTGCAGGTAGGCCGCAACGCCGTAAGCCTCGCGTGCCGGATTGTCCGCGAGGCCCACCACGAACCAGGTCGTGCTGTCCGTGAGGGCCGCGCGGATCTCCTCGGGACGGTTCATGCCGTCGGCCGGCCCAGCGCCCGGTACGACCACCCGGCGTCGCGCCACGCGGCCGGATCGAGCGCGTTGCGCGCGTCGATGACGTGCCGGTCGGCCACGAGGTCGCCGAGGGTGGCGGGGTCGAGCTCGCGATACTCGCGCCATTCGGTGCCCAGCACGACCAGCTGCGCGCCGGAGAGCGCCTCGCGGAGGTCGTCCATGTAGGTCATGTGCGGGTAGACGCGCTTGGCGTTCGCGAGGCCCTTGGGGTCGTGGACGACGACGTCCGCGCCGGCGTTGCTCATCGCCACGGCGACGTCGAGCGAGGGCGAGTCGCGGACGTCGTCACTGTCCGGCTTGAACGTCGCGCCGAGGACCGTGATCCGCCGGCCGCGGAAGTCGCCGCCGATGGCGTCCCGGGCGAGGTCGACGGTCGCTGCACGGCGGCGCAGGTTGATCTGGTCGACCTCGCGCAGGAACGCCACCGCGTCCTCCGCCCCCAGCTCGCCGGCGCGAGCCATGAAGGCGCGGATGTCCTTGGGCAGGCACCCGCCACCGAAGCCGAGGCCGGCAGCGAGGAAGCGGCTGCCGATCCGCGGGTCGTAGCCGATGGCGGTGGCCAGCTGGGTGACGTCGGCTCCGGCCGCCTCGCACACCTCGGCCATGGCGTTGATGAACGAGATCTTGGTGGCGAGGAAGGAGTTGGCGGCGACCTTGACGAGCTCGGCCGTCGGGAAGTCCGTGACGAGGAACGGCACGCCCTCGGCGATGATCGGCGCGTACACCTCGCGCAGGCGGTCCTCCGCGCTCTGCGATCGGACGCCCACGACGAGGCGATCTGGATGGAGGGTGTCCTCGACGGCGAAGCCCTCGCGCAGGAACTCGGGGTTCCAGGCGACCTCGACGCCGTCGGCGGCGGTCGTGGCCAGCAGGTCGGCGAGCTCGGCGGCCGTGCCCACCGGCACGGTCGACTTGCCCACGACAAGGGCGCCGGGTCGGAGATGGGGCGCCAGCGACGTGACCGAGCCGAACACCTGCGACATGTCGGCCTTCTGGGCCCCGGCCGTCTGCGGCGTGCCGACGCAGATGAAGTGCACGTCGGCGAACGCAGCCACCTCCTCGAACGAGGTCGTGAAGCGGACGCGGCCAGCCTCGATGTTGCGGGCGAGGACCTCGTCGAGACCGGGCTCGTAGAACGGGACCCGGCCCGACCGCAGCAGCTCCACCTTGGCGGGGTCGACGTCGAGCCCGATCACCTCGAAGCCGAGCTCAGCCATGCAGGCGGCGTGCGTGGCACCGAGGTAGCCGGTGCCGATGACGGACAGACGAGGTGGCATCCGGACAGGCTAGTAGTCTGTCGTCCGTGGCCGGAAACAAGGACTTCCAACAATTCACTCTGACCGAGGAGCACGAGGCGCTCCGCGAGGCCGTGCGCGACCTCGTGGCCGCCAAGGTGACGCCGCGCGCGGCCGAGGTGGACGAGACCGGGGAGTTCCCCTGGGACGTCTACGAGGCCCTGCGGGCGTCCGGCTTCCACGCGATCCACATCCCCGAGGAGTACGGCGGCGAGGGCGGCGACGCGCTTGCCGCCTGCCTGGTGATCGAGGAGGTCGCGCGCGGGTGCGCGTCGAGCTCGCTCATCCCGGCGGTCAACAAGCTGGGCACGATGCCGCTGCTGGTCGCGGCGGACGAGACCCTGCTGAAGACGTACCTCCCGCAGGTGGCCAGCGGCGAGGCGATGTTCTCGTACGCCCTGAGCGAGCGCGAGGCGGGCAGCGACGCAGCGTCGATGAAGGCCCGGGCGGTCGCCAAGGACGACGGCTGGGTGCTCAACGGCCAGAAGAGCTGGATCAGCAACGCGGGCATCTCGAAGTACTACACGGTGATGGCTGTCACCGACCCCGAGAAGGGCCCGCGCGGAGGCATCTCCGCGTTCGTCGTGCATGCGGACGACGAGGGCTTCTCCCTCGGGACACCTGAGCGCAAGCTCGGCATCCACGGGTCTCCCACCCGCGAGATCCTGTTCGACAACTGCTGGATCCCGGGCGATCGGGTCGTCGGAGAGGTCGGGACGGGATTCCAGACCGCTATGCGAACGCTCGACCACACGCGCGTGACGATCGGTGCGCAGGCGGTCGGCATCGCGCAGGGCGCCCTCGACGTTGCCGCCGCCTACGTGAAGGACCGCCACCAGTTCGGCAAGCCGGTCGCGTCGTTCCAGGGCATTCAGTTCATGATCGCCGACATGGCGATGAAGCTCGAGGCGGCCAGGCAGCTGGTCTATGTCGCCGCTGCGAAGAGCGAGCGCGGGGACGCCGATCTCACCTTCTTCGGCGCGGCTGCGAAGGCGTTCGCCTCCGACGTCGCCATGGAGGTGACCACCGATGCGGTGCAGGCCCTCGGCGGTGCGGGCTACACCAAGGACTGGCCGGTCGAGCGGATGATGCGCGACGCCAAGATCACCCAGATCTACGAGGGCACCAACCAGGTCCAGCGCATCGTCATGGCCAAGCAGGTCCTGAAGTAGGTCCGGCCGCCTGGGCGGTCGTGACCTGACGGGTCGGGGGCTCGGCACCCAATACAGTGCTGCGTGTGACCGTGCCGCAGCTCCCGGGTGCCCGCGTGCGCGTCCGTCAGGGCGGGTCGGCGTGGGACGTGCGGGCCGATCGCCTGCACGACCTCCAGCGGCTTGCCGTCTGCAGCGTCTCGAGCGGATCGATCATCCAGCTCGACCTGACCGTCGACAGGTGGCGCCCGCCGGCTCCCGGCTGGATCGGCAGTCCGCGACTGCCCGGCATTCGAGAGCTCGGGGTGGAGCCCAAGGGCACCGGCGTCCGACTCAGGCTGGGGCTCCTCGAGCCGGCCGACGCGGCCCTCGTTCTCGCGGCCGCGGTCCGGTGCCTGCGCCCAGTCCCGTCCGGCGACCTCGGACCGCTGCTGACCTTCGCCCCGGGACTGCCCGCGGCGGCCGCGTCGCTGGCGGGCCAGCTGCACGACGTGCTCCTGGCCGACGAGACCCGCGATGCGCACGTTCGTCGCTGCGACGTCCTCCTCGTTCCCGACATCGACTCCGACCGATGGCCAGAGCGCCGGGCGACGGTGCACATGTCCGCCGAGACGTGGACGAGGGACGGCCATGCCTTCGACGTCGACGTCGATCCCACCGTCCATCGCCCCGTGGGGCGCCGAGCCGTGGGCGCCACCGCGGTGGGGGCTGCGACGGTCGCGGACGGCACCGTCAGCATCGCGCTCGCTGATGCACGCGTCGTCTTCACGGGGTCCGTCGGCGCAGCGGAGGTGACGGCCCTGCGCGGCGTGGGCGCCGTCGTCGGCGACGCGCTGCCACCGGCTGTCGCCCATCAGCTCAACGCCTGCGGGGTGGTGCTGGCCGAGGACGCGCAGGCACTGCCCGATGCCGACGACCATCTCGGCTGGCAGGTGGCCTCCGTCGATGCGCGACGTCATGCCCTTCGGCAGTACGGGCCAGCCGCGGCACTGGACGCATGGCCGACGGTCAGCGTCGTGCTCGTCACCCATCGTCCCGATCACCTCGAGCACGCCTTCCGCCAGGTCTCGAGACTGCGGTATCCGCGTCTGGAGATCGTGGTGGGGGCGCATGGCGGCCGCGTCGATGCGGCACGCGTGTGGGAGCTGGCCCAGGACGCGCCCTTCCCGGTGACCGTGGTGGCGGTCGATGGCAGCCGCACGCTGGGGGAGGCCCTCCAGGCGTGCAGCGACCGGGCCGAGGGTGCGCTCATCACGAAGATGGACGACGACGACCACTACGGACCGGACCACGTGTGGGACCTCGTGCTCGCGCGCCAGTACTCGGGAGCGCAGATCGTCGGCAAGGCGCTGGACTGGGTCTACCTCGAGTCGCAGGACACGACTGTGTTCCGGCCGACGTACGCGGCCGAGAAGTACGCCGACTTCGTGGCTGGCGGAACGATGCTCATCTCGCGTGCTGATCTGGCGGCTGTGGGCGGGTGGCGGCCTGTGCCCAAGAGCGTCGATCGAGCCCTGCTCGACCGTCTTCTCGCGGACGGCGGGCTCGTGTACCGCACGCACGGCATCGGCTACGTGTACGTGCGGCATTCCGCTGGTCACACCGCATCCGTGCGCGACGAGCACTTCCTCACCAAGACGACCGCCACGCACGCCGGCCTGATCCGCCATCACGCGTTCGGCACGGAGGACGCGCCGTGACGACCTGGCCGCACGTGTCCATCATCATGACGGTGGTCAACGAGGAGCGGCATCTCCTGGACTCAGTGCAACGACTCCTCGGGCAGGACTACCCCGGTGACCTCGACATCGTCATCGCGGTCGGACCCTCCCGGGACGGCACCATGGCGGTGGCCCGGTCGCTGGCAGCGGCCAACGACCATGTGCACGTCGTCGACAACCCGACAGGACGCACACCGTCCGGCCTGAACGCCGCCATCGCCGGCGGTGAGGGCGATGTCGTCGTCCGCATCGACGGGCACGCGATGGTGCCGCCGGACTATGTGCGCACGGGCGTGACAACCCTGCAGGAGACAGGCGCCGACAACGTGGGCGGCATCATGGCGGCCGAGGGGACGAACGACTTCGAGCGGGCCGTCGCCCGCGCGATGACCTCCCGCTTCGGCGTCGGCGGGGCCGCCTTCCACGTGGGGGGCGAGCCCGGCCCCGCCCTCACGGTCTACCTCGGCTGCTTCCGCCGGGCCGCCCTGGAGCGCGTCGGCGGCTACGACGAGTCCATGGTGCGGGCTCAGGACTGGGAGATGAACCTGCGCATCCGGCAGACCGGGGGAGTCGTCTGGTTCACGCCCGACATGCACGTCACCTACCGGCCGCGGCACACCCTCAAGGCGCTGGCCCGGCAGTACCACGACTACGGACGGTGGCGTCGCGAGGTGAGCCGGCGCCATCCCGAGACACTGTCGGCTCGGTACCTGGCCGCTCCCGTCGCGGTCATGGGAGTCGCGGCGGGCCTCGCGGTGGCCGCCGCCGGTGCCGTCAGCAGGCAGCCGGGGCTGGCCGCCCTCGGACTGGCGGCCCCGGTCGGCTACGCCGCGCTCACCCTTGCCGCCAGTGCGCAGAGCGCCATGACGCCGCCTCGGCTCGACGGCGCCGCCGCCGTCCGGCTGCCACTCGTGTACGCGACGATGCACGGATCCTGGGGCCTGGGCTTCCTGCGCGGCATCCCGCGATCCGAGCGGTCGAGCCCCGTGGACGAGGTCTGACGTGTTCAGGCGACGAGAAGCGAAGCCGATGACGTGGGCGGTCGTCGTCGCCGCACCCAAGGGTGCGGCGGGGGAGCAGTGGGGTGACACCTGGTTCGCGGCCGATCTCGTCGATGCACTGACGAGGGCGGGCCAGAGCGCCCGCGTCGTGTTCCGCGGGGGCGCGACCACCGAGGCCAGGGAGTACGACGACGTGGTCGTCGTCCTCCGCGGCCTGCGCCGGACCGTGCCCCGTCGCGGCAACGCCACGTGGATGCTCTGGGTGATCAGCCACCCCGAGCTCGTCGAGACCGACGAGCCGTCCCAGTACGACGCCGTCTTCGCCGCCAGCGAGCACTGGTCCCGCGGTGCCTCTGACGAGTTCGGTGTCCCCGTGACGCCCCTGCTCCAGGCCACCAATCCGCACCGGTTCCGTCCCGATGCCGCCGAGCCCGACTCCGGCGAGCCGATGCTCTTCGTCGGGTCGACCCGCGCCGAGTACCGCCCAGCCGTCCGCTACGCCGTGGAGGCGGGCCTGGACCTGGCCGTGTACGGCGTGGGCTGGGAGCACTTCCTGCAGCCAGGGCAGATCCGGGGTGAGTTCATCGCCAACGGCGACCTGCCGGCGGCGTACGCGGGCGCGGGAGTCGTGCTGAACGACCACTGGCCGGACATGGCGGCCGAGGGCTTCCTGTCGAACAGGCTGTTCGACGCGGCTGCCTGCGGGAGCCGGATCCTCACGGACGACGCGACCGGGCTGGCCGCAGTGTTCGGGGGCGGCGTGCGCACCTACGCGGACTCCGCGGACCTCGTGGCGGCCCTGTCCGGTGACCGCGACGCCCAGTTCCCCAGTCGCGAGGACCGACTGGCCCTTGCTGCCCGCGTCGCCCGCGACCACAGCTTCGACGCCCGCGCCGCCGTGCTTGTCGAGCGGGCGCTGGAGCTCCGAGGCCGACGATGACTCCCGACGTCAGCGTCGTCGTCATCTCCTACAACGACGCGGCGCGCCTGCCCCGGGCCATCCGGTCGGTGCAGCGCCAGACGCTCCGGTCCCTCGAGATCATCGTCGTCGACGATGCGTCGACCGATGCGACGGATGATGTCGTGCGACGGCTGGCGCAGGACGATCCGCGCATCCGGTACGAGCGCCTGGCGGAGAACTCCGGCGGGTGCAGCGCGCCCCGCAACCGTGGGATGGACCTCGCGACCGCCCCGTGGGTCATGTTCTGCGACTCCGACGACGAGTACGAGCGCCACGCCTGCAAGAACCTCCTCGAGGCCGCCGAGCGCACCGGGGCGGATGTCGTGTGCGGCACTGCCGAGCGCGTCGACGCACGCACCGGCCGGGTCCGGCGCTGGCGGGAGGACGTGCACGCGAGCCTGAGGGTGGCGGACGGGCTCGCCGACCTCCCCGACCTGCTCTACGACACCATCTCGGTCAACAAGATCTACCGGTCCGTCCTGCTCCGGGACAACGGGCTGCGCTTCCCCGAAGGACTGCTGTTCGAGGACCAGCTGTTCACCCTCGAGGCCATGGCGGCCGCGGGGCGTCTGGCGGTGATCCCGCAGGTCGTCTACCGCTGGCATGTCGACCGCCTGAGCGAGGAGCCGTCGATCACGCAGCGGCGCAACGAGGCCCGCAACGTCGAGAGCCGGATCGAGATCAACCGGCGCATCGATTCCTTCCTCTCCTCGCGCGGACTCGACCGGATCCAGCAGGTCAAGGACCTGAAGTTCCTGCGCCACGACCTCTACCTCTACCTGTCCTCCATGCTCGAGGTGGACGACGAGACCGCTGCGGTGCTGATCGACCGGCTCGTGCCCTACGTCGAGCAGGTCAACCTGCAGCCCGCCTGGCAGCTCCGTCCGGCGTTGCGGGTCGCCATCTACCACCTCCTCCTGCGCGATCTGGAGGGCGTGAGATCAGCGATGCGCTTCGTCAAGTGGGCGTCGGTCGTGGATGTGCGGATCGTCGAGCGGAACGGACGCCAGTGGTGGGGCTGCTCCCATCTGGACGGGGGCGAGCCGGCTGCGGGCATCCCCGCGCACGACTGGCTGGACGTCGACGACCTCCAGCTCCTCGACGTCCCGTTCACGCAGCGGCGCTACCTGCACCGGGTCGACGCGCTTTCGGTGGAGGGGGGGCGCGTGTCGGCGAGCGGCAGCACCGTCGACTACGACGGCTCGCTGGAAGAGGCGGCGACGATCGAGCTGCGCTACCTCATCGGCGGCGACCGCACGGTTGTGGCGGTGCCGGCGGTCTGGACCGGCGACGACGGAATCCGGCGGACGTGGCGTGCTGAGGGCCGTGCGACCGACGCACTGCAGAGGCCACTGGAGGAGAAGGACCGCGGCACCGTCGCACTGGCCCTCGGCCGAGGCGGGCTCGTCAATGTGACCAGCGCTCGCTCCCCTGAGTCCGCCGTCGGCGAGGCGGCGCTCGCGTTCCCCGGACGCAGGAGATGGAGCGGCCCCGACACCCTCGAGCTGGTGCCCTACGACAACGGTGCGGTCGGCTGGAGGGCCGCACGGTCGGGCCGCGTGCGCACGCGACTGGCGTCCCTGAGGGACTGGTGGTTCGGTGTGCCGGGCGCGACGCGACTCGCCACGATCACCTCACTCGCCCGCCGCGATGCCCTGGTCCCTGCACTCGCCTGGCTGGGTGGCCGACTTCCGTCGAGGCGCCTTGCCGTGCTGGAAGCCGATGGGGGACGATCCTTCGACGGGAATGTGCGAGCTCTCGGGGACGGGCTGGCTCTGGCGCACCCCGACATCGCCCAGGCGTGGATCCACCGCGCGAACCCGCGGCGCGTGCCCGCGGGTGCCGAGGCGCTCGAGCGGCAGAGCCTGCGGTCGGCCTGGCTGCTCGGTCGAGCGGCGGTCGTCGTGGGCGACGGGACAGCGGCACCCCTGACGAGACCGGGGCCGCGGGCGCTCGTGGTGAATGCCGGCACCGGCGTCCCGTTCCATCGGCTGGGGCTCGACGATCCGAGCGTCCTCGTGAGCCGGGCGGCCATCGCGTCGGTGCGCCGTCGCGCCCGGCAATGGGGTCTGCTGCTCGCCGCGTCGCCGGAGTCGGCGAGCATCCTCGAAGGCGCGTTCGGCTACTCCGGGCCGACGATCCATCCGGGTCTTCCTCGAGTCGACCGCCCTGCCGCAGAGCGCGCCGGCGACCCCTCCGGGCTGCGACGTCGACTCGACCTGCCCGCCGACCGCGTCGTCATCGTCTGGAGCCCGTCACGCCGCCTGGTCGGCGCGACGTCGGACCTGCTCGACCTCGATGCGTGGGCCGCCACGATGGGGAGGAGCGCGTACCTGCTGGTGCATGGCCCCGCGGGGGAGGCCGGTCCCGTGCCGACCCGCCTGCGATCGTCCGTCCGCGACCTCGCCCACGAGGAGGACGTCCTGCCCTTCCTGGCCGCTGCCGACCTGCTCGTGTCCGACTACTCGTCGATCATCGGCGATGCCGCGGCCATGAACGTGCCGGTCATCCTGTTCCAGCCGGACCGGGAGGAGTTCGCCAACCGCACGCGCGGGCTGTACCCCTGGGCCGACGAGGCCGGTCCGGTCGTGCTCAGCGAGTCCGCGCTCGTCGACGAGGTCTGGCGCTGGCTGGGCGATCCTGACGGCTGGGATGCGGCGCACGGCCCCCGGAGGCGCGCCTGGGCATCCCGCGCGGCCGGTCCCGTCGACGGCTCGGCAACCCAGGATTCCGTCGAAGCTGTGGTCGCCCGGGTGGAGACCCGATGAGCAGGCCACGCATCGTCATCATGGCGAACAACATCGATGAGCTCGGCGGCGCCCAGCGTGTCGTGCATGTGGTGGCCCAGCAGCTCGGCCTGCGCGGATATGCCGTCGACCTCGTCGGCGTCGCCCCTCATGCGCCTCGCCACGAGTATGTCGCTGAGCCCGCGTTCCGTCGGTTCACCCTGATGCCGGCCGAGTGGCCGGCGCCGCCCCGTGACTCCCGGCTGGGCACGCGGCTGCGGCCGTCGGTGCGCCGGCTCATCTCCCAGCGCGCCTCGCTCCGGCAGGCGGCCGTCGATCGGCTGGCCGAGGTCCTCGCCGACGGCCCGCCCGGGATCGTCGTGACATCGCAGCTGTGGGCCATGGAGCACCTGGCCGACGTGCCGCACGCGGACTGGGCCGTGATCGGCCAGTACCACTCGTCGTACGAGGCGGCTGCCGCCGGGCGCGACCTGCCGAGGGCCCTCGAGCTGTACCGCGACGTCGACCTGTTCACCCTGCTCACCCCCGAGGACGCCGAGCGGTTCCGGCGCGACGGCCTGAACAACACCGCCTGGCAGGCGAACCCGCTGGCCTTCTGGCCCGCCGAGCCGGCTGACCCGACGGGTGGCCATCGCACGGTGACCTACCTGGGCCGGCTGTCGCAGGAGAAGGGGCCGCGCTTCCTCGTCGAGGCGTGGGGACTCGTCGCCGAGCGCCACCCCGACTGGCGGCTGCGGATCGTGGGGTCAGGTCCGGAGGAGAAGGCCGTGCGCGCGCAGGTGGCGGCCCTGCCCGCGGGCGGGGACAGGGTCGACCTCGTCCCGCCGGTCTCCGATGCCGAGGCCGAGCTGCGCCGGTCGAGCCTGCTCGCACTGCCGTCGCTGACGGAGGGACTGCCGCTGGCTCTGGCGGAGGCGATGGCGCTCGGGCTGCCGTGCGTGGCCACCGACTGCTCGGCGGGCGTGCGGCTGCTGACCGAGGACGGCAGCGCCGGGCGCGTCGTGCCTCGGGCGGACGCCCCCGCCCTGGCGGACGCACTCGACGAGCTCATGTCCGACGCGGACCTGCGGGCCGCGCTCGGGGGACGCGCCCGGGCCGCCGTGTCGCCGGTTCCGTGCCGACCTCGTCATCGACGAGTGGGAGGACCTGATCGCCCGTGTCCTGCGCTGACCGCCCTTCCGCCGAATGGCGAGGTGCTGCCCCGGCTCGAGCGATCCGCGGAGTGACGGCGTCAGCTCGACGCGGCTCGGCAGGCGGGTCAGAGGTGCTGGTTCGCGCGGCTGAGGTCCTCTTCGAAGTCGACCTCGACCGCGAAGAGGTCTCGGATGTCGAAGGGCACGACGCGCGTGCGGTCCTTCTCGATCATGATCTCGATGCCCCGCTCGAAGTAGTCGGAGTCGTCGCACTCGGCCAGGCGCGTGATCAGCTGGGCCTTGTCGCCTGCGCCGACGTAGTTGATGCCCACCGACTCGCCGAGGGCGTCCGTGACGGTCTTCGAGAGCCGGTCGACGTAGCCGTCCGCATCGACGGTGTACTTGACCTCCTCCTCGCCCACGACCGCGGTGTTGACGCAGATGAACGACTGCTCTGCTGCGATCAGGTCCTGCACGCGCTCGAGCACCCGCGGATCGAAGACGACGTCGCCGTTCATCCAGAGAACGCCGCCGGGAGCGGACTGGCGCAGTGCCTTGAGCAGGCTCCGGTTGGTGTTCGTCCGGTCGTAGTTCTCGTTGTAGACGTACGCGACGTCCGGGAACTCCTCCAGGATCAGCTCGAGCTTGAAGCCCACGACGGTCGTGATGCGAACGTCGTCGAACGCCCCGAGGACGTTGTCCATCTGCTGCTTCATGATCGTGCGCCCGTCGGACAGCGGCGTCAGCGGCTTCGGCCACGGGCGGCCCAGGCGGGTGCCCATCCCTGCGGCGAGGATCACTGCCTGGACCGTCATGCGTTCTCCTCGATGTGGCGGACGCGGCTCAGCTCGCGAAGAGCGGCGTCGTGGTGGCTGATGGCGCTCGACAGCTCGTCCCAGAACCGGGTCGTGCTCTCGCCGGGGGCGAGCGAGTCGAAGTAGAAGTCGCGCAGCTCGTGCCGCTTCTGCCGCAGGGTGTCATCGGCGAGCAGGGCGGCGAGGTCGGCGGCCAGGGTGTCGATGCTGGACGCGTCCACCACGAGCGCACCCAGCGGCCACCGGAGCGTCCTCGAGCAGGCGCGGCGCGGTCGGTGCGCCTGTCGCACAGGGCCAGCGGGTGCGTCCGGACGCAGGTACAGGTGGTCGAGGCTGACGCTCGAGACGTCGGCGATCATCAGGTCGGTGACGCGGATGACCCCCAGCACGTCGGCCGACAGCAGCACCGCGTGGCCCCGGCCCGGATCTGCGGAGATGGCCGCGTCCATGAGTCGCAGGATCTGCTGGTGGCCGCGGGCCACGCCGGCGTCGCTCGTGATCGCGACGCGGGGGTGCGGCTTGTAGAGGACGCGTGCTCCGGGCTGGGCGAGCGCCGCAGCCACGACCTGGGGGCCGTAGCGGTCGACGGACGTGTAGTTGTTCGCGTCGTCCTCGCCCTCCCAGGTGGGCGCGTAGGTGATCGTCGGACCGTCGAACGGGGGAGCGGCGTCGGGTACGGGCAGGTCCAGCTGCGGCCGTCCGACGCGGACGAGGTGCGAGGGATCGAACCAGGCCAGGGCGGCGGCATGACGTCGGATGGCTGCCTCGCCCGCGACGAAGACCTTGTCGTAGGCCTTCGCCTGGTTGCTCACCATGCAGATCTTGTCGCTCTCGCCGTGGTTCACGTGGATGTGGACCGCCTGCTGGAACGACAGCGACTGGAAGTTGGTCCAGCCGTTGTTGACGTAGACCACCGCGTGGAAGTCGGCTCGGTCGTACAGCGCCATGAGGATCTCGTACCGCGGCACGAGGAGCACGCGCAGCGAGGTGAGGCCCAGCAGTGTGCGATATGTCTCGATGTGGCGGACGACCACGATCGTCGTCATGTCGGTCTTCGCCTCGAAGACCGGCAGCCACTGGGTCAGCTGGTAGAGCTTCGTGGGGCCGTCGGCGAAGTAGAGCGCCACGTCGGCGCTGGGCACGTCAGTCAGGTCGAAGCCGTCGGCCTCGACCTGCCCGAACTCGCGCATGCGGCGGGCCACGCCACGGGCCGCCTTCTTCGCGAAGCCCTTGACCGCGCCGTCCGACGCCTTGCGTGGTGTGCTCACTGTCTCCGCCTGGTGTGAAGGGTCAACCGCGTGGCCCTGATCGTCCGAGCGCGGGTGTGACCTATCGTAACCAGCGTGCGATCTCTCTGGGAGCACCGTCAGGTGCTCCGCATGCTGGTCCTCCGCGACCTGCAGAAGCAGTACACGAAGTTCCGCCTCGGCTACCTCTGGACGCTCCTCGAGCCGCTGGGCATGTCCCTCGTGCTCTGGTTCGTGTTCTCCGTGCTCCTCGGCGCCCGAGCCCTCGGGCAGCAGCCCTATGTGCTGTTCCTGAGCCTGGCCATCCTGCCGTGGTGGTGGTTCACGAAGGGCATCTCGGCATCGACCAGGGTCTTCCGTCGGGCGGGCGGACAGTTGCGGGTGAGCCTCCTGCCGACCGAGCTGTGGGTCGTGCGGGTGATCCTGGTGTCGATGGTCGAGTTCGTGTTCTCGCTGCCCGTCATCATCCTGGCCATGGTCGCGACGCAGTTCTGGCCGGGACCGCTGATCCTGCTCTACCCCGTGGGCGTCCTCCTGCAGTTCGCCCTCATGTACGGGGTGGCCCTCCTGGTCTCGGCCGGTTCGGTGGTCATCCCGGACCTGGCGCGCATCGTGCGGATCGTCCTGCGGGCGATGTTCTACCTCTCGCCGATCATCTACTCGATCGCCAACATCCCCCAGAACCTGCAGCCGCTCGCGGCGCTCAACCCGCTCGTGGGCGTGTTCGGGCTCTACCGCATCGGCTTCTGGACGGACGAGCATGTGGCCGTGGGTGCGTTCGCCCTGTCCATCGGGATCAGCCTGGTCATCCTGGTCGTCGGGATCGTGGTGTTCCGCCGCCTCGAGCCGCGCATCCTGAAGGAGGCGTGACGTGGCCCGCCTGTCCTTGAGCCCCAAGCTCGACGCCATCGTGGCCTTCGACGATGCCGGCGTGCGGCTGCCCCGCCGGCGCCGACGCAAGGGCGACGGACGGCGGCAGCGGCTGCGCCGCATCGCGGGCGAGGTCAAGCGCGACGAGGTATGGCGCCTGCGACATGCCACCTTCGCCCTCGGCGAGGGGGAGTCGGTCGCCGTCGTCGGCGGCAGGGGATCGGGTCGCGAGGCCCTGCTGCGCCTGGCCGCCGGCACGCTCATGCCCGACGAGGGCTCCGTGCGACGACGGGTGCCCGTGATCCCGATGATCGAGCTCGCCAGGGCCTTCAACCGCGGCTACACGGTGCGCCAGAACATCTACGTCGTCGGTGCCTACGTGGGCATGACCCCGGACGAGGTGGGGGAGAAGCTCGACTGGATCGTCACCTTCGCCGGCGTGGAGGGCATGCTCGACAAGTACCTCGGCACCGCCCAGCCTGTCATCCGCCAGCGGCTCGCGTGGTCGATCGCGATGGCCACCGATGCCCGCGCCTATGCCATCGAGCAGGTCCTCATCGTCGGGGAGCGCGACTTCCGGCAGAAGTGCTGGACGCACGTGGACCTGAAGCGCGAGGACGGGGTCTCCTTCCTCCTCGCCTCCGACAGCCAGAAGCAGTTCCGCCGCTTCTGCGACCGGGCCATCCTGCTCGACGCCGGCAGCGTGGTGGCCCAGACCTCGGTGCCCGACGCGATCGCCCGGATGCGCGAGCTGCGTCGAGGCGAGCAGCCCGGCGCCGCCACGGATGATTCGCCGGAGGGATCCGCGGACGGTCCCGTCTAGGCTGTCCGCGTGATGCTGCCCGACGCGACGCCCGTTCCCCCGAACGGGGTGCTCCTCCATGTCGGTGTCCACAAGACCGGGACCACGGCCATCCAGGCCGCCCTGGCCGACGCCCGGCCCGAGCTCAAGGCCGCGGGCGTCTCGTATCCCGGCAGGCTCCAGGCGCACCACCGGGCCGCCCTCGCCGTCCTGGGCAGGCCGTGGGGCTGGAACACCCGGGGTGGCGCGGTCATGGACCGATCGCACTTCGACAAGCTCGCCCGCCGCACCAGCCGTGCCAAGGGGCGGGTCATGATCAGCAGCGAGTTCCTCTGCGAGGCACCCGACGACGTCGCCGCCGGCGTGGCGCGCGACCTGGGCGGTTCCCGGGTCCATGTCGTCGTCACCCTGCGCAATCTCGGGCGGCTGCTGCCCTCCTCGTGGCAGCAGTACCTCAAGTACGGCCTGACCACTCCCTACGAGAAGTGGCTGACCGACGTCTTCGCCGGTCCGGGGGTCTCGAAGAACATGACACCCACCTTCTGGAAGAGGCACGACCACGGCGACGTCCTGCGGCGCTGGACGGAGGCTGTCGGTCCCGATCACGTCACGGTCCTGGTGCTGGAGGACGTCGACCGCAGCGCGCAGTTCCAGGCGTTCGCGCAGCTCCTCGACGTGCCCCCCGAGGTCCTCGTCTCGCGCATGGACCTGACGTCGAACCGGTCGATGACGGCCGCGGAGGCGGAGCTGCTGGTTCGCCTCAACAAGAAGGTCAAGAAGGAGCTCCAGTGGGACGAGTACGTGCGCTACGTGCGCCGCGGCGTCGCCCTCGGCATGGTCGAGGGGCGTGAGCCCGGACCGGACGAGCCGCGGCTGTTCACGCCTGACTGGGCGCTGGACGCGGCGGCCGAGAAGGGCCAGCAGTCCGTCGAGGTCATCCGGTCCCTGGGGGTGACCGTGCTGGGCGACCTCGAGGCCCTGGCCTGCCGTGTCCCGTCGTCACCGCCGGTGCCGGCGGGTGCGGCGGACGTGCTTCCGGTGGACGCCGGAGTCCAGGCCGTCATGACGGTGATCGAGGCGGCCCGTGAGGAGAGCGTGACCTCCCGCGAGCTGGCCGGGCAGCTCTGGCGCCGGACTCGGCAGCAGGGTCGCGAGAAGCTCCGTCGCGGGTCATCGACCGCGTGACCGAGCCCGTTCGGCCACGCACGGGCGGCGCTGTCGAGCCCATCGTCCTGCCGGGGGCAGGGCAGCCCGTGGCGGCCGCACTGGCCGAGCTCGTCGTCCTGCTCGGGGCCGGCGAGGGGCCTATCGCCGTTCGTGCCGCGGACCTCGTGGTCTCGCCAGCGGCCCTGGCTCCCCTGACCCACGACCCCTACGCCGCCACCGCCCTGCTCGTGCGGCCCGCCTCGCAGCAGGCCGACGTGCGGGTGCGCCACCACGTCGTGACGAGCGTCGGCACGGGCTTCCACCAGGTGGCGGCGCCCGACCACGTGTCGGTGGGCGCGCTGGTCGTCTCAGCCGCCGACCGTCCGAGCGTCGCAGCGCTGGTGGCCGACCTGGCGGCCGCCGTCGACAGCGGTGAGGTGGCCACGACCGGCACCGACCTGGTCGAGCTGGTCGCGGTGGCCATCACCCGCGGCGGAGTGGGCCTCCGCGCGGTCGGCATGGTCGACGTGCCGTGGTCGCGCTCCCCGGACGACATCGACGAGGCCCGTCGGCTCGCCGGATCGATCCCGGACGCGCGCATCGCCCAGCTGCAGGCGAACCGCGTCGATGACGGCTTCTACTCGACCTTCGTCGTGCGACGGCTCTCGAAGCCGCTCACCCGCGTCGCGCTGCGCCTGGGCTGGACGCCGAACGCGATCACGCTGATCTCCTTCGCCGTCGGCATCGCCGCGGCCGGGGCGTTCGCCGTGGGCAGACCGCTGGGCGCTCGTCCTCGGGGCCGTCCTCCTGCAGCTCAGCCTGATCATCGACTGCGTCGACGGCGAGGTGGCCCGGGCCACCCGGCGCTTCTCCGCCCTCGGGGCGTGGCTCGACGCGTCGACGGACCGCGTCAAGGAGTTCCTCGCATACGCGGGCCTCGCCTACGGGGCGTACCGACTCGGCGTGGACATCTGGTGGCTCGCGGTCGTGCTCGTCGTGCTCCAGACGACGCGGCACATGTCCGACTACGACTTCTCGCGCGTGCAGCGCATGCGCGAGGCGCACGTCCCCGTCCTGGGCATCCGGGTCCCCGACGACGGCGCGGCCGGCACGGCCGGAGGCTGGTCGGTCAGCGGCGCGATGGAGATGTCCACGCGCATGAACCGACGTGACGCGGTGCGCTGGGCGAAGCGGGCCATCCACCTGCCCATCGGCGAGCGCTGGCTGCTGATCAGCGTGTTCGCCGCCCTCCTCGGGCCCTCGTGGGCGCTGGGCGTGCTGCTCGTGGCGGGCCTGCTGGCCCTCGCCTACGTGACCGCCGGCCGGACCCTGCGGACGTTCACCTGGCGAGGCCCCACTCCTGAGGCGGGGGTCGACCTGCTCTCACGGCAGGGGGACTCGGGCCCGGTCCTCGGCCTGCTCGGCGCCCTGGTCCCTGCGGCGACCCGTCGGCGCTGGTGGGCGGGCCGCGCCGCATGGGCGGTGCCGGCGCTCCTTCGCCTCGTCGAGCTGGGCGTGGTGGCGGTCGTCGTCCTCGCCTGGCACCCGTCGGTGGTCGTCGTCGGGTTCTGGTGGATGACGATCGTGGCCTTCCACCACTACGACACGCTGTACCGGGCCATGCAGGACAGTGCGGCACCACGCTGGCTGCTGTGGCTGGGCCTGGGCTGGGAGGGCCGGACGGCCCTCGTCCTCGTGCTCGCCCTCCTGGGGGCGGCGACCCTCGCCTCCGGGCTCACGATCGCGGCCTGGCTGCTGGCCGCGCTGTTCGTCGTCGTCGCTTCCGTACAGTGGCTGTCCGTGCAGGCAAAGGCGCGCGCATGACCGAGCAGCCGGTGGTCCGTCCGGCCAATCCGACGATCGCGCAGATCCGCGAGGTGGGCCAGCCACCTGCCGTGCGCGGGCGCCGCAACTCCGAGCACTGGGTCGCCGACGCCTACCAGCGCCGCATCTCGCCCGTACCTGACCCGCGTGCTCCTGAGGACGCCGATCACGGCGAACGGCGTGACCTGGCTCATGGTCGCGACCGGCGCCAGCGCCGCGCTCGCCCTGCTGATCCCGGGCATGCCGGGCGCCGTGCTCGCCGCGCTGCTCGGCCAGATGCAGATGCTCTGGGACTGCAGCGACGGCGAGGTCGCCCGCTGGCGGCAGACGACGTCCCCCAAGGGCGTGTTCATCGACCGCGTCGGCCACTACACGGCCGAGGGGCTCATCCCGATCGCGCTGGGTCTTCGTGCCGCGGGCTTCCCCGAGGCGGGCTGGCTCGACAGCCCGTGGCCGCTGATCGGCGCGCTCGTCTCCGTCATGGTCCTCTACAACAAGGCGCTCAACGACATGGTCCACGTCTCGAGGGCCTACAACAACATGCCGCGACTGGAGGAGAAGGCGGAGGTCGCGGCGCCGCGGTCGAGCGGCCTGCGCCGCCTGCGCTCGCTCGTGCGGTTCTTCCCGTTCCAGCGCGCGTACCACTCGGTCGAGCTCACCCTGCTCGCACTCGTCGCCGCGGTCGGTGACGTGCTGCTGGGTGACCTCGCCGCCACTCGTTTCCTCGTCGGCTTCCTCGCGGTCTTCGGCGTCGTCACGATCGTCGGGCATCTTGCCTCGATCCTCTCCTCGAGCCGACTGCGATGAGGCGAGGAATGAGCGCCAGCGAGTCCCGGAGCCGATGCGCCGTGGACGTGCGATGACGGACCGGCCACGCTTCGGCGTCGTGGTGCTGACCATGGGCAGGCGTCCCGAGGACCTCGACCGCGGCCTGCGGTCGCTGCTGGCGCAGGAGGGCGTCGACACCGACATCGTCGTCGTCGGCAACTCGTGGGACCCGACGGGCCTGCCGGAGGGCGTCAAGGCGCTGCACCTGCAGGAGAACGTCGGCATCCCGTCGGGTCGCAATGCCGGAGTGCCGCTCGTCGACGGCGACCTGCTGTTCTTCCTCGACGACGACGCCTCGCTGCCGGACCCCGGCTTCCTGGCATCGGTGGCGGCGCGCTTCGCCGCCGACCCGACCCTCGGGCTGATCCAGCCCCGGGTGGTCGACCCCACCGGCCTGCCGGCTCCGCGGCGCTGGGTCCCCCGCCTGCGCGTGGGCAATCCGCACGAGTCCAGCCCGGCCACGGCGCTGTGGGAGGGGGCGGTCGCCATGCGCCGGTCGGTCTTCGACGCCGTGGGCGGCTGGCCCGACGAGTTCTTCTACGCGCACGAGGGCATCGACCTCGTCTGGCGCGTCTGGGACGAGGGCTACACCCCCTGGTACGCCGCCG
Source organism: uncultured bacterium (assembly GCA_963700255.1). Taxonomy (GTDB): domain Bacteria; phylum Actinomycetota; class Actinomycetes; order S36-B12; family S36-B12; genus UBA10649. The sequence continues at coordinate 150,247 of CAVOWW010000023.1, read as the reverse complement.
ACCTGGTGGCGCACCATCCGGTCATCGATCCCGCCCGCCACGACGTCTACTACCGCCTCAACGCCCGCAACCGGGTCTGGCTGGCGCGGCGCAACCTGCCGGTGGTGCTCGAGCCCGTCTACGTCGGCACCTGGGTCGGCATGACCCTCCTGCGAGTGCATGACAAGGAGGCGCTCGGCGCGTGGTTCGCGGGACTCAAGGAGGGCGTCACGCAGCGGCCGGAGGGCCGGCGCCGCATGAAGTGGGGCACCGTGTGGGCCATGACGAAGGCTGGGCGCCCGCCGGTCATCTGAGGGCGTCGGCTCGAGAGCCTTGGGGCGGACGCCTTTCACCCGCATACTGACGGGCGTGGCCCTCACCGAGCGGGAGTGGAGCGAGGAGGTCGCTGCTGCGGCCATCGCCGGGGATCAGCCTGCCCTGGGACTGCTGTTCGGGCAGGCGCACGAGCTGTTCGGCGATCAGGCCTCGCACAAGTGGTCGGAGGCGATGTCGGGACTCGACGCCAGCGCGCAGACCGGCTAGGCGTTCAGGAGGCGCGGACCGGTGAGCCGTTCAGGAGGCGCAGAAGTTCTCGTCGCCGGTGTTCACCTGGGCGGTGTAGTCCTGCGTGATGTCGAGGATCTCGACGTCGTTGACCTGGACGAAGTCGGTGCCGACGATCAGGTTGAGCGCGGAGTCGAGCTTCTTCTTCTTGTCCAGCACGGTGGCACCGGCGGCGAAGGCGAGCGTCTTGGCCGACTCGTCGTACGCCGGGTCGTACTCCACCGTGGTGGCCGTGAAGTCGGTGGTCTCGGCGTTGCCGACCTCCTCGACGATGAACCCCTGCTTGCGCAGCTGCTTGGCGACCGTCTTGGCCAGGCCCGGTGTCGGCGTGCCGTTCAGCACGTTGACGCGGATGTTCTCCGGCGCGGTCTTGAGCAGGACGGTGTCCTCGCCCGTTCCGCCCTTCGGCGGCCAGGCGGTGTCGTTCCTCATCGCGTCCCAGATCGGCTTCGCCTTCTCGGCGTTGACGCTGACGGTCGCGTTGTCGCCGTTGGGCGTCCACGGGAGCGTCGTGAAGGTGACGTTGCCCGGCTTGAGGTCCTTCAGGCTGAGGGCCAGGTCCTTGAGGTTGTTGATGTCGGCCATCTGCGGATCGGCCGTCAGGGACTCGGTGGCGGCGTCGAGGACGCCGAGCAGCGAGGCGGGGTTCAGCAGCGTCCCGCTCGAGAGCACCTTGCGCATGAGCGAGGAGATGAAGGCCTGCTGGCGCCGGATGCGCGAGGTGTCGGACCCGTCGCCCAGGGTCTTGCGGGCCCGGACGAAGGCCAGGGCCTCCTCGCCCTCGACGACATGCTTGCCCGCGTCGAGCTTGAGCCCGCTCAGCGGGTCGTCGACCGGCTCCTTCAGGCAGATCTCCACGCCGCCGATGGCGTCCACGATCCGCTTGAAGCCTCGGAAGTCCACCAGCATGAAGTTGTTGATGTCCAGGCCGGACATCTCCTCGACGGCCTTGATCGTGCAGCCCGGGCCGCCGAGCTCGATGGCCTGGTTGAAGCGGCCGCTGTACCCGCCGACCTTCTTGCCGTCCTTCTTGCACGTGGGCAGGGTGATCGTGGTGTCGCGGGGGATGCTGACCCCGATGGCGGACTTCCGGTCGCCGCTGATGTGCATGACGATCGTGGTGTCCGAGCGCTCGCCACCGATCTCGGTGGCGTTGCCGAAGCCCCCGTTGCCCTTGCCCTCGCGGGTGTCGCTGCCCATCAGGACCACTGTGACGGGCTTGTAGGTGCCGGTCAGGTCGTCGACGATGTTCAGGGGCTCGGCGGCGCTCACCGGGCCGGCGTTCTCGCTGACGTCGATCGCGGTGATGTTGCCCTGCAGCTGGCCCATGACCACGCTGACCCCGGCGCCGACGACCGTCGTGAGAAGCACCATCACCGACAGGATCGTGACCAGCACGCGGCCGACGTGGCGGCCGGTGCCGGATCCGCTTCTGCTCATCGGTGACGGGGTCCCATCGGTCTGGTCCGCCCTCGGGCGGGATGTCGGTAGGTGGACGAGTCGGGGGCCGACAGGTGGTCAGCAGGTGAATTCCCATGGTAAGCGCTGCTGTCCTCTGCTCCCTACCGACGCACCTGGGGAGCCGCCGGTTCCGGGCGCCGCCCGGGTCCCCGGGCGCATGATGTGACGAAAGTGACACCTGAGGGCCGTGGGAAGTGGAGTTGCCGGGGGTTCTGTGGCACCGTGGAGTCCGGCTCCACGTCCGATGAGAGTCGGCCCGTCTTCCTCCGAGGAGTGCATTCGTGATCGCCCGTCGCCCGTGGGCCAGGCTGCTGCCCGTCGCCCTCGCGCCGGTGATCATCGTCGCCGGGCTGGCCCTGCCAGTCGTCGACCTCCCGACCGGAGCCACCCTCGCCGATCGGCCGGCCGTCGCCGGCACGGAGCAGGTCCTCGCGCTGTCCGGTGTCGACCAGCAGGCGGTTGCGACGTCCAGCGTGGCCATGGCCGCGTGGGGCGACCACGACGAGCACGGAGCGCTCCACGTCGAGTACGCCGTCGCACGTCCGGCGAGCGCACCTGCGGCCCTCGTGGCCGCGCGCCCGCTGAAGCCGGCGATCGCCACCCGGGCGCTGGAGACGAAGGGCTTCGGTCTCGTCGGCATCACGGCCGACTCGCCGATCGACCCCGACAGCCGCGTGCTCGTCCGGGTTCGCGAGGGCGATGGCTGGACCGAGTGGACGCCGCTGACGATCCATGCAGACCATGCGCCGGACGCCGGGACCCGCGAGGCCGAGGGCGTGCGCTACGGCACCGACCCGCTCCTCACCGCCGACGCCGACGGTGTCCAGGTGCGCATCGACACCCCGGGCGGTGAGCCGCTCGACAATCCCTCGGTGGTCCTCCTGGACAGCCCCGTGGAGTCCGAGGACGCAGAGCTCCCGATGCCCGACGAGACGGCGTCGACCGGACCCGTATCGACGGTGTCCGCCGCCACGGCGGGTGCCCCCATGCCGACCATCATCACCCGGTCGATGTGGGGCGCCGACGAGTCCAGGCGGAGCGGCAGGACCAAGTACTCCGGCACCATCAAGGCCGCCTTCATCCACCACACGGTGTCGACCAACAACTACACGCCCGAGGAGGCCGCCAAGCAGGTTCGCAACCTGTACCAGTGGTTCACCCGGGGCCTGCGGTACGACGACATGGCCTACAACTTCCTCGTGGACCGGTACGGCCGGCTCTACGAGGGGCGCAGCGGCGGCCTCGACCAGCCCGTCATCGGCGGCCACACGGCCGGCTTCAACAAGGAGACCTTCGCCGTCTCCGCCATCGGCGACTTCCGCACCTTCCGCCCCGATGCCATCAACCAGGCCGCCATCAACGAGTCCGTCGCCTCCCTGCTCGCGTGGAAGCTGTCGCTGTCGCAGCGCGACCCGAACGGCACGACGATCCTGACGTCGGACTCCGGAGCGGGCACGTCGCGGTACGCGAAGGGCCAGCAGGCCGTCGCCCAGGTGATCGGCGGCCACGGCGACATCGGCAACACGGCATGTCCCGGCGTCGTGCTCAGCGAGCAGCTCCCCACGATCAGGGCCATGGTCGCCTCCAAGATGGGCGTCACGATGTTCAACCCGTCGGTCGCTGCCGAGGTGGCGTACGCCGCCCCCACGCCGATCGTCGTGAACACGTCGACCACGGCACCGCTCGCCTGGACCATGACGGTTCGCAGCAAGTGCGGTGACGTCGTGCGCACCCTCGCGGGCCAGCAGGAGGCCGGCGGCGGGCTCTCCGTCGGCTGGGACAAGCTGAACGACGCGGGCCAGCCGGTGCCGCCGGGCTCGTACACGGTGACCCTCGCGGGTGCCAGCGGGAGCGATGCGGCGTACCCGTGGACCGGAACCGCCCGCGTGCTCCCCACCGAGGACTCGCCCGCTGACCCGTGCGCGCCCCCGACCGAGTTCACCCTCAACGGTGCGGGCTTCGGTCACGGAGTGGGAATGTCGCAGTGGGGCGCCTACGGCATGGCCAAGGAGGGCTTCGACGCCAACGGCATCGTCACGCACTACTACCAGGGCACCACCGTCACGCCGGTGCAGGATGACATGGACGCCCGGATCAACCTGCTCTACCAGGTGTCGTCCGCGCGCATGCGTGCGGAGCCGCTCGATCCGTCCGGCGGGGCCATCGAGGTCACCGTCGGCCCCACCGTGACCGTGGGGGGGCCGCTCGACGAGTTCCGCTTCACCACGAAGGCGGGCGCCGTAGGCGTGCAGCGGGTGGCCGGCGGGCAGACGGTCGACCTCGGCACCGCCCCCAGCGTCACCGTCCGATGGGCCGGCACCCGCACCCCGGGCACAGCCGCGGGCGGGCCGACCCTCCTCAACGTCGTCGGGTCCGGCTCGTCCCTGGACTCCTCCGGGCATCGGTACCGCTACGGCAGCGTCGAGGTCGTCCCGGTGTCGACCTCGAGCGGTGTGCGGCTGAACGTCGTCAACTCAGTGCGCGTCCACGACGAGTACCTGTACGGGATCTCCGAGGTCTCGAGCTCGTGGCCGATGGCCGCGATGCAGGCGCAGGCACTCGCCGCGCGCACCTACGCGCTCAGCAAGGTGGCCAGCCCCGTGCGGCAGGCGTGCTCGTGCCACATGGACGACGGCGGGGGCCCGTACTACGACCAGACCTTCACGGGCTGGACCAAGGCCAGCTCACCCAAGGGGGAGCGGTGGGTCGAGGCCGTCAACTCCACGCGCGCCTCCGACACGACCGGCCAGGCGATCCTCTACGGCGGCCAGCCGATCCGCGCGTTCTACCACTCGTCGAGCGGCGGGGCCACGCAGTCGGTGCAGGACGTGTGGGGCGGCACCCTCCCGTACGTCGTCAGCGTCCCGGACCCGTGGATGCAGACGCCCGACAACCCCAACCGCTCCTGGTCAGTCGTGGTGCCGCAGGCGAGCATGGCGAAGGCGTTCGGCGTGCCGCAGGTCTGGAAGGTCGACATCACCGAGCGCTACGTGTCCGGGGCGGTCCGGACGGCGACCGCCACGCTGGGTGACGGCTCGTTGGTCACCCGCAGCGGCAGCCAGCTCCAGTCCTCGTTCGGGCTGAAGTCGAAGTACGTCACGTCCGTGGGGGGCAGCGGGGGAGCGGCCGCACCCGCGCCCGCGCCGCCCTGCACCCGCACCCGCACCCGCGCCGGCTCCCGCGCCCACGACCAGCGTGAAGCAGCGCACGGTCTCGCTCCTGACGCCCGCAGCCGTGGTCGTCGCCCCCGGCACGACGTACAAGGTCGTCGGCGTCGTGCGCCCCGCCAAGGCGAAGCTCAAGGCCGTGCGCCAGAAGCTGGTGAACGGCGAGTGGGTCACGGTGGGCAAGGACCGCACCAGCACGAAGGGCCGCTACCGGTTCGTCGTCCGCAAGACGCAGGCGTCGGCGACCGGCACGTACCGCGTCCTGGTGGTTCGCAAGGGAGCCGTCGTCGGCGTGAGCTCGGAGTTCACCGTCTCGGTGTCCTGACCCCGATCGGTCCGGCCGGCCGGCCGGACCCGCTACGGCACGCGCGCGCTGATGCGCTCCTGCTGCTCGATGCTGGGGACGTCCCCCGCCCCTCGGACGAGGACGGCGGAGGCCCGGCAGGCGAGGGGGACGGCCGCTGCGGCCAGCCAGCCATCCTCGTCCGGCGCAGCCTCCCGCACCAGGAGTCGGCCGCCGGGCTCGAGGCCCCAGGCCGCGCCGCGGGCGAGGGCAAGGTCGACCAGGGCGGACTGGTCGAGCACGCCCGACTCGCTCACGAACGCGGGCGTGCTCCCGTCGGGCGGATCGAACAGGTAGGCGTCGGGCTGCTGCCGCACGACAAGGGTGACGTCGTCGACGCCGGGCGGCAGGGACTCGGTGACGGGAAGGCCGAAGGGGTGGAGGGACACGATCGCCAGCCGGGGCGCCGTCGCGGCCAGGCTCGTCGCCTCCGCCGCGGTGGCCACCACCAGGTCGGCGTCAACGGCTCCGGGAGCGACGAGGCAGCCGGCGGTCCAGGCGCCGGCACACCATGCCGACCGCTGCCAGTGCAGGGGGAGCCGCAGTCCCAGGGTGGCCCCCGGCCCCAGGTCGTACTCGTCGCGCAGCGCGTTGGCGATCTTCGCGGCCGCATTCTCGAACGAGACGGCTGACAGCTCGGTCCGCTCTCCGGTGTCCGCATCGAGGAAGGTCACGAGCGGGGCGCCGGCGGAATCGCGCCTGCGCCGCTGCAGGAGGCTCCAGACGTCGGTCACGTCAGCACCGTAGCCGCCATCGGTCGCAGGGGTGTGGCACCCTTGCGGCGTGACTGAAGCCGTGCTCCTCGTCGGCGGGCAGGGCACGCGCCTTCGCCCGCTCACCATCAACACCCCGAAGCCGATGCTGCCCGTCGCCGGCGTGCCCTTCACGGTGCACCAGATCACCCGTGCACGCGACGCAGGCGTGACGCGCATCGTGCTGGCCACCTCGTACCGGGCCGACATCTTCCGTGCGTTCATCGACGACACCGACCTCGGCATCGAGGTGGTCATCGCGACGGAGGACGAGCCGCTCGGCACCGGCGGCGCAATCCGCCACGCACTGCCGTTCCTGCAGAGCTCAGGCGACGAGCCGGTGCTGATCTTCAACGGTGATGTGCTCAGCGGGCTCGACATCGCCGGTCTCGTCCAGCACCATCGCGACACGTCGAGCGACGTGTCGCTGTACCTCACCCCGGTCGACGATCCGCGGGCCTACGGGCTGGTGCCGACTGATCACACGGGCCGCGTCACTGCCTTCCTCGAGAAGCCGAAGACCGAGGCGGAGATCGTCACCAACAACATCAACGCCGGGTGCTACGTGTTCACGCGGAGCATCATCGACGCGATCCCGTCCGGGCGGCCCGTGTCGGTCGAGCGCGAGACCTTCCCGGGGCTGCTCGCCGCCGGGGCGCTCGTCACGGGCGTCGTCGACAAGGGCTACTGGCTCGACCTCGGCACGCCACTGGCCTTCGTCCAGGGCTCGTGCGACCTGGTGCTGGGCGCCGCACCGTCGCCCGCCGTCGCCGGCACCGGCGACTTCCTCGCGCTTGAGGGCGCGCAGATCGCCGTTGACGCCCAGGTGCACGGCGGCACAGTGATCGGACGCGGCGCCGTCGTGGGTGCGGGCGCAGTGGTCAACGGAGCCGTGGTGTTCGACGGCGCCGAGATCGCCGAGGGAGCGCACGTCATGCACAGCATCGTGGGGGTCGGTGCCGTCATCGGCGCGGGCACGGTCCTGCGGGGAGCGGTGATCGGCGACGGAGCAGTCGTCGGCCGGGGCAATGAGCTGCTCGACGGTGTCCGGGTCTGGCCGGGCGCAGAGCTGGCCGATGGCAGCGTCCGGTTCTCCAGCGACTCCTGACGCCCAGGAGGAGTGGGCGGCCCCGTACCGGGTCGACCTCCGCTCGGTTCTCGGCTCGTCGGTTCGCGGATCACGCGATCCCACCGTCCGGCTGACCGGAGACGGCGCGGCCTGGCGCACGTCGCGCACGCCGGATGGCGCAGTGTCCCTCCGGCTGCGGGTCGTCGACCAGACGGTGTGCGCCGAGGCCTGGGGTCCCGGCTCCTCGTGGCAGGTGGAGCGCGTGCCCGACCTGCTCGGCGCCGCCGACGATCCCCGCGGGTTCCCTGCCGAGCTGCTGCCCGAGCAGCTCAGGCCCGCCTGGCGGCGACTGGCCGCCGGCTGGCGGGTGCCGCGCAGCCGTCGCGTCGTCGAGACGCTCATCGTGGCGGTGCTGGAGCAGAAGGTCACGGGGGTGCAGTCCCTCGGGGCGTGGCGCTCGCTGCTGGCCGCGCACGGCGAGCCGGCGCCGGGGCCGGCGCCCCAGGGCATGCGCGTGCCGCCAGCCCCCGAGGTGATCCGGCGCGTGCCCTCGTGGCAGTGGCATCGCTGGGGGGTGGGCCCGCGGCAGTCGGACACGATCATGCGCGCCATGCAGGTGGCCGGTCGCCTCGAGCAGTGCACGGACCTCCCGCTGCCCGAAGCCCGCGCCCGGCTGGGGGCGGTCACCGGCATCGGCCCGTGGACGGCGGCCGAGGTCGCGCAGCGCGCGCTCGGGGACGCCGACGCCGTCTCGTTCGGCGACTACCACCTCGCCCAGGAGGTCGGATACGTGTTCACCGGCGAGCGCGACGGCACCGACGAGCAGATGGCCGCGCTGCTGGAGCCGTTCAGCGGGCACCGCTACCGCGTGCAGCGGCTCGTCGAGGTGTGCGGGATCTCCCGGCCGGCCCGTGGCCCGCGGATGACGATCGCCGACTACCGCCGCTTCTGACGAGGTGACCCAGCGTCCGGGTCACCTCCCGACTCTCAGCGGAAGGTGAGGAAGCGGGCGACGTCGCGCTCGCCGCGCTGAGCGGGCTCCACGGCGGGCCGGCCCACGGCGACGGCGCCGAGCGGCTGCCAGGAGTCCGGCAGCTGCAGCACGTCGCGCACGGTGTCCGGGCAGAAGACCGTCGACGAGATCCAGGCCGACCCCCAGTCCTCGGCGGCCAGCGCGACCATGAGGTTCTGCACGGCCGCGCCGCCCGCCACCACGAAGAGGTCGCGCTCGAAGCCGCGGCGCTCGTCGTCGGGGTAGGCGTGCGCGGCGCCCTCGAGCTCGAGGAACGGCAGGACGACGAGCGGAGCGTGGCGCAGGATGTCGCCGCGACGGAGTCGGCGATCGACGGACTCCTCGTCGTAGCCGTCGATGCCGGTGAGGTCGGCGATCCACCGGTCGCGCATCGCATCCAGGAGCCGATCACGCTCGGCTCCTGGGCGCAGGGCGATGAACCGCCACGGCTCGGTGTGATGCGGTGCCGGCGCGCTCACGGCTGCGGCGACCGCCGCCGCCAGGACGGACTCGGGGACGGCTTCCTCGGTGAACGTCCGCACCGTGCGCCGCGCGAAGGGCGCCGCTCGCCGGCCTTCCGCGTGGGCCTCGGCGCTCCCCATGGTGAACAGGTCCTCGTCCAGGGGACGGATCACCGCACGGGCCCCGGGGCCGTCGTCCTCGGTCACCTGGGCGGCCAGCCCGCGCACGACCGCGACAGGACGGTTGTCGAGCTTGCCCTTGACGAGGTCAGTCGCAGCCGCGAGCTCGTCCGCCACGGCGACGACCGTCATCTCCAGGGTGCGACCGAACGGATCGACCCGCCCGGTGTAGTCGTCGAGCACGGTCACGCCCGCCGCGCCGATGGCGACATCCGTGACGCCGAGGCGCCACGGACGACCCATGGTGTCCGTGATGACAACTCCGAGCCGCACACCCGCCGACGACTCGAGGGATGCCCGGATCTGTCGCGCGGATGAGTCAGGGTCCACCGGCAGCAGGACCACGTAGCCGGCCTCGACGTTGCTGGCATCGACCCCCGCCGCGGCCATGACCAGTCCGTGATGCGTCTGCACGATGCGCGTGTCACCCCGGGGGGTCTGCTTGGTTGCGACGACGCGAGCGGTCTCCGCGCCGATGGCCTCGTCGCGCGACATCGCGGCGACGAGTCGCCCCTCCGCCTTCGAGACCACCTTGCTGGTGATGACGACGATGTCGCCGTCCGCGAGACCCTGGCCGCCGTCTGGCCATGTCAGTGCCGCACAGTGCTTCGCGAGCAGGGCGCCGAGGTCGTCCCCCTCGCGGATGATCCCGATGCCCTCGACCGCGACCGCCTGGATCCGGGTCATGAGCGGGCGGGCAGCCCGTGGGCGACCTCGAGGCTGGCTTCGGCGATGCGAGCGGTCGCATCGACGTCGGTCATCATCGTGGGGACCGCGAGGCAGCGGATTCCGGCCGCCTCCACCTCCGGCACGCAGGTCGCATCGGCGCTGTCGACGAGCCAGGCGTCGATGAGGCCGCCGCCGGTCCGCGCTCCGTAGTGGGTGGCGACGGCGGCGGCCGAGGTCTCGAGCCCGATGGCGGTGAGGCAGGCATCGGCCATCCCGCGCACGGGGGCCCCGCCCACGATGGGGGAGACGCCGACCACGGGCGCCCTGGTCGCGCGGACCGCGTCCGCGATGCCGGGCACCTGCAGGATCGTGCCGATCGAGACGACGGGGTTGCTGGGTGGGAAGAGGACGACGTCGGCCGACATGATCGCCTCGACCACCTCGGGGCCGGGCTTCGCGGAGTCGATGCCGACGAGGGCGAAGCCGTGCGCCGGCAGGCCGGCTCGGTAGCGGATCCACCACTCCTGGAAGTGGATGGCCGTGCGCAGCGGCGTTCCGTCGGGGGCAGTGCCGCCGGACGGGTCGTCGACGATGACATGCGTCTCGGCGCGGTCGTCCGACATCGGCAGCAGGCGCACCCCCGGCTGCCAGTGCTCGCACAGTGCAGCCGTGACCTGCGTCAGCGTGTATCCGGCGCCGAGCGACTGCGTGCGGATCAGGTGCGTGGCGATGTCCTTGTCGCCGAGCCCGAACCAGGTCGGCTCGACGCCGTAGTCGGCCAGCTCGTCCTTGACGGTGAACGTCTCGCCCTCGCGGCCCCAGCCCCGCTCGTGGCTGATGCCGTCGCCGAGGGTGTACATGACGGTGTCCAGGTCGGGGCACACGCGCAGGCCGTGGACCCAGATGTCGTCGCCGGTGTTGCCGATGACGGTGATCTCCGCATCGGGCTGGTGCGCCTTCAGGCCGCGCAGGAAGCGGGCGCCGCCGATGCCGCCGGCGAGGACGGTGATGCGCATCCGGCCATCCTGTCAGACCGCCCGTCACCGCCCACGCCCGTGATCGGGGCAAGCCCGGGATTCGGCGGCCGCGTGTCGCAGAATGACCGCATGGCCGACGACGAGGTGTCCGGCGCTGTGCCGGGCACACCGCCGGTGCGCGCCACTGACGAGACGGCGGAGATCCCCGTCATCGTCCTGCCGATGGTCGAGCCCGAGCCCGAGGTGGTGGGGGCCGAGACCGTCGAGCCCGAGGTGGTCGTGGCCGAGACCGTCGAGCCCGAGGTGGTCGTGCCGAGGTGGTCGAGCCCGAGGTCGTGGCCGAGCCCGTCGAGCCCGAGCCCGTCGAGCCCGAGGTGGTCGAGGCCGAGGTGGCCGAGCCCCCCGCCGTCGCCCCAGCTGTCAGCACCCACGTCGCTCCCCGGCCCCGGCGCCGCTGGCCGTGGATCGCCCTCGGGGTGCTCCTGGGTCTCGCCCTCGCGGTCGTCGCGGGCGGCCTCTGGTACATCAGCGGCCTCATCGGCGCCGGCGCCCGGGTGCCGCAGCCCGACGCGGGCTTCGCGATGACCATCGATGCGGTCGACGGCGGCCGGGTGACGTACTCCGGCGTCGAGCCGGAATGGCGCGATCAGGGCCTGATGGGCATCGCCTCGATCGAGGGCGGCTACGTGCAGACCGATGACCCGCAGACGTCCGCCGCCGCCGGCTCGCGCGCCGTCACCGCGCAGGTGCTCCCGCCCGACCTGGCCGCCGGGCAGGGCGCCGTGCTGGACGGCTGGTACTTCCCGCGCAACCCTCAGGTCGGACTCGGCCTGCCGTATGAGGACGTCGAGTTCGACACTCCGCTCGGCCCGGCGCCGGCGTGGCTGATCCCCGGCACCGCCACGACGTGGGTCGTGTTCACCCATGGCCGCGGGGCCGGCCCGGGAGAGGGCCTGCGCATCGCCCGCACCGTCTCCGAGCTCGGCTACCCGATGCTGCTGATCCGCTACCGCAACGACGCCCGGGCTCCGCAGGGCAACGGATACGCGCAGTTCGGGGTGGACGAGTGGCAGGACCTCGAGGGAGCCGTCCAGTACGCGCTCGACAACGGCGCCGAGCGGATCGTCCTCGCTGGCAGCAGCATGGGCGGATCGGTGTCACTCGCGTTCCTGCAGAACTCAGGCCTGTCGGACCGGGTGGTGGGGGCCTTCCTCGATGCGCCGCTCACGGACTTCGGGCAGGTGGTCGAGCTCGGTGCCGTCGACAAGGGGATCCCCGGTTTCGCGGCGCGGCTGGCGATGCGGGTCGCGCAATGGCGCTTCGGCTTCGACTTCGACGCCGCCGACTACACGGCCGACGCCGCAGGGTTCCGGACGCCGATGCTGATCGTGCAGGGCACGGCCGACACGACGGTCGCGCCGGAGGTGAGCACGGCGTTCGCGGCCGCCGCCACGCCCGGCCTGGTCACGCTCGAGCTCTTCGAGGGCGCCGGCCATCTGCTCTCGTGGAACGTCGACAGCACCCGGTACGAGGCCTTGCTCACCGGCTTCCTGGGGGACGTCGCACCCTTCCCATAACCCCTCGAGCCGCCCGAATCGGGGACCGAAACGGCCTTTCCGGCAGAAAAAGTGGGATTACCGTCCCTTTTGCCCGTTTCTCACTTGACGTGAGCGAATCACACCCCTGTAATACGTGCAACGGCGATGCACGTCGCTCGGGTCGAGGAGGTTCTTCGCGTGGCAGAGATGGTGCTGGTGCCCCTGTCTGACGTCGAGGAGTTGGCATGGCAGGAGCGCGCCCTGTGCGCGCAGACCGATCCCGAGGCCTTCTTCCCGGAGAAGGGCGGCAGCACCCGCGAGGCCAAGAAGGTCTGCCTCTCCTGCGACGTCCGCGTCGAGTGCCTGGAGTACGCGCTGCAGTCCGACGAGCGATTCGGCATCTGGGGCGGCCTGTCCGAGCGTGAGCGTCGTCGCCTCAAGAAGCGCGCCGTCTGACACCTCGCGGCTGAGCGCATGCCGTCCCGGCGCGGGTCGGCAGTGCACGTCGATCGAACACGTACAGTTCCTTAGGTGATGGACGACGAGGTGCGGCGGGCCGACGAGCCCCGAGACGGCCTCGACGAACCTGCAGGTGCTGAGTATCGCGACGAGCTCTTCGATGAGCACGTGACCGGTGCGCTCGAGGGCATCGGCGCCCCCCTGCCCGGGTCGTCCGGTCCCGAGACGGCCCCGCCGCAGACCACCGAGTGGTTCAGCGTCGAGGACTACCTGGCCCTCGAGGACGAGGTCCCCGCCCTGCCCCGTCGCGAGCACCACGTCACCGCGGTGGTCGTCAGCCATGACGGGGCCGTGTGGCTGCCGGCGGTGCTCACCACGCTCGCCGCCCAGACACGGCTGCCCGACGCGGCCGTGGGGGTGGACACCGGCTCCGTCGACGCCAGCCCGGACCTGCTCCACGCGTCCTTCGGCGCCGAGCGCACCCTCCGCCTCGACCACACGGTCGGCTTCGGGCAGGCCGCCCGCGCGGGGCTGGCCCACCTCGGTCCCCGCACGCACGAGCCGTTCTCCCCCGACGCCATCTCCTGGGTCTGGCTCCTTCATGACGACAGCGCGCCCGACGCGCACTGCCTCGAAGGGCTGCTCGACACCGCCGACGACAACCCCAGTGTCGCGGTCCTCGGCCCCAAGGTGCTGGGCTGGCACGACCGGCGCCTGCTCCTGGAGGCGGGCGTCACCGTCACCGGGTCCGGCCGGCGCGTCACCGGACTCGAGCGCCGGGAGCACGACCAGGGGCAGCACGACGGCAGCCGCGACGTCCTCGCGGTCAGCTCGGCGGGCATGCTCGTCCGTCGTGACGTGTGGGAGGCCCTGGCCGGCTTCGACCCGTCGCTTCCGCTGTTCCGCGACGATCTCGACTTCTGCTGGCGCGCCCATCGCATGGGGGAGCGCGTCATGGTGGCCACCAACGCGGTCATCCACCACCGCGAGGCCTCCGCCCACGGCAGGCGATCGGACGACATCGCCCCGCAGCCGCACCGGGCCGACCGCGAGGCCGCGGTCCACGTTCTCCTGGCGCAGGCCAGCGCGGTTGCCGCTCCGTTCGTGGCGCTGCGCCTGCTGCTCGGCAGCCTCGTTCGGGCGGCCGTCTACCTCCTGGGCAAGGACGTCGCCGCGGCCCGCGACGAGGTCGGTGCCGTGCTCACGCTGGCCCTGCATCCGTCGAAGGTCCGTGCGTCGCGTGCCCTTGTCGCCCGGACCTCGACGGAGCCGGCGGGCGCGGTGCGGCACCTGCGGCCCACGGCGAGGACCCAGCTGCGGCAGGGGATGGAGGCCGTCACCGGCTTCCTGACCACCAGCGGGTCGACCTCGCCGGGCACGTCGGTCAGTGCCCTCGACAGCGGCCCGGTGGGGGAGGACGCGGACTATCTCGACGGCACCTCCTCCGGACTCCTGCGCCGGGTTCTCGTGTCGCCCGCCTTCCTCATCGGGGCGGTGCTCGTCGTCGTCGCGGTGATCGGCACCCGTGGCCTGTGGCTCGGCGACGGCGTCCTGCAGGGCGGTGCCCTGCTGCCGCCCCCGCCCGGCGGCGGTGACCTGTGGGAGACCTACCGCCAGGCGTGGCACGACGTAGGGCCCGGGTCCACGACGCCGGCGCCGCCCTACCTCACCGTCATCGCGGCGGTCGCGTTCGTCCTCCTCGGCAAGGCGCCGGCAGCCGTGACGTTCCTGCTGCTGCTCGGCATCCCCCTCGCCGGTGCCAGCGCCTACGTCGCGATGCGCGGCCTCATCCCGGGGAAGGCGATCCGGGTCTGGGCGTCCGCGGCCTATGCGCTGCTTCCGGCCATGACCGGCGCTGTCGCGTCCGGGCGCATCGGCACCACGATCCTCGCCATCGTCCTGCCGTTCACGATCCGCTCGCTGGTCCGGATCGGCGGGCCCAACGGCACGCTGCGACGCTCCGCGGGCACCGCGATCCTGGTCGCCATCGTTCTCTCGGTGTCGCCTGCGCTGTGGATCGTGCTCCTGGTCGCAGCCGTTGCTGCTGCGGTGCATCTGGCCCGCAGTGATGCCGCCACGGGCCGAGGAGTGCTCGCCAGGCTGGCGGTCGCCCTGCTCGCGCCGCTCGTCCTGCTCCTGCCGTGGTCGGCCCACGTGCTCACCCATCCCACGCTTCTCCTGCTCGAGCCGGGGCTCAACGGCACGGGGATCACCGATCCCGCCCTCCAGCCCTGGCATGTGCTGCTGCTGCATCCCGGCGGCCCCGGGATGACCCCGCTCTGGCTGACGCTGGGGATCGTGGTCGCCGGGCTGCTCGCCCTCCTGCGCGCCGACCGGCTTCGTGTCATCGGCGCCTTCGCGATCCTCGGCGGGCTCGGCCTCGCGATGGGCCTGCTCCAGTCGATGGTGCTCGTGACTCCGCCGGGGGCCACGGTCGAGATCCGTCCCTGGCCGGGCCAGGCGACCCTGCTCCTCGGCCTGGCCTTCATCGCCATGGCCGCCGTCGCCATCGAGGGTCTTCGCGCACGCCTGGCGGGATCGAGCTTCACCCTCGGCCAGCCGCTCGCGCTGGTCGTCGCTGTCGTGGCGCTGCTCGCCCCGGTGCTCTCGGCCGTGTGGTTCGGCTTCGCCGTGGACGGTGTCGTCCGCAAGGCGCCCGCGTCCGCGGTGCCCGCCTTCGTGGCGGCAGACGCCGAGAGTCCGCAGGCGCCCCGCACCCTCGTCATCGCAGACGACAGCGCGGGCCGGGTCAGGTACAGCCTGCTCAACGGTGCCGGGCCGATCCTCGGCGATGCCGAGACCGGCCCACCGGCGGCCGCGTGGGAGGCGCTGGACCCCTATGTGGCGGCGATGGTCTCGGGGCGCGGCGGCGACGAGATCGAGACGCTCGCCGGCTACGGCATCCGGTACGTCGTGCTGGCTCCGGGCGCATCGACGGAGCTCGTGCCCACCCTCGACGGCGAGCCCGGACTGCGGCGTCTGTCGAGCGCGGACGGCGAGGTGCTGTGGCGGGTGGCCGGCGTCACCTCGCGCGCCCGGCTCGTCACGGAGGAGAAGCAGACTCCGCTCGGCGTCGCGGCCCAGGGCACCACCACGGCCGACCCGTACCTGGACCAGGCGCTTCCCGAGGGAACGGGTGCGCGCACCCTCGTGACCGGGGTCGCCCTCGATCCGGCGTGGCGTGCAGTCGCCGTCGGCGCCGATGGCACCACGACCGACCTGACGGGCGCTGCGGGTCCGGGCCTGCTCTCCTGGTCGCAGGCCTTCGAGGCGCCGGAGGGCACGCCCCAGGTCGTGGTCGCGTTCGACGACAGCGCCCGGTCGCGCTGGCTGTGGCTTCAGCTCGTCGTCCTGCTCGCCCTCGTCGTCATGGCCCTGCCCGAACGTCGTCGGCTCGATCCCGATCCCGATCTGGACGACGACACCGCCGACGTCGCTGCGTCGACCGATGGGCGCGCTCCGGACGTCGCCGCGTCGACCGATGGGCGCGCTCCTGACGTCGCCGCGTCGACCGAGGCGGGTGTCTCCTGATGTTCGGACGCAACAAGATCCGCCTCGAGCGCATGGCCGACCTCGGTACCCCGGCGCCGGTCGAGTCGCTCGCCGACGATGGGGTCCTGCGCGAGGAGGACCTCGAGGTCGACCTCGCAGCCGACCTCGACGACTCGGCCTTCCGTGGCTCGGACTCGGGTCACGAGCCCCCACGCGGACCCGGACGCCGACGTCAGCCTCGCGGCGACGGCGGGTCACCCATCTCCGGCGCGAGGCCCCTGCTCGTCGGGCTCGCCGTCGTCGCCGTCCTGACCCTCCTCGCGACGCTGCTGCAGCAGCCGACGCCCGAGGTGGCCGAGGGGGCCGTCACGATCGAGCCCATCGGCTCCACCGTCCTCCTGTGCCCCGAGCCGGGTGCCGGCACCGACCTCGGCGTGCGGGTCACGGCGGCGATCGTCCCCGGGCAGCCCGGGCAGGAGGCCGACCCCGCCGCTGGTGCCGAGGGCGAGGCCGCCGCCGGCAGCGCCGGGCTGGAGACGCTCCCCGGCAAGGAGTCCGCGCAGTCCAAGATCCTGGTCCCCGGCGGACAGGCCCAGATCGAGTCCTTCGAGAGCGTTCGCCTGCCCGCCATCCGGGCGTACGGCGACGGCACCCTCGCGCCCGGCCTCGTGGCCGACCAGTGGGGCCGCGACCCTGGCGGTCGCGGTCGCGGGATGGCCAGCACGGCATGCGCGCCGGCCGCCTCCGAGTTCTGGTTCGTCGGCGGCGGGGCGATCGCCGGCCGTCAGACCCGCATCGTCCTCGTCAATCCCGACGAGACCTCCGCTGTCGTCGACGTCGTCATCCGGGGTCCCGAGGGCCTCATCGACGCGCCTGCCGGCCGCGGACTGGTCGTCAAGGGCCAGGACCGCCTGGTGGTGCGCCTCGACGTGCTGGCGCCCGGGGTCACCGCGACCGCCGTGCAGGTGCTCGCTCGCACGGGTCGCGTCGGGGCGTCCGTCGATGACGAGCAGCAGGCCGGACTGGCCAACATCGGCACCGACTGGCTGCCGCAGGCGGCGGCTCCGGCAACGCGTGTCTACGTGCCCGGTGTCATCAACGGACCGGGCGCGCGGGTGCTCTCCATCGCAGCGCCGGGCGCCGACGACGCGATCGTCAACATCCGGGTGATCTCCGCCGACGGCACCTACGCGCCCGCCGAGCGCTCGCGCGTGGAGGTGCCGTCCGACTCCGTCGTCACCCTCGACATGGCGCCGATCCTCGACCGCAATCCGGCGACGCTGGAACTGACGTCCGACGCGCCCATCGTGGCCGGCATGCGCCAGTTCTTCGGTGACGAGACCGCCTACACCGCCGGAGCCCAGCCCTTCGACGGCCCCGCTGCCGTCAGCGGCCTGCCGGTCCGCGCGGCGACCGATGTCCGCGTCTCCATCACGGCGCCGGCGGAGGCAGCGGAGGTCGAGATCGTGCTGCTGCCGTTCCGCGGGGGCAAGGAGGCCGCCGTGCCCACCGCGCCGCGGCGGGTCCAGGTGGGGGCGGGCCGGCTGCGCTACGTCCGGCTGATTCCGCCGGTGGGAGTCGCCTGGTACACGGCGGTCGTCACGCCAGTGGAGGGTTCCGGCCCCATCCTCGTCGCCCACCGACTGCGCGAGCAGTCCCGCTTCGGTGATCTCGTCACGGGCTACCCCTGGAACCCCCTGCGGACCGAGGTCGCGGTCCCCACCGCGGTGCAGGACCCGGCGGTCGCGACCCGCTGACCCGGCGCGCCGTCCACCGTGCGCCTCGTGCTCCCACTAGCGTGCGACCCGTGAGTCGTCGCCGTTGCTCCAAGCCGTCGTGCAACGGCCAGGCCGTTGCCACGCTCACGTACGTGTACGCCGACTCGACCGCGGTGGTCGGTCCACTGGCCACGTACGCGGAGCCGCACTGCTACGACCTGTGCAACATGCACAGTGAGCGCCTCACCGCGCCGCGCGGCTGGGAGATCGTCCGCATCACGCCGGACCCCGACGCGCTGAAGCCCACCAGCGACGACCTCGAGGCCCTGGCGAACGCCGTGCGCGAGGCGGCCCGGCCCCGCTACGACCCGGGAGTGCCGCTGCCCACCGAGGTGCCAGCCGGCTCTGTCGAGGTGGCCCGCCGAGGCCACCTGCGGATGCTGACGTCGGTGGATGAGCCGGTCGCTCCCGATCGGGAGCCCGAGCCCTATCTCGACTTCGACGACTGACACCGGGGTCGCGACCCCGGCGAACGGCCTCGTTCACGATCGGCTCAAGGTTTGCCGGGGGCGCCTCACGCGCGGGAGGTGACCGTGCGCCCGAGCGATAGCCTTGCGGCGTGCGAAACCTCGAAGAGATCATCAAGGCCTACGACGTGCGCGGCACGTATCCCGACCAGCTGGACGAGGACCTCGCCCACGCGGTCGGCGGTGCCTTCGTGCGCGTGGTGGGGGCCGCGGCGCGCGACGGTGGTCCGGGAGCGGTCGTCATCGGCCATGACATGCGTCCGTCGGGACCCTCCCTCGTCGCCTCGTTCGCAGACGGGGTGCGCGAGCAGGGCTGCGACGTCGTCCTGATCGGCCTCGCGAGCACCGACGGCCTGTACTACGCCTCCGGATCCCTCGGACTGCCCGGCGCCATGTTCACCGCGAGCCACAACCCGGCCCAGTACAACGGCATCAAGCTCTGCCGTCCCGGCGCCTCGCCCGTGGGCCAGGACTCGGGCCTGAGGGAGATCACGCGGATGATCAACGAGGGAGTGCCGGCCTTCGACGGCCCTCTCGGCGAGATGAGCGAGCGCGACCTGCTCGCCGACTACGCCGCCTACCTCCGGGACCTGGTCGACGTGTCGGGAGTCCGCCCCCTGCGCGTGGTGGTCGATGCCGGCAACGGGATGGGCGGCTTCACCGTGCCGGCCGTCCTCGGCGACGCCGCCGGGCTGCCGGCCCTTCCCCTCGACATCGACGAGCTGTACTTCGAGCTCGACGGGACCTTCCCGAACCACGAGGCGAACCCGATCGACGACGAGAACATGCGCGACCTGCAGGCGCGGGTGCGCGAGACGGGCGCCGACCTCGGGCTCGCGTTCGACGGCGATGCCGACCGCTGCTTCGTCGTCGACGAGCGCGGGGAGATCGTGAACCCCTCGACGCTCACCGCACTGATCGCCTCGCGCGAGCTGGCCAAGCACCCGGGCAGCACCGTCATCCACAACCTGATCACGTCCAAGGCCGTGCCGGAGGTCATCCTCGAGTGCGGCGGCGTGCCCGTTCGCACCCGCGTCGGCCACTCCTTCATCAAGGCGACCATGGCCGAGACCGGCGCCGTGTTCGGCGGCGAGCACTCGGGCCACTTCTACTTCCGCGACTTCTGGCGCGCCGACTCGGGGATGCTCGCCGCGCTGCACGCCATCGCGGCACTCGGCGAGACGGACTCGGGCACGACACTCTCGAGCATCCTGGCGCCGTTCGCCCGCTACGTCGCCAGCGGCGAGATCAACACGGAGGTGGTCGACCAGGCCGCCGTCACGCAGGAGATCCGCGAGACGTTCGTCGCGCGCGGCTTCACCGACATCGACGACCTCGACGGAATGACGGTCAACGGCGACGGCTGGTGGTTCAACGTCCGCCCCAGCAACACCGAGCCGCTGCTGCGGCTGAACGTGGAGGCCGGCGACGAGGCGCAGATGGCGCTCGTGCGCGACGAGGTCCTGGCCATGATGCGCAAGGGAGCCTGACCATGTCCGACGTCACGGGAAGCACACCCCTGGGCATCGCCGCCGACCTCTGGGACGTCCTCGCCTGCCCCTGCCCCGAGCACGCTCCGGTCGAGCCCGACCTCGACTCGAAGCGGATCAGGTGCACGCGCTGCCGCACGTCCTTCGAGGTTCGCGACGGCATCCCCGTGATGCTCCTCGACGAGGCCACTCCTGGCCCGAGCGGCATCGGCGCCCTGGTCGAGGGCTGACCTCGTGCTGATCGTCCGCGGGGCCATCAAGGACTACGACTGGGGCATCGTCGACGGCCTCGAGCCGTGGAGCGGCCACGCCACCGAGGCCCCGCAGGCCGAGCTCTGGTTCGGGGCGCACCCGGGTGGCCCCTCGCCGCTCGTCGACTCCGCCGGGACGCCCACGGGCGAGCTGCTCGCCGATCACTTCGACGTCGAGGCCATCCCCCTGCTCGTGAAGCTGCTCGCGGCCGCGCGGCCGTTGTCGGTCCAGGTCCACCCGCCCAAGGCGGTCGCGGCCGCCGGCTGGCAGGCGCAGCACGAGCCGGGGGCGGAGCCGGTCTACAGCGATCCGTTCGAGAAGACGGAGATGCTGGTCGCCCTCGAGCCCTTCGAGGCGTTCGCCGGCTGGCGCCCGGTCGCACAGGCGGCCGACATCCTGTCGTCCCTGCCGGGCACCGAGGAGGCCGTGGTCGCCGTGCGCGCCGGTGATCGTCCGGCCGCGATCCGACTGCTGCTGGCGGTTGCGCCGACATCCGCTGTCGCCCGCCTCGACGAGGCTGCACGCGCTGCCGGCCTTCCCGAAGCCGAGGTGGCGGCCTACCGCACCGTCCGCGAGAACTACCCCGATGACGCGGGCGCCCTGCTGACCCCGTTGCTGGCGTACCTGCGGCTCGATGCCGGCCAGGCCGTCTACGTGCCGGCGGGCGTGCCCCACAGCTACATCCGCGGGATCGGGCTCGAGGTCATGACGTCCTCGGACAATGTCGTTCGTCTCGGCCTCACCCACAAGCCCGTCTTCGTGGAGCACGCCATCGGTGCGCTTGACGACCGCAAGGAGCCACAGGTCATGCCGACGTCCCACGGCGACGCGATCTGGCCCGTGGCGGCGCCGTTCATCGTGCGGATGGTCACCTCCGGCGGCGAGCGGATCCCGCACGGCGCCTATCGGATCGTGCTGCTGGTGGAGGGGTCTGCGCGAGTGGAGTCCGAGTTCGGCGACTTCACCCTGCGCCCGGGAACGGCGGCGGTCATCTCCGCGGACGATCCGGACAGCTTCGTGGAGGCGGACGGCCTGGTAGCGATCATCCAGTCGACGACGGTGCAGGTGGAGCAGCACTTGGGGGTTGACCCGGATGAGCACTGACGGAGCATGCGGAGGCAGCAGTGAGTTCTGACGGAGCATGCGGAGGCAGCAGTGAGTTCTGACGGAGCATGCGGAGGCAGCAGTGAGCACTGAGGGCGGCATGAAGGCAGTGGTCGCGGCCCTGCTGGCGAACATGGGCATCGCGGTCGCGAAGTTCGTGGCGTTCCTGTTCACCGGCTCGTCGTCGATGCTGTCGGAGGCGATCCACTCGGTGGCCGACTCGGGCAACCAGGTGCTGCTGCTCGTGGGCAACAAGCGGTCGAAGAAGCAGGCCGACGACCACCACAACTTCGGCTACGGCCGACGTCGGTACGTCTACGGATTCATCGTCGCCATCGTGCTGTTCCTGGTGGGCGGCATGTTCTCCCTCTACGAGGGCTGGCACAAGTGGCAGGAGCCGGAGCCGCTGAACGACTGGTGGATCGCCGTCGTCGTGCTGCTGATCGCCATCGTGCTCGAGTCCTTCTCGTTCCGCACGGCCATCCGCGAGGCGAACAAGTCGCGCGGTCGGCGCTCCATGGCCAAGTTCGTGCGCGACGCCCGGCAGCCCGAGCTCCCCGTCATCCTGCTCGAGGATGCGGGCGCGCTCGTGGGCCTGATGTTCGCCCTGGTCGGCGTGGGCCTGGCCGTCATCACGGGGAACGGGCGCTTCGACGCCATGGGCGCCATGGCCGTCGGCACTCTGCTGGTGATCATCGCCATCTTCCTCGCGATGGAGATGGCGGCCATGCTGGTGGGGGAGAGCGCCCTGCCGGAGGAGACGGAGGCCATCCGCGCAGCGCTCGAGTCCAGCGGCGGCGTGCTGCGCGTCATCCACCTGCGCACCCTGCACGTGGGCCCTGACGAGCTGCTCGTGGCTGCCAAGATCGCCGTGGCCCACGGGGGTACCGGGGCGGAGATCGCCACGGACATCGACGATGCGGAGGCTGCTGTCCGTGCGGCGGTGCCGACGGCGCGCTACGTGTTCCTCGAGCCTGACCTCGATCGCTCGACCCCGCTCGCGTAGAAGGGCTGTCCGGATCAGGCCTCGAGCACCCGGTCGTGCACCTCGATGCGGTTGCGGCCGGCACCCTTGGCCCGGTAGAGCGCGGCATCCGCGTCCCTGAGGAGCGTGGTCGCGTCGTCGCCGGGCCTCGCCAGGGCCACGCCGATGCTGACCCCGAGCGGAACCTCCGCGCCCGCGATGAACAGCGGCCTGCCGATCCCCTGGATGATCTTGTCGGCGACGGCGAGCGTGTCATCGAGATCCAGCACCTCCGGCAGCACGACGACGAACTCGTCGCCGCCGATCCGGGCGACCAGGTCCTCGTCGCGCACCTGCGCCTGGATCCGCCGGCTCGCCTCGATGAGGAGCTGGTCTCCGGCGGAGTGGCCGTAGGTGTCGTTCGCGTTCTTCAGCCCATCGAGATCGGCGAACAGCACCGCCATGCGGCTCCGGCCGCGCCGGGCATGGGCGAGCATCATGCTCATGCGCACGAGCAGCTCGCGCCGGTTGAGCAGCTGTGTCAGCGGGTCGTGCGTCGCCATGAACCGCAGCGCCTCCCGTGAGTCGTGGGCCTCGGTGACGTTGACGAACTGGGCGACGAGGGACCGAGGGAGGCCCTCGTCGTCGCGCAGAAGAGCCACGGCGGCTTGCGCCCACACCACGGAGTGGTCACGGCTGATGAGCCGGATCTCCTCCGTCACTGAACCGACTCGGCCGGAGATCACGTCGTCTCGCATGCGGCGGCAGATGGCCTCGTCGGCGGGATGGACGAGCGAGGGCAGGTCGTGATCGAGCAGCCATTCCTGATCCTGGCCCAGCATGCGGCAGAGCGCGGCATTCACCTCGACGAACTGAGCGTCGAGTTCGAGGATCGCCATACCGGTCGGTGCCGACTCCATCGCGAGGCGGAACCGCTGCTCGCTCCTCTCGAGCGCATGCCATGCCTCGACCTCGGAGTGCACGTCGCGACAGCTGCCGACCTTGCCGACCACGTCGCCGTTCTCGTCGATGAGCGGTCGGGCCGTGATCTCCAGCCACCGGTAGCTGTCGTCCTTGCAGAGGTAGCGGGCCTCGAACGAGACGCGGCCTCCGTCGTTCGCCGCGGCCGTCGCACTCTGGACCCGGTGGACGTCGTCGGGATGCACGTGGTCGAGGATCCGGGACCCGATCATCTCGTCGGGCGACCAGCCGAGCACGTGCGTGACGGATGGGGAGACCCACTCGACGATGGCATCCAGGTTGGTGCGCCACACCACGTCCGACGCGTTCTCCGCGAGCAGGCGGTACTGGTCCTGGGACCGGGACAGTGCCATCTCCGCATCGTGCTGGGCCGTCACATCCCTCGCCGCGCCGAACAGCACGACCGACCCGTCGGCCCGGGTCCGCTTGAGGCAGCGATGGTGCGCCCATACGCCGTGCCCCTGCTTCGAGGTCCAGCGCTTGGTGAACTCCACCGGCCCGTCGGGCAGCCCGAGGAGCCACATCCCGAACTCAGCCAGTTCTCGCGGGTCGGCCAGCTTCTCGCTCACCAGCGGATCGGCGTAGTGCTCGTCGGCGCTGTAGCCGACCAGCTTCTCGACCGATGGGGACACGTACTCGAACCGGAAGTCGGGGAAGAACTGGATTCGGTAGAGGACGTCGGCCAGCGCCTCGGCCAGCTCGCCGAGGACCGCAGAATCCGTGGCGACCGTCTCAGCGAGGGGCACCTCGTCGGGAGCGAGCACGGTCCTCCTCGGCTGCGAGCGCAGATGTTCCAGAGGAATGGTAGGGGTCGGACGGAGCCCTCAGGCAAGGTTGGCTAGCGGATCCATGGTTTTCTGGCAGAATATGACCGCTGGCGATGGTCCGGAGCCCTGGTTCCCGTCCCGGCGTTCGCCTCTGGCGAGCCATCGATCCTGCGAACCATCGAAGCCTCGTGCCGTTCGCGCCACCTTCAGCTACGAGGAGTTCCTCCGTATGTCACTCACCAAGCCCGACGGCACCCCCGACTTCAAGGTCGCGGACCTGTCGCTCGCCGAGTTCGGCCGCGACGAGATCCGCCTCGCCGAGCACGAGATGCCGGGCCTCATGGCCATGCGCGACGAGTACGGCACGACCAAGCCGCTGACCGGCGCACGTATCACCGGCTCCCTCCACATGACGATCCAGACCGCCGTCCTCATCGAGACGCTGGTCGAGCTGGGCGCCGAGGTGCGCTGGGTCTCCTGCAACATCTTCTCGACGCAGGATCACGCCGCAGCCGCGGTCGTCGTCGGCCCCACCGGCACCATCGAGGACCCGCAGGGCGTCCCGGTCTACGCGTGGAAGGGCGAGACGCTGCCCGAGTACTGGTGGTGCACGGAGCAGGTCCTGATGTGGCCGGACGGCAAGGGCCCGAACATGATCCTCGACGACGGCGGCGACGCCACCCTCCTCGTCCACAAGGGCAAGGAGTTCGAGGCTGCCGGCGTCGTGCCGACCGCTGACGAGTCCACCTCCGAGGAGTACGCGGTGATCCTCGACACGCTGCGTCGCTCGCTCACCGAGGATCCCCAGCGCTGGACGACGATCGCTGCTGGCATCAAGGGCGTCACCGAGGAGACCACGACCGGCGTGCACCGTCTCTACGAGATGATGCGCGAGGGTGCGCTGCTGTTCCCGGCGATCAACGTCAACGACTCGGTCACCAAGAGCAAGTTCGACAACAAGTACGGCTGCCGCCACTCGCTCATCGACGGCATCAACCGTGCGACCGACACGATGATCGGCGGCAAGGTCGCCGTCGTCTGCGGTTTCGGCGATGTCGGCAAGGGCTCGGCGGACTCGCTGCGTGGCCAGGGCGCTCGCGTGATCATCACCGAGATCGACCCCATCTGCGCCCTTCAGGCGGCCATGGACGGCTACCAGGTGGCCCGCCTCGACGACGTCATCGGCACGGCTGACATCTTCATCACCGCCACCGGCTGCTACGACGTCATCAACGTCGAGGACATGGCGCGGATGAAGCACCAGGCCATCGTCGGCAACATCGGTCACTTCGACAACGAGATCGACATCGCCGGCCTCGGCAACACCCCGGGCATCAAGCGCAAGACGATCAAGCCCCAGGTCGACGAGTGGACCTTCCCCGACGGCCACTCGATCATCATGCTGTCCGAGGGACGCCTGCTGAACCTCGGCAACGCGACCGGCCACCCGTCGTTCGTGATGTCGAACTCCTTCACCAACCAGGTGCTGGCGCAGATCGAGCTGTTCACCAAGCTCGACGAGTACCCGCTCGGCGTGTACGTCCTGCCGAAGCACCTCGACGAGAAGGTGGCGCGCCTGCACCTCGACGCCCTCGGCGTCCGGCTCACCGAGCTGAGCAAGCCCCAGGCCGAGTACCTCGGCGTCGACGTGGCCGGCCCCTACAAGTCGGACCACTACCGCTACTGAGCACCCGTTTCTCCCGGAATCCGGGAGAACTCGACGGTCCCGGGCCTCCCAAGGCCCGGGACCGTCTGTTTGTCCCGGCCCGGCCGCTAGCCGTGCCGTGCCGTCCTGCCGTGCCGTGCCGTGCCGTGCCGTGCCGTGAGAGCATCCGCGCATGGTGTCCGAAGGCGACATCCGCGCCACAGCGCTGTCGCTGCCCGGTGCCTACGAACAGGCGTCCTATGAGGGCCGGCCGTCGTGGCGCACCAAGCCTCGGATCTTCGCGTCCATCAATCCGGAGGAGGAGGCCCTCGTCGTCTGGGTCGACTCGGAGGACGAGAAGCGAGCACTCGTCGCGACGAACCCGGAACTGTTCCTCTCGCCGCCTCACTATGACGGTTACGCCATCGTCCTGGCCCGATTGGCGGTCCTCACCCACGTGGACATGAGGGGACTGGTCACCGACTCCTGGCGGCTGCGGGCGCCGCGGACCCTCGTGCGCCAGTGGGAATCCGACCGACCCGGATCCGCCACGCCCCGCTAGCCACGCTCGGCTGGGAGCACCGTTTCCCCGTGATTCGGCTAGATCGTCGGTGGGTCGGCCGGCGGCGTCTCGCCGAGCGCGGCCTCGGCGGCGATCTCGGCCTTGGCAGCGTTGAGCGAGCGGCGGAGCACCAGGCCACCCACGACGAGGGTTGCGGCGCCCAGGATGCCCCAGAGCGTGCTGCCCGTCATGACGCTGCCCTTCGCGACCCCGATGCCCTGTAGGAGCCACACGACCCCCACGACGAGGCAGACGATGCCGATGGCTCGGGGCAGCGGACTCATCCGCAGCCAGGCGTTCTTGGTCGGGGGGCGCTCGGTCACGGGAACGACGGTACCCGGCCCTCGGCGGACGGGGGTGAGGGTTCGCGTAGCGTGACGGCGTGACCCGCCCGCTGCCACCTGCCGACTACCCGGGCTGCCCCGTCACCGTCACCGAGGCCTTGGTCGAGGGTCGCGAACTGCGCACGCCGCGTTGGGGCCTGTGGGATGTCGTGTGGGCGGGCATCGCGGCGATCGTCATCGGGCTGCTGGGTGCCACTGTCCTCGTGCTCGTCAACGCGCCGATGAGCGCGCAGATCCTGGTCGGGACGACGCTGCCGTGGCTGGCCCTCGCCGGCTGGCCGTTGCTCGTCACGAGCCGACGAGGCAACGGCCCGCGCATCGACCTCGGTCTTCGCCTCACCTGGCCCGACACGGGCTGGGGCGTGCTGGCGGGGTTCGCCGGGCTCATGCTGGCCGGCATCGCGGCCCTCATCACCCAGCTCTTCGTGCCCGACGTGACGTCCGCGGCCGCGGAGGCGGCCACCCAGCTCGAGGAGACGGCGGGCCGGCTGGCCATCACCGCGTTCGCCCTGCTGGTCATCGCGGGGGCGCCGATCGTCGAGGAGCTGTTCTTCCGAGGCCTGATGTTCTCCGCGCTGCGCAAGCGCGGGGTCGGCGCCGTCCTGACGATCATCATCACCGGGGTCGTGTTCGCTGCGTTCCACTTCGAGCCGACCCGGTTCCTCGTCCTCCTGCCGACCGGAATCCTGCTCGGCTGGGTGCGGTGGAAGACCGGATCCACGGGAGCGGCGATGGTGGCCCATGGCGTGGTGAACGCCCCGGGGGCGATTGTGCTGCTCGTGGGGCTGCCGGACGTGACACCATAGGCGCATGTCGATGACCCAGCCCGGTCCGTCCGGGGCCACGCGCGGCCGTGTGCTGGTGGTCGACGACGACGCTGCCCTGTCAGAGATGCTGGGCATCGTCCTTCGCGGGGAGGGCTTCGAGCCCGTGTTCTGCGCCGACGGAGCCGAGGCGCTCGCGGCCTTCCGCGACAGCAAGCCGGACCTCGTGCTGCTGGACCTGATGCTCCCCGGTCGTGACGGCATCGACGTGTGTCGGGCGATCCGGGCCGAGTCGGGTACCCCCATCGTCATGCTGACCGCCAAGAGCGACACGGTGGACGTGGTCGTGGGCCTGGAGTCCGGCGCCGACGACTACGTCGTCAAGCCGTTCAAGCCCAAGGAGCTGGTCGCGCGCATCCGGGCCCGCATCCGCCGCGTCGATGATGCGCCGGCCCAGGTGATCCTCGTGGGCGACCTCGAGATCGACGTCACCGGCCATACCGTCAAGCGCGGCGGAGAGGTGCTGTCCCTCACCCCGCTGGAGTTCGACCTGCTGGTGTGCCTCGCGCGCAAGCCCGGCCAGGTGTTCACCCGCGAGATCCTGCTGCAGGAGGTCTGGGGCTACCGGCACGCGGCCGACACCCGGCTCGTCAACGTCCACGTGCAGCGACTGCGAGCCAAGGTGGAGCGCGACCCCGAGCGGCCCGACATCGTGCTGACCGTCCGGGGCGTGGGATACAAGGCGGGCCCGGCGTAGACGCTGGCGCACGACCATGACCCGCCTCCTGAATGCCGTGTCCCGGTTCTTCCTCGCCGTCCCGCGCGCCCTTGCGCGGATCTGGCGGCGCTCGCTGTGGCTGCGGGTCACGGCAACGACCCTCGTGCTCTCCATCATCGTCGTGGGCGTGCTGGGCCTGTCGCTGCTGTCCCGAGTGACGTCCGGGCTCCTCGACGCGAAGGAGCGCATTTCAGTCGGGGAGGCGTCCGCCGGACTGGGCGAGGCGCAGCGGATCCTCGACGCGGCCGACACGGGCCCGTCGACACCCTCGCCGTCCCGCCTCGTCGACAGCGTGGTCAGTGCGCTGGCCGCGCGCGCCGGATCGCCATCGACGTTCGACGTGCTGCTCCTGTCGTCCCAGCCCAGCGGGGATGCGCCCGAGCGCGGCACCAACCTCGTCGCGGAGACGAGCGTGCCCGAGGCCCTGCGATCGGCGGTCGTCGACTCGCAGCGCGAGTCGTGGACCTACACGGAGATCCAGTTCCTCGACGGTCGCAGCACGCCGGGCCTGGTGGTGGGCGCCCCGCTGCTCGTGCCGACCGTGGGGCCGTACGAGCTGTACTACCTCTTCCCGCTGACGCAGGAGCAGGCGACGCTCGACCTGGTGCGCACCTCGGTGCTCTACACCGGGATCCTGCTGGTGCTGCTGCTCGCCTTCGTCGCGTGGCTGGTCACGCGACAGGTGGTCGTGCCGGTGCGGGCGGCCTCCCAGACGGCCGCCCGGCTCGCCGAGGGCAACCTGTCGGAACGCATGAAGGTGAAGGGCACTGACGATCTCGCGCGGCTGGCGACGTCCTTCAACGCGATGGCCGTGAGCCTCGCGCGCCAGATCCACCAGCTGGAGGAGCTGTCACGCGTGCAGCAGCGTTTCGTCTCCGACGTGTCCCACGAGCTGCGCACGCCGCTGACGACGATCCGGATGGCCGCCGATCTGGTGTACGAGGACCGCGACGTGCTCGATGCTCCCTCAGCACGAGCGGTCGAGCTACTGCAGAACCAGCTCGACCGGTTCGAGGCCCTCCTCGTCGACCTGCTGGAGATCTCGCGGTTCGACGCCGGCGCGGCCGTGCTCGACCTCGAGCGGCTCGACCTCGTGGGCCTCGTCCAGCGGGCGATCGAGGGAGCCCAGCCGCTGGCCGAGCGGAACGGGCTCGACATCCGGCTGGTCACGGCCGACAAGACCTGCCTGGTCGACTGCGACCCGCGCCGCGTTCACCGCATCATCCGCAACCTCATCGAGAACGCGGTCGAGCACGGCGACCTCCGCGGAGTGGACATCACGATCGCCCAGAACGACGAGGCGGTGGCCGTGTCGGTGCGCGACTTCGGGGTCGGACTGCGGCCGGGGGAGTCAGCCCTCGTGTTCAACCGCTTCTGGCGAGCTGACCCGGCCCGGGCCCGTACCACCGGCGGCACCGGCCTGGGACTGTCGATCTCGTTGGAGGATGCGCGCCTGCACGGCGGCTGGCTCGAGGCCTGGGGCGAGCCCGGCCTCGGCGCGTGCTTCCGACTCACGCTTCCCCGCGACCGGGCGGCCGGCTTCACGGAGTCGCCGCTGCCGCTCGAGCTCCTCGGGCACGATGCCGACGCCGGCCTCATCGAGCCGATCCCGGATGACGAGACCAGCGGCGAGCCGGTTGGCGTCCCTGCGCAGTCGCCCGCGGCCACCTTCGTGATCAACGGCGGGGAGCGGAAGCCATGAGGGCAGGTGTGGCGGGAATGCGTCTGACGGCGATCGCGATGGTGCTGGCCACCGTCTCCGCGTGCGCCGGCCTACCCACGGGGATGTCGGCCCAGGTCCCGACCGCGGGGCCGATCAAGCAGGGCGAGCAGGTCGGCGTCGAGCCGGAGGACCAGTTCATCCGCGTCATCGCCCGTGAGCCGCGTCCGGGCATGTCGTCCAGCGAGGTCGTGCAGGGATTCCTCGATGCTTCGGCCTCCTTCGACGGCGGCCACGCGGTGGCCCGCCAGTACCTGACGGCCGAGGCGAGCAGCGAGTGGGAGACGAACTCGGGGGTGACCGTCTATGACGGGGTGCCGTCGCTGTCCGAGCTGGGGTCGGCGGTCGTGATGGCAGTGCCGGAGGCGGGCACCATCGCTGCCAACGGCCGCTACGAGGTCAAGGGACCGGCCGCGGAGTTCCGCACGACGTTCGACCTCACCAAGGTCGACGGAGAGTGGCGCATCGAGGACCTGCCCCAGGGCCTGCTGCTGTCCCAGTCCGACGTCGACCGGGCCTTCCGGAGCTTCTCGGTCTACTTCTTCAACCCCGCGTTCGAGACCCTCGTGCCCGATCCGCGGATGGTGCCGGTCATCGGCCCCGGACTGGCGACCACCCTGGTGCGGCGCCTGGTGGCCGGTCCCAGCGACTGGCTGCAGCCCGCCGTGCGCACGGGGTTCCCGGCCGGCGTGCGCCTCAACATCGACTCGGTGCCCATCGAAGCGGGTGTCGCACGGGTGGACCTCACGGCCAACGCCCGCGAGGCGGATGACCGCACCCGGCAGGCACTGTCGCAGCAGATCGTGTGGACGCTGCGGCAGCTGCCGGACGTCCAGGCCGTGGACATCACCGCGGGCGGGCAGCCACTGATCGTGCCCGGAGCTCCCTCGCCGCAGCCACGCGACGCGTGGCCGACCGTGGACCCCAACGGGCTGCCGACCGGGTCAGCTGGATACGCCGCACGACCCGAGGGCGCGGTCCGTCTGATCCCAGGAGGGGTCCGTCCGGTGCCCGGCGGTGCGGGCACCGGTGACATCACGCTCGTCGACATCGCCGTGGCGAACGACTCGCAGTCCATCGCCGGCATCGACCCGGACGGCGGCGTGTGGGAGGCCCGCATGCTCGAAGGCGCTGCCGCCATCCGCATCAGGGAGCCGGGAGCGCCCACGGGGCTCGCCTTCGACGGCTCCTCCTCCGTGTGGGTCGCCGACGCCGAGGCCGGCCTGGTGTCCGTCACCGGAGACGGCACGTCCGAGCCGATCACCGTGTCCGGACTCAGCCGGCGGACGGAGCTGCTGGCCGCCATCCCGTCGCGAGACGGCGCTCGCGCCATCCTCGTGATCCGGCGTGGACCGCGCACCGGGATCCTCCTGGCGCGCGTCATCCGGACGGCGGGCAGCTCCGCGCGGATCGTGGTCGATGCCCCTATCCGCGTCGAGTCGCGGCTCGTGGAGGTCGTGGATGCCGCGTGGTCGGGGGCCGAGTCCGTGTCGGTGCTGGGCAGCGAGAGCGCGGGGACGCTGCAGGTGTTCGATGTCGACATCGCGAGGGGCGCGCTCACGTCCAATGGGGCACCCGAGGCGCCGGTCAGCGTCGGTGCGGCACCGGGCCTGCCGACCCTGGTCGGGGCGGCCGACGGGCTCGTCTACGAGTTCACCGCGGGGGCATGGGCCGAGCGGGTGCGCGGGTCGTCGCCCACCTATCCCGGCTAGCGCACGCCACAACGGCGACGCCGGCGACCGCGATCCCGGCGTCAGTCAGCGTGCGGACGGCCTCACCGAGAGTGGCCCCCGTGGTGAGGACGTCGTCCACCACGATCACGTCGGCCCTCGGCTGACGTTCGATCTGACGCTGGACCCGGCGGGGAACCCGGAAAGCGCCCTCGATCCGGCGACGGCGCTCGGCCCGGGAGAGGTCCTTCAGCGGGCGGTAGACGGACACGGTCTCCAGCCATGGCTGGACGTGCACCTGCATGCCCTGAGCCGCGAGCGACTGGCCGGCGGCACGCGTGATCCCGCCGAGGGCGTCGAACCCGCGAGCGGACCACCGATGAGAGGGGACCGGGACGACGGTCACGGGCCTGGTCGCCATCGGCATGAGGTGCGGGGCGATGGCGTCAGCCAGCAGGGTGCCGAGCATCGGGGTCAGGCCGCGGTTGCCGCGTTCCTTGTACTCGAGGATCAGCGTCCTGCCGTCGTCCTCGTAGGCGAGCGCGGCCGTGGTCCTCGGCAGTCCCGAGGTCCCGGCGATGTGCCGGACCCGGCCGCGCAGGGTCGACAGGCACGTCGAGCACAGCGCCGTCCCGATCGCCTCGCACAGCAGGCAGCGACGGCCGAGGACGAGATCGGCGACGTCGGTGAGCAGGACGCGAGGGTTCACAGCCGGACCCTGACGTGCCAGCGGGGCCTCTGCACTGGGCAGAGACCCCGCTGTGGAGGGCTGACGTGCTCGGGTCAGGCCCTGGACTAGTCCTCCACCGACCAGATGGCGACGGTTCCGGAGATCTCGTTGCTGACGACCACCAGCGGCTCGCCGCTGGGCGAGTCCTCGGCCGGCACGAAGCGCAGCACCTCGGGACCGGAGTCCGTCGCGTTCGTCTTCGGGTCGGCTGTGAAGTCCCGGTTCGTCACGTACTCCACGAGCTTCGGTGCCGACGGATCGCTCAGGTCGAACACCACGAAGCCGCCCGGCCGCTCGAGGCCGACGAAGGCCAGCGTGCGTCCGTCGACCTTGCCCACGACGACGCCCTCAGGCTCGGGGCCCTTGTCGTCGCTTCGGCCGTCGAACACGTTGTCGTCATTGGAGGTGTTGAAGTTGCCGGGGATCTTGGAGTTGACGGCCTGCTCGATCTGATCGCCGCTGTCCCACACGAGGGCGCCGTCGGTCGACCAGATGGTCACGCTGCGCGTGCCGAATGTCCGCAGCTGGTCGATGTCGCCGTCCGCGTCCGTGTCGCCGCCGGCGGGGCCCGGGGCCGTCGTGATCTTCAGTCGCCCGAGGTTGGTGTCGTCACTCACCGCCTTGCCGTTCGTCCCGAGGGCCGCGAGGGACGCCACCACGGCCGGGTCGAGCGTCACGGTCCTGCCGTCCACGAGCCCGGACCCGGACTTCAGGTCCTTGATGCGCGCGTCCTCGACGAAGCCCTTCCAGTCAGAGCGCGCGTCTCCCTCGTTGGCCGTGATGAGGTAGGTCCGCCCCTTCACCGTGAACGAGTCGAGGGCATCGGGCATCGGGGTCCCAGTGACCGCCCATGGTGCGATCAGGACCGCCTTGTCCCGATCGCTCGGATCGAGACCGTTGCCCGACGTGCTGTGGTCCTTCAGTGCGAGCGGCCGGATCGCGACGACGCTCGCCGACTTGATGTCGATCTCGGCGATGGCGTTGTTCTCCTGCAGGGTGACGAACGCCCGGTCGCCGGCGACGGTGATGTACTCCGGCTCGAGGTCCTGAGCCACGGTGGCGCCGGGACCGAAGATGCGAACGGCGGGGTCGAGCGTTCGAGTACCGCCGACGTTGAAGTCGCTGAAGCCGACCGTCGTGGCGGTCAGCACGACGGGAGCCGCTGGCAGGACGGCCGTGACGGCCGGGGTTGCCGCGGCAGTGGGCGTCCCGGCGCTGGGAGTCGTGGACGGCCGGTCCTTACGGCTGTCATCGTCACGGTCGTCACTGCCCTTGCGATCGTCGTCGTCGCACGCCTTGTCGTCGGACGAAGGCATGTCGGCGGCGGGCAGGACGGGCACGGCAGTCGCGGCCGCGGGGGGAGTGACCACCGGGCTGGCGGCCGGGCGGCGGTTGTCCTTGCGGTCATCGTCCTTGCGGGAGCGGGTGCCCCGGGTGGTGTCGCGGTCGTCCTCATCCTCGTCGTCCTGCGTGGCCTGCTGCGGGCGGGCGCCGTCCTGGCGGTCGTCGTCCTCGCGGTCCTGCGCGGCCGGGCGGCGGTCATCGTCGCGGTCGCTCTCATCCTCGCGGTCGTTCTCGTTCTCGTCGCCCTCGTCCTCGCGGTCGTCGTCCTCGTCCTGGCGGTCGTCGTCGTCCTCGCGGTCGTCGTCATCGACCTCGCACCGGTCCTCGCCCTTGTCGAGCCCGCGCAGGCTGATGATGCTGACCGAGCCCTCGGGGTCGACCTTCGGGGTGTACGAGACCGGCTCACCCTCGTTGGCAACCAGCAGGCGCTCGCCGTCCTCGTCGAAGGTCACCATGTCGGGAAGCGCCCCGACGAGAGCCGTGGCCAGGACCGTGCCCTGCGGATCCAGGATCACGACGGTGCCCTGATCGCCCTTGGCGTTGCCTTCAGCCGCCTTCGGCACGGCCACGGCAACGTGCCTCTTGCTCGTGGCGACCGAGGTGATCGCGCCGCCGTAGGCGCCGAGTGGGACGGTCCTGATCAGAGTCGGTGCCGAGGGGTTCGAGATGTCGACGATGTCGATCCCGAGGCCGTTGATCACGTACATCCGGTCGCCGAGGACGGCCGACACCTCCGACCCGCCGTTGGAGTACCGGCCGGTGAGGCTGAAGGCCGGCTTGTCGGAGTCGGCCGATGCGGGTGCTGGAACCAGCAGCATGGCGGCGATGAGGGCGGGGGTCACGAGGGCGGCCGCGGTGAGGGCCGTGCGTCGGGGAGTCATGGGACGACCCTGCTGATGCCGGGTGGATTCGCGCGAACCGTACGGCGAACAACAGTTGAACGGTCAACGAGCAGTCGAGGCGGGCTCAGCCGGGCAGCGAGGTGATGCCCTGTCGCAGCCCGATGACGGCCGCCTCGGCCCTCGACTTGGCCTGCAGCTTCTCGAGGATGCTGCGCACGTGGTTCTTGACGGTGTTCTCGCTGATGCCGAGCTCCTCGGCGATCGTGCGGTTGGACTGGCCCCGCGTGATGTGGCGGAGCACGTCGAGCTCGCGACGGGTGAGCTCCGGGCCGAGGTAGCGGCCACGGGTGTCCCCGTGCTTGGCCGCGGCGGCCAGGTCGTCGGGGGTGAGGGTGCCCGCCCAGGAGTCGCGACGAGCCCCGCGCTGCGCCCCGTAGGCACGGAAGACGTGGTCCGGTACCTGGAAGCCGACCCGGCGGGCGGTGTGGAGGGAGGCGTCGTTGCCCGCGAAGGCGTACCAGGTCACGACCTGCGCATCGAGCGCCGAGAACGCCCAGGCGCAGACGAGCCGCAGGGCCCGGGCCGCGTGCCCGTGGCCACGGGCCCACGGGGCGAGCAGGTAGCCGACCTCGGCGCCGCCCTCGCCGTCCGGCCGGAGGTCGATGTTGCCGCACCACCGGTCGCTCGGGATCACGGTGATGCTCCAGGTGGGATAGGCCCACCAGTCGTCAGGAGTGGGGCGCTTGGCCAGCCATTCGTCGGCGTCGGCCCGGGTGTACGGCACCGGGACGGTGGTCCACTGGGCGCACTGGGGGTCCTGGCAGCCCAGGGTGATGTCGTCGGCGTCGTCGGCCCGCGGGGGGCGCAGGCTGACCACCCCGTCGCTGAGAATCGGGGGGGTGGGGTGCTGTGCCGACGGCATGGGAGGCAGTTTGGCAGCCTGCATCTACGATGGGGAGACCGGCCACACCGGCCGTGAGCGTTCGCATGCCCGATCCGGGTGGGCGACATCTCGATGGAAAGGTCACATCGCTGTGGGAGTGCTCGACAAGATCCTTCGCGCCGGCGAGGGCAAGGTCCTGCGCAAGCTCGAGGGGATGGCCAAGGCCGTCAACGCCATCGAGGAGGACTTCGTCAACCTCACGGACGCCGAGCTGCGGGCCCTGACCGACGAGTACAAGCAGCGCTACGCCGACGGCGAGACCCTCGACGACCTGCTGCCGGAGGCCTTCGCCACCGTCCGCGAGGCCGCCAAGCGCACCCTGGGCCAGCGCCACTACGACGTCCAGATCATGGGCGGCGGCGCGCTGCACCTGGGCAACATCGCCGAGATGCGCACCGGTGAGGGCAAGACCCTCGTCGCCACCCTCCCGTCGTACCTGAACGCTCTCGCCGGCGACGGCGTCCACGTCGTCACCGTGAACGACTACCTCGCCGAGCGCGACTCCGAGTGGATGGGCCGTATCCATCGGTTCCTCGGCCTCGAGGTCGGCGTCATCCTCAACAACATGACACCTGCCGAGCGCCGTGCGGCCTACGCCGCGGACATCACCTACGGCACGAACAACGAGTTCGGCTTCGACTACCTGCGCGACAACATGGCCTGGTCGCAGAGCGAGATGGTCCAGCGCGGTCACCACTTCGCGGTTGTCGACGAGGTCGACTCGATCCTCATCGACGAGGCCCGTACGCCGCTGATCATCAGCGGCCCGGCCGACAACGCCACGACCTGGTACGCCGAGTTCGCCCGCATCGCCGGGATGCTCAAGCGCGACGAGGACTACGAGGTCGACGAGAAGAAGAAGAACATCGGCGTGCTCGAGGAGGCGATCGACAAGGTCGAGGACCAGATCGGCATCGACAACCTCTACGACACGGTCAACACCCCGCTCGTCGGCTTCCTCAACAATGCGATCCGTGCCAAGGAGCTGTTCAAGAAGGACCGCGACTACGTCGTCATGAACGGCGAGGTCATCATCGTCGACGAGCACACCGGTCGCATCCTTCCCGGCCGCCGCTACAACGAGGGCCTCCACCAGTCGATCGAGGCCAAGGAGGGCGTGGAGGTCAAGGCCGAGAACCAGACCCTCGCGACCGTCACGCTGCAGAACTTCTTCCGGCTCTACAAGAAGCTCTCCGGCATGACCGGCACGGCCATGACCGAGGCCGCCGAGTTCAACCAGATCTACAACCTCGGCGTCGTCCCGATCCCGACGAACCGGCCGATGGTCCGCCTCGACAACGCCGACCTCGTCTACCGCACGGCTGACGCCAAGTACGCAGCAGTCATCGAGGACATCGCGGAGCGGCACGCGCACGGTCAGCCGATCCTGGTGGGCACGACCAGCGTCGAGAAGTCCGAGACCCTGTCGCGGCTGCTCAAGCAGAGCGGCGTCCCGCACGAGGTCCTCAATGCGAAGCACCACGAGCGCGAGGCTGCCATCGTCGCGCAGGCAGGTCGTCGCGGCGCCGTCACCGTCGCCACGAACATGGCCGGCCGAGGCACCGACATCATCCTGGGGGGCAACCCCGAGTTCATGGCCGCGGCGGCGCTGTCGCAGCAGGGCCTGTCGCCGATCGAGGACCCCGAGGCCTACGAGGCCGCCTGGCCCGACGCCCTGGAGAAGTCGAAGTCCTCGGTGAAGACCGAGCACGAGGAGGTCACCGACCTCGGCGGCCTCTATGTGCTCGCCACCGAGCGGCACGAGTCCAGGC
Organism: uncultured bacterium; assembly: GCA_963700255.1. Lineage (GTDB taxonomy): Bacteria > Actinomycetota > Actinomycetes > S36-B12 > S36-B12 > UBA10649. Next base: position 113,207 of record CAVOWW010000023.1, on the reverse strand, counting down.
GCATCGACAACCAGCTGCGGGGTCGATCCGGACGGCAGGGTGACCCGGGCGAGACGCAGTTCTACCTGTCGCTCGAGGACGACCTCATGCGGCTGTTCAAGTCCGACATGGTCGATGCGTTCCTCCGCCGCTTCAACGTGCCCGACGACGTGCCGATCGAGGCGAAGATGGTCACCAACGCCATCAGGTCGGCCCAGTCGCAGGTCGAGGCGCAGAACTTCGAGATCCGCAAGGACGTCCTGAAGTACGACGACGTCCTCAACCGCCAGCGCCTGGTCATCTACGACGAGCGTCGTCGCGTCATCGAGGGCGAGGACATCCAGGACCAGGTCCGCACCTTCATCACCGACACGGTGACCGGCTACGTGCAGGCGGCGACCTCCGAGGGCTATCCCGAGTCATGGGACCTCACCCAGCTGTGGACCGCGCTGAAGCAGCTCTACCCCGTCGGCGTGACCGTGGAGGAGCTCGAGGATCGTTCAGGCGGCGGCCGGGCCGGGCTCAGCTCGGAGTTCCTCGTCGCCGAGCTCGTCGACGATGCGGAGCATGCGTACGACCTGCGCGAGGAGTCGCTGGGGGAGGAGGTCACCCGCGAGCTCGAGCGGCGCGTGATCCTGTCCGTCCTCGACCGGAAGTGGCGCGAGCACCTGTACGAGATGGACTACCTGCGCGACGGCATCGGACTGCGCGCGATGGCCCAGCGCGATCCGCTGATCGAGTACCAGCGCGAGGGATTCGAACTGTTCAACGCCATGATGGACGCCATCAAGGAGGAGACGGTCGGGTACCTGTTCAACGTCGAGGTCCAGGTCAACCCGACGGTGTCCGAGGAGGCCGCCACTGCCGTCGAGGAGCTCACTGACGCGACCCAGTCCCAGGCCACCGCGGGGCTCGCCGCCGCCGTGGCAGCGGGCGCGCAGGAGGCACGTGCGTCGGAGAAGGAGACCCCCGCGATCGTCGCCAAGGGCCTCGGTCCGTCACGGCCGCAGCACATGGAGTACAGCGCGCCGAGCGAGACAGGCGGCGTCATGCACGGCCAGCTCGAGGTCGAGGACGGCGAGATCGTCGAGGTCGACCCGGACGCGTCGCGCGCTGAGCGCCGCCGCGCCGACCGGGCCAACCGCAAGAAGCGTCGCTAGCAGCGCCCGATGGCGGGTTCTGCGGACTCGGCAGGCGGTCGGCCCTCCGGACCGTTGAGCGGGATCCGCGTCGTCGAGCTCGCGGCGATCGGCCCGGTGCCGCACGCGGCTTTCGTCCTCGGCTCCCTGGGCGCGGACGTGGTGCGGGTGTCGGCGCCGCAGGAGCGCCCGGGCGCGTTCGTGGACCTCACTGCGTCGTATGCGCGCGAGGTGCGGCTCGACCTGAAGTCCGACGAGCAGCGAGCCGACTGCCTGCTGCTCGTGGCCGAGGCCGACATCCTCATCGAGGGGTTCCGCCCGGGGGTCGCCGAGCGGCTGGGTGTCGGCCCGGATGCCTGCCACGCGGTGAACCCCGGCCTCGTCTACGGGCGCATGTCCGGCTGGGGCCAGGACGGGCCCTGGGCCCAGTACGCGGGGCACGACATCAACTACCTGTCCGTCACCGGGGCGCTCGAGGCGATCGGTCCGCCGGGCGCGGCCCGCCCTGCCGCTCAACCTGGTGGGCGACTTCGCCGGCGGCTCGCTCCAGCTGGTCATCGGTCTTCTCGCGGCCCTGGTCCAGCGACGCGCGACCGGTCGCGGTGAGGTCGTGGACGCGGCCATCGTCGACGGTGTGCCGGTCCTGATGGAGCTGCTGTACGCACTCGACGGGCTGGGGCTGTGGTCGACGGGCCGGGAGACGAACCTGCTCGACGGGGGGGTGCCGTACTACCGCACGTACGCGTGCGCCGATGGGCGCTTCATGGCGGTCGGGGCCCTGGAGGCCAAGTTCTACGCGGAGCTCGTGGCCGGCCTGGGGCTGGACCCCGATCACCTGCCCGACCGGGACGACCAGGCGGCCTGGCCCGCCCTCACGCTGGTGCTGCAGGAGGCCTTCGCGACCCGCACCCGCGAGGAGTGGGCGACGGTGTTCGACGGCACCGACGCGTGCGTCACCCCCGTGCTCGACTACCGCGAGGCGGCAGAGCACCCGCACCTGAAGGCGCGTGGCAGCGTCACCCGGGTCGACGGGCGCCTCGGCAGTGGCCCGACGCCGCGGTTCGCGAGCGCCGGCGCGCGTGTGCCCGCATCCGCGCAGCCACGACCGTCGACCGTCGACGAGGTCCGTGCGGGCTGGTGCCCGCCCTCCTAGCCCAGTGTCACAGCGGTCGCGAGCCAGCGGCCGGCCACGACCTCGAGCCGGATGGCGACCGCCTGGGCGCGGTCGCCCCCGACGAGGACCGCCGATGTCTCGACGATTCCCGGAGCCACCTCGCAGACCCGCACGGCTCGCACTGAGCGCAGGCGCGAGACGCCCCGCTTGGCGCGGGCCGACGGATGGCGGGCCACCGCTGTGCCACGCCGGGCGAGGCGGGCGAGCTCGTCGCGCACCACCCACCGGGTGAGCTGGCCCGCTGGTCGCTCGCCGACGGCGACCTCCGCGACCGCCCGGGCCAGCTGGGCGGCCCACTTGCGCGGATCGGGCAGGTCGTCAGCGAGCGACGTGGGGCCGTCGCCGACCAGGCGCAGGCCTGCCGGCACCGGGGGAACGGCGGGCACGCCCGGGCCGACCTCGTACTCGAGGGGCAGCCTCAGCTGCTGGGCGTCGCGGTCGGCGACCAGGCGGAGGGCCGCCCGGGCAGGGGTCTGCAGCGGATCCTGACTCGGATGGGTAGTACTCACGGAACGTCCTCACGGCTCGAATCGACATGGATGCCGCGCCGGGGGTTCGCGGGGCCCGACCTGTCTGTCCGTCGGGCTGAATCTGTACGTTTGCTTGCGTTTGCATCGTATTGACATCGTTGGATGTGCTGTCAAGGGTTGATCCGTACCGGTGGACAACCGCTGACGGAATGCGGTGTGCCCGGCCGGCAGCTCGGCCAAACCACCGGATCCGGTCATCGGCGATCACTGACCGGCCTGACCGGTCCGATCCCGCCGACCTTGAGGTTGGCGCTCATCCACGGCCCCGAGAGCGCACCGAACCTCAAGGTCGGCGGAGGTTTGCCAGCGCGCGGGAACGGGCAGAACCTGCCCATGGACGCACGGGATGGGCTCTGGCAGGAGGCGGCCGCCGCGGTGCAGTCGTCCCTCGACCGTGACCTGCGGGACGAGGCCTACGAGGTGTTCGTTGCCGAGGCGGCCCGCTGCCGGCTCGTGGATCGCGTCGGTCGCGTGCGGGTCTCGTTGAGGTGCGGGGTGACCGTCGCCGGCGTGCTGGAGCCGGGTTCCGTCGATGCGATCGACGGGCACCTGCCGGTTCGGCAGACGGACGGAGGCGGCCTGCACGTCCCGGTCTCGGCGATCCTGGCCGTGACCGGATCACGCCCGACGCTCCGAGTCGAGGATGCGCGCAGTCCACAGTCGCTGTCCTCATGGCTACGGGAGTGCTGGTCAGCCGGCCAGCCGATCCGCCTGATCGATGGATCGGGGCGGTGGGTCGCCGGCCGCCTGGACTACGTCGGGGCGGATCACGTCGAGATCGCGTCCAGCGCGGACCGAACCGTCGTGCCCCTGCTGTGCGTCGAGGCGTGGCAGCGCGGGTGAGTCCCGTCAGTCCTGGTCGTCGGCGCCGAAGGGATGCGTCTTCACGAACTCGCGAGTGTGCTCGTACTGCCGCGCGATGAACTCCTCCAGCGCGGACGCCTCCACCCGCCACTGACCGCGACCGCCGATCTTGATCGCCGGCAGGTCACCGCTGCGCACGAGCGCGTAGGTCTGCGACGCCGAGATGTTCAGCGTCTCGGCCACGTCGGCAAGCGTGAGGAAGCGGGGGGTCACAGGGCGATCGTGCCAAAACCCAGGGGATTCCGGGAGGTGACGGGCCGCCTGTGGACAGCCGTTCGCGAAATCCGCCCGCGCGGGCGATCCTGTCGGCGGCGGACGAGCAGCGGGGAGAAGCCATGAGACGGTCGACGACCAGCGGGGCCCGGGTGGAGCAGGACCGGAGGACGACCGCGCCGCCGGCTGCCCGGCAGCGCACGGCGCGGGTCTCGGACCTGCGCCTGTGGCTCGGCATCCTGCTTCTCGTCGGGTCGACGGCAGCCGGCTACCTCCTCCTGTCGCACGGGGAGGACACCGTCACGGTCTGGCGCGCGACTCGCGACCTGGCACCGGGTACTCCTCCCAGTGGGCTGGAGCAGGTCGTGGTGAGCCGCGACGTGGCCGGCGAGGCCTATGCGCGCCCCGGTGATGTGCTGGCCGGGCGGCTCCGGTGGCCCGTCGTCGCGGGCGGCCTCCTGCCCCTCGCGGCCCTCGACTCGGTCACGCTCACCCACACCCGCCAGGTGACGGTGCCTGTCGACCCGTTGCACGCACCGGTGGCGCTGCAGTCCGGTGACCTCGTCGACGTCTGGTCGATGCCACGGCCCGACGGCGTGGCACCGGGTGATCGCGAGCCTGCCCTCGTGCTGCCGGCAGTCGTCGTGATGTCCGTCGCCGAGGATGCGATCGGGATCGGTGGCGAGATCGCGGTCGTCCTCGAGGTGCCGGCACAGGCCGTGGCTGCCGTCGTCGGCGCCACCCGATCAGGGGTCGTCGACCTGGTCGCCGTACCGGCGGCCGACGCGGAGCTCGCGTCGTGACGGTGGTGCTGCTCGCCGTTCCGGGCCTCGCGCAGGAGCCGGACCTGGTGGTGGCGGCGCCGGCGTGCGGCGTCGAGGTGCGCCGCCGGTGCGTGGACGCCGCAGATCTCCTCGCGGCCGCGGCCACGGATCCGAGTGCGGCGATCGTGGTGTCTGCGGGCCTGCCCCGGCTCAGCCCCGATGCCGTCGAGCGCATGGCCTCGGGCGGGCGACGGCTGATCGGACTCGCCGCGGGCGCTGCCGACGCCGATCGGCTGCGTGCCCTCGGCATCGTCGACGTCGTGGCCGTCGGACCCACGTCGGCAGCCACCATGGAGCAGCTCGCGATCGCCTGCACGGGGGTGGGGCACGGCTCCGTGCCACTCCTCGGGGTCTGGCCCACGGGCGTGTGGCGGCCGACGGCCGTCGCCATGCACGACGACGCCGCGCAGGCGCCCGGGATCCTGGCCGCGGTGTGGGGCCCGATGGGCGCGCCCGGGCGGACCACGATCGCGATCGGCCTGGCCGAGGCCCTCGCGGAGTCGGGTCGGCGCGTCTGCCTCGTCGACGCCGACACCTATGCGCCCTCGGTCGCGATGTCCCTGGGGATCGTCGAGGAGGTCAGCGGGCTCATCGTGGCCTGCCGCCATGCCGACAACGGATCGCTCACCCCGGCGACCCTGGCGGGACTCGTGCGCCAGGTCCGGCCCGGGTGGGACGTCCTCGGCGGGCTGGCCCGTCCGGACCGGTGGCCCGATCTGCGGTCGGGCGCACTGGAACGCGTGTGGGCGGCGTGCCGCGAGACCTTCGACGTCACCGTCGTGGACGTGGGGTTCTGCCTGGAGGACGACGAATCCGAGGGTCCCTGGTCGCGGCGACGGAACGCCGCCACCCTGACCGCACTGGGGTCCGCCGACCACGTGGTCGCGGTGGCCGACGCCTCGGCCTCCGGGGCTGCCCGCCTGGTCCACACCTGGCCCGACCTCGGCGACCGGGCACCCGGCGCCCGCCTCACCCTTGTGCGGAACCGGGCGGGCGGCCACGGCGGCGCGTGGACCGACGCGGTGCGGTCCGCCGGGCTCCCGTCGCCCTTGCGGGCCGTGCCGAGGGATGACCGGGCACTGGCCTCCTGCTGGGACCGCGGGCGCTCGCTGGGCGAAGGGGCCCGCAGGTCACGGATCCGTCGCGCTGTCCGTGAGTTGGCGATTGAGCTGGTCACAGGGTAGATACTGGTGAGTAGGTAGCGGCGGACGTCCGTCCGCCAGCCCGAGGGAGGACTGCATGCCCAATCGCATGACCGCCCTCGACGCCTCCTTCCTGTTCATGGAGACGGCCAGCACGCCCATGCACGCCGGCGGGGTCGCCGTCTTCACGCCGCCGCCCGGCGGGTTCGATCACGAGCGCCTCGTTCGCCTGATCAAGCAGCGCATCCCGTTCGTGCCCCGCTACCGGCAGCGCATCCGCGATGTGCCGTTCGGCGTGGCGCGACCGGTCTGGGTCGATGACGAGCGCTTCGACGTCACGTACCACGTGCGCCGGTCCGCCCTACCCAAGCCGGGCTCGCGGGATCAGCTGAACGAGCTGGTCGCGCGGCTGATGAGCCGTCCCCTCGACCGCAGCCGGCCGCTGTGGGAGATGTACCTGGTCGAGGGACTGGCCGACGGCAACTTCGCCATCGTCAGCAAGAGCCATCAGGCGCTCGTCGACGGCCTGTCCGCCGTGGACATCGCGCAGGTGATGCTCGACCCGACGGAGGAGCCCGCGGCGGTGCCGGGGGACAGCTGGCGGCCGCGCCGCGAGCCGACCGACGTCGAACTGCTCTCTCAGGCGTTCACGGAGCTCACCACTCGGCCGGCTGCTGCTGTCGAGGCGGTTCGCGACACGGTGACCGACGTCTCCAAGACGGCTGCCCGGTTCGGTGCGAGCGCCGCCGGCATGGTCTCCGCGGCGCTGGCCGTTGCCCGACCGTCGGTGTCGAGCCCGCTCAACGTGCCGATCGGCGAGCAGCGCCGCTTCGCGACCGTCGACCTCGCCCTTGCCGACCTCAAGAAGGTCCGGGCTGCACTCGGGGGCACCGTCAACGACACCGTCCTCGCCGTCGTCGCGGGCGCACTCCGCTCGTGGCTCCAAGCCCGGGGCATCGGGGTCGCGCAGGGTGACGTCATGAAGGCGATGCTGCCCATCAGCGTGGCCATCTCCTCGGCAGCGTCGGGGCACTCAGGAGGCAATCGGGTCTCCGCCACGCTCGTCGAGCTGCCCGTCGGCGAGGCCGATCCCGCGGTGCGCCTGCAGCAGATCAGCTACCAGCTTGCCCAGCTCGAGGAGGGCAGCCAGTTCGTCGGCGCCGACTCGATCGTGAACATCGCCGGTTTCGCCCCGCCCACGCTGCACGCCCTCGGCGCGCGCGTCGGGTCGACCATGTCGAGTCGCGTCTACAACCTGGTCATCACGAACGTCCCCGGACCGCAGCGTCCCCTGTACGCCGCCGGCTCGAGGATGGTGGCCGCGTACCCGTGCGTGCCCCTGACCAGGAGCCAGGCGCTGAGCATCGGACTGATCTCCTACGACGGCGGCGTCTACTTCGGCCTCTACGCGGATCGCGACGCCCTGCCCGATCTCGACATCCTGGTCGCCTGCCTGAACGAGTCGATGGACGAGCTGCTGGCCCGCACGGAGCAGTCCGTGCGCACTCTGCGAGTGGTGCGCGGGACAGCTGCCACGCCGAAGAAGAAGGCCCGAGGCACGTCATGACCGAGGCCGTTGTGGGCAGGCCGCGGCGCGGGCTCGTGCTCGGCGGCGGCGGCGTGCTGGGCGGCACCTGGGCCGTCGGTGCGCTGGCGGCCATGCAGGAGCAGTACGGCTTCGCGGCCGCGGACGCCGACATCATCGTGGGCACCTCGGCGGGCTCCGTCCTCTCGGCGCTCATCGGTGGCGGCGTGTCCATCGACGAGCTGCGACAGCACTACGGGGACGAGGTCGTCACCTCGGGCCCGCTGGCCGGCTACGACTTCGACCCCATCCAGGCGACAGGCGGGCGTCGGCCGGCGAGACCCAGGCTGCTCGGCCCCGGATCGCCTCGGCTGATCGGATCGAGCCTGCGCCGCCTCGGCCAGCTGCCCGCCACGACCGTCCTGTCGGCCTTCATGCCGGAGGGCACCCGCTCGCTGGAGCGGATCGGCCACCTCGTCGACGCGGTCACCCCCTTCGGGGACTGGTCCCCGCACAAGGGGATCTGGGTGGTCGCCATGGACTACGAGGACGGCAGGCGGATCGTGTTCGGCCGGCCGGGCGCCCCCGTGGCGCCGCTGTCGAGCGCCGTCATGGCCTCATGCGCGATCCCCGGCTGGTTCGCTCCGGTGCCGATCAACGGTCGGACCTTCGTCGACGGAGGCGCCGTGTCGGCCACGTCGATCGACGTGGTCGCGCACGCCGGTCTCGACGAGCTCTACGTGGTCGCCCCGATGATGTCCTTCGCGATGGACAGCCCGTCGGGTGTCGCGGCCCGCCTGGAGCGGCGCTGGCGCGCCGAGGTGACCAAGGCGGCCCTGCAGGAGGCGGCGCGGGTGCGGGTGGCCGGCACGCAGGTGCACATGGTGGGGCCCGGACCTGAGGACCTCGTTGCCATCGGCGCCAACCTCATGGACGACAGCCGAATGCGGTTCGTGCTCGAGACATCCCTGCGCACGAGCCCCAACGCCTGGCACGAGTCGGAGTCGTTCCCCGCGACCGGCTGACCGGTCAGCGGGCGAGCCAATCCGCGCCGACCGTGGTCTCCTTGTTCAGGTACTTCTCCGTCATGCCGGCGGCGACCTTCTCGATCTTGCCACCGACGAACGGGACGCTCGCCTTGAAGGCGCCCTCGTTGACGGCGATCGACCCTGCAGCACCGGCGGACAGGGTGATGGTGCCCGAGTAGGCCAGGGGCGAGTTGAACTCGACGGTGACGGCGGCGCTGGCTGAACCGTCGGCCGAGGGAGCCGTCCACGTCTGCGTCTCCGTGATCGTGATGGTGTCGCCCACGAACGGCGCGGCGTACGAGGGCACCTCGGCCGGCATCGACCGCGTGCAGGAGATGACGACGCCGCCGCCATCGGTGTCGGTCACCTCGACGGTGATGTCGTGCGAGCCGGTGCGCTCGCCCTTCTCCAAGACGTAGGCCGGATCGCGGAGCATGGCCATCACCGTCACCGGGTCGGCGGGGAACTCCTGCTCGCATGTCAGCTTCGTGGCCACGTGCCGTCCCATCCCGCGGTCGCCCGCGTCCGTCGAGTGCGTAGCAGTCATCATGCCCGAGGTCGCCTCCAAGGCGGACACTCCCCGTCGGGCATGTCTCCGGCGTGGAGTCCGGAACTGCACCGTTTGGCCGACGCGGAGGGCTACCGTTGCCGAGGAGTCGCACAACGGCGTGCGACCCTGGCCCGGCCGCGCCGTGCCGGCCGTCGTGTGAAGAGGCGATCACGTGACCAGTACACCCAGTCCGGCCACTCGCGAGGCGCTGTCGGCCATCGCGGATCCCGAGGTGAGGCAGCTGACGACGCGGTTCACCCGCTATCTGGCGGACGAGGACCTCGCGTACCGTCCCGTCGACTTCCTCGCCGCCCATGCGGCGGAGATGGCGGAGTTCGCCCGCGTCCGTCCGGTCGGAACCGCCCTGGTGCGCCTCGCCGACCTCGATCACGCCCCCGCCACCGACTGCGTCCTGCAGATCGTCACCGACGACATGCCCTTCCTCGTCGACTCCGTCACGAATGCCATCGGGGCGACCGGGCGCGGCATCCACCTGGTGGTCCACCCGCAGCTGGTCGTGCGACGCGACGACGTCGGTCGCCTCTTGGAGATCGTCGACATCGACGTGGACGACGTGCGGCCCGCGGGCACGATCGCGGAGTCGTGGATGTGGATCGAGATGGAGCGCGACTACGGCGACGACGCCGCTGCGAGCCTGGACCGCCAGATCGCCGGTGTCCTGCACGACGTCCGCGTGGCCGTGCGGGACTGGCGGGCCATGCGCTCGCGGGCCCTCATCCTCGCCGAGGAGATCTCCGCCGTTCCACCCGTCGGCATCCCCCAGGAGGAGGTCGACGAGGGCGTCGACCTCCTGCGCTGGCTCGCTGACGACAACCTGACCTTCCTCGGGTACCGCGAGTACGAGCTGAAGGTCGTGGCCGGGGAGGACTGCCTCATCCCGGTCGACGGCAGCGGGCTCGGCATCCTCAGCATGGACGTCGATCCCGAGGCGCCGACGGCGATGTCGAAGAGCTTCGCCGCCCTCCCGCCGGCGGTCCGGGCGCTGGCCCGTCAGCCCGAGCTCCTCGTGCTGAGCAAGGCGAACTCGCGCTCCACGGTCCACCGCAACGTGTACCTGGACTACATCGGCGTGAAGACGTTCAACGCTGCCGGCGAGGTGACCGGCGAGCGGCGGTTCCTCGGGCTCTACTCGTCGAGCGCCTACACGCAGAGCATCCTCGACATCCCGATCCTGCGGATGAAGGCCAGGCACCTCGAGTCGTCCCTCGACTACGTCGCCGGCTCGCACGACGCCAAGGACCTCCTGACGTTCCTCGAGACCTACCCGCGAGACGAGCTGTTCCAGACGCACGATGCCCAGCTGGCGAAGACGGCGCAGTCGGTGCTGCACCTGCAGGAGCGACGGCACACCAAGCTGTACCTGCGACCAGACGACTACGGCCGGTTCATGTCCTGCCTGGTGTACCTGCCGCGTGACCGATACACCACTCAGGTGCGGCTGCGCATCGAGAAGCTCCTGGTCGACGCGATCGGCGGCAGCAGTGTCGACTACACGGCACGCGTGACGGAGTCGGTGCTCGCGCGGCTGCACTTCGTCATCCACGTCCCGCTGGGGCACGGCCTGCCGCCGATCGACCTGCATGAGCTCGAGGCCAGGGTTGCGTCGGCGACGCGCAGCTGGCAGGACGAGTTCACGTCCATGCTGGCGACGCGCCTCGGTGACGCGGCAGCGTCACCGCTGATGCGCACGTACGCCCGTGCCTTCCCCGAGGCGTACAAGGAGGACTTCGGACCCGGTCGCGGCGTCAACGACGCGATGGTGATCGAGCAGCTCGAGCCCGGCGAGCTGTCGCTGGAGCTCTACGAGCCGCCGAACGGCAGCCGGCGTGAGCTGCGGCTGAAGATCACCCGGGTCGGACCGGCGATGTCGCTGTCGCGCGTGCTGCCGATCCTGCACTCGATGGGCGTCGACGTGGTCGACGAGTACCCGTACGAGATCGCCCGTGCGCTGAAGGAGCCGGCCTGGGTCCTCGACTTCGGGATGCTGCTGCCCGACACCGAGATCACCGATCGTGGCTCGCTGGCCGAGCGCTTCGAGGAGGCGTTCGCCGCCGCGTGGGACGACCGTTGCGGCATCGACGGGTTCAACAGGCTCATCGTGAGCGGCGGACTGCGCTGGCGGCAGGCGCTCGTGCTGCGGGCGTACTCGCGCTACATGCGGCAGATCGGGTCGACGTTCAGCCAGGGGTACCTCGAGGAGGTCGTGGCGGACAACGTCGTCATCACGCGACTCCTGCTGCGCCTGTTCGAGGCGCGGTTCGCGCCCGGTGGTCCGGAGGATCGCGAGCGCGCCCAGGAGCTCATCGTCGAGCAGATCGAGGAGGCGCTCGACCGGGTGGCCAGCCTCGACCAGGACCGCATCCTTAGGTCCTTCCTCGCGATGATCCAGGCCACGCTGCGCACCAACTACTTCCAGACCGACGACGACGGCATCGACCGCACCTCGGTGGCGTTCAAGCTGGACCCGCGGTCGATCCCCGACCTCCCTCTCCCCAAGCCCCAGTTCGAGATCTGGGTGTACGCGCCCCGCGTCGAGGGCGTGCACCTGCGCTTCGGCGCCGTGGCCCGCGGTGGACTGCGGTGGAGCGACCGGCAGGAGGACTTCCGCACCGAGGTCCTCGGCCTGGTGAAGGCGCAGGAGGTCAAGAACTCGGTGATCGTGCCGGTCGGCGCCAAGGGCGGCTTCTACGCGAAGCGGCTTCCCGACCCGTCGCTGGACCGGGACGCGTGGCTCACTGAGGGCAAGGCCGCCTATCGCGAGTTCATCATGTCGCTGCTCGACATCACCGACAACCTCCTCGACGGCGAGATCGTGCCTCCGCGCGACGTGGTGCGCCACGACGGTGACGACCCCTACCTCGTCGTGGCCGCGGACAAGGGAACGGCGACGTTCTCCGACCTGGCCAACTCGATCTCGGCCGAGTACGGGTTCTGGCTCGGGGATGCGTTCGCGTCGGGTGGGTCGGTCGGCTACGACCACAAGGCCATGGGCATCACCGCCCGCGGGGCGTGGGAGTCGGTCAAGCGGCACTTCCGCGAGCTCGGGGTGGACACGCAGACCCAGGACTTCACGGTTGCGGGCATCGGCGACATGAGCGGAGACGTGTTCGGCAACGGCATGCTCCTCAGCGAGCACATCCGGCTGGTCGTGGCCTTCGACCACCGCCACGTGTTCCTCGACCCGAACCCCGATGCCGCCACCTCGTTCGCGGAGCGCCGCCGCCTCTTCGGCCTGCCCCGCTCCTCGTGGGCCGACTACAACCCCGAGCTCGTCTCGCCGGGAGGAGGCGTGTTCTCGCGCTCCCTCAAGTCGATCGACGTCACTCCCGAGGTCGCGGCGGCGCTCGACATCGACCGGCACGTCACGAGCATGACGCCGGACGAGCTGATCCGAGCAGCGGTGAAGGCGCCGGTGGACCTGCTCTGGAACGGCGGCATCGGCACCTACGTCAAGGCCCAGACGGAGACCAATGCCGACGTCGGCGACAAGGCGAACGACCGCATCCGGATCAACGGCTCCGACCTGCGCTGCAAGGTCGTCGGCGAGGGCGGCAACCTCGGCATGACCCAGCTCGGTCGCGTCGAGGCCGCGCGGCATGGGGTGCGGCTCAACACCGACGCCATCGACAATTCGGCCGGCGTGGACACGTCCGACCACGAGGTCAACATCAAGATCCTGCTGGACGGCCTGGTCCGCCGCGGCCTCCTGTCCGCGGAGGACCGGGTCGCGCTGCTGGCCGAGATGACCGACGACGTGGCGCAGCAGGTGCTGCAGGACAACTACGGGCAGAACGTCGTGCTGGGCAACGCCCGCGCCGGTGCGGCCGGGCTCATCACGGTCCACCAGCGGATGATCCGGGAGCTCGAGCGGCTCGGCATGCTGGACCGTGCGCTGGAGTTCCTCCCTGACGACGAGGAGCTGCGCACGCGACAGCTCGCAGGCGAGGGCCTCACGAGTCCCGAGCTGTCGATCCTGCTGGCCTACGCGAAGATCTGGCTCACCCAGGAGCTGAACGAGTCGACCATCGCCGAGGAGCCGTACTTCGCGAAGGAGCTGACGGCCTACTTCCCGCCGACGCTCGTCGAGCGCTTCGGGGCCGAGCTCAACGGCCACCAGCTCCGCTCGCAGATCATCAGCACGGTCACCGTGAACCGCCTGCTCAACATCGCCGGCGTCACCTTCGTGTTCCGGGCGATGGAGGAGACCGGTGCCAGTGCGGTCGAGATCGTCCGAGCCGCCCTGGCGTCGATCGAGATCTTCGGCATCGACGAGTTCTGGCAGGAGATCAACGACGAGGACAACCAGATCCCGACGTCCGCCCAGGTGGCGATGCACCTGGAGACCCGTCGGCTGCTCGACCGCTCGACACGCTGGTTCCTGCAGACCCGTGGAGGGTCCCTCGACGTCCAGGCGGAGCTGGACCGGTTCGTCTCGGTCGTGGCCGACCACACCCGTGCCGTGCCGACCCACCTGCTCGGCAAGGAGCGCCTCCGGTTCGACCGGCTGGCGCAGCGGTTCATGGCCGCGGGTGCACCGGAGGGACTCTCCCGCCGGGCGGCCGCCGCGCTGGACGTGTTCGCCCTGCTCGACGTCACGGACATCTGCGTCCGTACCGGCGAGTCGGCCAGCACCGTCGTGCCGCTCTACTTCACCGTCTCCGAGCGCTATGACATCGACCGCACGCTGGTGCGCATCACCGAGCTGCCACGCGTCGATCGGTGGAGCGTCCTCGCGCGGCACGCCCTCCGCAGTGACCTCTATGCCGTCGTCGCCGGCCTGACGTCGCGCGTCCTGAGATCGACACCGCCTGAGGCTGCCCCGCTGGAGCGGCTGGCGATGTGGGAGGAGGCCCATACCGGGGGCGTCGCCCGGGCACGCGCCACCCTCGACGACATCGCGGCCGTCGAGGACCCCGATCTCGCGACGCTGTCGGTGGCGCTCCGGGCGATGCGCAACCTCGTTGCTCAGGGCACCACCTCGGCGGGTGTCGAGGGCTGATCGATGACGGAGGCGCATGATGCTCCCGTCCTCGCACCCCTGGGCTGGGACGAGCGTGTCAGCGCCCTTCTCGGCGACGACCCCGCCACCGTCCCCGGCCGCGTGGTGCGAGTCGACCTCGACTCATGCCAGGTCGCGACGTCGGACGGTGACGCCCGGGCACGGTCGCGTACCCCGGTGGCCGTCGGCGACTGGGTGCGGGTGCGCCTCGACGACACCAGCACCGTGAGCGCCATCGCCCCGCGGTGGTCGCAGGTCGCGCGACGCGACCCGACGGGCCTGACGCAGGTGCTCGCCGCGAACGTCGATCTCGTCCTGGTCGCGGTGCCAGCCGACCGGATGAGCATCGCCCGGGTCGAGCGGGAGGTGGCCGTGGGCTGGGACAGCGGTGCCGAGCCCGTCGTGCTGCTCACCAAGTCCGACCTCGACACCGGGGAGGCCGTGCAGCAGCTGCGCGACCGGCTCGTCGGCGTCGACATCATCTGCGTCAGCTCCGTCACCGGTGACGGCGCTGCCGAGGTCTCGCAGCTGCTCCAGCCGGCCCGCACGGGCGTGCTCCTGGGACCGTCCGGTGCCGGCAAGTCCACGCTGACCAACCTGCTCGCCGGCCGGGACGTGGCGGCGACCGGCTCGGTCCGAGAGGGCGACCGCCGTGGGCGCCACGTGACCAGCGCCCGCGAGCTGCAGGTGCTGCCGTCGGGCGGTGTCCTCATCGACACCCCCGGCCTGCGCAGCCTGTCGCTGGCGGAGGACCACGGGGGCGTGGCCGCGGCGTTCCCGGACATCGAGGAGCTCGGGACCCAGTGCCGGTTCCGTGACTGCGCGCACGATCACGAGCCCGGGTGCGCCGTGGTGGCCGCGCAGGAGGCAGGCACCCTCGACGCGGACCGGCTCGCCAACTACCGCAAGCTCAGGCGGGAGCTGGACTTCCAGCTTCGGCGGGACGACCCGGTGGCCGCCAAGGAGGCCCGGGCGGTGTGGAAGCAGCGGGCCAAGGCCTCGCGGCAGCTCTTCAAGGAGCGGGGGCACTGACCTTCACGGAGCGGGATCCTGATGTCCGGTCAGTCGGTCGGCTGGAACTCGCTCACGAACAGCTGCTGGCCCGGGGTCTCGACCGCGTGCCGGCTGTAGTGCGTGCGCACGAAGTCGACGGCATCGCCCGCCGGGTGGCCATCGATGATCGCCAGGCAGGCGAGGGCCGTTCCCGTGCGGCCACGTCCTCCTCGGCACGCGACCTCGACGCGCTCGGTCTCGGAGCGCTCCCAGGCCAGCCTCAGGAGTCGCGCCGCGGTCTCGCGGTCCATCGGGAGGCGGAAGTCGGGCCACCGCACCCAGGCGGAGTCCCAGGGAACGGGATCGGGCTGCCGACCGAGGAGGTAGACGCCGAACTGCGGAAGTGGGCCCCCCGGAAGCGCGTCGCGCAGGCCTCGCCCGCGGATGCGGCGCCCCGACGGCAGGGTCAGGACCCCTGCTGAGGTCGGATCCCATGTCACGGATGCACGGTACGGCCTCCCACCTGCACATCGTTCGCAGGAGGGCGACCAGCGGAATGCCGACGGGCGCAGGGTGGTTAGGGTCGGACGTCCGCACCCCGAGCACTGGAGCACCTGTGAGCCTGCCCCCGCTGGTCGAGCCGGCCGAGAGCCTGACCGTCGACGAGGTCCGTCGCTACAGCCGTCACCTGATCATCCCGGACGTCGGCATGGCCGGCCAGAAGCGGCTGAAGAACGCCAAGGTGCTGTGCGTCGGCGCGGGCGGGCTGGGCAGCCCGGCGCTGATGTACCTGGCGGCGGCGGGCGTCGGGACGCTCGGGATCGTCGAGTTCGACATCGTCGACGAGAGCAACCTGCAGCGCCAGATCATCCACGGGCAGAGCGACATCGGCCGTCCCAAGGCCGAGAGCGCCCGCGACTTCGTCCAGGAGATCAACCCGTACGTGCAGGTGAACCTGCACACCGATCGCCTCGACTCGTCGAACGTGTTCGAGCTGTTCTCCCAGTACGACCTCATCGTCGACGGCACGGACAACTTCGCGACCCGGTACCTGGTCAACGACGCCTGCGTGCTGCTCGGCAAGCCCTACGTCTGGGGCTCCATCTACCGCTTCGACGGCCAGGCCAGCGTGTTCTGGGCCGAGCACGGCCCGTGCTACCGCTGCCTCTACCCCGAGCCCCCGCCGCCGGGCATGGTCCCGTCCTGCGCCGAGGGCGGCGTGCTCGGAGTGCTGTGCGCGTCGATCGGGTCGATCCAGGTCAACGAGGCCATCAAGCTGATCACGGGCATCGGCGAGACGCTGCTCGGGCGTCTCATGGTCTACGACGCGCTGGAGATGACCTACCGCCAGGTCAAGATCCGCAAGGACCCGAACTGCGCGGTGTGCGGGGAGAACCCGACGGTCACCGAGCTCATCGACTACGAGGCGTTCTGCGGCACGATCTCCGACGAGGCGGCCGAGGCCGCCAAGGACTCGACGATCTCGGTGGTGCAGCTCAAGGAGATGCTGGAGGCCCGCGAGGCGGGAGAGATCGACTTCGTCCTCATCGACGTGCGCGAGCCGAACGAGTTCGAGATCGTCAGCATCGACGGGGCGGTCCTCATCCCGAAGGGCGAGATCCTGGACGGGTCGGCACTCGAGCAGCTGCCCAGCGACAAGCAGATCGTCCTGCACTGCAAGGTGGGCGGGCGTTCGGCAGAGGCGCTCGCGGTCGTCAAGGGCGCCGGCTTCTCGGATGCCATCCACGTGGGCGGCGGCATCCTCGCGTGGGTGCACCAGATCGAGCCGGACAAGCCGAGCTACTAGCGCCTCCGCTCGCAGGCGACCCCGTCGCGATCGGTGTCGAGCCGCCTGTTCGCGTCGTAGGCGACGGGGCAGAGCAGTGGCGTGCGAAAGCCCTGCTTGACGGCGCGGGCGACGGCCCGACTGGTGAGGGCGACGCCGTTCGGGTCGACGGCGCGCATCTCCCGGCACGAGCCGAACCGCGTGTCGGGCTCGGCTGACGCAGCAGGGGCACCGAGGAGGAGCAGGCCGCATGCAGCCGTCAGCGTGATCGTCGACGTGCGCGATCCGATGCATGTGAACTCCTGTCGTGGGCTGGTCCCATCACGGTAGGCCAGCGCACGTGCCTCGACCCCCGATGGCGGTTACGGAAGCCTTACATTGGAAAGGTGCCTGACGATCGCCGCGTGTCTGCCTGGGGCTACCCTCCCAGTCGGCCGTTCGTGCTCCTCGGCATCTACTTCGCCATCGCCGCCCTGCAGATCGCGGCCGTCGCCTCCCGACCCCCGTTCCCGGACACTCGTGTCCGGGAGCTGTGGATCCTCGCCGGAGTGTCCCTGGTGCTCACCCTCGCCGTCGGCGCCGCGTGGGTCGCCGCTCGACAGCCGTGCTGCCGGCGATCGTCGCGGCAGGGATGCTGGTGGCCGCGGCGTCGGCCGCCGTGTCCGTCGCTGGGCAGGGCCAGCTCGTGTCCGGCTTCTACCTCGCCATCCTCGGCATGTACGCCGGGGTACTTCCTCTCCACGCGCGTGGTACGCGGCCTGCTCGTCCTGGCCACGGTGACATACGGCGCCGCGCTCATGGTCGACTGGCGGCTCGACAGTCCCGCGTACGTCATCGCGGTCTTCTTCCTCGTGGATGGCGTCACGCTCGTCATCTCCTCGCTGGTCCAGCGGCTGAGGGCGCAGGCGGTACTCGATCCCCTCACCGGCTCCTCAACAGACGGGGACCCATTGACGGCGCCGATGCTCCGCACGCCATGGATGCCCGGCAGCACCAGGCGACCGCGATCGTCCAGGTCGACCTCGACGGGTTCAAGCAGTTCAACGACACCCGTGGCCACGCTGCGGGCGACCGGCTCCTCATCGATCTCGCGCGCGACTGGAACTGCGTGCTGCGGCGCAGCGATCTCCTCGCCCGGACGGGTGGGGACGAGTTCGTCCTCGTCCTTCCGGCGACCGACCGGGCGGAGGCCGACGTGCTGATCGACCGGATGCACCTGGCCAACCCGTTCGGCTGGTCCGCCGGAATCGTGGAGTGGCGGTCGGACGAGGCGTTCGCGACCGCCCTGAAGGACGCCGACGACGAGATGTACCGGAACAAGGAGCGCACGAGGCAGCCGTCACTCGCTCCTCGGATGAAATGGACCCAACCTTGGCGTTGGCCACTCCGGACGTCTGCGAGACGTGTCCTGGCTCCTGAAGCGCACCTGCGACGGCAACCCCCGGCAGTGTCCGGGGGCCCGCCCGAAGGGCGGGGCCCCTCTTGTCAGGACTGGTCCTGGCTCCAGTCGAGGCGCCGATGGGTCCCGTCGCAGAAGGGCTTGTTCGCCGAGTGGCCGCAGCGGCACAGGTACGACTTGGCCGTCTCGCGGAGGATCGTGCCGTCGGGTGCGGTGATCATCACCTCGCCGGTGACCTCGTAGGGGCCGTTGTCGGTCGGGGTGATGGTGACAGCGCTCATGAGGTGAGTGTGGTGCCGCGACGCCCATCGCGCTCGTCGAGATCAGCCCTCGACGATGTCCCCCTGAGCGGCGGACACATCAACGCCGATCGACTCCATCCACACGATCGCCGCGGCCACGGCAGCATCATCGCCGCCCAGATCGCACACCATCCAGCCGCTGTGGTCATGAATGGCTGCGCGCCGGATGTTGGGCACCACGCCGAAGCGCGTGACGATCTCGTAGATCACAGGCTCGGTGGCCGGACCCGGAGGGAAGGTGAGTCGGACGTGACGGTGGGTCGGCGAGGCATCGGTCATGGGCACATTGTTGCGGCCCCGGTCGGAGGATGTATCCGCTGGTAGCCGTTCGCCGGGACTTTGGGCCCTCACCCCCACGCGACGGCCCCCGATACTGAAACCGCCCGGGTGGCGTGGGGGCGCGCACGATCCGGGGCGCACCGGGGGTGGGGCATGAGAAGCGCAGGCACGTGGCCCATGCGCGTGGGGTCGCTGCTGGGCGTGGTCCTGATGGCCCTCGTGTCATTCGTGTTGCGTGCGGACCCGGCCGCGGCGACCGAGGGATCGCGGCCCGTCAACGATCGCATCGAGATCACGACGCAGGAGTTCGACGGTGCGGTCTTCACCATGGGCGGCACCGCAGTCCCGCACACCACCCTCCGCGTGCTCGTGCGCCTGGCCAAGGGCGCGGACTGGCGCCGAGTCGCCCGCGCCCGCGTCGACTAGGCCGGCGCGTCGATAGCCCGGTTCGCCGACCCCACCCGCAAGCGACCGACGGTTGGCGGTGGGTTCCTCATCCGGGTCGAGCAGATCGGCTCGACCACCGCCATGATCGGCCGGGTCGGCTTCGTCAGCCAGCCGGAGGACCCGGCGCCGGCTCCCGCGCCGGCTCCCGCGCCGACTCCCGAGCCAGCTCCCGTTCCCGTCTGGGACGCGGACGCTCCCGCCGCCGGGGAGGCGACCTCGTTCGCCCTGCTGCAGGTGGATGCGACCGGCAGGCCGACCCGGTGGAACCCGTGCCGGCCCAACCCCTACTTCGTCAATGCGGCCGGCGTCCCCGAGAGTGCCGCGGCGACCATCGCGGAGGCCTTCACGCGCATGGCCACGGAATCCGCCGTGGCCTTCTACGATGGCGGCGGCACCGACTTCGTGTACTGGCAGGCCGGACAGACCACCGCCAACCTCGACCGGGGCGAGGGCATCTACGTCGCCTTCGCAACCGAGGCCACGGTTCCGGGGCTGGCAGGCACGGTGATGGGGCGGGGCGGCGCGGCCTATCGGCCCGACACCGGAACGGGAGCCCGGTACGTCGCAGGGGTCGTGGTCATCGACGTCGATGCGCAGCTCAGCCCGGGCTTCACCTCGGGCAGGTCCATCGGCAGCGTGCTGATGCACGAGCTCGGTCACGTCATGGGACTGGGGCACGTCGACGACTCCACGCAGCTGATGAACCCGTACTCGCGCCCGAACGGTCCTGCAACCCCCCAGGCGGGCGACCTTGCCGGTCTGCAGGCCCTGCTCGAGGGCGGCTGCTTCTAGGCACGAGGGTCATAGTGCACCCTTCTTGGTCAGCCAGTTGAACGCCCAGTAGCCAGGGACGGTGGGCAGCCAGAACGTCACCAGCCGGTAGAGCAGCACCGCCGACACGGCGAGGCCCGCGTCGAGGCCGCCCGCGGTGAGACCCGCCGCCAGCGCCGCCTCGACGGCGCCCAGCCCGCCGGGGGTCGGAGCCGCCTGGCCCAGGGTGGCGCCGGCCAGGTAGACGACGGCGATGACGGCGACGCTCAGCTCGCCGCCGAACGCCGCCACGCTGGCGTACAGGACCCCGATGAAGGCCGCGTTCAGCAGCAGGATGCCGCCGATGCCCTCGAGCAGCT
The DNA here is from genome assembly GCA_963700255.1 of uncultured bacterium. Taxonomy (GTDB): domain Bacteria; phylum Actinomycetota; class Actinomycetes; order S36-B12; family S36-B12; genus UBA10649. Next base: position 92,883 of record CAVOWW010000023.1, on the reverse strand, counting down.
TCATCGGGCGCTGCACGACCGTGACGAGTCGGGGCAGCACCTCCTGCATCGTCGGCCGCACCCGCTTGGTGATGGTGTGCCGCACGGCCGGCACGGCGAGCAGGGCCAGCGCTACGACGACCAATGCGATGACGGCGATGACGACCCATTGCGGGGGTGCGAACGTGTGGTCCGCCTGCGTTCCGGCCGCGATGCCGAACACGAGCAGCAGGCCGATGTGGAACACGAAGGCCATGACCTGGGCGACCCCGACGCTGGCACCCGCAAGGGCGGGATGCAGTCCGGCCTTCGTCAGGAACCGGACGTTGATCGCGATCGAGCCGATCGTCGGGGGCGACACGAGTGTCGCGAAGGAGCCGGCCAGCTGGGCCAGGATCGTGCGGTGCAGCGGAAGGCGCTCCGGCACGAAGCCGGTGAGCGACCAGGCCGCCGCCACGAACGTCAGGACGCTGAGCACCAGCGCGACAAGCATCCAGCGCCAGTCGGCGGTGCGGAGCAGTCCGACGAGATCGACCTGCGCGAGCTGGGACAGCAGCACGTAGCCGGCGATGCTGCCGACGATGATCATGATCAGCGTGCGGGGGCGCACGCGCTCGAACTGGATCTGCTCGGACTCGGCGCCCGGGCGGATCTCGGCGAGCCGGTCGCGCAGGCTCACGAGGAGCGCCTTGTTCCGGCGGAGCACCTTGCGGGTCTGGGGGGACAGGGCGACCCGCTGCAGGGCAGGCAGCGCCTTGGCGAGGCCCGCGAGTCCCAGCACCGTGCGGCCGGTGTCGACCGCCCGGTCGACGTCGGTGAGCAGTGCCAGTGTCGTGAGGAGCTCCGCGGTGTCGATGCGCTGCGCGACATCGCCGGCGGCGATGCTGCCGGTCTCCCCCCGATGAGCCACACGGAGCCGTCCTCAGCGCGCAGGAGATGCTCGGCCGACAGGGAGCGGTGGGTCATCTGGTTCTCGTGCAGCGTGCGCATCGCGCGCCAGGCCTGCAGCAGGTCGTTGTCGGTGATGTCGTCCAGGTTGCTGAAGCGGGTGCCCTCGATCAGCTCCGAGGCCAGGAGGACCGAGTCCGGGCCGACCTCGCTGGTCAGCAGCAGCCGCGGCTCGGGCACGCCCGCCGCCTGCGCGGCGTAGGCGACCAGGGCGGCGTGGTCGAGGGACCGCCGCATGTTGAAGGCGCCAGTGGTGCTGTCGTCGCGCAGGCGCATGCCCGTCCAGATCGCGTTCGCGAGGCCAGCGCCCTCGAGGTCGCGGTCGAGGACGGTGACGAGCAGCCGGCTGCCCGATCGCGTGGTGCCCATGTAGCGGCGTCCCCGCGAGGTGGACTCCCGGGCCTGCAGCAGCGTCACGGGGTAGCCACCGCGCGCCAGGGCCTCCGCGACCTCGAGCCCGCTCGGGCGCGTGGTCGGGGTGCCGGCGATGTAGCGGGTCATCACGCCGACGGCCCAGCCGATGGCCAGCGACAGGCCCACGCCGGCGAGGGCGATGCCACCGCTGAGAAGGGTGACGACGACCAGCGAGCCGATCACCAGGACCGTCAGGACGTTCCACGGTCGTCGGCTCATGATGCGGGCCACGGTGATGAAGGCGATGAGTCCGCCGAGGATCGGTGCCGTGGCCACGCTGTCCGGACTGGTCGATCCGGCGAGCGCTGCGAGCAGGCGAGGCAGGCCCGAGTTGGAGAGGGCGATGGAGGCGAGCGTGAGCACGACGACGGCGATGAGGAGCGCGACGAACGCGTCGAACAGCTGGCGCAGCCGCCGTCGCAGGGTCATGTTGACGGCTACCGCGATCGGCAGGCCCAGGGTGCCGATGCCGCCGATGATGTTGAGCGCGAGCACCACGAACGCGGGCAGCAACGAGGCGCCCGACGAGATGTCGTCGTCGAGGCCGGCCGCCGTGCTGGTCGCGAACCAGGCGACGAGCACGGTGGCGGCGCTGATCGTCAGCGCCAGGACGAAGCGGGCCAGGTCGAGGGGTCGGCGCACGCGCCGAGGGATGTCGCGGTCCTCGATCACGACGGCGGCGAGGGGCTCCGGCCCGGAGTCGAACGGCTCGGGCGCTGCGGCCAAGGCGTCAGACACCGAGGTGACGGGCTCCGGCCGAGGGGCGTCCGGGGTGGGGTCGGCGACGCCGGTCGGCGAGGGGACGTCGGAACTCACGGCCTGATCGTCCCAGACCGTGCCTTGGGGGTGTCGGACGCGGGTGGTATCCATGCCCCATGCACTGGCAGCTGGACATGAGCCCGCCGCCGCCCGCAGTGCCCGCGATCCTCGACGACCAGCAGCTGCGGGTGGTGTCGCACCGCCATGGACCCCTGCTCGTGCTCGCCGGGCCGGGCACCGGCAAGACCACCACGATCGTCGAGTCGATCTGCGCCCGGCTGGCTGATGAGGCCGATCCGCTGCCGGCGGATGCGGTGCTGGCCCTCACCTTCGGCCGCAAGGCGGCAGCTGAGCTGCGCGAGCGTGTGACGTCCCGCCTCGGCGGGGGTGTGGTGCCCACCGTCGCCACCTTCCACTCGTTCGCCTACTCGCTGCTCCGCCGCACCGACGCGCCCGAGGACTACCTGAACCCGCCTCGGCTCATGTCCGGGGCCGAGGAGGACGTGCGCATCCGTGAGCTGCTGCGCGGAGCCGTCGAGGACGGCTCGGTCGACTGGCCCGAGGAGCTCGTCGGTGCCCTGCCCACGCTCGGCCTGGCCAACGAGGTGCGCGCGGTGCTGACGAAGGCTCGTGAGCTGGGCCTGGAGGGGGGTGACCTCTCCCGGATCGGGCAGCGGTCCGGCCGGCCGGCCTGGACCGCGGTGGGCCAGCTCGCCCGCGAGGAGCAGGAGGTCATGGTCCTCGAGAACGTCATGGACTACGGAGAGCTGCTGCTGCGCGCTGTCGTGCGCGCGAACGAGCCCGCGGTGTCGGCCCTCCTCACGCGCCAGTTCCGGGCCGTCTACGTCGACGAGTACCAGGACACCGATCCTCTGCAGGTCGCCCTGCTCAGGGCGCTCGTGGGGCCGCAGACCACGCTCGTCGCCGTGGGCGACCCCGACCAGGCCATCTACGGGTTCCGTGGCGCCGATGTCCGTGGCCTGCTCCGCTTCCCCGAGTCGTTCCGTACCGCGGCAGGCGATCGGGCACCCGTGGTCGTCCTGGATCGCGCCCGCCGGTTCGGGCCCGTCATCCGCTCGGTCGCCACGAAGGTCATCGGCACTCGGCTGCCGCACGGGCTGGACGCCGAGCAGGTCCGGGCCCACCGTCACCCCGAGTGCACCCCTGCCGCGCGGGCCGATGACGACGCCGTGACGGTCCGCACCTACGGCGACCGCGGCTCGCAGGCTGCTCACATCGCACGCGAACTGCGCCTCGCGCACGTGCGGCGGGAGGTGCCGTGGCGCGAGCTTGCGGTGCTCGTGCGCTCGGGCAACCAGATCCCCGCCCTTCAGCGGGCCCTGCATGCGGCGGGCGTGCCGGTCGTCGTCGCCGCGGACGAGATCCCGCTGCGCTCGGAGCCGGCGGTCGCCACGCTCCTCTCGGCCATGGGGCTCGCTGCCCACCCTCAGGGCGCCGCTCCCGGTCACGTGCTCGACGTCCTCATGGGCCCGCTGGCGGGCCTCACGGCCAGCGACGTGCGCAGGCTCGGCCGGGCGCTGCGGGCCCAGCACCACGAGGCGGGCTACGCCTCGCCGCCGTCGGACGTCCTCATCCGCGAGCTCGTCCTTGGCCCCCTGCTGGGCGAGCTGGCCGTGCCTGCCGGGCTGCCGGCCGACGATGCGGTGTCGGTGACGGTGGCGCGCCTGACCAGCCTGCTGACCGAGGTCCGCGCACAGATCGAGGCCGGGGCGGCGCCGCAGGAGGTGCTCTGGACGCTCTGGACGGGCGGGCGCACGCCCCACGGCTGGCCGAACCGCCTTCGCACGGCGGCGATCCACGGCTCCCGCTCGGCCGGCCATGACCTCGATGCCGTCATGGCCCTGGTCGACGCCGCCGAGCGGCTCGCCGGACGCTATCCCGGCTTCCTGGGGGTCCGTACCTTCGTCGACTCCCTGGCCGACCAGCAGATCCCGGCGGAGGCGGTCGCGGACCGAGGCACCCGGGCCGATGCCGTGCGCATCCTCACCGCCCACCGGGCGAAGGGCCTGGAGTGGGACGAGGTCTGGATCGTCGGTGCCGAGGAGGGGGTGTGGCCGGACCTGCGGGCGCGCGGCTCGACCCTGCGCGCCGAGGAGCTGACCTCCACGGGCATCGGCACGGGTCCCCGGCCCGCCGACCTGCTCGAGGAGGAGCGGCGCCTGTTCTACGTGGCCTGCACCCGGGCGCGGCGGCAGCTGCACGTGACGGCGATCGACGAGAAGGATGCCGGCGGCGAGCGGCCGAGCCGCTTCCTCGACGACGTCCGGGCTGCGCTGGGCGCGGACGAGGCGGCCACCGTCTCGGGCCGGCCCAGGCATCAGGTCTCCCTCGACGGACTCGTCGCGGAGCTGCGCCTGGTCGCCATGGACCCGGTCGCCTCCGCGACGCTGCGCCGGGCGGCGGTCGAGCGGCTGGCCGTGCTCGCGGCGCAGCGCGACCCTGATGGCGAGCCACTGGTGCCGCTGGCCGATCCCGCGACGTGGTGGGGCCTGGCCGACACCACGGTCAGCGACCGACCGGTGCGCGACCCGGCCGTGCCGGTCTCGCTGTCCGGCAGTGGGCTCGACAGCATCCTGGGCTGCCCGCTGAAGTGGTTCCTCGAGCACGAGGTTCGTGCCGAGACGCCGCGCGGCACGGCGACCAGCTTCGGCAGCGTCGTGCACGCAGTGGCCGACTTCGTCGCGAAGGGCGACATCCCGGAGACGCTGGAGGACATGGACGCCGAGGTCGACCGGGTCTGGTCCGAGCTGCGGTTCGAGGCGGGGTGGCAGTCGGAGTCGGAGCGTCGCGAGGCCCGCGCCGCCCTCGCCCGGTTCCTCGGGTACCACCTGCGCGCCGATCGCGAGCTCGTCGACACCGAGACGCGCGTGGGCGCGGAGGTCGATGTCCCGACGCCGGTGGGGGGCACCGAGACGGTGCGATTGAGCGGCTTCATCGACCGGGTGGAGCGCGACGGGCAGGGCCGGCTGGTGCCCATCGACTTGAAGAACATGCGCTACCCGGTGGCCCAGAAGGACATCCCGGAGCACGGCCAGCTGGGGGTGTACCAGCTGCTCCTGCGCGAGGGCGGCATGACGTCCGCCGACCCCGATCATGGCGATGGGCCGGTCCCGACCGTGCAGGTGGGCGGGGCCGCGCTGGTCCAGCTGCGGGTCGACGCCGGCAAGGGGTCCGGTGACCCCAAGGTGCAGTTCCAGGAGGCGCTGGGGTCCGCCGAGCCGACGTGGGTCGAGGTGAAGCTCGGCGATGCCGCCCACGTCGTCCGCACGGAGGCGTTCGTCGCGTCACCGGGACCGGCGTGCTCGTACTGCGCCTACAAGACGGCCTGCCCGGCCAAGGTCCAGGGCGAGCAGGTGCTGTCGTGATAGCCAAGGAGCTCAGCCGGGAGAGCCTGGATGCCGCGCTCGCACTGACCCTGACCGACGAGCAGTGGGCCGCAGTCCGGTCCGAGCTCGCGCCGGCGGTGATCGTCGCGGGCGCAGGCTCGGGCAAGACGACCTCCATGGCGGCTCGCGTCGCCTGGCTGGTGGGCAGCGGATTCGTCCGCCCTGACCAGGTGCTCGGGCTGACCTTCACCACCAAGGCCAGCGCGCAGCTGCTCTCCTCGATGCGGGCCTCCGTGGCCGCGCTGGTCGATGCGGGCCTCGTGCAGGCGGAGGACGACGACGGTGATCCCATCGGCGAGCCCCAGGTCCTGACCTACCACGCCTTCTCCGCACGCATCCTGTCCGAGCATGGCATCCGTCTAGGCCGCGAGCCCCACCCGACGATGCTCACCGACGGGGCGCGCCAGCAGCTGGCCTACCGGGTCGTCTGCCGCTCGTCACTGCCGCTCGCGGGCATCGGCCGGTCGCCGCTCCTGGTCACCAAGGACCTGCTGAGCCTCGACGACGAGCTGACCGAGCTCGGAGTGTCGCCGGCCGACCTGCGCACGTTCGACGGCGACATGGTCGGGATGCTGCGCTCCTTCGAGCCGTTGCAGAAGATCGGCACCGACATGACCGCCACGTCGACCCAGCGCGCCCTCCTCGCGGACCTCGTCGTGGAGTGGCGGGCTGCCAAGGCCGAGCGCGACGTGCTCGACTTCGCCGACCAGATCCGGCTGGCGGGTGAGATCGTCCACACGTTCCCGGATGTCGTGGCCGACCTGCGTGCGCGCTACGCCGTCGTCCTGCTCGACGAGTACCAGGACACCTCGATCGCGCAGCGTGTCCTGCTGCAGCGGATCTTCGGTGCGGGCCACCCGGTGCTGGCGGTCGGCGATCCCTGCCAGGCCATCTACGGCTGGCGGGGGGCGAGCGTCGACAACATCGAGGACTTCCCTCAGCACTTCCCGGCGCCGGGAGATTCCGCCACCGCGCGCTTCACGCTGTCCCAGAACCGGCGCTCGGGCGTGAGCATCCTCGAGGTCGCCAACCGCACGTCGGCTCACCTGCGCACGGTGCACGCCGGCGTCGAGCCGCTGTCCGCCGGCGCCAACGGCAAGGGCCAGGGCGCAGTCTCGTGCGCGCTGTTCGAGACCTACGCCCAGGAGACCGAGTGGGTGGTCGGTGAGATCGAAGCCACCCATGCGGCGCGCGGCACCGGCCGCTCGGTCGCGTGGAGCGACATCGCCGTGCTCGCAGCCACTGGCGCCGACCTCGTCGCCGTGGACTCCGCCCTGCGGCGACGCGGGATTCCGACCCAGCTGGTGGGGGCGGCCGCGCTGATGGCCCAGCCGGCGGTCATCGACCTGCGGAGCATGCTCGAGATCGTCCATGACCCGTCCGCCAACCCGGCGTTCGTGCGACTCGCCGTCGGACCGCGTTGGCGGATCGGCGCACGCGACCTCGCCGCCCTCGGCGACCGCGCGGCGCACCTCGCGGGTGGTCGGCACCGCTCGGGCCAGGACGACATCGGGTCAGCCCTCGACGATGCCGTGGCGGGGACCGACATCGTCGAGTCCATCTCGCTGACCGAGGCGCTCGACGACCTCGGCGAGCTCGACCGATACTCCGCCGACGCGGTCGAGCGGTTCGGGGCGATGGCACGCGAGCTGAAGGCCCTGCGGCGCCAGGTGGGGGAGCCCCTGCCGGAGTTCGTGCTGCGGGTCATGCGCGTCACCGGACTGGAGGTCGAGGCGGCGCTCGGCTCGCCCGATGCGGCGGCGCAGCAGCAGCACGCCCTGCATGCCTTCCTCGACCTCGCGGCCGAGTTCACCGAGCTGGACGGCCGCCTCACCCTCGGCGCCTTCCTCGCGCGGCTGCGCGATGCCGAGCGATTCGACATCGACCTCCAGCTCGATGTGGCCGGCCCGGCCGATGCCGTGCAGCTGCTGACCGTTCACAAGGCCAAGGGGCTCGAGTTCGCCTACGTGTTCGTGCCCTTCGTCGCGGCTGGAGCGTTCCCCGGAGGGCGCGGCAGGTCGCAGTGGCCCACGAGCGCCAGCACCGTGCCGTGGCCCCTGCGCGACGACTGCACGCCCGACCTTGCCTCGTTCCCGGTCACGGGCGAAGGCCCCCGGGCCAAGCACTACGACGAGTACCGGACGGTCCTCGCCGGGCTCACCGAGCTGGAGAGCCAGCGGCTGGCCTACGTGGCCTTCACCCGCGCCGAGCAGGGCCTTGCCGTGTCCGGGCACTGGTGGGGCCCGACCCAGTCGACACGGCGCGGGCCCGACGGCTTCCTGTCGACGGTGCACCAGGCGTGCCTGGACGGGTTCGGCCAGGTCGTCCACTGGGCGCCCGAGCCCGCGGATGACGCCGTCAACCCGCAGGTGCAGGCGGCCTCGGTGCCGCTGGCCTGGCCCCCCGCAGCCGACCCTGACCGGCAGGCGCGCCTTCGCGAGGTCGCCGGCGCGGTCGCAGCGGTGCCGTCCCTGCAGCCCGCGCTTCCCGGGGTCGACGCCGACACCCCGGCTGGTGGGTCTGCCGCCGAACGGGCCCGCATCCTGGACTGGGACGTCCTGGCGTCCGCGCTGCTCGAGGAGGCGCGCGCTCGTCACGCCCGCGAGCGGGTGGTGCGCCTGCCCGACTCGGTGTCGGCGAGCCTGCTCATGCGGGCGATCGCCGAGCCCGAGGCGGTGGCCATGGAGATCGCCAGGCCGATGCCGCACCCGCCGGCCCCCGCTGCGCGTCGCGGCACCGAGTTCCACGCCTGGGTCGAGACCCGATACGGGCAGCAGTCGCTGCTCGACCTCGACGACCTGCCCGGCTCGGCGGACGCCGACATCGCGACCGACGACGCCCTCCGTGCCTTGAAGGAGGCGTTCGACGGCGGGCCGTTCGCGCACCGCGTCCCGGAGGCGGTGGAGGCGCCGTTCGCGCTGCTGGTCGGCGGCCGGGTCGTCAACGGCCGGATCGACGCGGTCTTCGCCGGCGAGCAGCCGGGCATGGCCTACGACGTCATCGACTGGAAGACGGGGTCGGCTCGCCATGTCGACCCGATGCAGCTCGCGCTCTACCGGCTGGCGTGGTCCCGGCTCATGGACGTGCCGGTCGAGCAGGTGTCAGCGGCCTTCGTCATCGTCGGCACCGGCGAGGTCGTGCGCCCGGACACGGACCCTGCACTGGCGCTCCTCCGCGCGCAGTAGCCGCACGCGACGCCTCAGACGGTGCCGTCCGGATCCTTCTCCTGAGCGACGAACGGATCGGTGGGCGCGGTCTCGACATCCACCGGGTCGGCGCTGTCCGCGTCCGCCGCGGTCTCCGCGATGGCCTCGCCGGCCTCCTCGGTCGGCGTGCGCCGCACGCCGACCTTGCCACGCATCCACTCGCGTGCCGGCTCCTCAACGAACCGCCACATCAGCCAGGCGATGACGAGTGCCCCGGCGATCAGCGCGACGACCGCGATCGCGTAGAGAGCGCCGCTGTCGATGCCCACGGCCCGCATCCCGGCCCGCCAGAGACCGAACCACACGAGGTGGGTCATGTAGAGCGAGTAGGAGATGAAGCCACCGAGCACGAGCGCACGGGTCGACAGGAAGCGCGCGAGCCCGCGACGTGACAACGCGAGTGCGCCGATCCAGAGGATCAGGAGTGGCACGAGCAGCAGGTGGTAGTACGGCGGCAGCGGCTCGACGTCGCCGTCGAGTGCCACCGACGGAGGCTGCGCGGCCGGCCACTGCGACAGGAAGACCGCTCCGACGACCACGAGCAGCGGCAGCACCACGGCCAGCACCGAGGCGGTGCGCTCGACGCGGGGGGAGGCGGGCTCGGCCAGCCGGTCCCCGGGCAGCAGCCGCACCACCACCAGGTAGGTGATGGCGCCTGCCGTGAACTCGGTGAGGATGCGGTACGTCGAGCCCCAGTTGTCGGTGTAGTACGGGTCGGACGTCGACAGGCCGTAGACGATCAGCGGCGTCATGACGACCAACCAGGCGACCACGAGCAGCGGGGTCGCGATCTTGCGGTGCATCACCCACAGCAGCAGGACGAGCAGCGGGAACACCAGGTAGGCCAGCCACTCCATGCTGAGCGACCAGGCCACGAAGTTCCAGCCCCGCTGGGGCTCCGGCCCCCACTCCTGCACAAGGAGGAGGTTCTTCGCGAAGTCGAGCGGGTTCAGCCAGTCGCGGTCGAGCTCCTCGCCGGTGACCTGGGCCTGGGCGACGACGGCACCGCCGGCGATGAACAGCATCGCCAGGTGGACAGGGTAGATGCGGGCCAGCCGCAGCCACCAGAAGTCGACCGTTCCGCGCACGCGCACCGCTGGGCCGAGCCGACGCAGGTAGGTGTGGGTGAGGATGAAGCCCGACAATGCGAAGAACAGGTCCACGCCGAGCCGGCCGACCCGCAGCACGTCCGCGAAGACGGGGACCAGCAGGTTCAGCTGGTTGAGGGGCCCCTGCAGGTGGTACAGCAGCACCCAGGCAGCCGCGATGAAGCGGATGCCCGTGAGCTGGCGGATGAACACGTTCACGAATGGAGCCCCAGGGAAGTAGGTGGCGTCATCGTGTCACGGTGACCCGGTCGCATCCGGCAGGCGCGACGGACCCGGGGCCGCCGGCGCCCGCCAGGCGGCCCCGAAGGTCACGAGCACGGCCAGCACGCCGGTCAGGACGAGGATCCACTCGACCGAGATGGTGTCGGCCATCGGGCCGAAGATCAGCATGCCGAACGGCATGGCGACGGCCAGGACGATGCCGACGAGCCCGAACACCCGTCCCTGCACCTCGGCGTCCACCTGCTCCTGGAGCAGGGTCGTCGCGGTCGTCGAGAAGAACGCCACGCCCACGCCGATGAGGAGCATGAAGCCGAGGAAGACGGCGAAGGAGCCGGGCAGGCCCAGGAAGTCCCCGGAGACGCCGAGCCCGACGGACAGGATGCCGAACGCGAAGGACGTGGCGATGAGCATGCGCATGCGGTCGTGGAAGCCACCCCAGGCCGAGAGCAGCGCCCCGCCCGCGAGCATCCCCACGCCGAAGGCGAGCTCGTTGACCGTCAGCCGCCAGACGTCCTCCCCGAAGGTCCGCACGACCATGAGCGGCGTGAGGTAGCCCGGTGGGGCCATCAGGACGAACACGATCGCGAAGAAGACGAGCACGCGGAGGACTACGGCATGGTGACGGACGTACGACAGCCCCTCGCGGAGGTCCGCGAAGTAGGTCGTGGCGGTGTCCGAGCGCATGACGCGGCCCACGGGGATGACTGCGACGAGGGAGATCCCGATGACGGCGGTCACGACGTCGACGAGCAGCACCGCCTGGAGGCCCATCAGGGCGAACAGCGCCGCCGCAAGCGCGGGAGCCAGCAGCGTCATCGCCGACTGGATGCTCATGTTGATGCCGTTGACACGCATCAGCTTGTCGGCGGGCACGATCTGGGGGAGGAGCGCCCCCACGGCCGGCGTCTGCACGCCGGCGCCGAGGGACCGGATGGCGAGAGTCGCGTAGATCAGCCAGAGCGCATCGACACCGTTCCACAGCATGATCGCCAGGATCAGGGTGGTCGCGGCGATCGCGGCATCGGCGGTGATGAGCAGCAGCTTGCGGTTGTGGCGGTCCGCCCACACGCCCCCGAACACGGACATCGCCGCCTGGGGCAGGAAGCCGAACACGGTCGCGAGGGTGAGGACCACGCCTGACTGCGTCTCCAGGGTGAGGTACCACAGGATCGAGTACTGGACGAGGGACGAGCCGAGCAGCGACACGGTCTGGCCCGACAGGAAGAACGACGTGTCCCGAACCCAGCGATCGCGGTCCGGTGCCATGCGCCCAGCGAACCACGAGGGCGAACGGTGCTGCCATCGGGTGCCCGTGCCCCCGTGCGTGACGTGCCCCTAGGCTCGCCCGACATGGACGCGGACCGGTACCTGCTCGGCAACCTCCTCCTCGCGCGCGGCGTCGTCGACCGCGCAGCCGAGCATCGTGGCGACGCCGAGTGGCTGGCCGCTCGTCGCGCCGACCCGCGCTCGCGCGTCCTCCAGGTCAGCGGGGGTGCGGCGCGGGTGACGTCCGGCGGGCCGGACGGCGTCGGCCTCGTCCTCCTGTCGACCTCCGACGTCGCCACCGATGCGGACCTCACCCTCCTCGGGGTGGACGACGACGGCATCACCTACTTCGCCGAGCACGCGCAGTCGCACGAGGGCGAGGGCTGGGCGGACCTGCGGCAGGTCGGTGCCGCTCTCGGGGGGCGCGATGCCGGCCTCATGGTGACGGCGGTGGCGCTCGACAACTGGCTGCGCACGCACGTGCGATGCCCGCGGTGCGGGGCGGAGACGCAGTTCAACGCGGCCGGGTGGTCACGTCGCTGCCCTGAGGACGGGAGCGAGCACTTCCCGCGCACGGATCCGGCCGTCATCGTCCTCGTCCTCGACCGCGAGGACCGGGCGCTGCTCGGACGGCAGGGCCGCTGGGCGGAGGGCTGGTTCTCGACCTTGGCGGGCTTCGTCGAGGCAGGGGAGTCCGCGGAGGCCGCGCTGCGCCGCGAGGTGCTCGAGGAGTCCGGGGTGACGATCGCCGACGGGCCCGACGACATCCGCTACCTGGGCAGCCAGCCCTGGCCGTTCCCCTGCTCGCTGATGCTCGGCTACCACGCCTGGGCCGATGACCCGCACATCGCGGTCGACGGCGACGAGATCGTCGAGGCCCGGTGGTTCACCCGTGAGGAGCTCGCGGCGGCCTGCTCGTCGGGCGACGTGCGGCTGCCCCCGCCGGTCTCGATCGCGCGCCGGCTTGTCGAGCGCTGGTACGGGGCCGAGCTGCCGGGGGACTGGTCCCGGCCGCTCAGCGTGCCCCGCTGACTACTCGGTCGTCTCCCAGGTGACGTTGCCCTGGTCGTCCGTCTGGGTGACGTTGATCATGGTCGACTGACCGTCGGCACTCGTGGCCTCGCAGTTCGCGGTGAGGTCCTTCTCCATCGGGATGTCGTCGGGGCAGGTGACCGTCCACTCGCCGCCGACCTGGGCCGCTATCTCGGCCGCGACGCCGGACTCCAGCTTGTCGATGTCGAGCCCGGTCTGCGGCACCTCCCAGGTGACGTTGCCCTGGTCGTCGGTCTGGGTGACGTTCACCTCGACCGTCTCACCGTCGGCGCTGGTCGCCATGCAGTTGGTCGTCAGGCCGGCCTGGACCTCCATGCTGTCGGGGCACTGGACGGTCCACTCGCCGCCGAGCTGCTCCGCGAGCCCTGTCTGGACGCTCGACTCCAGGGTGTCGACGTCGATGGAGGTCGAGCATCCCGTGAGCAGCATCACTCCGGCGGTGGTGATGGCGACGGCGATGGCTGAGGCACGGCGCACGAGTGCTCCTCGATGTCAGGGTGGGGTGCTTCCCACGTCGGCACCGTAGCGGTCCGAGACCCGGGTTGACGCGTTGGACAGCCGTCAGAGGCCGAGGCGCTCCTTGACCTGCCCGATGGAGGGGTTCGTCGCGAACGACCCGTCCGGGAACTGGAGCGTCGGCACGGTCTGGTTGCCGTGGTTGACGTCCTCGACCATGGCTGCCGCCTGCGGGTCGGCCTCGATGTCGACCTCGACGAACGAGATCCCCTCGCGGGTCATCTGGGCCTTGAGGCGCTGGCAGTAGCCGCACCACACGGTGCTGTACATGGTGAGTTCGGTGGCTGAGGTCACTGCCCCACGCTAGCCGACGAGGACGATCGTGCCGTCGGGGCGCTGCTCGACCTCGCGGGTGCAGACCGGGCCGCCGGTGCCGTTGTTGATCCACTGGGCCCACGACCTGCTCCAGCCGCCGATCGGGTAGCCGGGGTAGTGGCCCGTCTCGGGTGCGACGTCGGCGCAGTCACCGGAGGCCGGCACCCCGACCTGCTGGAACTCGTCATGAGCCTTCGGCTCGGGGATGACGTCGTTCGTGACGGTGAGCGTGTAGGTCGACAGGGTGGGGATGATGAAGACCTCGTACGTACCAACGGTGGCTGGCACCTGAAACGTGATGTGGGCGCCAGTGGCGGCCCTGCCCAGCTCAGTCGCGCCGCCGCCGACGGCCTTGATGAAGAACCTGACCGTGAAGGGCAGCGGTCCGGGCTGGCAGTCGTTGTAGAGGGTGAGCAGGCTGCCGGGGTTCGCTCGGCCTGAAGACGGACTCGGCGTGCAGGTGGACGTGGTCGGTCCGGTCTGTGTCGTGGTCCAGTGAACGATGGTCGGATCGGATGCGGCCTGGGCGGGCGCGGCCAGGGCGAGCGGCACGGCCACGGCGAAGGCGAGGGCGAACAGGCTGGCGGCAATCCCCCGGGTTCTCATGGCAGCAGGGTACCTCCGCACCTTCCACGATGGGAGCATGTCGGGGCACCTTGGCTCGTCCTCGTCAGGGCGGCATGCGAGCATCGGGCCGTGACCCCAGGCCCTGACGTCCTCGCCGGTCTCGACGACGAGCAGCGTGCGGTCGCCGAGGCCCTGCACGGGCCGGTCGTCGTGCTCGCCGGGGCCGGCACGGGCAAGACCCGGGCCATCACCCACCGCATCGCGCACGGTGCCGCCACCGGTCAGCACGATCCGCGACGCACGCTGGCCGTCACCTTCACCACGCGGGCCGCCGGGGAGATGAGGTCGCGCCTGCGGACCCTCGGCGTCGACGGCGTGCAGGTGCGCACCTTCCACGCGGCCGCCCTGCGCCAGCTGCGCTTCTTCTGGCCGCGGCTCAGCGGTGGCGACTTCCCCGAGCTGCTCCCGAGCAAGGCACGACTGGTCGCCGAGTCCGCCAGCCGCTGCAGGCTGCCCACCGACACCGCCACGGTTCGCGACCTCGCATCCGACCTTGAGTGGGCCAAGGTCAACTTCCTGACCGGAGCCGCGGTCGGCGCGAAGGCGGCAGCGGTCAATCGCACCCTCGCGGTCGATCCGGCTGCGTTCGCCCAGCTGCAGGTGGCCTACGAGGACGCCAAGGCGGCGCGCGGCCTGCTGGACTTCGAGGACGTCCTCCTCGTCACCGCTGGCGCTCTCGCCGACCGTCCCGACATCGCCGATGCCGTGCGGGCCGCGTACCGCTGGTTCACCGTCGACGAGTACCAGGACGTCAACCCGCTGCAGCACCGGCTGCTGGGCCTGTGGCTGGGGGAGCGGGACGACGTCTGCGTGGTCGGCGACGCCAACCAGACCATCTACACGTTCACCGGGGCCACGCCGGCCTACCTCACCTCGTTCCGCACGACCTACCCCGACGCCACCGAGGTGCGCCTCGTGCGGTGCTACCGCTGCACGCCGCAGATCGTCACGCTCGCCAACGCCGTGATCGGCCGGGCCGCCAAGCCCGACCCGGCCACCTCGCTCGTCCTGCGGTCGCAGCGCCCCGCGGGGGCCGAGCCGACGATCGAGGTGTTCGACGACGACGTCGAGGAGGCTGCGCAGGTCGCCCGCCGCGCGCGGCAGCACCTGGCCGACGGCGTGCCCGCGCGGGACATCGCGGTGCTGTTCCGCATCAACGCGCAGTCGGCCCAGCTCGAGGAGGCGTTCGCGGAGGCGGGCGTGCCCGTCGTGCTGCGCGGCACCGAGCGGTTCTTCGACCGACCCGAGGTGCGCGAGGCCGTGACGCGCCTGCGCGGGGCCGCGCGCGGGGAGCCCGGCGGCCTGCCGCTCGGCGACGAGGTGCGGGCGGTGCTCAGCACCGCGGGCTGGACGCCCACGCCGCCCCGCACCGCGGGTGCCGTGCGCGAGCGCTGGGAGTCCCTGGCTGCCCTCGCGACCCTCGCGGACGAGGTGAGCGAGTCGCTCGGCGACTCGCTGTCCGCTTTCGTGGTCGAGCTGGACTCGCGGGCCGAGCTGCAGCACGCCCCGGTCGCCGACGGCGTCACGCTCGCCTCCATCCACGCCGCCAAGGGCCTGGAGTGGCGCGTCCTGTTCGTCGTCGGCTGCAGCGACGGCCTGCTGCCGCTGCAGTACGCCGACACCCCGGCGCAGGTCGAGGAGGAGCGGCGCCTCGCGTACGTCGCGATCACCCGCGCCGCCGATCGCCTGCACCTGTCGTGGGCGCGCGCCCGCCAGCCGGGCGGCCGGCAGGTGCGTTCGGTCAGCCCGTTCCTGGCCGAGGCGCTCGCCGGCTCGGCGCACGTCGGCGACGCCTTGACCGGCGGGGTGGTCAAGCGCGGCTCAGGCAAGGCGCGCGGCGAGCGTCCGCGCAAGGGCCCCGCACGCTGCCGGGTGTGCCGAAAGGGCCTCGTGACAGCCCAGGAGCGCACCCTCGGTCGCTGCCAGTCCTGCCCCGCAGACCTCAACGCGGAATTGCTCGACGCATTGCGGGAGTGGCGCCTGCAGACCTCGCGGGAGAAGGCTGTCCCGGCGTACGTGGTGTTCACCGACGTGACGCTGATCGCCATCGCCGAGCAGTCGCCGGCTGACACCGACTCCCTTGCCGAGATCCCGGGCATCGGCCCGATGAAGCTGCAGTCGTACGGCGAGGACGTGCTCGGCCTCGTCCGTGCGCACTCCTGAGATGGCGGCCCCGTGAGCGCACCCGGGTCGTCGCGGAGAGCAGCGCGAGGCCGCCACCCGCCCTTAGGGTGAGGATCCGGATTCGAGGCAATGGGGAGCTGGTCAGTCGATGGTGCAGGTGCCGGCAACGCTGAGCCTCCTGGGCTCGCGCGGGGGCCTGCGGCGGATGGTCGTCGCCTACGGCATCTACGACCTCGTCGACATGGCGATCTGGATCGCGATCATCTTCTACGCGTACGACGTGGGCGGCGTCAGCCTCGTCGGCATCGTGGCGGTCGTGCAGCTGATTCCCGCAGCCTTCCTCGGCCCCTCACTGGTGGGTCTAGGCGACCGCCTTCCGCGCGGTACCGCCCTCGTGCTGTCGCACGGAGGCGTCGCCGTTACGACGTTCGCCACGACCCTCGCGATTCTGGTGTCGGCACCGGTGCCGGTGGTTGTCGCATGCTCCGCGCTCGCGACGATCGCCGTGGCGGTCGTGCGACCCTTCCACTTCGCGTCCATCCCGATGATGTCGACGACCCCCAAGGACCTGGTCTCGGCGAACTCGCTGTCGTCCATGGCGGACGGCTTCTCGCTGTTCATCGGACCGGTGGCTGCAGGGATCGGGGCCGCCCTGGTCGGCCCGGCACTGGTGCTGTCCGTGTCGAGCGCGCTGGCCGTCATCGCGACCCTGCTGTGCGTCGGTCTGCACCTCGGGCCGGCCGCGCCGTTCGACGACACCGACGCGCCGAGCTGGCGGGCGGCCTTCGGTGGGCTGGGGTCGCTGTGGCGGGACTGGGGTTCGCTCGCGCTGCTCCTTGTCCTCACCACGCGATTCGTGCTGGGCGGGGCGACCGACGTCCTCGGCGTCGCGTACTCCGACGAGGTGCTCGGGCTCGGCGAGTCGGCAGCAGGCCTGATCATCGGGGCGATCGGCATCGGCGGCATCGTCGGCGGGGCCATCGCCGGGTCCCTCGCGGTGCGCAACCGGCTGACGCCGGTGCTCGTCACGAGCGGCGTGGCCCAGGGCGTGGCGTTCGCGGCCGTGGCCCTCATCGTGCTGCTGGCGCCGGCCATCGTGGCACTGGCAGTGTCGGGCATGGCGGCCGCGATCATGATGGTGGCGGGCCGGACCCTGCTCCAGCGCACGTCGGACGAGGCCGTGCTGGCCCGGGTCTTCGCCGTGCAGGAGGGGACGTCCCTGCTCGGACTGGCACTCGGCGCGATCGTCGCTCCCATCCTGGTCGACCGGCTCGGGCCCGCGGAGGCCTTCGTGCCGTTCGGGATCGCTGCTGTGCTGCTCACTCTCGCCTGCCTCCCACTGCTGCGCCGGCTCGACATCCGCGCGGTGCTGCGTCCGCACGAGAGCGCGCTCCTGCGTTCCATCCCGTTCCTCGACGCGCTCCCGACGTACGAGCTGGAGCAGCTGTCGCGACGCGCGGAGTGGCTCGACGTTCCTGCCGGGCAGGTGGTCGTCACCCAGGGCGATGTCGGCGACCGCTTCTACGTCATCGCCGAGGGGCAGTTCGTCGTCTCGATCGACGGGGTGCGGCGACCCGGGGAGCTCGGACCGGGGACGGGCTTCGGCGAGATCGCCCTGCTTCACGCGGTGCCTCGGACCGCCACCGTCACAGCGGATACGGAGGGCCGGCTGCTCACGGTGCTCGCCGACGACTTCCTGGCGGCCGTCACGGGAAGCCCGGACGGTCATGCCGTGGCGCGCGAGGTGTCGCGTGCGTACCTGGATCGCGATCGCGACTAGTCAGCCTTCGACGAAGGACGGCACCCAGCGCTCGAGCTCCCCGCGCATGGGGACGGTCGCATCGAGTTGGCAGAGCACGCCGATGCCGCCGAGCCACACGCGATGGATGAGCGCGTAGGACGGCGGGAGGTTGAGCTTGAACGCGATGTTGAAGTCCGGGTTCTTGATGTCGTTCATGCGGGTGAACTGGCCGCGTATCCACGCGCGGTTGAAGTGGAACTCGTCGTGGCGGGCCGGCTCGACGAACGGCTCCAGGTAGTTGAGCACCTGGACGGGATCGACCTCGACGTTGGGGCGGACGAAGCCCTCCTCACGCAGTCCGGCAGCCACCGTCTCCGCGTCACCCGAGAGGGCGATCCGCAGGAGGGTCCCCATGGGCGTCGGCAGGCCGTCGGGCAGCTCGGCCACGGCGCCGAAGTCGAGGACGCAGAACCTCCCCTCCGGGGTCATGCGGAAGTTGCCGGGGTGCGGATCGGAGTGCAGGAGCCCCGCGCGTGCGGGGCCGGCCAGGAGGAATCGCAGGTACAGCTCGCCGGCGCGGTCGCGCTCCTCCGGGGTCCCGTCGGCGATGATGGCCGACAGCGGACGGCCGTCGATCCACTCGGAGACCACGATGTGCGGTGACGCCGCCAGCACGTGGGGCACGACGAACTCGGGGTCGCCCTCGAACGCGGCAGCGAAGGCCCGCTGGCTGCGCGACTCGCGCAGGTAGTCCAGCTCCTCGATCGCCCGGTCCCTGAGCTCCTCCAGCAGCGGCTTGATGTCCATGCCCGGAACCCAGGAGCCGAACAGCCTGCCCATCCGGGTCATCTGGTTGAGGTCGCTGATGAGCGCCTTGTCGGCACCCGGGTACTGCACCTTCACGGCGACGACGCGGCCGTCGTGCCAGATGGCCTTGTGGACCTGGCCGATCGACGCCGCCGCGGCCGGAGTGTCGTCGAACTCCGTGAAGCGAGTACGCCAGTCGTCGCCGAGCTCGTCGCGCAGGATCGCATGGATCGTCTCCGCCGGAAGCGGGGGAGCAGCCTCCTGCAGCTTCGTGAGCGCTGCCCGGTACGGCCCGGCCACCTCCTCGGGCATCGCGGCCTCGAAGACGCTCATGGCCTGGCCCATCTTCATGGCACCGCCCTTGAGCTCGCCCAGGACCTTGAACATCTGCTCGGCGGTGCGGGCCTGCAGCTCGGCCTGCACGATCTCCGCCGGCTTGCCGCCGATGCGCCTGCCCAGCCCCCACGCGGTGCGGCCCGCGTGGGCCGCCGGGAGCGCGGCGATCTTCACGCTGCGCGTCAGGGCGTTCTTCGGGATCTCGGGCACCCGTCCATTGTCGCCTGCGCGGAGCTGCGGCGCTTGGTCACGTCAGGCGTCCGGCCACTGGCATCCGCACAGGGGGTGCGCGGGGCGGTCCAGCCGCCGCGGAATCCCTTCGGGCAGGCGCAGCTCGAGGGCGAAGCCGGACCAGTCGTCCGGGCAGCTGGGTGCGTCGGTCCACCGACGCAGCAGCACGGCGGCGTGCGTGGCGGCCAGCTGCACCAGCAGCGGATCGAGCGGCGGGCACGGCATCGATCTGACTGCATGCGCCCATTGCACCGAGAGCAGCGGCCACGCGGCGTCGGCATCCCGTCGATGCAGGTGGGCGCACCGCAGGCACGAGGTGAGTCCGGGCACCACGAGCGGCCCGACGACGGCCCGATCGCCCAGGACGCCGACGTGCAGATGAGGCCGGTCCTGCAGCACGTGGTCGAAGAAGCTGGGCACGTCCGGGTGTGACGCGTCCGCGAGAACGGCGACCGTCGCGTGCTCGTCGGCACCCACAGTCAGACCCGCTGCCGCCAGCGCTGCGGACACGGCGTCTGCCACGGTCCCCAGGCCGGTGATCCCCACCGTGCAGCGGTCGCGTGCCTCGAGGGTCTCGTACGCGGCATCGAGATCTCGACAGGTGCGCAGAGCGGTCGCGAACCGGCTGGCGACCGCATCCCGCTGCTGCTGGGACGCCCACCTCAGCTGCGCGGGGATGCGAGCGGCGTCGTCGATCGCGCCCGCGGCGAGCATGGCACGGACGAGGCGTCGTGCCTCGTGATCGGGAATGGTGAGGGCCTCCTCGAGATCGACGGGGGAGGAGAGTCCGTCGAGGGACGTCATCCAGGCCACGTGGCTGCGGGTGACGCGGTCGACGACGACGTCGTCGCCGAGCTGGATCGTCGACTCGCCACGCCACAGGATCGGGACGTCCTCGCGCAGGCGAGGCCGTCGGAAGCCGGCGAGGTCAGGCAGGGTGCTCGGGGCACGCGGACCGGGCAGGGGCTGGGTCATGCCCGGACGATGAGGGAGTCCCCCTGTGGACGGAAAGTGGCGATCCACAGCGCCGGTGCGGTAGGGCCCGGCTCAGTGGAAGCGCGCCCAGACCTCCCACGACGTCGCGCCGCGGATCCATGGGTGGCCGCCCGCGATGGCGATGTTCTCCTCGAAGGGCTCTGCCATCAGCTCGTACCGAGGGCCGAGGGCACCGCGCACCGCGTCGACGTCATCACGAGTGTCGACGAGGCCCAGGCATGCCCAGTCGCCAGTGCCCTCGTCGATGGAGGCAATGGACTCGGTCAATCCGGCGAGCACGTCGTGGAGCATGTCTTCAGTCTCCCCCTGTCAGGGGCAACCCAAACACACTGCCGGGGTCCATGTGCTCCCGGTTCCGGATTCCGGCCGGGCGGAGCCGTCAGGACGTGCGCTACCCGTCCATCCCCGCGACCAGCCATCGGCTGTCGCCGACGCCCAGCCACGCGCTCGGATCCTGCACCACCCTGGGCACGCTGGTGCCCTGGGCGTGCTTGGCGAACGCGGCGTTGACGGCCGCCGTGTAGAGGCTGCGCGCCGTCATGAGGGACGCCTTCGCCGACCCCGTGGCCGTGTCCATGGCGGGGCGGGCCGCAGTCCTGGCCGCGGCCAGAGCGTCCCGGTAGGAGTTCCAGGCCGTGGCGAACTGGGCCCTGAGGACAGCGGCGTCCCCGTTGGCCCGGCCCTCGACGACGGCCCGGTAGGCGTCCCCGGCGAGCCTCGCGGCCACCCGCTGCGGAGTCGTGGCCTCCGTGATGTCCTCCTGCACCCCCTCGATCATCGTTCGCAGGGCGCTGCGGGCCGAGAGGGCGGCAGTCCGGTAGTCCTCACGGGCTGGCTGGAGCGCGGCGATCAGCGCGGTGTTCTGCTGGAGCTCGCTGCTCAGTCCCCAGGCACGTGCGTCGACGGGGCGGTCGTCGGCGGCAGCGATCCCCATGGCTCCCGGCGCGGTGAGGCCGAGGACGAGGGCGGCTGCTGCGGTCACGACGCGGAGTGCTGACCGGTTCATGAAGGTGGTGTCTTTCGTGGGGAAGGTCGGTGCTGGGTCTCAAGTGTCGGGTGTGGCGACGATTTGCGCCAGCCCCCGGACGTCCCTGAGTCGAACTACAGCACTGTCATTCACGAGGTGCGCGCCGGTCGGCGTCGGTGTGTCAGCCGGTGACGAGGCAGAACGGGTGTCCGGCCGGATCGAGGTAGACCCGCCAGGCGCCGGGCGACGGCTGCACAGCGTGCTTGGTCGCCCCGGCAGCCACGACGAGGGCCTCGGCGGCGTCGAGGTCGGCGACCCAGAAGTCGGGATGAGCCTGCTGCGGATGCTCCTGACCCGGCCACTGCGGCGGGCGGTAGTCGTCGACCTGCTGGAACGCCAGGGTCGTCCCGCCCTCGGCAGCGAGCTGGACCCAGCCGTCGCCGGACGCGGCCTCGTCGACCGGCCACCCGGTGATGGCGGAGTAGAACGCGGCGAGGCCGCGCGCGTCCGGGCAGTCGATGGCAGTCCACACGAGTCGGGCGATGGCGGTCATCGGGGAAGCGTGGCACACCGCGCCCGGTAGCGTCCCGCGTGTGACGACAGCAGCCGCCCGCGTCGAGGGACCGCCCGGAACCGCCGGTGCGGCCGGCGGTTCGCAGGAGGTCGTCGCCGCGGCGATGTGGACCCTGCAGGCGGGCGGATCCGCGGTCGATGCCGCCATCGCGGCCGCCTTCGCGGCCGTGATGAGCGAGCCGGCCCTTGCCAGCCTCGGGGGTGGCGGGTTCCTGCTCTCCGCACGGGCTGATGCCGAGCCGGAGGTGCTCGACTTCTTCGTCAACGTGCCCGGCATCGGCGGCGGCCCCGTCGCGACGCACATGGAGACGGTGGTCGTCGACTTCGCGCGCACCGGCTCCGCGGCAGCGAGCAGCGAGCAGGTGTTCCACGGCGGCTGGGGCACGGTGGCGGTACCGGGCTGCCTCAGCGGCTACCTCGAGGCGCACGGGCGCGGGGGCCGGCTTCCGCTCGCGCAGGTCGTCGCACCGGCGATCGCCCTCGCCCGAAGGGGAGTGCAGCTCTCCGCCGGGCAGCGCACCTTCATGCACCTGGTCGGCGACCTGCTCGACCTGACGCCCGAGAGCGCCCGCGTGTTCGACGAGGCCGTGCGCACCGGCCAATACGTCAACCACCGCTACGCCGACCTGCTCGAGGCGATCGGGGCGGGCCACATCCTCGGGCTTGCGGATCATGACGTCGGCGACGCACTCCTCGAGGGCTCGCACACCGGCGGCGGCCTCCTGACCAGCTCCGATCTCGAGGCCTACCGAGCCCTGGGCCGCGATCCGCTGGTGATCGAGCGGTCCGGTGCGCGGGTCTGGACGAACCCGCCGCCGTCGGTCGGCGGCGCCATCGTGACCGGAGCGCTGGCCCGCCTGCCGGAGTTCTCCGGCGGAACGCCCGTCCGCTGGGCTGAGGTGGCGGAGGCCCTCGCCGACGCGACGCAGGCCCAGCGGGGTCCCGGCCAGGTGCCGACGGGCACGACCCATGTGTCCGTGGTCGATGCGGACGGCGGCTTCGTCGCTCTCACCACGTCCAACGGCTCCGGATCGGGCACCGTCGTTCCGCGGTGGGGAGTCGCGCTCAACAACATGCTGGGGGAGGAGGATCTGCGCCCGGCCGACGGATCGGCGCTGCCGCCGGGCGCGCGGATGGGATCGATGATGGCGCCGACGCTGGTGGAGCTCGCCGACGGTTCGCGCACCGTTCTCGGCACCGGAGGCAGCGAGCGGATCCGCTCCGCGCTTCTGGATGTCCTGGTCCGGCTGATCGACGAAGGCCGGCCGCTGGCCGCCGCGGTCGATGCTCCCCGCATCCACCTCACCGGCACCGGGCCGGTCCACCTCGAGCCGGGACTCGCCGACCGCGATCTCGTCGAACTCGCCGAGCTGGCCCGGCGCCGCGGCTGGCCCGGCCTCGAGCCGTGGCCGCAGCGCAACCTCTTCTTCGGGGGCGTGCACGCAGTCCGGCGTGCACCCGACGGCGCGGTCGAGGCCGTGGGGGACGCCCGGCGGACGGGCTCGGTGGGCGTCGTGCTGCCCGACGGGTCGGTGCGAACCGCCTGACCCGCCCCTCCCGGCTCGGGGCGACTACCCGCGGTGGCGGGTGCGGTTGCTGCTCAGCAGGACGGACAGCTCCGCGGCGGCCGACCCAGGCTGCGGGTAGGGGGCGACGTCGAGCAGCTGTCGTGCCGTCTCCGCGCGGTACTCGACCTTGGTCTCGGCCAGCCTTGCCCGCAGCGTGGCGATGTCCGCCTCGATCGCGGCCCGTGCCTCGTTGACGAGCGCGCGCTCGGTGGCCTGCCGGGCCTCGAGCGACTCCACGGACATGTTGTCGGCGACGCCCTCGGGCGAGCGTGACGCCCGGGCGATGAGGTCACTGCGCTGGACCATGTCGTTGAGCACCGAGGCGACGCTGGTGAACATCGTGAGGGTCATGCCGTCCTCGTGGGAGAGGCCGGCGAACTCCGCGGGGTCGAGTGCTGCCCGCAGCGAGCGCATCGTGTCGTCGTAGTCCTGGGCGAGCACGAACAGCGGGGCGTAGTGGACGTGGGTCCGCACGGCCCTGCTGCCCTTGCTGACGGTCTCGACGGCCGTGGTGTTGCCGGCCGTGGACAGGCCCGCGGGTGCCTTGCCGGACGGGGCGCGCTTCCGGATGATCGCCATGCCGTTCCCCCAGCCGGGCTGACCGTCGTCAGCCCCTCGGGTGGGGTATCGGACGGCCTGTTCCCGGCCCTGACCCGATCAGCCGCAGACGCGCAGGATCACCTGGACGAGGGCCCGCGCGGTCGTGAGGACCTCATCGACCGGCACCCACTCATCGGGCGCGTGGGCGGCCGCGGCGTCGCCCGGGCCGTACTGCACGGTCGGGATTCCCCCCAGCCCCATGAGCAGGCGGAGGTCGGAGCCGTACGGGCCGCCGTAGACCTGCGGCTCCCGGCCGGTGAGATCGCGATGGATGCCAGCGACGAGGTCGATGACGGGGGAGTCCGCCGGGGTGCGGCCGGACGCGAACTGCCCGCCCCACCAGGTCACCTCGACCGGATGGTCGGCCAGCCACGGATCCGCCGCACAGGCGTCGGCCACCGTGGCCTCGAGCGCGGCGCGGGCCTGCTCGATCGTCTCGCCGAGGGCGACGCCCAGGCGGCCGTCCGCAGTGAGCAGGTCCGGCACCGTCGATGCCCAGTCGCCGGCGGCGATCGTGCCGATCGACAGCGGGTAGGCCAGCGGCCACCGACGCATGACGACGTCGACCTCGGCGTTGCGGCGTCGCTCGAGATCCAGCAGGGCCAGCAGGACCGGATAGAACTTCTCGATCGCGCTGACACCCTCGGTACGGCGGGCCGCGTGCGTGGCCAGGCCGCGCACGGTCAGCCGGAAGGTGAGGGCGCCCCCGTTCGCCGGGATGAGGTCCATCGAGGTGGGCTCAGGGACGATGCACATGTCGGCCTTGACTCCGTGGCGCAGGAGGGCGAACGTGCCGAGGCCACCGTCCTCCTCGCCCGACACCGAGGCCAGGATCACGTTGCCGCGCAAGTGGGATTCGGGCGGCCTTGACCGCTCGGACGGCGTGCCACATCGCCACGACTCCGGCCTTCATGTCGCAGGCTCCGCGCGCCACGATGCGCTCGCTCCCGTCGACCGTCATGAGTCGCGGTGCGAACGGGTCGCCGCTCCAGGCGTCGATGTCGCCCGGGGGGACGACGTCGGTGTGGCCGTTCAGCATCAGCGTGGGACCCGTCCCGTCGCCCGCGAGGGTCGCTGTCAGGCCGATGGCCGCGGTGCGGTCGACCTCCATGCCGGGGAACTGCGGGTCGTTCTGGAGGCCCTCGACATCGATGTCCCAGCGGTCGACGTCGTAGCCGTCCCCGCGCCACGCGGCGGCGAGGTGCTCCTGCACGTCGAGCTCGGCGGGGCTCCCGCTCACGGACGGGATCCGCAGCAGGTCCATCAGGTCCGAGAGGAGGGCGTCCTCGTCGATGCTCACGGGAGGGGTCTGGCTCACGGGAGGGGTCTGGGTCACGGAGGCATCCTGCCCGTGCGCGCCCTTGTGCGCGCCGTCGGGTGCCGCCATGATCGGACGGTTCCGATGACAGGAGGGGCGATGCGTCGTGCGGGCGTCCTGCTGCTCGCTGCCCTCGTCATCCCCACCGGAGCCCTGCTCGCGGCTCCCGTGAGCGCGACGCCGGCGAGCAGCCCGGCCACCCCGCCTGCTCCGACGGTCGGGGAGTGCTACGACCTGAGCGACGCGCGCATCCAGGTCGGCACCCTCGCCTGGGGCGACGGCCGCCGGTGCCGACGGCTACTGGTCCGAGGCCGATCCCGTTGCGTGCAGCGAGCCGCACACGTTCGAGGTGACCGAGGCGGCCCCGCTCCCGATGGACGTCAACGCCTTCGAGTTCGCTGCGGAGCACTGCGGTGCGCTGGACGTGTGGAACGCGGTGGGGGTCAACCGTCCGGTCGCCGGCATCGTCGAGAACCCGTTGCGGATCGAGGCGCGCGCCTACGCGGTGCGGCAGTCGCCGCCGAGCTACGTGTGCGGCGCGGTAGCGGTCGCGCTCGACGGCCGCCGCCCGCCGGCCGCGGTGCCCCTCACCTCTTCGATCGAGAGACTGAGCCGCCGCGAGCGCGCGTCCCTGCGCTACTGCGCGTCCGCCGACGACGGTCGCGGCGCCCTCGCACCGGCCGTGACCGTCCCCTGCTCCAGCCGCCCCCGCTGGCAGGTGCGGTCGTGGATCATGTGGACCGCGTTCTACGACGACTTCCCCGGCCGGCTGGTCCTGAGGGAGCGGGCGACGGATCTCTGCGGCCCCGAGGCGGTGGTGTCGCTGCCGACCGCCGCCACGTGGGCGGACGGGATGCCAAGCACCTGGTGCTACCGCGAGTATCCCTAATATCCCAAATGTCGCAAGTTATCCACAGGATTCGGCGGAAAACGCGCGGGGCGAGGGCCTTGGCTGGCCGGAATGGCCCGAGGGCTGCCCTAGGGTGAAGAGCACACCCGGTGGCACCAGCCGCCGACCGCGGCCACGCGGAACTGACGGATAAACAGGAGGGCCCCATGGCCGAGAGCTACACCGGCGAGGCGTACTGCGTGAAGTGCAAGGAGAAGCGGGAGTTCACCGGCCACGTCGAGGAGACGAACGGCCGTCGCTTCGCCAAGGGCATCTGCCCCGTCTGCGGCACCAAGGTGACCCGCATCCTGGGCAAGGCCTGATCCGACACCTCGCGCCCTGAGCGCGTGACGAGGGGGCGACCTACGGGTCGCCCCCTCGTCCTTTGTCCGGCGCCCTGTCCGCCGAGCGGCTAGCGGATGCCGGTGTCGCAGGTGATGACGACCGGCCCGGGCGCGCTCACGGTGAGGGGCGTGCAGGACATCCCCGCGGTGGACGTCACCTGCCAGGACCCCTCTGCGAGGGAGAGCGTGAAGCTCCCGTCCGAGGCGACGGGGACGCGTGCCTCGTCCGCGCCGGAGGTGGCAACCGCCTCGACGCCCGCGAACGCCTCGGGTGGGACGGGGCAGGGCGAGTCCGCTCGTTCCACCGGGCACAGCGGCCCGAGATCGACCCGCCCGGTGACCAGCATGGTTGCGGTGGACCCGGTGGCGCACCCGGAGAGCAGGGCCGATGCGACGGCGCCGAGCATGACGGCCGACCAGGCGGCACGCGCGCCGTCCGTCGTGGGCCAGATGCGCATGCCGAGACCCTCGCCCCGGCCAGTCCCCCTGTCAATGCCCTGCCGAGTGGCGAGTTGTCGGGGTGCGGCGGCGGCTCATCCCCCCGACAACTCGCCACTCGGCAGGAAGGGGTCTCGCTGAGGGCGAACGAGGCAGGGGCGACGGACGGGTCGTGCCGCCGCAGCGGCCGTATACCGTTGAACCATGAGTGTTCCGTTCGGCTTCGGCATGAGTGATGGCTCCGATGGGGGCGAGGGCTCCGGTGGCTCCGGCTCCGGAGGGCCCGGCGGTCCGGGCGGCTTCGGCTTCGGCGGTGGCCCCGGCGGCTTCGACATGAACAACCTCGGCGCCGCGCTCCAGCAGCTCGGCGCGATGATCCAGGCCGGCCAGAGCGGCCCCGACGCCGGCGGCCCGGTGAACTGGGCGATGGTCACCGACGTCGCGCGCAAGGCGCTCGTGCAGGCGGGCGACCCGTCGGTGGGCGACGCCGACCGTCGCGCGGTCACCGAGGCCGTGCACCTGGCTGACGTCTGGCTCGACCCGGCAGTGACCTTCCCGTCGACGACGGCGACCCCCGGTGCGTGGAGCCGCTCGGAGTGGCTCGAGGCCACCACGCCGGTGTGGCGGCAGGTCGTGCGGCCGATCGCGGAGCACATGCAGCAGGTCGTCGGCCAGTCGCTGCCCGGCCAGGACCTCGACCTGACGACCCTGAACGACAACCTGCCTGAGCAGTTCCGCGACATGTTCCCCGGCGGGCTGCCGCCGGAGATGGCGCAGATGATGGCGCCGATGCTCGGCATGCTGCAGCAGCTCGGTGCTGCTGCGTTCAGCATGCAGCTCGGCCAGGCGCTCGCTGCCCTCGCCTCCGATGTCGTCAGTGCGTCGGACATCGGCATCCCGCTCACCAGTGACGCCCAGCCTGCGCTGCTGCCGCGCAACGTCGACGCGTTCAGCGCGGGCCTCGGTATCGGGGTCGACGATGTGCGCCTGTACCTCGCGCTGCGCGAGTCCGCGCACCAGCGGCTGTTCGCGCACGTGTCATGGCTGCGCCCGCGGATGATCGGAGCTGTCGAGGAGTACGCGCGCGGCGTGCGCGTCGACCAGTCGCGCCTGCAGGAGGCCATGGGCGACATCGACATGAGCAACCCCGAGGCCCTGCAGCAGCTGATGGGCAGCGGCCTGCTCCAGCCGGAGGACACGGAGGAGCAGCGCGCGGCTGTCGCCCGGCTGGAGACGCTGCTCGCCCTCGTCGAGGGCTGGGTCGACGACGTCGTCGACCAGGCGATCGCGGATCGGCTGCCGTCGGCGGTCCAGCTGCGCGAGACGATGCGCCGTCGACGTGCCGCCGGTGGTCCCGCGGAGAAGACGTTCGCCACGCTCGTCGGCATGGAGCTGCGCCCGCGACTGGCCCGCGAGGCGGCGACCCTGTTCGCCGTCGTCCGTGCCGGCCGCGGCCTGGAGGCACGCGACGCCCTGTGGGCGCACCCCGACCTCCTGCCCGGTCCGGACGACCTCGCCGACCCCCTCGGCTTCATCGAGGGCAACGTGACCGAGCTCGAGTTCGAGGTGCCCGATGACCTCGGCGGCCTGGACGACGGCCCCGCGGCCGACGATCCGGGCGACGACCAGCCCACCGGCGCGTGACCGACCTCGCCTTCGAGCGGCTGCACAACGACGCCGCGACCGTCCTCGGCGGCTGGGACCATGCCGAGCCCCAGCAACGCGTCCTGCGCGACGCGTACCTGGTCTTCCTGCGCGAGCACCGTGATGCCATGTCGCGTGAGTGCCGAGTCGGCCACCTCACGGCGAGCGCGCTGGTGATGGACGAGCACCGCACGCGCGTGCTGCTGACGCTGCATCCCAAGGTGGGGCGCTGGCTCCAGCTGGGCGGCCATGTCGAGCCGGAGGACGCGTCGCTTCGCGCGGCCGCGCGCCGCGAGACCGTCGAGGAGGGCGGCATCGCCGACGTGACGATCTCCGTGATGCCCCTGCGGCTGGACCGTCACCCCGTGCCGTGCGGCGGCGCCATGAGCGAGCACCTCGACGTGCAGTACCTCGCGCTGGTCCCTGCGGACGCGCAGGAGGTCATGAGCGACGAGTCGGACGACCTGCGGTGGTTCGACGTCGACGCCCTGCCCGATCCGGTGGATCCGAGCGTGCGCGCACTCATCGACAACGCGCTGGAGCGGTAGGACACTGCGGTCCATGACCGCGAGGATCAGGGACCTCACCGACGACGACGTCGACTGGGCCGTCGGCCTCCTGCACGACTGGGACCCGGGCCTGCCGCCTGAGGGATGGCGCCGGATCGTGACGGGCGAGGCAGCCCCGCTACGCCGGCTGATCGTGGCCGAGGCGGGTGGCGAGCGGATCGGCTTCGGCGGGGTCAACGACCCCGAGGGACTGCCCTACCCGTCCATCCTCGTCCTGCTGGACCCGAGCCATCGGGGGCTGGGTCTGGGCGCGGCGATGTACGCCGAGCTGCTGCCACTCGTCGAGCAGGCGGATGCCGGCTCGGGGATGCCGGACCATGACGAGCACTCGCTCGCGATCGCCCGCCACTGGGGCTTCGAGGTGCTCGGGCATGGCGTCGACTCGGTTCTCGACCTCGACGTGCGTCCGCCCGACCCCGTCCTGCCCGACGGGGTGGTGGCCCGGATGGTGACGGGTGCCGATGTGGCGGCATCCGGGCTGGACGTGGACGGCTTCCTCGGCCAGGTGGGCGACTACCCCGAGGTGGAGATCTACGGGTCCCGGATCACCAACGGCATCCTCCTGCAGATGGCCCCCGACCTGGTCTGGGTGCTCATCGTGGACGCCGACGGCGTGCTCGCCGGCTCGTCGCTGATGCCGACGAGCGAGGGGCCGTGGTTCATCGGCTTCACCGGCAGTTCCCCGCGGGCGCGCGGGCGGGGGCTGGCGCGGGCCGCCAAGCAGGCCGTGCACAGGTACGCGTTCGAGTCCGGTGCCCGTTCGGTGCGGACGACCAATGAGGAGCGCAACGAGCGCATGCGCGCGCTGAACGCATCGATGGGCTACGCCAAGGTGAGCGGCGACCTGCGACTCGTCCGCAGGGTGAACGGCAGGTAAGCGCCCGTAAGTATTTCTTGTCCACAGGCTGGGCACGGTGTTTCCGCTGGTCAGAGCGGGGGCGGGACAGTCATCCTCAGGTTCGTCCCCAGCACTATGCACCTGCCGTCCACAGCGACACGCGAGGTCGTCAACAGGGCATGCACAGGTCGTCCACAGGGTCGGTGAACGACTATCGCCATTCGCGTTGACTCCGCGGTTCCGCACTCCCTAGGTTCAGGCGCGTTGGACCCCCGGGATAACACGCCCGTTCGCAAGGGGAAGGCGAACGCGGTGGAGAGCCCCGGGGGTCCGTCGCTTTCCGGGGGCCGCGCGGGGCGCGGGGGCGGTGACCGGGCCGCGGGGCGACCTGCCGCCGGACGGGGTTCCCTTACACACCCCGTACTCTTGACAGGAACCACTGTGGGGGCGATCCCGTCCCACCAACGCAGCCTGTCGATCGAGGAGTCCCGTGTCAGCCCTGGCCTGGTGGCTCATCCCGCTCGTGGCAACGGTCCTCGCGGTCCTGTTCGTCATGCTGCGCAGCCGACCGGCCAAGCCGACCACAGCGGAGGACTCGATGCAGCGACTGCGACGCATGCAGGAGGCGATGGAGCGACCCATGCCGCCCAGCGGGAACGTGCGCATAAGCGACCCCACTGCCAGTCCCGGGCCGACTCCGGATGATCCGGCCGAACCCACCCCTCGGGCCTGATCCGTGAGTACGGACGAGTCGACCAGCGAGTCGACGAACGAGTCGACGCACCAGGCGGCGAACGACGCTGCGGTGGACGCCCCCATCGACGCCGAGGCGGAGCAGGCCGCGACCGGCTGGTGGGCGGCGCTGATGCACCCCACCCGACGCGGCTGGACCCTGATCATCAGCGGTGCGGTGACCGCGGGCCTGATCGCGGTCGCGTTCCTGCTGCCCGTGCCGTTCGTGAAGCTGGCCCCCGGCCCGACGTTCAACGTCATCGGCCAGGAGGACGGCACTGACGTCATCACCATCACCGGCACTGAGACGTTCCCCGTCTCGGGCAACCTCGACATGACGACGGTGCTGGAGTCCGGCGGCCCGCGGGGCGGCCTCACCTTCGTCGACGCGATCGCCTCGTGGCTCGATCCCAACGACGCGGTCGTGCCGCGCGAGCTGCTCTTCCCCGACGACGTGTCCGGCGAGGAGGTCCGCCAGCGGCAGGCGATGCTGTTCAGCACCTCCGAGTCCAACGCGGTCGCGGCCGCGATGACGTACCTCGAGCGCCCGGTGATCACCCAGAACGTCGTGACGGCGGTGTTCGAGGGCACGCCCGCCGACGGCGTGCTGCTGCCCAGGGACGAGATCCTCAGCATCAACGGCACGGAGATCACCGAGGTCACGCAGGTGGCCGAGGCGATCCGGTCGCAGCCGATCGGCACGACCTTCGAGATCGTCGTGCGCCGTGACGGCGTGCTCTCCGAGGACACCGCTGACGGGGCCGAGGTCGTCAAGGACGACGTCGAGGAGACCGTCAGCGTCACCTCCGCCGACAACCCCGAGGACGCCGGCGTGCCGTACATCGGCATCGGCGTCGGCGAGTACTACTCGGCAGGATTCCCCATCGACTTCACTCTCGAGGACATCGGCGGCCCCAGCGCCGGCCTGATGTTCGCCACGGGCATCGTCGACAAGCTCACCGAGGAGGACCTCGCCGCGGGCGAGCACATCGCCGGGACGGGCACGATCGAGCCCGACGGGACCGTCGGGCCGATCGGCGGCATCCGCCAGAAGCTCGCCGGAGCGCGTGCCGCCGGTGCGACGTTGTTCCTGATGCCGGCCGAGCACTGCGTCGAGGCCACGGGCCATATCCCGGACGGCCTGACCGTCACACCGGTGGAGACGCTGACGGACGGCGTCGCGGCGATCCAGGCGTACACGGCCGGCCAGACCGTCCCCTCCTGCCCTGCAGAAGCGGCCTGAGCGCCGTGACCGAGAGCCGCACGCACGGGAGCGACCAGCCCGGCAGGCGGATGCCCATGGGGCACCGGCGGGCCGGCTGTCGTAGGTTGGCTAGGTGACCTTCGAGATGCCCGGGATGGGCGGCCCCAGCGGACCGGGCGGCGCAGACGTCGATGAGGCGCCCCGTCGCCGGGGCGTGCTGCTGCCCACGATCATCGTCCTGGCCCTCCTGGTGGGTGCCTTCGTCATCTTCTCCGGGTACTACACCGACTGGCTGTGGTTCGAGTCGGTGGGCAAGACCCAGGTGTTCACCACCTCGATCGTCACCCGCGCGGTGCTGTTCGTGGTGTTCGGCACGCTCATGGGGCTCGCCGTGGGACTGTCGATGTGGATCGCCTGGCGCACCCGTCCGACCTTCCGGGGCATGACACCCGAGCAGGCGAGCCTGGAGCGCTACCGGGTCGCTCTCGAGCCGTACCGGCGCCGGCTGACGCTGGTCATCTCGATCGGCATCGGCTTCCTCACCGGACTGACCGCGGCAGCCGAGTGGGGCACCTACCTGCTCTGGCGCAACTCGACCGCCTTCGGCATCACCGACCCGCAGTTCGGCCTTGACCTGTCGTTCTACACGTTCGAGCTGCCGTTCTACCGCTTCCTCATCGGGTTCGGCTTCGGCGTCATCTTCCTGAGCATCCTGTCGGTCGTCGCGGTGCAGTACCTCTACGGCGGACTGCGCCTGCAGCCCAAGGGCGATCGCGCGACCACGGCGGCGCAGGCGCAGCTGAGCCTGCTCATCGGCCTGTTCATCCTGCTGAAGGCGGTGTCGTACTGGTTCGACCGGTTCGCCCTGTCGACGCAGAGCCAGCAGCTCGTCGCCGGCTTCACCGGCCTGAAGTACACCGACGTCTACGCGGTGCTGCCGGCCCTCAACATCCTGGCTGCCATCTCGGTGCTGGTCGCCGTGCTCTTCTTCATCAACGTCTTCCGCCGCCGCTGGGTCATCCCGGTCCTCGGTGCGGGCCTGCTGGTCCTCACGAGCGTCGTCGTCGGCACCCTGTACCCGCTGATCGTCCAGCAGTTCCAGGTGCGGCCCAGCGAGCTCGTCCGCGAGCAGCCCTTCATCGAGCGCAACATCAACGCCACGCGCGCCGCGTACGACATCGCCGACAGCGAGATCATCGAGTACCCGGGCACGGTGGCGCCGCCGACGGCGGAGGTGCTCACCGCGAACGCCGGCACGCTCAACGCCATCCGGCTGCTGGACCCCGCGGTCGTGTCGCCGACGTACAACCAGCTGCAGCAGATCCGCGGCTACTACTCGTTCAACAACAAGCTCGACGTCGACCGGTACGACCTGGAAGGCAGAAAGCGCGGCGCGATCGTTGCGGTGCGCGAGATCAACCTCGCCGGCATCCCGGACGGCCAGCGCAACTGGACGAACGACCGGACCGTGTTCACGCATGGCTTCGGCCTGGTCGCGGCCTACGACAACACGGCCCTGTCCAACGGCCAGCCGGACTTCTTCGAGAGCGAGATCCCGGCCGTCGGCGAGCTCGACGTCCCGCAGCCGCGCGTGTACTTCGGCGAGCTGAGCCCCGCGTACAGCATCGTCGGCGCGCCCGAGGGAACCCCGCCGGTCGAGCTCGACTTCCCCGACGACGCCAGCCCGACGGGCCAGGCGACCAACACCTACACCGGCACCGGTGGCGTGCCCATGGGCTCCCTCTTCGGGCGCCTGCTGTTCGCCACCAAGTTCCAGGACACCAACATCCTGCTGTCCGACCTGGTCAACTCGGAGTCGCGCATCCTGTGGGATCGCGATCCGCTGACCCGCGTCGAGAAGGTCGCGCCGTGGCTGACCCTCGACCAGGATCCGTACCCCATCGCCGCCGAAGGGCGCATCAAGTGGGTCGTCGACGGCTACACGCTGTCGAACGAGTACCCGTACAGCAGCCGCGTCTCGCTGAGCGACGCAACCAGCGACTCCGTCAGTCAGCGGACCCTGCCCAGCACCCTGCTGCCGCGCGACCAGGCCAACTACGTGCGCAACTCGGTCAAGGCCGTGGTCGACGCCTATGACGGCACAGTGACGCTGTACGCCTGGGATCCCACCGATCCGGTGCTCATGACGTGGATGAAGGCCTTCCCGGGCGTCGTCGAGCCGGTGGAGAACATGCCGGACGAGGTGCTGGCGCACGTGCGCTACCCGCAGGACGTGTTCAAGATCCAGCGGGCGGTGCTCAGCCGGTACCACGTCACCGACGCGACGACGTTCTACAACGGCTCCGCGGTGTGGATCGTGCCGAATGACCCCACCGTCTCGCCGGCGCAGGTCTTCCAGCCGCCGTACTACCTCACGCTGCAGATGCCCGGACAGGAGGCGCCGACGTTCTCGCTGACGACCACGTTCGCGCCGCAGCGACGGCAGACCCTTGCCGCCTTCATGTCCGTCGACTCCGCACCAGGCGAGGGCTACGGCACGATGCGGGTGCTCCAGCTGCCGAGCAACACGACCATTCCCGGGCCGCAGCAGGTGCAGAACAACTTCGAGTCCGACCCGACAGTGTCGAGCCAGCTGTCCCTGCTCCGGCGCGGTGGCTCCGAGGTGGAGTTCGGCAACCTGCTGAGCCTGCCGTTCAACGACGGCCTGCTCTACGTCGAGCCGGTCTACATCCGGGCAACGACCGACGGCTTCCCGCTGCTGCGCAAGGTGCTCGTCGGCTACGGACAGAACGTCGCGCTCGAGAACACCCTTGACGTCGCGCTGGCCAAGGTGTTCGGAACCAGCCCCGATGCCACGGCCGACCAGAAGCTCACCGACGGCACCCTCGACGAGAACGGCGACCCCGTCGAGCCGACGCCCACGCCGACCCCGACCGAGGAGCCGACCGGCGATCCGGCCACCGACCTGGCCATCGCCATCACGCAGGCGCAGCGCGCCTACGAGGATGGCCAGATCGCGCTGGCCCGGGGTGACTTCGCCGCGTACGGCGAGGCTCAGGACCGCCTGAAGGCGGCCCTCGACGCCGCGGCGACGGCCGAGGCCCAGCTCAGCGGCGGACTCCTGCCCGGCGAGCAGGCGCCCGTGGAGGAGGCCCCGGTCGACGAGACGCAGCCGGCGGGCACCGCGGCATGACCGATCCGGCAGCGGAGCCCGAACTGGGCTCCGCGGAGTACTGGGACCACCGGTACTCGACCATTGGTGACACCAACGTGTCGTGGTTCCAGGACACCCCCGAGACGAGCCTCGCGCTGATCGGCCAGGTGGCCGACCTGCACGCCAGCGTGGTCGACGTCGGCGGGGGCGCGAGCCGCCTGGTCGACCGGCTGCTGGAGGCCGGGCACCGCGACGTCACCGTCGTCGACCTCAGCCAGCAGGCACTCAACGCCGCGTACCAGCGCATCGGCGAGGCGCCCGTCACGTGGGTCGTCACCGACATCCGCGACTGGCAGCCGGACCGCACCTTCGACGTGTGGCATGACCGCGCCGCCTACCACTTCCTCACCGATCCCGACGAGCAGCAGCACTATTGGCACCTGGTGCGCGAGAGCGTGCCGCACGGCGGGCACGTCATCATCGCGACCTTCGCCGAGGATGGACCGGAGATGTGCTCGGGACTGCCGATCACCCGCTACAGCGAGGCGGAGCTCGAGGCCGCGATGGGGGAGGGGTTCACCGTCCTGGACACCCAGCGCGAGCAGCACACCACGCCCACCGGCGGGACGCAGTCCTTCCTCTGGCTCCTCGCCCAGCGCGCGTAACCCCCCCCACCCCCCGTTTGTCCCGGAATCCGGGACCAATCGGCGGTCCCAGCCCCCAGATCCCCTTTCTTCGCCGATCTGTCCCGGCCATGCCAACGCCTGGGCGGCCTGGCGTCGGAGCCGATCGTCGATATCTGTACGAAAAGACAGTCATTACGTACGATTCTTCCATGGCCTCCATGACCGTCAGTGACTTCCGTCAGAACCTCGCTGCAGCCGTCGAGACCTCGATGGCCGAGGCGGTCTTCGTGCAGAGGCACGGCACGACCATCGGAGTCTTCGTCCGGCCCGAGGTCTACGCAGAGCTCCAGGACGCGTGGGAGGAACTCGAGGATCTGCGCGCCTATCGAGCTGCGCGCGATGAGGACGGATCGGCCATGCCCTGGGAGCAGGTGAAGGCGGAGCTGGGCTGGTGACGTATCGCATCGAGGTGGAGCCCGCCGCGAGGCGAGCGCTGCGGAAGGTCACCGGCGCGATGCGCGGGCGTCTCGAGGCGGCGATCCTGCTGCTGGCTGAGGACCCGCGACCACCCGCATCACGGCGCCTGGCAGGGACCCCGGCCTACCGCGTGCGCATCGGTGACTACCGGATCATCTACGAGGTTCGCGACGACGTGCTCGTCGTGGTGATCGTCACCCTCGGGCACCGTCGCGACGTGTACTCGCGCTGGCACAGGGCTCGAGGCGGCTGAGCCCGAGCTTGGGCGGTGCGGTCAGGCGCTGGTCGTCACGATCAGGAGGTCGTCGAACGGCTCGTCCTCGCCGTAGTACCCGCCGAAGAGGGGCAGCGCCTCGACGGTCAGCCGCACATCGGTCCCGGTCCAGGTCGTCTGATCGACTCCGGTGGACGAGGACGAGGCCACGAACGTCACCAGCCGCACGTGTGGCCCCGAGCCCTCGGGGTTCTCGACGGTCAGGGTGGCTCGCGCGCCGCGCAGGTCCACTCGGGGATCTGCGAGACGGACGGCGAGGGCACCCCCATGCGCCTGCAGGCGGACCTCGCCGCCGAACGTCAGCAGCTCGGCGTCGTCGGTCGGCTCGGAGGGGAAGACGAAGGTGCTCGCGTCCACGAGCCGCACGCCACGCCCACCGAGGATCTGGCCGTCAGTCATGCGTGCCACGTAGCGGATGAAGCTGCGCTTGATCGGCCAGTGCAGCTCGAGGCCCGACGTGCCGGTCGTCTCGCCCATGCTCTCCTCCTTCCGCCGCCGAACCTAGCGCCCGCCAGCCCGGCAAGCGCCGCAGAGGTCACGCAGGGGATGCGTCATCCTTGGCACATGGACGACACCCTGCACATCCGCGGCGGCGTCGTCATCCCCGCGCACGAGCTCACCTGGAAGTTCTCCCGAGCCGGCGGTCCCGGCGGCCAGGGTGTCAACACCACCGACTCCCGCGTGCAGCTCATCTTCGACGTGGCGTCGAGCCCGAGCATCCCCGAGCACTTCCGGCAGCGGGCCATCGAGCGACTAGGCGCCAGGCTGCAGGACGGCTGCCTGACGATCACCGCATCGGAGCAGCGCAGCCAGTTCCAGAACCGCAAGGCTGCCGAGCAGCGGCTCGCCGACGTGCTGCGCCGGGCGATGGCCCCGCCGCCCAAGGCGCGGCGCGCCACCAAGCCGAGCCGCTCCGCGGTCGACAAGCGGATCAAGGCGAAGAAGGCCCGCGGGCAGACCAAGCGGCTGCGCAACGCGAGGGACGCGGACTAGCGGCCCCCTCGCTCGGCGGTACGTGGGCGAAACGACGGCGACACCCCCACCAGCTGGCAGACCTCGGTGACCCGAGCAGGAATACTCCACCTATGCCCGGCCTCAGCAGACGCGCGTTCCTCGCTACCGTCGCCGGGCTGTCCGCTGCGTGGGCGATCCCGAAGCAGGCGCTCGGCAGCGTGCTCGCCGCACCAGCCGCGCTGGGGGAGGGCACCAGCACCCTGCAGCAGGCCATCGCCATCGGCCCCGAGGTCAACAAGCGGTACCGACACCTGCTCACCCGTGACGGCGAGCCGCACTTCGCCCGGCTCGACCTCATCGGCCAGATCCCCGACCCGGCGCGGGAGACGCGCCGCCGGTCCATCCTCTACATCGGGCACCTGTCGGACATGCACCTGATGGATGCACAGAGCCCGGCCCGGCTCGAGCCGATGATCGCGCAGGACCACTCGACGTGGGCGAGTGCGTTCCACCCCCACGAGACGCTGACCACCCACGTGGCGGCCGCGATGGTGACGAGCATCTCCGACCTGCGCATCAGCCAGGTGACGGGTGCCCCGCTCGCTGCGGCCGTCGTCACCGGTGACTCGGCCGACATGCTCAGCCAGCACGAGACCCGCTGGTACGTCGACCTGCTCGACGGCGTGCCGATCACGCCCAACTCGGGTGCGGTCGGCGTGTACGAGGGCGTGCAGGTGTGGGACGAGGCGTACTACGCGTACCACCCGGAGAACCCCGCGGCGGACTGGTTCGGCAACTACGGCTTCCCGACGGTCCCGGGCCTGCTCGCGGCAGCGGTCAGCCAGGAGGTCGACGGCGGCGGGCTGCCCGTGCCCTGGTACGGCGTCTACGGCAACCACGACGTGCTTTGGCTCGGCACGCTCGCGACCCCGGCCACGCTGCGCGCGTTCGCGGTGGGCGACCGCAAGTACTGGAACTGGATCGCGCAGGGAACGGACTTCGTGCAGGGCTGGTCGTCGGAGACGTCGGCGCTGGGGCGCATGGTTCACGCCGTGACGACCAACCTCGGCGTCCACTACGGCTCGCGCGCGGTCACGTCCGACCCCGACCGCAAGCTCCTGCAGCAGCAGGACTTCATGCAGCGCCCACTTCACGACCACGCCCAACCCGGGTCCCGTCGGCCACGGCTTCACGCAGGCCAACCTCGACTCGGGCCAGACCTACTGGGCCGCCGACATCGGCCCGTTCGTTCGCGGCTTCGGCCTCGACACCTGCAACCAGATCGCCGGGCCCGACGGCGCCATGCCCGAGAGCCAGTTCGAGTGGCTCAAGGCAGGCCTCGCTCAGGCTGAGGCCGACGGCAAGCTCGTCATGATCTTCAGCCACCACAACTCGTTCACCCTGGAGAACACCGCCGCCCTGCCGACCGAGCCGGAGCGGCTCGTGCACTCGGAGGAGTTCGTGGCGATGCTGCTGGACCACCCGAACGTCATCGCCTGGACGAACGGTCACACCCACATCAACACGATCACCGCCCACCGCCGGGCCACCGGCATCGGCGGCTTCTGGGAGATCACCACCGCCTCCTGCATCGACTACCCCCAGCAGCAGCAGGTGATCGAGGTGGTCGACAACCGCGACGGCACGCTCAGCCTGTTCACCACGGCGCTCGACCATGCCGGGCCGGTGGAGTGGGACGGCGACCTGAGCCCGATCGGGCTGGCCGGGCTCAGCCGTCAGTTCGCGGCCAACGACTGGGTGGAGAACCCGAGCCTGCGCATCGGGACGGCGCTCGACCGCAACACCGAGCTGCTCATCCCGGCGCCGTTCGACATGGCCGTGATCACCGACGCCGCGCTCGAGGCCGCGCAGGCCAAGGACCGGGCCCGGCTCATGGCGTGGGAGGCGGGGTGGCCGTCATCGTGACCCGCCGACTGCTGCCCTCGGCGCGTTGGCCGCCGTGTTCGTGGTCGGTGCACTCGCCGGCTGCTCGCAGATCGACGGGCTCGCCCCCGTCGGCGGCGACTCCATGACCGGCGTGAAGTTCGCCGCGACCGACGTCCTGCTGGAGAGGAAGCTCGGCATCCTCGAGGCACCCGTGTGCACGGAGACGGGCACCACGGTGTCGTGCGTCGGGAGCCTGACGGACGGGGCCGTCATCAACGTGCAGGCCGACGTCGGCACGAAGCCCCACACCATGACGGTGACCGTGGGCGGCTCCGTGGTCTACGACGGAGAGGTGCAGAAGATCCTCGACGAGGCTGCGCGGGCGACATCGTGAAGACGTACCGGGTCTCGGCCCTCGCCTCCGCCCTCGTGCGGATGTGGCGGGGCTGGCGCGTCATCGTCCCCGTCGTGGTCGTCAACGCCGCCCTTCAGGCGCTGCTGATCTGGTCGGACCCCACCCCGGGCGACGGGATCGGGCCGCTGCTCCTCGCCCTCGTGAGTGCCGTCGTCTTCCTGGTTTCGTACGGCCTCGTGGCCGCGACCGCCTTGAAGGTTGCGGACGGACCTGTGGGCTGGCACCAGGCGGTCGCGACGCTGCGGGCCAATGCTGCCCGCTACTCCGCCTGGGCTATCGGCCTCGCCGCCGTCACCATCGCCGGCCTCGCCGTCTACACGATCCCGGGCCTCGTCGTGCTGGCCCTCACGCCGTTCCTCCTGCTCGCCGCCCTCGACGGCCAGCGCAACCCGCTCGGAGCGAACGCCCGGACCATCGGCCGCAGGTTCTGGCGCTGGCTGCTCACCACGGTCATCACGGGTGCGGTGGTGCTCGTCGGCAATCTCGTCGGAGGCCTGACCACCTTCTTCGTCCGCGGCTCCGTCGCCAGCCTGCTCGTGTGGGTGGTCAGCGGACTCGTGCTCGCCTGGTTCACGACGGCCTGGGCGCTGATCTACCGCAGCGCGTGGGCGGAGCAGGTGGAGGCAGTCGACGACGCCCCGCCGACGAGCCGGCCGCTACTAGGCCAGCTTGACCCCGGCATTGCTCGCGGCCGCGCACGAGCCGTATCCTCACGGAGCAGCCAGCGACGCGGGGTGGAGCAGCGCGGTAGCTCGCGTAGGGCTCATAACCCAGAGGTCAGAGGTTCAACAGCCTCTCCGCCGCTACGTAACCGGCCGTATTGGTACGCTCGATCGGCAGTGCAGCGAGGCCATGGACCGCGTTGGCCAGCGCGGCGGGGGACAGTCGGCCGCGCTTCTCGGCGCTCCGTAGCGCCCTTGAGTCACCTCGCTGTACCCAGAGCGCGGGCACGAGAAGCTGCCAGGCGACGCGCGACGGCACCCGCTTGCCGACTGGGCCCTGTGAAGCTCTTCGTGGAGCACGGAGTCCGACCGCCATCGACGCATCGTGCGCGCACCTCATCGGGTGCGGCCGTCGTCGATGCGGTCGCGTACGGGGTCCGAGCCAGCCACGGACGCCCCGCGGGCGGCCAGGAGCAGCGCGAGCGCCGCCTCGATGGTCGACTCCTCCGACTCGTCGAGCCGAAGTCGCGGACGGCCGACCGCGTTGAGTGATGAACGACCTCGTCGCCGCGGATCGCCGACATGGTCGACCGTTCGGACGCGCTCTCGGCCACAGGAACGATCCCGCCTCGGTTGTCCTGATCAGGGACATCCTTCTGCTGTCGGTTGCCGTTGCCGCCGTGTGGCTGCTGTGCCGCTTAGGGGAACTGCGGATGGGGGTCATCGCCCAGATGCTGAATCTCACGCCGAGGGTCGGAGCTCATCTCTGAGCTCGAGCCGGAGTTGGTCGGATCGTTCTGCTCGCTTTTCGAAGGCCTCGACAAGTCGGAGATGCGCGAGATGATCCGGATCCTGGAGAAGCTGACGGATCACATGATGACGCAGATCAAAGGCACAACGTATTGAGGTGACGGACTCGAGGCGACGGGGATGGGCGTCCGTGGGATTGACACCTTGACCTGCTGATACGTCCCACCCGACGTCGATCGGAGCGAGCCAGGCGGGTGGTCTCCCGCGCGTGGTCACCCGTACCGCAGCTACGCCGGCACTACCAGCACCGGGATCTCGGCGAACTCCAGCACGCGTTGCACGGCTGACCCCACATAGTGCTCCCCGACGTGACGACCGCCGGCCCGGCCGATCACGATGAGGTCTGCGTGCCAGCCGGCCGCCTCGCCCAGGATCGTGCGCGCGGGCCTCCCGCGCAGAGTCCGGGTCTCGGCCGCCAGGCCGGCATCGGTGGCGAGCGCGGCTACGTATCGGAGCACGGCCTCCGCGGCGCTCTCCTGCCGATGGGCGATGTCCGTGGCATCGTGCGACCCCTCCAGCGCGTGCTCGGTCTCGGTGCCCGGCAGGACGTGCACCACGCGCAGCTGTGCCCGGGTGTCGACGGCGAGCCGGATGGCCGACCGAGCGGCGGCGAGTGCCGCGGGCGAGTCATCGACGGCGAGAAGGATGCGGGTCATGGCTCTCTCCCTGCTTGCGTGGTGTCGGCCGCCCACCGGAGTCGGACCTGCTCGTCGTGCTCCTGGTCGTCCAGGGTGATCATCAGCTGGGTGCGAGCAGTCTCGAGGCGGGGGATCCACCGATCGCGCAGCGCCCGCATCTGGCGTCGCGAGGAGGAGATCTCTGCCTGGACGGCGACCAATGCGGCGGTCGTGACCGCATGGTCGACCCCGGCGCGCACCGCTGCCTCTGCGGCCGTGGCAGCAAGCCGAAGCGCGGTGTTGTCCGGCGTGAAGGTCGAAGGAAGCGGTTCGGGGAACGTCAAGTCCGCGAACGCCGGGTAACGGGCGCCCATCGTCATCCGCCATTCGACGTCGACGTTGACGTGCCCGCCGTTCGTGGCCAGGCGAAGGCCGCGCTCCCCGCTGAGCAGGGCCGACTGCAGGAGCCAGCGGTCAAGTTCGCGCGTGGCCGCCGCCCAGGCGGCCTCCGTGCGCTCGACCAGAAGTGAGAAGTCCTGCTCCTCGGCCATGAGGATGCGAAGCTTCTGCTCGAGCAGGTCCGCGCCGCGGGTAGCCACCGTCAGCCGCCGCGACAGCCACATGCGCCCGGCGCGTCCGGGAGGGAGCCCGTGCAGTCCGGAGGTCATGGCCTCGCCCCGTTGCGCGAGTCGAGCAGGTTCCGGTGCGCCTCGAGCATCGCCAGCGGAAGCATGGTGAGCTCACGGCGTGGCAACTCCGCGAGCACCGTCCAAGCGAGGTCGAGAGTCTGGTCCAGCGTCCGGTTCTCGTCCCTGCCCTGGTCCAGCAGGGTCTCGCCGAACGCGGTCTCGTAGGCCAGGTACTGCTGGTCTGTCCCGCTCAGTGTGTCCATGCCCACGAGGTCTGCGAGCTCGAGCACCTGCCGGGCCCGGGCCAGCGCGGCCAGCAGCTGCGCTGCGATGTCGAGGTGGTCGTCGCGGGTGCGTCCGGGGCCGGCGCCCTTGCGCATCAAGCGCGACAGTGACTGCAACGGGTCCACGGGCGGGTAGATGCCCCTCGCGTGCAGTTCGCCTGACAGCACGAGCTGGCCCTCGGTGATGTATCCGGTCAGGTCGGGGATCGGGTGGGTGATGTCGCCGCCCGGCATGGTCAGCACCGGCAGGACGGTGACGGAGCCGGGCAGGCCGCGAATGCGTCCGCAGCGTTCGAACAGGGAAGCGAGATCGCTGTAGAGATAGCCGGGATATGCGCGCCGTGCCGGGATCTCGCCCCGCGCGGCGGACACCTCGCGGAGCGCCTCGCCGTAGCTCGTCATGTCGGCCATGACGACCAGCACGTGGCGGCCCAGGGTGAACGCAAGGTGCTCGGCGATGGTGAGCGCGATCCGCGGCGTCAGGATGCGCTCGACGACGGGATCGTCGGCGGTGTTCACGAGGAGCACCAGCTCGCCGGCGCGAGACCGCTCCTCGAGCCCGTCGCGGACGGCGGCCGCATCGGCATGGGTCAGGCCCATGGCGGCGAACACGACGCAGAACGGGTCGCCGCCGACGCTGGCCTGGGCGGCGATCTGCGTGGCGAGCTCGAGGTGCGGCAGGCCGGCGCTGGAGAAGATCGGTAGCTTCTGGCCGCGGACGAGCGTGGCCATCCCGTCGATGGCAGACACGCCTGTGATGACCGGGTCGGCGGGAGGCTCGCGCATCAGCGGGTTCAGGGGGGCACCGGCGGTGGCGGCTGATGCTGCGCCGCGGATCGCGGGCCCGCCGTCGAGCGGGATGCCGCGGCCGTTGCACACGCGACCGAGCCAGCCCTCGCCGACGGGCACCTGGAACGGGCTGCCGCTGAAGTGAGCACTGGTCGACAGCGGATCGATTCCGGAGGTGCCCTCGAGCACCTGCACCACCGCGAGGTCACGGTTGACTTCGAGCACCACACCGTGACGGTCCGGCTCATCGTCGACGTGCACGATGACGAACTCGTCCCACCCGACGTCCCGCACGCCCTGGACGACCATGAGCGGTCCGCGAATGCCGCTGATGTCCGTGTAGTCGACGGCACCCCAGCGCATCATGGCGATCCCCGGTCCACGGCAAGGCCGTCAAGGGTCGCCAGCACAGACTCGCGCCGCGACGTGACCCCCGCAACGTCCGACGGATCCGTCTCGTCGCGGGCCCGCACGAGCGGACCCCAGTCGACCGCCTCGATGATAGAGGCGATGACGCCTCGATCGACCAGTG
Source organism: uncultured bacterium (assembly GCA_963700255.1). Classification (GTDB taxonomy): domain Bacteria; phylum Actinomycetota; class Actinomycetes; order S36-B12; family S36-B12; genus UBA10649. The sequence goes on along the minus strand of CAVOWW010000023.1, from coordinate 49,072 downwards.
CTAGGCACGCGTCGTGCACGGCGAGCACGGCATCGACGAGAGCCGCGCCCTTCTCCGTCGAGCAGACCGTGTCGTTGGCTGAGAGTGCGCTCTGCTGGAGGACGGCCTCACGCAGGAGCCGACCCGTGAGCAGGACCATCCGCTCCGCCCCGGGCAGTGATCCCATGCCCACGAGGTCGGCGAGGGCGCTGAGCCGGTCGGCGTCCGCGACCAACGACAGGACCCGCCCGCGTCGGCGGGCCCACTCGGGGTCACCGGTCGCGGCGTGCCACGCACCGACCGGACCCGCGTCGCGGGAGAAGGAGGTGGTCCAGGACACCGCCGGGTAGTGACGGGCGTAAGCGAGTTCACGGTCCAACGACCACACGGCGCGCACGAACCGCTCGGTGTTCGCCGTCACTGGCTCGGTGACGTCGCCCCCCGGCGGCGAGACGGCCCCGATGACAGTGACGGAGCCCTGCTGCCCACCGAGTGTCTGCACGTGGCCGGCCCGCTCGTAGAACGCCGCCAGCGCCGAACCCAGGCTGGCGGGATAGCCCTCCTCCGCCGGCAGCGCACCGGAGCGGGAGGCGAACTCACGCAGTGCCTCGGCCCACCGCGAGGTCGAGTCGGCGATGACGACGGCGTGCAGTCCCATGTCGCGGAAGTACTCCGCCACGGTGAGGCCGGTGTAGACGCTCGCCTCACGGGCCATCATGGGCATGTTCGACGTGTTCGCGACGACGATGGTCCGCTGTGCCAGCCTGCCTCCGGTACGGGGATCGACGAGCTCCGCGAGCTCGGCGACCACGTCCGCCATCTCGTTCCCGCGCTCTCCGCAGCCCACGTACACGATGACGTCCGCAGTGCACCACTTGGCCACCTGCTGCAGCAGGACGGTCTTCCCGGTTCCGAACCCGCCGGGAACGGCCGCGGTGCTGCCCAGGGCGACCGGGTAGAGCAGGTCGAGCACCCGCTGACCCGTCACGAGGGGTTCGCCACCGTCCAGTCGACCACGGTGCGGGCGTGGCAGGCGCACCGGCCAGCGTTGCGTCATGCGGACGGGCGCACCGGCGACCACCGCCACGGTCGCGTCAGCTCCGTAGCGACCGGCCGGTTGCACGTGCTCGACGAGACCGCTGACGCCGGCGGGCACCAGGATCCGCATGGTGAGCGGACCGTCGTCATGGACGGCGCCGACGCCGTCGCCGGACTGAACGCTGTCGCCGACGGTGACGAGGGGCTCGAAGCCCCAGTCGCGCAGATCCGGTGGTGTCGGTCGTCCGGGGGTCAGCCACGTGCCGGCGCCCAGCAGGGGACGCAGCAGGCCGTCGAACACGCCGCCGAGCAACGCCGGACCCAGGGACGCGGACAGCGGCTCGCCCAGAGCGCGCACGGCATGTCCGGGCGCGAGCCCGCCCGTGTACTCATATGCCTGTGCCGTCGCCATTCCGCCCGCGATGGCGACGACCTCGCCCGGGATGCGTGAGGACCCGAACTCGACCATCTCGGACATCGAGACCCCGCCGAGGCCGTCGATCTCCACGAGCGGGCCGTTGACGCGGACCACGCGTCCCTCACCGGCGACGGTGTCGGCGGTCACAATGACCACGCCCACTCGTCGGCCGCCTCGAGGCGATCCATCACGTCGTCGGCCAGCCCGTCCAGCGAGTACTCCACTCGTGTGCCGTCGGCCTCGGCGACAATCCCCCCGCGCGGGTACTCGCTGATCACGGCCGACGCCCCTCGTTCACGCGTGGCGCGCGCCCGAAGGCCAGCCAAGATGCGCGGGTACGAGGGGTCGCTTCGCAGGTCGGACACAGCGTCGCGCGCTGCCTGCCGCAGCCGGTCGTCGGCTGCCCGACGCGCGGCCATGACGACGCCCCGGGCGGTGCGTTCGGCGCGCGACCGCTCGTTGGCGAGGACCGCCGCCCCGTCGGCCGCTCCTTTCTCGCGTGCCAGCGCCCTCAGCTGAACCGCCTCGTCCCGGGCCGCGGCCAGGGTGGCGGCCGCAGCCGCGTCCGCCGCTGCCAGCATCGCGTCGGCGTCCCGATGGGCGCGGTCGAGCAGGGCCGCTGCCAAGGGTGCCAAGGGGTCGGGCCGGTCGGGGCTGAGGGGCTGTGTCATGAAGGAAGCACCACCGTCAGGGGGCCGCCGCTTCGTGCACCGAGGGCTGCGGCAGCCTGCTCGGTCAGGATGACGACGTCGACGTCCTCGGGCAGGGCCGACCAGCTGGCCACAGCAGTGTCCGCGTCGTCGCCGGGCAGGACGAGGACGCCGGCCAGGGCCAGGCCCTGGACTCGGACGGACTCGCCGATAGCGGCGACGCGGCCCATGTCAGGCGTTCCCGATGAGGATGATCGCGACGATCAGGCCGTAGATCGCGATGCCTTCGGCCAGGCCTACGATCACCATGGCACGGCCGAAGAGCTCAGGCCGCTCGCTCATGGTTGCCAGCGCAGCAGCGCCCGTGTAGGCGACGGCGATCGCCGCGCCGATCGACGAGCCGGCCACGGCGATCGAGGCACCGAGCAGCGCCGCCCAGTTCGAACCGCTGGTCGTGGCGTCTGCGGCGACAGTCGCCTGCTGGGCCACGACGGGGTCGGCGTTCACGGCGAGGGCAAGCACCCCGATGGCGACGGCGGCCAGGACCACGTTGAAGGCCAGGAAGACCCGCATCGCCGCGCCGGACCTCGAGCGAAGCACGATGCGCGTTGCCAACACGACGACGATGAGCACGGGCAGGCAGATCAGCCAGACGGTCATGGCACACGCTCCCTTGTTGTCGGAACGAACCAGGGTCGGAAGGGCCGGCCCTCTGACACGAAGACTCGAGAGAACAGCTCGTAGTACTCAAGGCGCAGTGCCTGCACGCCGGCCACGACGGCCTGCAGCGTGAAGGTCAGGGCGTTGCCCACCAGGAACAGCACCACGGCAGCGATGCAGGCCAGCCCACCCATCGCCCACAGGCCGGTGGTGCCCTCCCACACGATGGCGCCGAGCGCCGCGTGGGCGAGGCCGAAGGCGGCGAGCCTGGCGAACGACACGATGTTGGACCCCAGCCGGATGACGCCGTCGAACAACTCGACGGCTGCCTCGGCTGCTCCGGCGCCGCCCCCTGACGAGCCTGCGAGCAGGCCGACGTAGGTGAGTGCCAACCCGCCCACGCCCACACAGGCCGCGGCGATGACGAGCGGCCGCGAACCGGCGTACGCGCCCAGCGCCAGCAGCCCGAGCCCGAGGAAGACGGCGACGCCGGCGAAGCCGGACGACGAGACCAGCGCCAGCCGCCACCCGCCCTCGCGCCAGCGGTTGACGGTGCCGAGGATGTAGGCGCCGGCGAGCAGGGTCGCTCCGACGCCGATGGCCACCTCGAGCAGGAGGATCGGCTCCTCAAGCGGCTTCACCCACAGCACCGGAAGCACTCCGGTGGGGCCGAAGAACTCGCCGAAGAGGACGCCGAAGAACACCGCGGTGATACCGGCGCCGACCATGAAGGGCCAGGCGGACCGGAACCGAGCCAACCGCCGAGGCCGCCCCATCCGGACCAGGATGCCGAGGAGGATGAGCAGCGTGCCTTGCCCGGCATCGGCGAACATCATCCCGTACATGACAACGAACGCCAGGCCCGCGAGCGCCGACGGGTCCACGTCGGCGTACGGGACTGTCGCGTAGGTGTCCATCAGTGGCGCGAACGATCGGTTGAGCCGCCCGGCGCGGTGCGTGAGGGTCGGCGGGTCGAATCCGCGTGGGGTCGGTAGGGGGACGACTGCTCCTCCGAAGGGCTCGATGGCCCGGGCAGTCGGGGCAATCTCGTCTGCCGGCATCCATCCGACGGTTCCCCGGACGAGGCGGCGCTCCACGGCCGCTCCGTCGCGCTCCTCGAGTTGGGCCTCACCTCGCAGGAGGTCGATTCGCCCGGCCCGGACGATCTCCGAGGCGTCGACGACGTTGCGTGCGAGCGCTGCTGGGATGCCGGCATCGGCCGGGACGGTCTGCAGCAGGCGGCCCGAAGCGCCGAGCCCCGGATCGTCGGCGACATCCAGCTCGGCGATGCCACGCCCGGCGATCTCGACGAGAACATCGCGGAAGCTCTCCCGTGGGGCCACGATCGCCACCCGCTGCATGCGTGCCGGCTCCATCGAGTCACGCCACGACATCGAACGCCTCCAGTGCCCCATGGGTGGCAGCGCCGCCGCGGGCAGTGACCTCGAGGGCCGCACGAACCCGCCAGGCATCTACGGCGAGCACCGCGACCGCCCCGATCACCGGGGCCGGCGTGGTGAAGGGGCGATGCAGCAGTTCACGACCGTCGTCATCGACGCGTGACCACCATCTCGCCTCGGCCCGCCAGAGCCCTGCCGGGTCGTCGATGTCGAGCAAGGCCCACCGGGCCGATGCGGGAAGTGCCTCGGCGAGGGCGCGGAGGCTGCCCGCCTCGGTCCACCGGGACCCGAGCAGCGTAGTGGCCAGTCGTGCAATCGAGGCCGACAACGATCGCCCCTCCAGCAGTGATTCGCGAGCGACGATGATGGCCGCCGCGCCGCACGCCCATGCCCGGGCGAGCGGGATGCTGCTCGCCGCCCGAACGGCCCAGGACAGCCGCAGGCCCAGCCGCACCGCGGCTGCGGTGTCGGCGCCGGGGTCACCCCATGCGGATCGGGCCAGGACCTCTCGGAGGTCGGCGATGGAGGCGGTGGGCGCAATCATGGGCCAGGCCGTGGCGAGGGACCCCAGGCGGAACATCGGTTCAGCCGTCATGCCCGCCATCTCCCGCAGCCGCTCGTCCACGTTCGCGATCTCGAACCCACCGGCGAGCACCCGAAGTACCCGTGCGTCCCCGTGCGGGACCCAGCCGGCCATCACTCGCATGTGCCACAGCACCGTGCTGGCGACCGCGTGCTGCGCCTGTTCGAGAGTCTGGCCCGGACGCACGTCATGGCCGTACGCAGTGCCCGAGAGCGCGTCGACGGCGACATCGAGGGACGTGCGGGAGGCGAGTTCGCGCGTGGCTGCCGTGCCGATGCGACGCCGCGACATGGCTCGTGCCCGCACGCTGCCCGCCACCCACGCGGTACTCACGGCGCGTCCATGAACTGGACGAGCAGATCCGCCCTCGCGTGCTCTCGTACGAGGTGGACGAAGGCGGGCAGTCGCGCTTCCGCGGCTGCCTCGATGGAGGCCGCCTCCTCGCGGGACTCCGAGACGATCTGCTCGGCCCGTGATCGCGCTTCGGCATGGGCCACGGCTGCCGCCGCGCCCCGGTCGGCCTCCGCCAGCCGGCGTGCCTCCGCCACGATGGACCGAGCCTCGTCGATAGCTGCCAGTCGCCGGCGCTCGGACCTCGCTGCCGCGTTCGCCCGGATCAGCTCGGCCTCTGCCTGCACGTCAGCCAGCCGCTCGAACACCGGCTCGAGCTCGGCGGTGCGCTCCAGGAGGCGGTCCGCTGGCACGCCCGACATGGACGGCGCCCCGGGGGTGCCGCTGGGACGCAGCCGTTCCAGGAAGTCGCGCACGGTTGCCACGGTCACCTCCTCGGCACTAGGTCACCTGTTCCCAGTCTCGGAAGGCGTGTGCACGCCCATAAGGGGCGAACGTCACATGGTGTTGCCGCGCGTTCATGTGATCGCCTGCACCCGTGCGGACGGCCCGGCCCGGTCTCGTGCGGAGGCTGGCCCGCTGGGTATGCGGATGGTCAGAGTCCGTGCAGGCCGGTGAGTTCGGATGCGAGCGTCCAGAAGCGCTGGGCACGGTCGACGTCGAGCGACTCGGGGCTCGACTCGATCGGGTGTCGTTCGCCGAAGAACCTCCCTCCGACGCCGTCCAGGGAGGGGTCCAACGCCATGAAGACGAACGAGTCGGTTGCGGCGTCAACGGAGGTGGCGAACGGCATATGCGGCATCAGATGCGCCATGACGAAGTGCATGGCCCCCTGAGTGCTGGCGGCGGCTGTTGCAGGCACGAAGCCCGGGCACACAGCGTTCGACGTGATGGGTCGGGGTGCCAGCCGTCGCTGGAGCTCGTAGGTGAACCACAGCGCTGCCAGCTTCGAGTTCTTGTACGCGCGGTCGGGGTTGTAGCCGTGCTCGAGCTGCGGGTCCTCGAAGTCGAAGTCGACCGGCTCACCGCGTGACCCGGGGAGGTGGAGGCGTGAACTGACTGTGACCACCCGGGCCGAGGGGGCTCGCTCCAACGCGGGCAGCAGCAGCCCGGTCAGCAGGAACGGTGCCAGGACGTTCACGGCCAGGGTCTCCTCGAACCCGTCGCCGCTGAGCCGGCGCGTCGGGCTGGTCTGCATCACCCCTGCGATATGGAACAGCACGTCGATCGTTTCGTCTCGCTGCACCACGGTCTCGGCGAAGGCACGGATCTGGGCCAGCGAGGACAGGTCCACCCACACGGGCTCGACGATGGCCTCAGAGTTGCTGCGACGAATCTCGTCCGCTGCCTCCGTCGATGCAGCAGGGGTCCGAGCGACCAGGATCACCCGGCAGCTGGCCGCCGCCATCTTCGCCGCCGTCACCCGTCCGAGCCCACGACCCCCGCCAGTGATGAGCACGGTCTTCATGGCATCGCCCCTTTGGGCTCATTCTCCGCCTTCACGGTCCTCGAGGGTCCGCGAGTCGCAACGAGCCGGTTCGGGCTCAGTCCGAGACCGCGATGACCAACTTGCCCCCCACGTGGCCTTCGCGGCTGCGCGCGAACGCGGCGGGCAGTTGCTCGAGAGGCAGGACGTCGGTGACGGGCACGCGCAGCTGACCGGCGTCGGCCATCCGACCGAGCTCGGCCAGTCCCTCGGCCGAGGGGCGCACCCAGAACCACCAGCCTCCGGACTCCAGCACCGTCGAGGTCGGCGCTCGTCCGCCTCATGGCCAGGCATGGCCTCGAGCCGTGGTCGGATGCCCCCACTGAAGTGTGGGCGGAGTACGACGGTCAACTGGCCCGCGGCCTCATCACGGACACGAGTATCCAACGGCCATCCACCGTGGTGATCTCCGGAGGCGTCGTCAGTCGGTGGGCTCACCTGCGCGAGCCTTTGCTCAGTCTGTTGGCGACCCGCGACTTCGGTGACCGACCGGTTGAGGTTCTGCCGGGGACTGTCGGTGACGAGGCCGGCGCCCCGGGGGCATCGCTGCTGCCTCAGCGTCGAATCGGGCACGCCTCTTCGGGCTCGACAGCAAGCCAGGCAGCCCAGCTCTAGCCACGAGGCGAACGGCGACGATCGTGCGACGCATCGAGAATGCGTAGGTCGGCCAACTCGCTTCGAGCTAGCCCTTTGGTTAGCCCTGAGAGTGCGTCTGAGGGGGCCTCCAAGGGTCTGGGCGAGCCAGAAAGGTGTTGCGGGGCAAGGAATTGCGGAGATACTGGGTCGCCTACGGCCGCGCCGTAATGCGTAGGTCTGGGGTTCACGGCCCGGTGAGCGATGGCATAGACCGCAGTGAATCGGTCTTGGCATTGTCGGAGGCTGGAGGTACCTTCCTTCGCACCCACTCCAGTAGCTGGGGGAGTGGGGCATAACGGCTGAACCAGGGCGCTCCCATCAGGGAGAAGGTGCCCGCGGACAGGGGGCAAATGGTGGGCCTGCAACGCGTAGAACGCGGGGCGCATTTGGCCGTAGTGCCCCGCGTTCGCCCCTCGTTCCGCGGGTCTGCTGCCTATCCCCGCTACCAAAGGAAAGTCCCGAGCCATCCTTAGCGGATGGCCCGGGACTTTCTGGTTGTCGGGGTCGTAGCACCAGGCCCGCGACATGCCACCCTGGCGGAGTGAGCCCTTCCTGGGTCCGGGTGGCAGTCTCGGGCTCGACTCGCCCACGACGGGGTCACGTCATCCACGAGACGCGAAGCGATGTGGGTCGGTCCTCTCCTGCGGCGGTGACGTCGATCCGCTCGGTTATGGCCGATTTCATGCTGTCAACGTGGCTGATGACGCCGACGCGGCGTCCGTCGCTGCTGAGGTGGCCGAGCATGAGCATGACCTCGTCGAGCTGGTCACCGTCGAGTGAGCCGAAGCCCTCGTCGATGAACAGGGAGCCGATGTCGATGCCGCCGGCCGTCATCCTGACGACGTCGGACAGGCCGAGGGCCAAGGCAAGGGACGCGCAGAACGTCTCGCCGCCGCTCAGGCTCTTGGCCGGTCGGACGCGGCCGGTGAGGCGGTCCTCGACGGACACGCCGAGTCCCTGCAGTGTGCGGCCGTCGCCATCGGATTCCGGTGCGGGGACGAGCCGGTAGCGGCCGTTCAGCAGGCTCTCGAAGCGTCGGTTGGCGCTTTCCATGACGTTGGCGAACAGGGACTTCAGGACGTAGATGTGGAGGCCGATCTCGTTGCCACGTCCGGCGGAGAACAGTTCGGCCAGGTCGATGAGGTCGGCGTTCTGCGCGACCAGGTCGGCGCGCCCTCGGCACAGAGTCTCGATGGTGGCGGTGCCGGTGCGCAGGTGGTCCAGCCGGGCGGCGGCCTCGCCACGGGCGCGGTCGGCGGCCAGGCGTTGGTCGTCGGCGGCTGTCCAGGCGGCCTGGGCTGCATCGACGTCGCCGAACCTGTCGTGCCGTGTCATCCCGTCGAGCGCCTTCTGGGCCAGTTCCTGCCCGGCGCGAGCCGTGTCGAGGAGCGCGAGGTCGTCGGCGAGCGCGGTCAGGGCGGTCTCCAGCGCGCGGACATCGGTGAGCCGGCCCTGGACTGAGGAGTAGTCGCCGCGGGCGGCCGCAACCTTCTCGGCAGACAGCTTCATTGCCGACCGCCGGGTGTCGAGGGCGGACTGCTTGCTGGCGAGGTCCTCGGTGTACTTGGTTGCGCGATCGGTGAGCTGGTCGCGCTCGAGGTGCAGATCGATGATCGCTGCGGCGGCGGTGTCAGCCTCCTCGGACCGGCGTGCAAGGTCGCCCTGGCGTTGCGTGAGTTCGGTTTGCGCGGCCTTGAGGTCGTCGCGGCTCACGGTGATCCCTGAGGTGATCTCGGTGATCCGGTCCTGGGCGGCCTTGAGGCCGGCTGCGGATGCGGCGAGTGCGATGTGGGCATCGCTGGATTGCTGGCGAAGGTTCTCGACGTCGTCGAACGACACCGCGGTGCCAGTGCGCTCGGCCGGGGCGGGGTGGTCGGTAGCACCGCACACCACGCACGGCTGTCCCGGCTCCAGCTGCAGCGCCAGCTCGGCCGCGATGCCCGTGCGGTAGGCGAGGCCGGCGGAGGTGAGGGCTGCGTCGATCCGCGCGGCGTCGTCGTGGTCTCGCTTGGCACGCTCCTGCAGGTCGGGCAGCTTCGCTTGCTGCTCATCGAGTGCGGTGAACTGATCCTGGACGGCATCCAGCTCGCGCTTCCGTGCGTTGAGCTGCGTGGACTCCTCAAGTGTGGGCCGGTCGTTCGAGATGGCCTGCTGCTGCGTGATGGCGACGGGGAGGTCGGCGAGGCGTGTGCGGTCGATTTCATGGGACGCCGTCAGTTCATTGATGGCCTGGACGGCTGCAGCCTCCTCCTTCGGCCACGCGAGCACCGTCCTCTCATCGGGCAGCATGGCCGTGAGCTCGCCGGCGTTGCTGGATGCCGCCGATGCGCGCTGCCGCCAGGTGGCCACGATGGTCGAGTCATCGATCTCGATCCCTATCGCGGCTGCGAGGTCGGACGACGGGGCCAGTGAGACGCGTGCCTGCTCGACTCCGGTGGCCGCGCCTGTCACAGCCTGCGTGGCCGTTTCGACGTCGGAAAGGGCCTCGGCCTCCCGCCTGGCCAGGTCGCGGGCGGTGTCGGCTGCCGTGGCACGTGCCTGTGCATCGTTGAAGGTGGTGGTGGCAGTCGTCAGGGCCTGCTCGAAGTCCGGCGTGAGCGCGTCGAGGCCAGCCTTCAGCTGCTTGTCGAGGTGGTTGGTCGCGAAATCCAGCAGCGGGTCGCGAGCGGCGTCGTCGAGGGCGGTACTGGTGGCCAGCTGCCGGATCTCGGTGCGGATCTCGTCAGTGGCGGCCGTCTTCTGGATCCCGGCGTTCTTGGCGTCCTCCTTGAGGATCTCCGCGACGCGCTCGTACAGCTGGGTTTGGAAGATCTGCTTGAGGATCTCCGAGCGCTTCTGGGTGTTCGAGTACAGGAAGGTCGCGAACTGGCCCTGCGGAAGCACGATCGTCTGGACGAACTGCGCGCGCGTCAGTCCGATGACCCGGGACAGCTCGCTGTCCGCCGATGCCACCTGTGTGGCGATCGACTCCTCGGTGCCGTCCGGGTGGATGCGGAGGAGCCGGCACGTCGTCCTGGACGGGGTGAGGCCCTCGCCCTTCGCCTTGACCCTCATGTACTCCGGGGCGCGTATCACCCGGAACACCCCGGCGGCCGTCTCGAACACCACGTCGATCTCGGTCTTGTCCTTGGGCTGAGAGAAGTCCGAACGCATACGGCTGAGGTCTGCCTCGTCGCTGGCGAGCCGGCCGTACAGGCCGTAGCAGATGCAGTCGATGATCGTCGACTTCCCTGCCCCCGTGGGGCCGTTGATCAAGTACAGCCCCGACTCGCCCAGCTGGTCGAAGTCGATGCGCTGCTCGTCGCGGTAAGGGCCGACACCGCAGAACGACAATGAGCGAATGCGCATGTCAGGCCTCCCCGCCAGTCTGGGCGCGTTCGAGCACGTCGGCAAGGATCCGCTCCATCGCCTCGGTCGGCTCCTCGCCACGCGACTCCGCGTAGAAGTTCCGCAACGTGTCCAGCGGCGTCACCGCGTGGACCGGTGATCCGGCTCCGTCGCCCGCCCCAGCCCACGCAGAGGGGCCGCGATCGGGCACCGCCCGGAGGATCCGCGTGAACCGGGTACCGAGCTGGGCCAGGTAGTTGTCGGGCAGGCGGGCATCGGTCAGCAGGATCTCGACGAAGTCGTCGTGATGCATGGCGTAGGTGTCGGAGATCAGGTCGGCGAGGTCGCCGCGCAGCCGTGCCATGCCCGCCGGCTGCGGCACGGGCACCTCGTCGATCGTGCAAGTGCCGTCGGCGTCGATCTCGACGATCGTGACGGACTTGGCGTGATTCCTCTCGGAGATCGAGTATCGAAGCAGGGATCCGGAGTAGCGCACCATCGGGGCTGCAGGCCTCACCGTGCGCCCCCCGTGCAGGTGGCCGAGCGCCACGTAGTGCACTCCGTCGAACACCCCCGTCGGCACGGACGGCACGCCCCCGACCGAGATGTCCCGCTCGCTCTCGGACTGCTCGCCCAGCAGTTCCTCGGGCGTCTCGCTTCCCTTCACGACGAACGCGTGAGCCACCACCACGCCCCGCGTGGACGGGTCGACCCGTTGGCGCTCCGCGAGATCCGCACGGATGCGGCGCATGGCCTCCCCGACCACGGCCTCATGGCTGCGCTCCAGCAGCGGGCCACCTTCCGGTGCCAGGTCGCGACGGGCCCCGTCCGGGTCCAGGTAGGGGAGCGGATAGAACACGACAGCACCGTGCTCATCCCCAAGCACGACCGACTCACCCACCTGCCGGTTCTCGCCGACGATGGTCACCGACTCGTCGAGCAGGTTCCTGAAGGCCGCCAGCCGGGCGCCCTCGTCATGGTTGCCCGCGATGCAGACGATCGGGATGCCAGCCTGATGGATCCGCGTCAGGGCCTTGTTGAACCGACGGACGTCCTCCACGCTCGGGAACGCGCGATCGAAGACATCGCCGGCGATCACGAACGCGTCGACCTCCCGCTCGATCGCGAGGTCGATCACGGAGTCGACAGCCACCTGCTGGGCGCCTGTCAGGTCATGGCCGTGCAGGCCCTTGCCCAGGTGCCAGTCCGACGTGTGAAGGAATCTCATGTCCGCATCGTCCCCCGTGGTCCGCTTGTCGCGACGTCCATCATCACCCAAACGACTCCCTCAATTTGGGACTTCACTTGGGCGCAACTGCCCCGTGGCCCGTCAGGCACGGATTAGGAGCTCCTCAGTACACGCCGCGGGTGCTCCTGCCAGTCGGCGTCGAGGCCCACCGCACCGGCGGCGGCCAGTAGCGTGGCTCGCTTCCGATACAGCGTGGCCTTCACCGTTGCCGCGTTGGCGTAGCCCATGATCTCGCGCGATCTCGGCGTGGGGGTAGCCCATGGCGACGAGAGTGACGAACTGCTTCTCGTCGTCGTCGAGCTGGGCCATGAGCAGGTCGGCCTGCTGCTTGATGACGGCCTGGTAACTCGTGGCCATCCCCTCGGACGACGAACTGGACCAGACCTCGGTTGGCGTCGTCCTCCATGTCCTTGGCGTCCTCGCGGTTGCGCTGGATGAGGTTGATCGCGAGGTTCTTGGCTGCCGTGATCGCCCAGGCGGCCGGGTTGTCGATCGTCTCCCGGGCCGCGGCCCGCATGAAGTTGATGCCCACCTCCTGGGCGAGGTCCTCGGCGTTCGCGCGGACGAGCTGACTGCCGTTGCGGCCGAGGTACGTGCGCGCAGTGTCGAGGACCACCGCAAGCTGTTCGTACTGTCCGTCATCCCCATCCCCGTCTTCGAAGGCGATCTGCTACCGCGTCCAGAAGGCCGTGTTTACCTTTCCGGCTGGCTTGTGTCGAACCAGGTGTAGGGGCAAGAAGGCCCCGCCGACCTGGAGGATGACACGTGAACCACTACCTGACTATGCCATACGCCCCTGACACTGCGTGGTGGCCCGAGTACGCCCCTGACGAGATCCTGCCCGGCCTGTGGCAGGGCGGCACCGAGGACGACGAGGTCGTCGGCCGCCGAGCCATCGCGACCCGGTACGACCGGCGCCAGCCCTTCGACCTGGTCGTGACGCTGTACGCCGACGCCATGCCGGCGGCGTGGGGAGTGGAGGAGCTGCGCTTCGGCTTCCCCGACTCCGACCTCACCGCGACACTCAGTCGAGCGGGCCGTGGCGCTGGCCCGTTACGCCCACCAGCGGTGGAGCGAGGGCGCCCGCGTCCTGATCCGCTGCCAGGCCGGCGTCAACCGGTCCGGCCTGGTCATGGCGCTGACCCTCATGCACCACGGCCTCAGCGCAGCCGACGCCATCGCCCTGATCCGCGAGCGCCGCAGCCCCGCGGTGCTCAGCAACCGGCACTTCGTGCGCTGGCTGCTCACCGAGGCGTCGGCCCACGTGCCGGCACGCCGCTCCACCCCGTCCAGCTCCACTCCCACCGCAGCCTGAAGGAGGCCCCCATGCACATCACCACCCATCTCGACGTCGACCTGCTCGCCCTGGACCGCGAGGATGACGTCACCTGCCTGGTCCAGCTCACCGCCCCGATGCCGCCGGAGGTCGCCGGGCGACCCGGGCAGGCGCTCGTGATCGTCCTCGACCGCTCCGGGTCCATGGGCGGCGACCCGCTCGAGGGGGCCATCGAGGCCATCGCCGGTCTCGTCCGCAGGCTCGCGCCGCAGGACGCGTTCGGACTGGTCACGTTCGACGACCAGGCGGACGTCGTCGTGCCTGTCCGGGTGATGGCCGACCACGACTCAGCCGAGCTGGAGCGGACCATCCGCAGCATATACGTGAGGGGGGATGCACCGACCTGTCGGCCGGCTACGTGCTCGGCGTCCGAGAGGCGACGCGTGCCCTGCAGGCGACGGGCACGGCGGGCAGCGCGGGCATAGCCGGCGCGACGGTGCTGCTCGTCTCCGACGGCCACGCTAATGCAGGCATCGTGGATCCGGTGGTCATGCAGGGGCTCGCGCAGGCGGCCAACGCCGGCCAGGCGATCACCACGTCGACAATCGGGTTCGGGCTGGGCTACGACGAGGTGCTGCTCGAGGCCATCACTCGCGGTGGCAATGGCGAGCACCGGTTCGCCCCCGACGTCGATGCCTGCATGAGCGAGCTCGCTGACACGGCCACCGACCTGCTGGGCAAGTCGGTCCTCGGAGCGCTGCTGCGCATCGTTCCCCAGCCGGGGTTGGTCGGTGGTGTCACCGTCCGCAACGACGTGCCCCACTGGATCGAGGGGGACGCCGTAGTCGTGAACCTCGGCGACCTCTACGGCGGGGAGGAGCGGCGCACGCTGTTCCGGCTGCACATCCCCGCGCTCGCGTCCCTGGGTCTCGCGACGATCGCCGACGTGGTGCTCGAGTTCACCAGCCTGCCGGACCTTCAGCAGCACAGCGTGACCATGCCCATCTCGGTCAACGTCGTGCCGGGGGACCAGGCCGCCGGGCGCATCCCGGACCCGCGGGTGCAGGTCGAGGAGCTGCTGGTCGACGTGGACGCCGCGAAGAAGGGCGTCTCGACGAGCCTGCGCGCAGGGTGACTCGGCAACCGCCCGACGGACCCTGGGTGACGGCGATCACCACGCGTCAGCGGCAAGCGCGAGGAGCTGAAGGACTCGCCGGACACCGGCCTGACGGCTCGACTCGGCGAGGCAGCGGAGGAGCTGCTGCGCCTGGCCGACGACGTCCTCCACCGCTCCGCGGAGTACTCGAGCAAGTCGGCGATGAGCTCCTACGCGGCGACGAGCCGCGGCCGCAAGGCCAAGCCGCAGCAGCCTGTCAGCCCAACGGCAGACACTGATGACGAGGAGACCTCATGACCCCGACTCCGATCCCGACGGCCGGATCCCTGGTGCTCGTGCATTCCGACGAGTACGCCAACTGGGTGTTCGACGCCCAGCACCCGACCCAGGGCCGGCGGTTCATGAAGGCCCGCGAGCGACTCCTCGAGCTGGCCCCGGCAGGCCGGTGTCACGGTCCGCGAGGTCGAGTCCGAGCTGCTGCCCGGGCCGGCGACCCTCGAGCTGGTCCACGATCCTGACTACGTGCACGCCGTCATCGTGGAGGGCCTATCGAACGAGTGGTCCGGCCCGCGACCCGACCTCGGGGTCCTCGCCAGCCGGATGGCCGGTGGAACGCTGCTGGCCTTGGAGGAGCTGCTCGCCGGTCACGCCCTGACAGCCGTCAACTTCGCGGGGGCGAAGCACCACGCTCAACGGGACCGGTCCTCGGGCTTCTGCGTGTTCGCTGACTTCGCCCTGGCCGCGAAGGTGGCCGTCGTCAGCCGGGCGTCGGGTCGCGATCCTGGACATCGATGCCCACCATGGCGACGGCACCGAGAGCCTCCTGCGCGGGGAGGAGTCGGTGCTCACCTTCTCCGTACACGACCGGACCATCTTCCCGGGTACCGGCCGTGAGGATGATCCGTCTCATCAGGTGTACAACGAGCCCCTCGCGGCCGGCTCAGGGGATGCCGAGCTGCAGGCAGCGGTCGAGCGGTTCATCGGGCTCGCCTCAGGCTTCGAGGCGGACCTCGTGTTCATCGCCATGGGAGCCGACGGGCATCGCACGGATCCGCTGTCGACGCTGACCTATTCGGTCGAAGGGATGGTCGAGGCCGTTAACGCGGTCCGCTCGGCCTTCCCGCACTTGCCGATCCTCTTGGGCGGAGCCGGCGGCTACCAGCCAGACGATGTGACGCCCGAGGTATGGGCTCGGATGTCCGTCGAGGCGGCAGGGTGAACCTGGTTCATGCGGGCTGTGGACCGCCGCTCGCGTCGTCGAGGAAGAGGGCATGCTTCGCCCTCGCGTCCGTCGGGTTCGCCAGCAGAGCCACACTCGCCTGCGCCATGAGCTCCAGGCTCTCCCGGACGGACTCACGCGTCTCCGTGATCAAGTCCAACGAGGTGAGGATCGACGTCGCGGCCGTCCTCACTCGCTCGAGCTGCTCATCGATCGCGAACATCCGATCGAGTTCGCGTCGTAGACGCTTGACGATCAGGTCCACCGACGCCCAGCGCTCGGCACCGTCGTCCCAAGCCAGACACAGACCGCGTGCCAGGGCGTAGGCAGCCGTGAGCGGCCCCCAGGATCCGTTCACGCGGTCGACGATGACCACGAATCCGGGCTGCTCCGGGAGGAACTGGATGACTCCGCCGTCTCGTATCGACTTATGCACGTTGTCGGCGAAGTGAACCATGATCGCGACGTCGGCCCTTCGGTTCGCGAGGGCTGTAAGGCCTTGGCCGTAGGCGGTCTTCGTCTCGAAGTTGGTCTTCACTTTGGTCGGGTCGGTCGTAGCGGGATCCCCCAGTGAGACGGACTTGTCGGCCTTGCTCTCGATGACGATGCTGCGCTCGGTGCCGGCGATGGCGATCACGGCGTCCCCGACCTTCCGCCGAGCCAGGGCCCCAACATTGCCACCGGTGTTTGTGATCTCGTCACCCCACCCGTGGCTGTCCGAGAGAGCCTGAAGCGTGTCGATGATGTTGACCTCGGCCTCTGCGCCGGCGACCGCGGCAACTCTCTCCTTCATCCCGCGGAGGTCCATCAGGACCCGCAGCTGCTGGAGTTCCCCGTTGAGATCCATGGCTACCTTGTTGAGTAGCTCGCCGGTTCCGTTGAGGCTCAAGGCGTAGCAGCCGAGGACCAGAGCGCGCTCGAAGGCGTCCGTGTACTGGGGTGCTGGGGTGCCGGTGAAGAACCCGAAAACGAGTTCGTTCTCGAGCTGGAAGTCCCCCTTGAAGACCACCGTCTTGGCATCATGTTCGAGGTTGATGAAAGCGCACATCGCGGGCCTCCCGTTTCGATCGCGAACTCTCGACACCGTCGTGATCGCGTCTGCCGAATCCGGTTGGGTTCGGGGTCTCCGTCGCAACTGTTTCGGAACACTACTTGAGATCACCGCCGGTGCTGCTCGGTATCTGTTCGGGCCAGCAGCCATGTCAGACGCTCCCCTTAGCGTGACACCGAGAGTGGATGGGGGAGTGGGCGTGGCGGAGCGGTGGGCCTTCCCGGCTGATGACGAAGGATCCGCGAGACAACTTAAGGGGAGCGCTGGAAAGGGGATGTCTCACGCCCGGCCAATTGTCCTTTCGCATCTCGGCGACGTAGAGCGGTGGGTACGACGGACCGACCGAGAATTGGAGGTCGGCGGGTCGACCCCGCCCCTGGCTACTCAAGACCGTCGCCATGAGTCGTGGCCGCCATCTCGAACATGCTCCACATGTGGCGACCGCCAAGTTGCTCGGCCCGACGCCCCACCCACCGGTGACTTGCGCCGCCAGCTCGGCAGCGTCGTCATAGCCAGCGCGGTTCGAGCCGTGCTTCAGAGGCTACCCATTCATAGAAGGAAGCCGGTGTGTTCCCTCGCTGAGTAAGCAGAAGTTGCACCGCCCGCTTCAGCGGATACGGCGACGTCAGGATCGCTTGGTTGCGTTCCACCAAGCGCTGGATCTCGCCCCCGCTCGGCGGGCGGTTGGACTTCGAGAGGTTGCACGGCGCGCAGGCGACGACGAGGTTCCAGACCCCGTTGAGATTCGGGCCGGCCCACACCCCGGTCTTCATCAGCGAGTACGGGTACACGTGATCGACATGCGCATCGACGTTCACATCGTCGATACGTGTGTGGCAGTAGAAGCATCGTCCATGCTGGAACCCGATGAGGGCCTGTCGCGCCCGTGCGACCGGCGCTCGCCTCACAGGGTCCAGAAGCATCACGCCCGCCGCGTCCACGAGTACCCCTTCGCGGACGAGAGCGGCCCCAATCTCCGCGTCGAACGCGCTTTCGACGAGGGACCAGCGAGTACCGAGTTCTTCACCCAGCACGGACATGTGGACGCTCGTTCCCACCTCGGTCAGGTACGTCGTGAATCGGACCAGACCGCTGGCCCCGCGTTCGGGCATGTCGTAGAAGCGATGGGGGACCCCGTCCATGCCCCGCAGATTGTGGAACTTCGTCATCACCATGCCCGGCATCGACTTCGTCGTCGCGTCGACCAGCCTCTCCGTTGGAACGCCGGAGGCGAGTGTGGCGGCCGCCTCGGTAGCCAGCACCTGGAGATAGTCCTCTTCGCCGAGGTTGCCCGCCTTGGGTGCTTGCGGGTACTCCTGAGCGTGCTCGGCCATGGCAAGGGAGTACGGGAGGGCGATCTCGGCCAACGTGGCCGAGTCGCGGCCCTGCGCCGCCAGCGTCAGGAGTGCATGGCCGAGGGCGAACTTGTATGTCCGCGAGTTGGCACCCATGAGGATCGCCATCCGCCACGATGAGAAGGCAGTGGGCTCGGCCTGATAGAAGTCCATGAGGCAAGTGTGGCGGAAGGGTGTGACAAGTGGGGAAACTCGTCAGGGACAAGATCCCCGAGCTCATTCGTGCCAACGGTGACCACCCGCAGGTCCGCGTACTGGACGATCGTGAGTTCCGGTCGGCCCTGCTGGACAAGTTGGTCGAGGAGGCGGAGGAGTCCCAGCGCGCGGCACCCGACCACCTTCTGGAGGAGTTGGCTGATCTGTACGAGGTTCTCGTGGCGACGTGTGCGGCACACGGCTGGAGGCTCGAGGACGTGACCGCGCTAGCTGCCCGCAAGTCCGTTCAACGGGGGGCGTTCAGGGAGCGGCTCTTTCTCGAATGACGCGGATGCTGACCTGGCTGATGGACTCAGGCCAGTTCGCGTCGGGCCTAGAGCGGCCCGAGGAACCCATTGGAGTCTGTGCAACCGAGGGGCAGGAGATGAAGCCGCCCACTCGTGTGAGCGATGACGGTGACGCGGGCGCTTGAGACCGGGCCCTCGGACAGCCCGCGAAGCAGCCTGATCTGCTCCTACATCTCCCGGCCCAGCGAACGCCCGCCACGATGTTCTTCCGGGGTCAGCCTTCAACGGGAGTCCACATCCTCGACTCCCGGCGCATCGACGTGATGTTCAGTCCGCGAACAGCCCGGGCTACGCGGACTCCGTGTCCGTGGAATTGACCTCGACCTCGTCGGTCACCTCCTGAATCGCCTCTTCCGCAGCAAGGCTCGTGGGCCGCGCAACCGCCCACCTCGCTATCGCCCACTCGGCGATGGTTCGTTGCCGCTCGGCGATGGTGGCAGGCGTCCATTCCTCGTGTGTCTGTGCAACCCAGGCCTCCGAACGCAGTGCAGACGGTGAGAAGTAGCAGGGCGGCTTGACCTGTCCGGGCACCCCGCGCTTCTCCCTATAGTCCTTGTTCGAGTACACGGAATTGTCGTACGTCAGTACCAGGTTTCCGAGGGTGTGACAGAGCGTCTCGTGCTCGAGTTCGGTGAAGTCTCGACGCCACTGGCTTCCTTCATCGGGCGTCTGCGGCAAGATGTGCTCGATTGTCTTTCGGGCACCGGTTTCGTTGAAGTCCGACCACGGCCGAACATCCTCATCGGACTTGGCGAAGGAACGCTCGTACTCATATAGGAAGTACCGCAGCGCCTGCCGGACGTACCAATCGAGGGTCCCTGAGAGGTTCTCGGCGACTGCGTCGTCGGGCGCGTATTGCCACAGCAGGGAACTGATCTTCTCCATGCTTGATTGGACATCGGCTCCCTCATGGAGATCGAAGGCGATTCGGGACAGGTACGGCTCACCGGCATTCGAGCGGCGTTGACAGATGGCGAAGACTCTCGCCGAGTACTTCTCGCACAGCTCAATGAGTGACGCATACCCGGCACCGTCCTCGGGGTGCCTGAGGCGGAAAGCGAAGATCAAAGGCTGATAGATCGCAACTACCGGGCTGCGGCGCAATGCTGCCGTTGCGAGGTGCACCCGAGCTGCCGACGACGTGAAGTCGTGGTATTCGGCTCCCGAGTCATACATCTCAGCCAAGAACGTTGCACAGGAAGCGAGCGTGCGCACATACGCCTTCACCTCATCGTGAAGCGTGTCCCATGCACCCTCAGTCGGCATCTCCTCCACCCCTTGTGGATTCAGACGCGCCGATCCAGGCACTTATCGGCTTCGAGGAAAGCGGTCCTTGATCGATTGTGTGCGCTTCCAACGCCTCGCATCAGGATCGAATGTGGCGAGCCAGTGCGCTCTGAGGAGTCGTTCCTCCATGGCTCGCTGCAGGCGGGAGAGCCGTTGGAAGATCTCCGACCATTGCTTGTTGATGAATTTGGCTAGGTCCTCGCTGCGCGAGTCCGGCAACTGCCTCGCGAGGTATAGAAGGTAGTTCTTGACCTTCTCCAGTTCGGTCAGGGGTCGTCCGCGTTCATTGAGGGTCTCGAAGATGACGCCGACTTCCGCGTCGGATTCGACCTCGTACACCAGGAAGCGTAAGCCGTTGGCGACACGCCTCTGCAGATTCATCAGGCGCTCTGTGGCGATGACAGGATCCGTATCTGCGACGAGCGACGACACGCGCTCATCGAAAAACTCCCTAGCCTCCGCCAGACGTCTCTCGCCTGCAACCATGGTTGTATCCGCAATCGGTTCGTTCCCGAGAATGCAGTCCAGCCAGAAGGCGGCCAAGTCCGGCGCCAACTGGAGACGAGGCGTTCGCACCTTGTCGACATGCAAGACCCCGAACCGGGTCGCGAGACGCTGGGCGGTCTGCTGAGCCTCCTCTATGCCCTCCTCACCGAGGATCTCCAACTGCCTGCGCACCCGATCCAGCAGCAGGAGACATGTCGTCAAACGCTGTTGTCCGTCGACGACTTCGTAGCGCGCCAGTGACTCGCCGTCGGAGGCCTCCTGTGTCGCCGCACCGATCTCCTTGAACACAAGCGTCCCGGCATAGTGCCGGCCCATTCCCATGAGGTCGATGTCCTCCCAAAGATCGCGAAGGTGCTTGCCCTCCCACGCATAGGGACGCTGATAGTCCGCAACTTCGAGTAGCCGCTCCGTTACGACGGTGGCGAGGCTCACTTCGCTCTTTGGGGCCATTTCCGCAGCCTGCCACTCGCACGGCCGCGAAGTGGCCAAACGACAACAAGGTCCACAGCCGTCCAGGTCAACCTGAGGTCCACTCCCGGTTAATGGCGGTCGTGAAAGGTTCATCTCGTCTAGAGCCGCCTCGGGGAGATCCCTCGGGACCTGCCCCCGCGAGTCGCTCGCAACCCCTGTGCACCAACGCTTCTACTCCACCAATTGGGTGAGCGGGTCCTAACCGGCTGAGCCAACGTTGCCTCGTCTGGTCCCATGCTGCGCTCTCGCGAGTAGTTGAACTGACTACCCGTCGAGGCGTGGTGCTGAGCCTCGCCCTCCGAACCCGTTGGGATGGGTCTCGGGCTGGGACTGGCCTGAAGGCGCATCCAACTTGGAGGCGCACGAGGGCGGATGTATGGCACAGGCTGTGGGGGACCAATGAGCGGGCATGTGAAAGACCAGCCCAGCTCGGTTCCTTGAAGGAGGTCGATGCCCTGATCGACGGTGTGCGTCGGAGAGACCTCGCCGGGCATCCGCGATCGCCTATTCAGGAACGCAGGTAGTCCGATGTGTCACAGTCTCTCGTCAAGCCCGTTGGCAGGCCGACTCACGGCAGTAGTCCCGTGACCCTTGATGACCCTGATGACAGCAATCCGGGCGATGTGTCTGATCTTCATGCGCTGTGCCGACGTGAGCCCGACAGCAGCATCGAGGAATACCGGTCGAACTGGTTCGGTGTGAACGTTCTCGCTGCGAGTGCATCTCGAATGTCGACGGGGTACACGGCCGCGACATGGGGGTGCTTCCGGACGAGGAGGTTGAGCTTCGCCTGACTGGCATCCAGGCTCGCATATCGGTCCGGGGCGGTGAGGCCGAGGTCCAGCACGCGACTAGCGCCGCCGCCGACGTCGAGAACCGGCGGAGGGTACTTGCCTCGCGCATTGGCGAGCAACTGCATCACGTGTTCCGACTCACCGGAGCGAGTCGTGTGCTCGACATCCCAGGTGGTGGCAACCTCATCGAACGTTGACGGGATGCCGCTCGCGGTGCACGGTGCGTTCTGGATGCCGTACTCCAGTTCGGTTGTTGCGCGGTTGACGAGGGTGCCGTCGGTGAAGTGCTGGTCCTCGGCCCGCCAACGCAATCGTCTGTCCGGGCTGACGAGGTAGATCTTCGTTAGCGAGTAGCAATTACCCGGCGTGCCGAAAGTGTGGATCACCCGCGCTGCGCGGACCACGTCCTCGTGAGTTACGCCGGGGGTACGCCCTTCCACTACATAGTGGTGCGGAATCTTCTCAGCATAGGGCTTGGCGACTTTCCACTTGCGCGTGGCGGCGAGCACTAGTCACCGATCCAGATCACTCCGGGCAATTCGCCCCTCAGTCATGTGCCGCTGTCCCCATGCCCTTCAAGCATCACCATCTGAGCGGGGTCCGACAGCGTCGACCGATGTCAGACGCTCCCCCTAGCGTGAGCCATCGAGAGCGGATGGGGGAGCACGTGGCGGAGCGGTGGGCCTTCCCGGACGATGACAAGGCACTGGAGCAGGAGCGGGCTGTACTGCGTGCCAGGGTCGCGCAGATCAACGCCGTCGGGTCCGAGTCCCTGCCGCTGAACGAGGCGCTGGAGGTGCTCCGGAACGACGAGGCACCGGCCGCCGTGAGGCGGGCCGTGCTGACCCGATCCGACATCCCGGCCGAGGTCGTCGCTGAGGCCCGCTGGATGCAGGACGCGAGCGTCCGGGCCTTCGCGGTGAGCCTGCCCGGCACTCCGATGGACGAGCTGATCGGGGCATCGCGCGACATCTCCTGGCAGGTCCGCGCGGCGGTGGCTGCCTACCCTGAAGCGACGGTCGATCTCCTCGTGCATCTGACCCGTGATGAGTCGTCCGTGGTGCGACGGGCGGCGATCACTCGGCCGGAACTGCCTGTCGACGCTCTCGTCGAGGTCGTCGTCTCAGGCAGGTCCCGCCTCGATGCCGAGATCGCGATCGGCCAGCCCGGCTTCGTCATGGCCGACCACGTCGACCGGCTCCTCTCCGCCGGGGACTTCGGAGCGAGTGCGGTACTGGGCCAGGCGGAGGTCCCGCGCAGGCTGCTCCGGCGTTACGCCGGAAAGGCCTACTCCTCGTCCGTCCGCGAGGTCGCCCTGCGCCGGGGTGCACCCGGCGACATGGCCAGCCGAGCACTCCTGTCGGCCCCCGAGGAGTCCCTGCGCCTTGCCGCGGTCGCCGGTGGGAAGTGCTCGCCGGTGGCGCTGTCCGGAGCCGTGTGGGACTTCTCCGACGATGTCCGAACGGCGGTCGCGAAGTGCGAGGCGACGCCCACCGAAGCCGTGGATCGGCTCCTGGGTGACAAGGCGGGCAGGGTCCGGGTCGCGGCAGCATCGTCGCCGAACGCCTCCCCGGAGGCCCTCGCTGCAGCCATCCGAGGGGATGAGGAGGCCGCCGTGCGCCAGGCCGCCGTCCGCAACCCCAGCTGTCCCGTCGAGGCAGTGCTCGATGCCTGCCGCGACGAGGAAACCGTGGTGTTCGGCGTGGCGA
Organism: uncultured bacterium; assembly: GCA_963700255.1. Classification (GTDB taxonomy): domain Bacteria; phylum Actinomycetota; class Actinomycetes; order S36-B12; family S36-B12; genus UBA10649. The sequence goes on along the minus strand of CAVOWW010000023.1, from coordinate 26,006 downwards.
ACCCGGCCTGCCCGCCCGACGGACTCTTCGCGGCCCTGGCCATATTGAAGGACGCCGCTCGCCAGGCTCCGGCCGGGGTCGATGCCAAGAGCCCTGCCGCGAAGCGCGCCGCAGATGTCGCCCGCACGGTCAAGGAGGCCCGGCGCAGGCTGGCCCCCCGGGCCTGGCGCTGGCTGCGCGAGCGTCCGCTGCAGGAACTGAACCCCGAGGATCTCGATCGCCTGCTGGCACGCCACCTCGCCGAGGCCGCGGGGGATGATCGAGTGAGCATCCGTGCCGCCGTGGCCGCTCATCGGGACGTCGACGATGCCACCCTGCTCCTGCTCGCCTCGGACCCCGAGCCGGACGTCCGGCGGGCTGTGACCGCCCGCATCCTCGGTGCGGCAGGCGGGTGATCAGCTCATCTGGATGACACGTATCCAGTCGGGCACCCAGACGACCCCCTCAGGCTGGGTCACCAGGGCGATCACGGTCGCTCCCTCGAGCCCCGGAGGGGTACTCGGCGGCCAGGGGGACTCGCCGTCCGTCATCACCACAATCACCTCGGGTGGGGGCCGCAGGGCGGCGCACGCGTCGAGACCGACCGTCATGTCCGTCCCGCCGCCCCCGCGTAGCTGCAGGCCCGGCACGTCGGCCGGCCGCCGAACGGTGACGACGTCGATCACCCGCATGTCGACGGTCATCACCGTGACCGCGGGCCCGTCGCCGGCGACCGATCGGACCAGGCCGAGCAGGTCGCCGAGGCACTGGGCGAGCTCCTCCGTGGTCATCGAGCCTGACGTGTCGATCACGGCGGCGACGCGGGCGGGCGCCGGCCCAGCCATCCCCGGGAGGGTGAAGCCGGGCACCCGTCGCCTGGATGGGCGGGTGAACGTGTAGTCCGTGGTGCCCGCACGCTGGCCCAGATGCCGCGACACCACGCTGCGCAGCTCCGCGCGCCAGTCGATGCCGGGCTCGAGGTACTGACCGGCCCAGGACACGAGGCCGGGAGAGACGGTGTCGCCATGGTCGGCCCGAGCGCGCACCTTGCGGGCCGTCTCCTCACGGACGACCTCGGCATCGTCGGACCCCATCGAGCCGTCCTGCTGCTCGTCCGTGATGGGCTGCTCCCAGCCGCGCCTGTCGCCGCCAGCCCCGGAGCCGCAGTCGACCTCGATCACCACGGCGAAGGGCAGCAGTCGCTGGTAGACCTCCTCCGTGGTCATCGCGCGGGTGCAGGCCGCCTTCGGCGGCAGTCGGTCGAAGGTGACGTCGGAGGGGAGGATGGGCAGCCCCAGTTCGGCAACGTCCCCGTTCACATGGGCGTCGCCGGCGAAGTTGAACACCCGAGCCCTGCCGGGCGGCTCGGACATGTCCACCCACCGAGTGGGATGGTCGCGCAGCAGGTGCATGACCTCGTGCACCCAGTCACTGGCCAGGACCTCGATGCCGTGCTCGCGCTGGATGTCGAGAACACGGATTGGGTCGTAGTAGAGACGCCAGCGGGCGTCGACGGCGACCGTGCCGAGGCCCGGAGCCTCAACCAGCAGCATCGAGGTGAGGGCGGTGTCGAGGTACGGGTAGCGCTCGATCGACCAGACCCGGGCCGCCTGCATCCAGGTGCGGGCGTCGGCACGTTGGGCATCGGTGAGGTCGACAGCCTCGTTGTCCTTCTGTCGTGCGCGCGTCATGTCGCGGCCTTGAGCCGGCCCATCTTCGCCAGGAGGCTCCCGAAATGACGCACGGCCTCAGGGGTCATCACCGCGCCGGACGAGGCCACCACGGATGCGACGCGGCGCAGCGCCACCGTTGCCAGGTCGATGTGACCGGCATCCGCGACGGCGACGAGCACGCCGTTGACGGCGGCCTCGCAGCGCTCCTGGGTCGGATCGCCCAGCACTGCGGCCGCGAGCGAGCCGCACACCGCCACGATCTTGTCGGGGGTGGCGGGCAGCTCGATCGTGCCGCCGGCGGCCAGCGCGGCCTCGACGTCGGGCAGGTCCAGTGCCCGCTCCCAGGCGAGGTACTCACGAGCGGCCGACAGGCCAACCGAGCCGGCGAGCAGCTTCTGCCGGACCCCGCTCTTGACGTGGGCGGCGGCCGCGTAGCCCAGCAGGCGGGCGCCCGTCTCCCACGAGCGCGGGCTGGGCCAGGCCATGCCGCGCTCGGCCGACCGATCGGGCATCTTGTGGCACAGGTCGGAGCGGGCCGTCAGGAACGCCCCGACCGACCGCATCGCCGACGTGACGGCCTCGGCTGCCACCGCCTCGTGGATATCGGGAACCGTGATCGACCCGAACCCGTAGACGAACCCCGCGGAGATGACCGAGGCCGGCGTCTCCCACTCGAGGTGCACGAACCGGTTGGCGAGGGGCGCCGAGAGGTCCCAGCCGTCGGCGGCCTGGCTGGGCGGGTTGGCCGCCGCGACGAAGCGCGTGCCGGCGGGAAGCTCGAGATCTCCCACGATGCCGGTGAGGACGGGCCGGAGCAGTGCCGCCTGGACGGACGGGGGAGCGGTGGAGATCTCGTCGAGGAAGACGACGCCCCCGCCGGCCTCGGCCGTGCGCATGGCCCACTCGGGCGGGGAGAACACGGTGCGATCGCCGGCGTCGCGCGGCATGCCCTTGAAGTCGGTGGGATCGCAGATCGAGGCGATCACGGTCTCCAGGTGCCAGCCGTGGTGAGCGGCGATCTGCTCGACCACGCTCGTCTTGCCGACCCCGGGGCCGCCCCAGAGCAGCACGGGGGTGCCCGCGGACGAGGGCGACGGCCAGTGCCGAGCAGGAGTCGTCGTACGTCGCCATCGTGGGTCCCCCGGAGGTGCTCGCTTCCGCTGCCTGACGCCCATGCTCCCGTGTCGGTCTGACACGGACCTGTGTTCGTGCGGGCCTACACGGTGAGGACGGACGCCCCGTCCGGCGAGAGGTGCAGGATCCTGCGGGCTGTGACGGTCATGCCCGTGGCTCGCTCGATCAGCTCGGCGTAGGCGGCCAGCTGCTCCGCGTAGTGCTGGCGCGTCTCGGGGGCGATGGCCTCGTCCGTCTTGTAGTCGACGAGGACCAGGCCGTCGGCACCCTCGAACAGGAGGTCCGCGAACCCCTCGACGAGCCGCACTCCGTCGGTGTCCACGGGCGCGGCGAGGTAGAGCTCGCTCCAGCGGCGGGGGCTGGCGAGCGCCTCCTGCATCAGGTCGGAGGAGACGGCAGCCCGGACTCGGAGGCTGACGGCCGTCGTCTCGGAAGGCAGCCCTTCGACCTCGGCGGCCCGGCGGCAGGCGGTCTCGATGTCGTCGTCGGTGGCGCGGGCGCCGATGCGCACCAGGGCATCGAGGGCGGCGTGGACGGCCCGACCCAGGGGACGACCATCCCGTGCGGCACGAGTGTCGGCGGCAACGGTTGTCTCCACCGTTGCGGTGAGGTCCGTGGGCGCATCCGGCGTGCTGGTGGCTGGGGCGATCTGGAGGCCGAGGTAGTCGGCTGCCTCTCCGCTGGGAGCGGCGATGAACGCGACGCGGCTCGCCTTGCGGACTCGCTCGACGTGCTGGTTCCAGTCGTGCGGCAGCGGGGCCACCGGGGCGGGCTGGGCTGCGGCGAGGATGACGGGCGAGTCATCCAGCGCGGTCACGTCCGTTGGGTCGCGCTCGATGGAGTCCCACAGCAGCGACGAGTGCGGTTGCTTGTTGGAGCCGTGCTCGCCGCAGATCGAGACGATCAGGTGGTCGCGGGCCCGTGTGCAGGCGACGTAGTGGAGGCGCACGCGCTCGGCCAGGCTGCGCGGCTTGCGGTCGAGCTCGCACCACTCGTCGTAGCGGACGCTCTGCAGGCCCTTGCCGAGATTGAACTCGTACCGGTCGGGGCTCGCGACACCGATGGCGGGGGAGGGGTCGTACATGTTGTTGGCCATCGCGGCGAGGACGACGATCGGGAACTCCAGGCCCTTGGCCTGGTGGATGGTCATGAGTCGCACAGCGTTGTCGTCGCGTACATCGGGCTCGGGCAGGGAGGAGCGGGTCGAGTCGGTCTGGACGTCGGCGACTGCGACGAGGTAGTCGGCCAGTCCGACGCCGCCCTCGTCCTGGAACTGCTGGGCGTGGGCGCGCAGCATGCGCACGCAGTCGGCGTCGAAGCCGCCCCGCGGGGCGTGCGCCAGGGCCTCCAGGATGCGCGTGCGGTCCAGCAGGCGGTCGATGACCGCGGCCGGCTGGAGCGCCTCGAGGGTGCTGCGCACCTTGTTCAGGACGGCGAGGGCGTCGGCGACCGGCCCGGTGATCGGCTGGCCCGCTGCGTCGACGGGCTCCTGGGTCACCCGCCATCGGCCCCCGGCCGTGCGGAACCGCAGCAGGTCCACGTCGGTGCAGCCGAACAGGGGGCTCTTCAGCGTGAGCCACAGGTCGAGCTCGCGCGAGTGGTCGTCGATGACGGCGAGCGCGGCGAGCAGCCCGAGTACGACGGGGCGCTGGAACACGAGGCCCGCATCGCCCGAGCGGTACGGCACGCCGGCATCGTCCAGGGCGTCGAGGAGGGCGGGGACACCGGTGCGGGCGGGGTAGAGGACGGCGACATCGCTGAAGGTGGCGGCCTTCGTGTACTGGCGGGAGTCGTCCTTCTGCGGCTCGGTGATGAGCCACCCGTCGTGGACGGCCCTGGCGATCTCCTGCGCGATCAGCCGCGGCTCGAGACTGGTGGAGTCGACTGCTCCGGTCGCCCGCGATCCGTCCTCCGTTCGGTGGCTGCTCGGGATCCCGGATGACGGTCACGGAGGGTCCGGGCTGCCGCAGCTGTCGGACGGTGACGCACGTCGAGGTCGCGATACGCCACCTGCGCAGGCTGGTCGTGCATGGCGGCGGCGAACACGCGATTGACCCACTCGATGAGCGGGGCCACGCTGCGGAAGTTCGTGGTCAGCTCGAACACGTGGCCCAGTGGGGGATCGGATTCCTTGAACCCGGCGAGGGCGCGTGTGTAGGTGTCGATGTCGGCGCCGCGGAACGCGTAGATCGCCTGCTTGGGGTCGCCCACGACCACCAGGCGGCCGGGCATCGGCCGGGCGCTCGCGTCGTGGGGATCGGCCGCGATCATCCGGATGAGGTCCCACTGGACGGGGTCGGTGTCCTGGAACTCGTCAACGAGGATGACGGGGAACTCGGCGTGCACCAGAGCCCTGACATCGGGATCGTCACGCACGAGGTCGCGGGCGCGCGACAGGAGCTCGTCGAAGGTCACGATGCCCCGATGCGCGCGCTCCTCGCGATGGGCGCGCATGGCCCGCCACGCTTCGGCGAGAGCGGTGCGCACGGCACCCTCGAGCGGGGCGATCAGGCACGACTGGAGGTCGGGGGCGAGTGCCTTGAGATCGTCGCGGTGGGCCTTCGCGCCGCCGTCCCCCCACGCACCCTTGCCTCCGACGTTCCCGAGCTTGAAGACCGGATGCGCGCCCTCGGTGTCGGTGGCGGTGGCCGCCAGCTCGATGGGATCGGCGCGCCGAAGCAGGGCGACCACCGGGGGGATCCGCTCCTCGAACGCGACCATCAGCTTGTCCGAGGGATCGGCGCACTCGTCGCGGGCACGGAGCAGGAAGTCCTCGAACGCGTTGGCGACCTCGGCGCACAGTGCGCCGACGTCGACTCCTGGGCTGGCGAGCGCAGCCCCATCGAGGCGAAGCCATTGGGCGTCGAGTCGGCGCAGCACCTCGAGCAGGTCGTAGGGGGACAGCCCGTAGGTGCTGAGTGTGGCCAGGGTGTCCGCATCCAGGGATACCTGCAGGTGCTCGACGGCCGCGCGCACGCGCATCCGCTCGTCGTCGGCTGCGTCGGCCCCCGTCGCTGGTGCGAATCCCAGTGGCAGGGCCGCAGACAGGGCGTGGGTCCGCAGGATCCGCTGGGCGAAGGAGTGGATGGTGCCGATGGGGGCGGCGTCGAGGTCCTGCAGGGCGGCGGTCAGCGCATCCCGGTCGGCGGGGGTGTCTGCCGCGGCCTCGAGGCGCTTGGTGATCCGTTCGCGGAGCCGGTGACGCAGCTCGGCGCCGGCGCGCTCGGTGAAGGTGATGGCGGCGATCGAGGTGACGGGGACCAGTGAGGGGCTGGTGATGGAGTTGAGGATGCGTGAGACGAGCGTCGTCGACTTGCCGGTGCCGGCGCCGGCCTCGATGAAGGCGTTGTCGGCCAGCAGCGTGGCGGCCGCATCGCGGTCGGCCTGATCCGGAAGGACATCAGTTGTGCTCACGGCGATCCCTCCTCGTCCTCGGTGGGGACCTTGCCGCTGACGATGACCGCCCGACGGCCCAGCCGCTTGCAGACCGGGCAGTAGTCACGGGTGCCCTGCGGGGTGGGAAGGAAGGTGCCGGTCTGCCCAGCGGTCTCGAGCCTGAGCAGCAGCTCGCCCAGGACCGCAGCTCGATCCGCGTCGTGGGTGGGCGTCACGACCGTCGGACGCTCGCCGCCGTTGGGGACGAACAGGAAGTGCACGTCGATGCGCTGCGCCCTCGGGTACAGGACGCGAGCCGCCGCGTCGTACACGAGGTCCTGGACCTTCTGCCGTTCGCGGGGAGTGCCGTCCTTCTTCGGCTTGCCGAGCTTCTCGGCGAAGCCGTCGGACCGGCCGCTCTTGTAGTCGACCACTCCGACGGTGCTGCCGTCCTCGCTCTCGTCGACGCGATCCATGGAGCCGCGCAGTCGGACGACGACCTCGGCCGTGACCCGGAACTCCACGACCGGGTCTCCGTCGAAGCCGAAGCCCTGCTCTTCCGCGACCGGCACGGTCGGCGGCTCATGGCGAACCTCGGCAGCGTCGACCTCGAGGAACTCCGGCAGGGAGGCCATGACGACCTCGTAGCTGCGTTCCCAGGCGGGGCGCCAGCCGGTCAGGCCCTTTGTGGTGGCCGCATCGACCTCGGCATCGACCATGCGGCGCAGATCACCCAGCGCGGAGGCGGGCCACGCCTGCCCGGCGGCGGGCAGCGTGCCGTCGGTGCGGGACTTCTCGACGAACCGCTCGAATGCGGAGTGCAGCAGCGTGCCCATGTCGCTGGGCGCGATGGTGTCGACGGAGTCCTCGAACTCATCGGTGGAGAACCCGAGGATGCGCTGCACGAAGAAGTGGTACGGGCAGTGCAGGTACTGCTCGATGCCCGAGGCCGACAGGTCGCGGTCATGGAGTGACCAGGCCCCGCCGGTGAGGCCCAGATCGCCGAAGTACGGCCCGGGCTCAGGCGTCGCCCAGGCCGCGATGCTCTCGATGCGTGGCCGCAGCCCCGGGTCGGCTTCCGTTCCCGACAATGCCACGCGCTCGGCGAGGTGGGCCGACGCGAGGGGAGCCGGATCGCGCAGGAGGCTGGCCCGCGTCGAGGCCACCCGGTCCGGATCGCCCGAGGGCAGGTACCGGCTGGGCAGCCCGACCGCGCGTCCGGGCAGCGCCCCCCGCGACAGCAGCGCAACGCACGAGCCGGCAGCCTGCGCGGCTGCGCGAACATCCCGCGCGGTGAGTGCCTCGAGCTCGACCGACCTCGGCAGGTCGTCGGGCATCTCGGCGGAGGATGCTTCCTTGCGACATCCGGCAGCAGCGGGTCCTCGCCACGCACCGCCGGCAGCAGACCCTCGCTGGCGCCCACGATGACGACGTGGTCGAACACCAGGCCGCGGCTGCTGGACACGGCGCCGACGTGGATTCCGACGGACGACGCGCCGTGCCGACCACGCCTCGATGCCAGGGTGCGGTCGATCATCTCCGAGGCATCCTCCGCGGACGGGCGCGGCGCGTGTGCGCCGAGTGCGTCGATGGCGGGGAATCCCTCGAGCAGCAGTGACCGCACCGCATCGACGGTCGCGGCGTCGTCGGGGCGGATGCTCCACCACGTGCCGTGCAGGTGGTACGACTCGAGGGCGGACCACAGGGCAGAGCCAAGGTCCGACCAGGTCGCCGCCTCGGAGATCGTGCCGAGGGAGGTATCGAGTGCCCGGATGAGGGCGGCGAGTGGCTCGGCGTGCGGGGCGAGCCGGTTGACGTGCCGCGGCTTGGCCTCCGCGGGGTCGTCCGCGTCGCCCTCGACCTGGCGGCCGACCGCCTCGAGGTGGCCGAGCCAGTTGCGGGCGTCGCCGAACAGTCCCTCCTGCCGGATGAGCGCGCGGCTGGGACCGGAGGCCACGGGAGCCGGCCCGCCGGCAAGGTGGCCCAGTGCCAGCAGGCGCATGAGCAGCGGCCGAGTGATGCCACTGCCGCCGTTCGCTCGTGCTGCCGCGAGGTCGGCCAGGGCGGACAGGCAGCGGGCCACCGTGGTCGACTGCAGGGTCTGGCCGGTCGGCCCGTGCCAGGCGATGCCGGCGTCGTCGAGCGCCCGTTCGAGGAGTCGGGCGTAGGGCGCGTCGACGGAGTAGAGGATCGCGATGCGACCCGGGCTGGTGCCCGCAGCGATGGCATCCGCCGCGAGGCGCACCGCGTACTCGGTCTCGGTTGCCGGATCCGGGAAGTCCATGACGCGGGCCGGGATCGGGGACGGGTCGGGCGTCACCGACCACGAGGGTCACCTCGACGTGCTCGGCGAGCGCGTCGAGGACATCTCTGACGGGAGCAGGTACCCGTGCGCACGTGACGATGAGCGACCCGAGGTCGGTGGGGGAGAGGGATCCGTCGGCGATTGCGGCGCAGATGGCCGCCGTGACCTCGGGCCACGGGGTCGTGCCCAGCGCGGCGGCGAGCGCGGGTCGGGCATCCGCCGCGAATCGGATCGCGGCTCTCGCCGTCAGGGAGACACCCTCGTCCGCCAGCGCATCGACGTCTTCGCCGAGCCGGCACCACGCCAGCTCGTCAGCCAGTGCCGCCAGCCGCAGGGCCGTCTCGGGGTGATCGGCGGACGCTGCCAGCGGCCCCGACTCGGCGCGCAGCAGCGCCTCGACCACGGCGGCCTCGAGGAGCGGATCGGTGGATCCCGGGCTCGCCAGCCCGATGCTCTCTGCCAGTCCCGGCCAGGAGTTCGAGCAGTGTCATGGCCCGGACGTTGGCAAGGCCACTGCCGCGTGTGAGCGACTCCGAGACCTGCCGGCGCAGTGCCCATGCCTGGGCGGCCGAGTCCACGATGAGGGACACCGGGGCCAGCGCATCACCCGCCTGCGCCCGCGCTGATGGCATCGCTGACGGCGCGCTGAGCCGCTGCGTTGTCGGCGACGTCGATCGTCGCGATTTCCCCCATGCCGGCCACGCTAGTGGCTGCCCCTGACAGGCGCCGGGCTGTTGACCCACCTCGTGACTGTCAGACCCCCCGAGGAGCATGGAGACGTGGAAAGGGGTTCGTGGTGTTCATGCCGGCTCCCAGCGCGTGGGATGTGCACGAGGCCGCCCGCTTCCGCCTCTCGGGCTTTGGGGGAGCCGCCATCTTCCTGCGCAGCCAGATCCAGCCCGCCCGGGCCTGCGGCACGGATCCCGACTCGCGCTCGACGTGATGCTCCTCAGCCCCGACTACACACCTGGTACCTGTCCCGGCCCCGAGCAGGGTTCGTCGACCGGCTTGTCGGCTTCCTGTTCGCCGCCGCCGACGACTTCCACCCAGAGATCACCGTGCCCTCGCTGCAGGACACCGGGCTGGGTGTGTCCCTCTCGATGATGTCGAGCACCGACAGCCGCGTCGGGCTCGAGCTCTCCATCTTGAAGGACCCGGATGCCTAGGTCCCCGACTTCGACGGGCTTAACTTCGAGACCAGCCGGGCCACCCTCGCGGCCTGCGCCCAGTCCGTGCGCTTCCTCGACGGCAGCTGGCCCGATGACGATACTTCGTGGAGGGATTCGAGTCATGACCTTCCTGTTCAACACTCTGGACCTTCCCCGCGGACAGCCGGATGACCGGCATCTGGAGCAACCGCAACATCGATCCGCCTGTGGGCGACGAGCTCGCCAGCGGGCACTTCATCCGTGCTGCCGGGCGACCAGCACGTCGAGCTCGAGGGCGACTTCCTCAATGCGCACATGCCCTTCTGGGTGGCCGGCTTCGGCGGCGTGTTCCCCGACGGGCAGCCGTGGCTGTTCGTCCTGCAGAAGGCTCCTGCCGACGTGGCTGTGCGCTTGCGTCGGCATCGACGATCCAGCGTGGCCGCTGCGCGACTCCCTGTTCCGGGCCCTGCGCTTCAACGATGGGGCTGTCATCACCGATGAGTACGTGTGGTCGAGGTGGGACCTGCTGCGGATCTACGAGTGGAAGGGGATCGACCCGGACGCCGTAATCGACTGGCCGGTAGTCGGATCTCCTCCTCGGCCTTCTCACCGAGTGCTGCTACGCGGATCTGGGCTGCGTCGTTGGCGGCTACGCACGGCTGGCTGCGCATTCCCGGGCGCGGAGCATGACTGCGAGGGCGACATCTTCACCGACGTCTTCGCCCGCTGGTCTCGGGGCCAGATGACCGGTCCCGGTGATCGCCCGCACGGCGGCGAGCTCGATGACGAGGATGGCGGGTCACGGCCGAGCATCTCGCGCGACTGAGCGGGTCCGAGCTGGAGTCGCTCGCGCGGAGCTCGGCGTCCGCATGCGTCGCAAGTCCGGGAAGCGTCGCTCGCGTCATCGCGTCACCGATCCTCGCGGCCAGCGAGGACGGAGGCGGTGACGCGTGAGCGGAAAGGACTGAGCCGCAAGGACAACGCCACCGGCCTGCTCGTGGGCGTGCTGCTCATCGTGCTGTCGCCGGTCTGGCTGGTCATCGTGCTGGGGCTCGCAGCGCCCCTGATCATCGCCGCGCTGCTGGTGCTGATCCCTCTCGCTGGTGCTCGAGGTGCCTTCTCCGGTCGAGGAGGTGACGAGATGAGCCACGGCTGCCTCCGGCTGGGCGAACTGGCGGTCGCTGGCCGGCTCGACTCTGGCCGCGGTCAGGGACAGTTCCTGATAGTCGAGTACCGAGCCGCGGAGGGCTGGGACCCGTGCCCCTATGCGCAGTGCGCCCGTGAGGTCGATCCTGGTACTGCGAGATCGTGTCCCAGAACTACCTGCCCGCGGACAGGTGGCCGATCGATGAGCTCAACCTTCGGCGTGGTGGTTGGGTGCCCCCCGCAGACGACACCGAGAACTGGTGGCAGGAGGTCGACACGTCCGACGGCGCTGCGGCCCTCCTCATCGCTGGGCTGCGGGCCGGGCGCATGTGCCCGGATCCTGACGCACTTCACGTGGAGCATCGGCACCTTCCCGTCAGGTCCCGACGGTGGCGAGCCGGTGCCCGTGCCGGACTACGCCCCGCTGCTGCAGGCGGCCTAGTCAGCCGCCGGCAGTTCGCGCCGAGCCACTCCTCGTGGACAGATCCCCAGCTGTGCGGCGCCATGTTCGACTGACGAACGGCACCCGGATGTGCCAGGGGAGTCCACTCGATCACTGTGCCCCCGATCTCCAGCTCTCCGCGGCTCCCGTATCCCTGGTCGCGCGTACGCGAGAGTGACTCGGCGCCTGCGCCCCGGATGAGGGCTGCTCGGTCCAAGGTCTCCCAAACCTCCTCGCCCAGGGTGACGATGTGATCGGGCGCGAGGTCCACGACGACGTCGATGAGCCAGGTCGCGAACCGCTCCGCAGCCAGTGCCGGCAGCTGCAGCTGGAGTGGGTCGGAGCGGAAGGGTGGCCGCGTCGAATCTCGGCCGGTCCCCGGATGCGTCCGACAGCTGAGTCACGATGGAGTTGTACTCCTGCTCGATGGCCTCCGCCTGCCCGCGCTGGGACGAGGTGCCCGTCTTCACGAAGTAGACCGGGTAGACGTCGAGGAACGCCGTGTCCTCCACAGTGAAGGGGAGGGCGGGGAAGTACTTCTCGGTCAGCCCCGACCCTGAGGGTCCGTTGGTGGCAGTGGTCAGGATCCCGTGAGCTCCCGGCTCGTTCCCCTCCACGAAACCCACCCTGGCACTCCACTCGGCGACGAGGCGGTCAGCTTCGGTGCCGTCCCAGAAGACGGTTGGCTCCACATCGATCGCAAGGCTCGCCACGCGACCTGAGGATCCGTCCGGCATCGTCACGTAGGCAGGCGGACGCCAGCCGACGTGCAATGCACTGGGATACGTGCCGATCACGATCTGCCGCGTGTTGCCCGACGACGCGGGGCGAACGGGGCGCGGTCCGTTCGGGGCGCCGAACGGGAAGCGGCCGTCACCGTGAAGACGCTCGGGAAGCACGTTGGTCACCGACGTCATTCCGCATGGACTCCCTGCGACCGACCGGCCGACGCCAGCGCCCTCGCGTCGAGCTCCGCTCGGATCCCCTCGATGGCCTGGGAGAGCGGCGTGCGAACCGCCATGGGCACGTCGAACTCGCTCGGCGATCGATGAGGCACTCGCCGTAGTACCAGAGGATGTCCGCCTCGGGCTTGAACTTCGCCTGCACGTCGACGCCGTTCAGCAGGTCCGTCCAGATGGCGCGCGCGTTGTGGACCTTGTCGGCCATGGACACGATGATGGCGTTCCGGCCATGACCGCGAAGATCGGCGAGGTACGTCTCCTTGCGCAGGCGCCACGGTGGCTTCGCCTCAGGATCGTCACCCAGGTAGTCGCTGCACGCCTCGCACGTAACCGGCGACGACGGAACCGAACCGCGCCTCGATGTCGCGCAGCCGCGCCTCGCCGCCCTGGTCCTCGGCGGCATCATGCAGCAGCCCGCCGATGGCCATGTCCTCGTCGCCACCGGCTTCGAGGACGAGGCTGGCGACGCCCAGCAGGTGGGCGATGTAGGGAACCCTTGTGCCCTTGCGAATCTGGGTGGCGTGCAGGACGGTTGCGTAGGCGACCGCGTCAGCGAATCTGCCGGTCAGGAAGGTTGCAGGAAGATCGAGGGGGGTCATCTGCAGCTCCTCGGCGGCCTGACATGCGATCCCAGTGTGGGCACCACTCGTGCCACCGGGATCAGTATGTCGCCGGGGTCTGACATTCGGCCGGCCCGGCGCAGTGCTACTTCTCATGGTGGTGCCCGTCGAGATTGGGGAACTCACCGAGCGTGAAGTCCTCGTGCATCGCGCCGCGAAATCGGGCGCCACATGAGCAGACCGCCCACGACCCCGACCCGTCATCCTCGTGGACGATGAAGCGGTGCTCGCCGAGTCGCCGGGCCAGGTTCGCGTCCATCACCCGTCCCATCCACTTCCTGGCGCCGAAGATGCACCAGCCGATCTCCGCTCGACGCGCAGGGGTGGCACTCTTCGCCTCCTCACGGAGCGCCTCGATGTATTCGCGCAGGCTCTTGATCTCCGCCGGTGGGTCGACGAACAGGTCCGAGGACTCAGGCGTTGACATCGACATCTCCATCTCCGAGGGCGCTCGCGTCTGGAGTGAGCCATCGCGTGGGCGCCGCCGAGTGCCCGATGGCGACGGGGCCGCCGCCACTGAGGATCCGCCCCTGGAACTGGTACCGGGTTCCCTCGCAGGTGTCACACCCGAGGGCGTTGACGAGCCTGTCACGGTGGTCACGCCACCCGGCGGCTGCGTGGATGGACGAGATGTCCAGGGCCCGCCGCGCATGTGGCAGTACTGCCCGGCAGCGGGAGACAGCTGCATGGGGCAGCGATGCTCATCGTCACGGGTCAGCGTGCACTCGGCCGAGGCAACGACGGTGAACCGTCGGGACTGTCCGCCGCCCAGGGACAGTACTTCCCAGCGTCCGTCCGCGATGCGCACCACAGTGCGGATCCCCATCTGGCGGCAGCGGCCAAGCGCCCGCGACTGCCAGTCCGGTACGGGCTTGCCCTCCAGCGTTCCGGGCAGGGCGATCACGGACGGCTCGGTCCATTGGTGCCCCCTGTCGACGGTTGTCGCCAGCACTGCCCGCACCCCGAAGGTGCCCAGCTGGCGGGCCACCTCGTCCCGGCTCCAGACGGCCTCCTGGTCGAACATGGCTGTCGGGCCACGCACTGCCCCGATGACCAGCATCGCGCTCGCCACGGGCCATGGAGGCACGGGCCGATCGGCGTGCTGGTCACCGTGCACGCCCGCGAAGGCAGGCTGGTCGAGTCGCGCCTGGAGGCGCAGCATCCCCCGCACGGACGGTACGAGGGTGACCTGACGAAGCCAGGACCCCGTCACATCTGTCAGCGGTCGAGGAGTCCATCCCCTCGCGTAGCCACCCCCAAGTTCCACTGGCTCGGCGGTCTCGAGGTCATTGACCTCTGTGACGGGCAATTCCTGCGGATCGACCCCCGGACGCCAGGGCAGCGCGGGCGCGGTCGTCTGGTCGTTGGCTGTGGACATCGTGTTCTCGGTTTCCGGTCCCACGGGACCCGTCGCTTCCCCGCCAGCGGTTGGCGGAGCGGGTCTTCCCCAGGAGGCACCGTGTGACGGATCGCGCGGTTGCCGGAACGACCAGCCAGGGGGCTTTGCGTCGTTCTCTCTTGACCTGAGAACAGGCTACCCCCGGCCCCTGACACGACCTGCGACTCTGCCTAGTTGGCAGGGGTCCCGGCTGAGGTGCGTCAGCGGGATGCTTCTGCGCGATCTTGAACCGCCCATCCGTCGCCGGTGATGACGACGAGAGCGACGCGAGCGATCTGCTCGACCTGTGTGCGCTGCTCGCTGCTGAGCGCGACGGCGGCATCGAGGAAGACCCAGTCGAACTGGCCCGCAGTGAACGTGCCCGCACCCAGTGCCTGTCGCATGTCAACCGGGTAGATGGCCGCGACCTTCGGGTGCTTGTGCACGAGCATATTGAGCATTGCCTGACTTGAGTCGACTCCCGCGTAGCGGTCGGGGGAGACGAGGCCGAGATCCAGCACTCGACCGGTACCGCAGCCGATGTCGAGAACGTGCGGCGGGTACTTGCCTCGCGCACTTGCGAGCAGTTGCCTGGCTTGCTCCGCCTCGCCGGCACGGATCGGGTGCTCGACATCCCAGATGGTGGCGATCTCGTCGAACGCGGATTCGATGCCGCTCACTGTGGATGGGGCGTTCTGAATGCCGTAGGACAACTCGTTGGTCGCGCGGTTCACGAGCGTGGTGTCGGTGAAATGGTTGTCCTCGGTCCACCAGCGGTACTGCCCGTCGGGGCTGACGAGGTAGAGCTTGGTCAGCGAGTAGTACTTCCCCGGTGACCCGAAGGTGCGGATCACGCGCGCGGCGCGAACCATGTCGTCGTGAGTCACGCCGGGGGTGCGACCTTCCACCACATAGTGGTGGGGAGCGGTCTCGGCATAGGTCTTGGCGAACGTCCACTCGCGGCTGGCGGCGAACGTCAGCCACCAGTCGAGATCGCTCCGGGTTATCCGTCCTTCAGTCATGTGTCTTCCGTAGTCGCGTGTGTCCGGTCTTTGCGAGCCACCATGTCATTCGGGTCCGACAGTCTCAGCGGCAATGGTCAAGGCCCGGCCGTCGGGCACGCGCAAGCGGTTGACGCGTCTCCATATAGGTAATACATTACTTATATGGACGATCGGCGACGATCGGGTGGCGCAGGCGGAGTTGTTCGGTTCCGTCTTCCTCATCGCCCAGCATCTGACCAGGCGGGCCGATCGGGAGCTGGCCGACCTCGGAATCACGACGCGCCAGTGGCTGCTCCTCGCGGTCCTGACGAAGGCGCTGCCCGGTTCGAGTCCCTCGCTCAGCGAGGCAGCGGAGAGGTACGGCAGCTCCCGCCAGAACGTCAAGCAGATCGCGCTGGGTCTCGAGGCGCGCGGGTTCGTCCGACTGGTGCCGGACCCGACTGATGCGAGGACCACTCGGATCGAGGTCACGGAGCGAGTGCGTGAGTTCGACGACCCTCGCATGGTGGGCCGCACTACCGCGATGCTCGCCGAGGCGTTCGCCGGCCTCACGCCCGAGGAGACCAGTGACCTGCGCGACCTGGCGCAACGGTGGCTTGCCGGCCTCATGGCCGTCCCCCCTGGAGAGGAGCAACGCACATGACTCGCCTCATCGTGGCCGCGGTGGTCGCCGCCCATGGCGTCATCCACCTGATCGGCTTCGTCGTGCCGTGGCAGATCGCGACGGTCACGGGCTTCGCCTACCGCACCACGACGGCCGGTGGCCTGACTGACCTGGGCGACGTCGGGGCACGCCTCGTCGGTCTTGTCTGGCTGGGGTGCGCGGTCGGCTTCGTCGTATCCGGCATCGGCATCGCTCGCCGGGCCTCGTGGGCGCTCCCATTGACCTCGGGGCTCGCAGTGGTGTCGCTCGTCGCGTGCATGATCGGCCTTCCTGAGACTGCGGCCGGGGTCGTCGTGAATGTGGCGATCCTCGGCGCCGCCGCGTGGCTACTGCGGGCTCGGTCCCATTCAGTCGAGGTGGCCCGATGAGTGTCGAGGCCGCGACGGTGCAGGGATCGGGCGCATCGGAAGGCCGTTCGCTCCGGGCGCGCTGGGAGCGGGCGGTGGCCGCGGAGTTCGTTGCTCAGCCGCTGCGGCCCGCGGAGGCTCCTGTCACTGCCGAGGATCTCGTTGCCTTGCCAGACCCGGTGCGCCGCTACGTCGAGCGGTCGGGAGCCCTCGGCCGGCCGCGCCCGCAGAACATGCGCGTCGTGCTCGACGCGAACATGTACCGCAAGCCGGGGCAGGCGCCGATGCGAGCGCGCTCGGTCCAGTACAGCTTCTTCGGTCGGCCCACCCGTCTGTTCCTGATGGAGGCACGGATGTTCGGGCTGCCGGTCCGGGCGCTCCATGTCTACCGCGAGGAGTCGGCGACGTTCACCGTCCGGGTGGCTTCCGCCGTGACCATGGTCGACCTCCAGGGCGCGAGCATCAGTGCCGCGGAAACGGTGACCGTGCTCAACGACCTGTGCCTTATGGCACCCGGGGCACTGCTCGACTCGCGACTGGCCTGGACCGCGGTGGACGACCGAACGGCAGGCGTGACCTTCACGAACGGGGTGCACCGAGTCACCGCGACTCTGTCGTTCGACGAAGGAGAGCTGGTGGACTTCTGGTCCGACGACCGTCCGGACAGCAGCAGCGGAAGCTTCGTCCCGATGCGCTGGTCCACTCCGATCAGCGAGCATCGCGATGTCGGCGGCATGCACCTGCTGCACCGGGGCAACGCGGTGTACGACCATCCGGACGGCCCGTTCACCTACGGGGAGTTCACGATGAGATCGATCGAGTACGACGTGACCGGGCCGGACGGTGGAGGGCGACGGCCGTGAGCACGGTCCTGGTTCTCGGTGGCTACGGAAACGCGGGAGCGAAGATCTGCAGCCTGCTGCTGGCGCATAGCGACCACACCGTGCGCATCGGTGGGAGGCACCTGGACCGTGCGCAGGGCCTGGTCGAGGAGCTCGGTACGGCGGATGCCACCTGGCGCCCCCGCCTGCAGCCGGTCGCCGTCGATGCGCGCGACCGTGTGAGCCTGGAACGCGCCCTCGAGGGCGTCGACCTGTGCATCGCCGCTGCGGGCACGTCCCGGGACGCCACGACTGCCGTACGTTCCGCGCTCGCCGCCGGGTCGGACTACCTGGACATCCAGGTCGGCCGCGCCAAGGCGGATCGGCTGCTGGCACTAGACACCGAAGCCCGGGCGTCAGGTGCGACCGTCGTGACCGACGGAGGATTCCACCCGGGCGTCCCGGCGGCGATGGTCCGCTACGCCGACCAGCGACTGGGCGGGATCGAGCGGGCGCTCGTCGCAAGCGTGATCGCTGTCGACTGGGCATCGCTGCGGCCGGTCGCAGACTCCACCGTCGCGGAGATGATGGAGGAGTTCCGCGACTACTCCTACGAGGAGTACCGCTCCGGCCGCTGGGTATCCGCGAGCGCGTTGCCGACCTTCAGTTTCCCGCTCCCGTTCGGTCGGCGGAAGGCGGCCGCGATGGGGCTTGCGGAGATGCACCAGCTCACCGCTGCGCTGCCTGGGCTGCGGGACACGGGTTTCTACGTCGGCGGGTTCAACCCGGTCGTGGACTACGCCGTGATCCCGGTCGCCGTGGCGGGCATGAGGGTCGCCCCCGATCACCTCGGCCCGTCGCTGGGCCGGCTGCTGCACTGGGGCCTCGTCCGGTTCAGTCGCCCCCCGTACGGCACAGTCCTGCAGCTCGATGGCAACGGGCCCGGGCAGGAGGAGGCGACCCTCATGCGGGTTGCCCACCCCGATGCCTACCTCGTCACGGCCGCGCCGACGGTAGCCGCAGCGCTGCAGATCCTCGACGGAGCCGGCGCAGACCCGGCGTGCACACCCAGGCGATGCTCGTCGAGCCGACCCGGTTCTTCAGCGACCAGTCCGCTATGGGCATCAGCGTCGAGTGGCTCGCCGAGCCTCCGGAGCGAGCTTTGCCGCGACCCGACAGCACCCCGTCACCGGCCCCGGACGAAGGACCCCACGATGAACGCACTCGCACAGGCCACCGACCACTCGCACGTCGACATCGACAATCATCTGCGGCCCGGAGGTGACGTCGCAGCCTCGCGCGAAGTCGATACGTGCAGGAGATCCTTTCGTCGTATCGGGGGACCGCGGGCTTCCAGACTCTGAGGCGGTTGGGCCTTTCTCACCCTCAGTCAATGGTGTGAGGGCGACCCGTCACTTCGCCGGTCCTGCTGTCGCAGCGCCGTGCTCCGCGTGAGGAGCGGTCCTGCGTGCCCGCCGTCGGCGGAGCGCTGCGACGCTAGTACGCCTCGACGGGCGCGGGCTCTTGGCTCTCGCGCCCTGCCCGTGACGCCGCGGTGGAGTGCCGTCCAGCCGGTGTGTGGGTGCCCGCGCGCCCGAGCCCGAACGCCGGCATGTTCCCGTACATCGTCTCGTACGAGCCCGCCGGTACGAGGTAGGTCTCGTGCCAGATCCCGATGTCGCCCGAGTCGCGGACAAGGCGGTTGAACTCGCGCCAGGCCCCCAGATGCTCGGCATCCGCCGCCCGGGCGTACCGCTCAAGGCTCTCGAAGTCGCGCCAGTACTGCACGGAGAGGGTGACGCGGCCGAAGAAGTTCTCCATGTGGAGGCAGCCGCGATCTGGCTGCGCCATCAGTTCCGACTGCATCCGCGTCATCTGACGACCCACCTGCACCATGCGCGGCAGGCTGCGCAGGCGGTTCAGCCGGGACCCGATGAGGAACACCACCACGTCTCCTTCGATGCTGGCCGTGAACCGACCAGGGAACACCGCGTTCGCCATCTCCGCCTCCATCCAGCTGAACTTGTCGTCGTCAAGATAGGGGAGGAACTTGACGGTGTCAAGATTGCTCCGGGACAATGGGGCCATGACTCCGCGGCGCCCCGCACCCTCGCCTGTCCAGGTCGGCGGTGCTGAGCACGCGCGCACCTACCATCACGGCGACCTGCGGGCGGCGCTGCTTGCCGAGGCGGGCCTCCTGCTCGAGCAGGAAGGAGTCGATGCCGTCACGTTCCGGGGGCTGGCGCGCCGCCTGGGCGTCTCGCACGCGGCCCCTGGCTACCACTTCGCCGATCGGGAGGACCTCCTTCTCGAGCTGGGCGCCCGCGGCCACGTCCTGCTCACGGAGGCGATGCAGTCGCGGCTCGACGAGGGAGTCGATGAGCCACTGGTGGCCATCGGCAAGGGCTACCTTGACTTCGCCATGTCCCACCCCCAGCACTTCCGGCTGATGTTCGCGGGAGTCGCCGGCATGGACGCCGGTGCGCACCCGGCATTCGCCCAGGCGGGCAACCGATCTGGAGCGCATGCTCGTCACGACCGCGACCGGCTCCGACGACCCCGCCGCCGACCCTGCCCGATGGCTGAAGGCCTGGGCGCTCGTGCACGGCCTGGCCACGCTGTGGAACGACGGCGGGCTCAGTGAAGGCTTCGCCGGCCTTGGCGGCCAGGCGGCCTTCCGTTCGATCGCGGACAGCATCCTGTCGGACGCCTTCCCCGCCCGACGTCGCCGCTGACCGGGGCGGCACGGTCGGGCGCCGAACTCCTCGCCTACGGCACCTCTGCCGTTCGGGGGGTTTGCCCCGTGAGGTGGGCGAGCGGTCAGAACGACTTGATTGTGCGGACCTCCTGCGGCCAGCCGCAGGCTTCCGCGATCCTCCCCGCCCACATCCGGGCGGCCTCGACGTCCGCGACATCCACCACGGTGAGCCCGCCCAGGAAGTCGGTGCCCTCGACGTAGAGTCCGGCGGTGAACTCCAGCGTCCCGCTGGTGGCGTCCGCGGTGAAGGCCTGGTCGATGTCCTCCTCGAGCCCTCCGGCGAACACGTAGACGCCGGCCGCCTTCATGTCGTCCACGACCGCCCTCGCCAGTGGCCCGCGCTGATGGAACCATTCCTCGGGGTGGTCGCCCACCCACTGCTGGTTGAAGTAGATGACGAACTGGGCCATGGCTGCTCCTACCTCGGTGGTGGCGACGTGTGCACCTGAACCCCTCCCCGGCGAGCGGGAGCCGCAATCGACGCGATCGTGCGGACAACAGTGGCACACCTCGGCCCCACCCGTGATCTGGACCAGAACTCTCGAGGGGTCCTTCTTCGGGTGGATACTGGACCCGCGGGCCACCGCGTACACCGGGTTCGCGATGGCCGTGCTCTCCCGGGAGGCAGTCATGAGGCTCGGCGTCCACATCATCAACTTCGAGGTTCCCGGCGGTCCAGGCGAGATCGGCCCGACCCTGGCGAACGCCGGCCGGGCCGTCGAGGAGGCGGGAATCGACAACCTGTCCGTCATGGACCACTACTTCCAGATGGAGATGGCCGGCGGCCCCGAGAAGCCCATGCTGGAGGGCTACACCACGCTGGGCTTCCTGGCGGCGCACACGTCCACGGTCGAGCTCCAGCTGCTCGTCACCGGGGTCACCTACCGCCACCCCGGGCTGCTCGCCAAGATCGTCACGACGCTCGACGTGCTGTCCGGCGGTCGGGCGATGCTCGGTATCGGCGCCGCTTGGTACGACCGCGAGCACCTGGGCCTCGGGGTGCCGTTCCCGCCGCTCGCGGAGCGCTTCGAGCGGCTGGAGGAGACGCTGCAGATCGTCCACCAGATGTGGAGCGACGACGACGGACCCTACGTCGGCAGGCACTACTCGCTGGCCGAGACGATCAACGTGCCGCAGGCCATCACGCAACCCCACCCGCCCGATCATGATCGGCGGCATGGGGGAGAAGAAGACGCTGCGGCTGGTGGCGCAGTACGCCGATGCCTGCAACCTCTTCACCGGCCCCGCCACTGGTGCCGACGACGTCCTGGCGAAGCTCGGCGTCCTCGAGGAGCACTGTCGCGACACAGGCTCATCGTTCGACGCGATCCGCAAGACGATCCTGTGGACGGGCCCGCTGGACCCCGATGCTGCGGGCGGGCGCGCGTTCGTCGAGCAGATGCGCTCGTTCGCGGACGTCGGCGTCGACGAGGTCCACGTCATGCCGTTCACGGGCGACCCCGTGCCCTACATCCAGGGCCTCGGGGATCACGTGGTGGGAGAGCTCTCCGCGCTGTGACGCGTGCCCCTCGCTTGCGGGTCTAGGAGAGGCGGCCGACCACCAGTCGGTTCACCCGCCGCAGGTCGGCCCGAGTTGCTCCCGAGATGGGCGTGTCCGAGTAGGACTGCATCTGGACGATCGCGTTGCCCGCCAGGGTGAAGACGCCGTAGCTGAAGAAGTCCGTGTAGCCACCGGGAGCGCTCTGCGGGTCGAGCAGGATGACGCTCTGGCCGACGGAGAATCGGGGGCTGCCCTCGACGGATGGCAGTCGCCGGGCCCCGGCCGCGATCACCTGCGGAACGATCTCCTCGTCGTCCCCGAACGGGGAGTAGGCCTGGCCCTGGCACTTCTCGAGCGTGCGGGACTCCAGCAGCTCGAACGACGCGCGTGCCGCGGCCGGCGATCTGTACACGTAGACGCTGTTCTGGATCGAGAGTCCGTCCGCGAAGGTCACCTCGCTGTAGGGAGTCGACGACGACTCTCGTCCTCGCGTGCTGCCGCCGCTGGTCGGCGGATCGCATGCAGAGGGCAGGGTCCGGCCGAGATCCGTGGAGTTGGTGTCGCGGACGGGCCCGTAGTCGCCGCGGAGGTCGTCCACGGTCATCAGGAAGCTGGCGCCCGACATGTCGCCGGCGTAGGCGGGCGAGGCGCCGATCACGAAGCACAGCGCAACGCATGCGATACCAACAGCCCTTCGTGACCACGGCAGCATCATGCGGCCATGGTGGCAGCCTGCCGCCGTCGTTGCCATCCGTGGACGAGGAGAGATCGCGAGGAATCCGCGGTGCGACAGAGCAGCGCCCTAGTCACGGAAGCGAATGGGTGACACTCTCCCCGTATGGATGATCGCGACGAGGCCGAACGTCGAACCGCGAAGCTCTTCGACACGATCGCGACGGAGTACGACGCATCGGGCGTCGACTTCTTCCAGCCGATAGCCGCCGGGCTGGTCGCGGCCCTGTCGCCTGGCCGGGGCGAGCGCTGGCTCGACATGGGCTGCGGGCGCGGAGCGGTCCTCTTCCCCCTTGCGGCTGCCGTGGACCCCGGACGAGTGCTGGGACTTGACGTGGCGCCGGCCATGCTGGCTCTCGCCAGGGCCACCGCCGCCGAACGCGGTGTTGCCAACGTCGAGTTCGTCGAGGGCAGTGCCCAGGCACCCGATCCGAGCCTGGGCCAGTTCGACGGGATCGCGTCGAGCCTCGTGCTGTTCTTCCTCCCCGATCCTCTGGAGGCCGTGCGCGCGTGGCTGCCCCTGGTGCGTCCAGGAGGAACGGTAGGAGTCACGACCTTCGGCGAGACCGATCCCCGCTGGAGGGACGTGGACGCCGTGCTCCACCCCTACCTGCCCAGGCGGGATGCCCGCACGTCCGGCAGTCAGGGACCGTTCGGCAGCGATGCCGGGATGGAGCAGCTGCTGCTGGACGGTGGCTTCATCTCGGCGCGGACCGTGAGCCAGCGCGTCGACGTGGTGTTCAGCGGATTCGATCAGTGGCTGGCGTTCAGCATGTCGACCGGGCAGCGCGCCGCCTGGCTCGCCGTCCCCGAGGCCGACCTCGCGGCAGCGCGCGAAGAGGTAGCCACGCGGCTGATGAGCCACGCGCGTCCCGACGGCTCGATCAGCTTCGAGCAGGTGGTTCGCCACACCGTGGCCGAGCGCGAGTGACTGACGTGGGAGGGTGAGGCATGACCGTGGACCTGGGCGTCGTCATCCGACCGCAGTCCCCGCCGGAGGCGATGCGCAGCCTGGTGCAGCACGCCGAGGCGGTGGGGCTGGAGCAGGTCTGGCTGTGGGAGGACTGCTTCCTCGAGGGAGGAGTGGCCTCGGCAGCGACCGCTTGTTTCAGGAACTAGGGGTTAAAAAACAGTTTCTACTTTATAAAGAATTCAGATTAAATGATTCGGCTCTAAAAGAAGATAGACTTTCTACTCTTCATTTCGATGCCAACTGGCTATGTAATAAGAAAAGGAGAATTCCAGTTCAAAATTCAGTAAACCAAGCTCCGTTATTGAATACAGGCGCGACAAAAATGGAAACGTAATTGAGATTTTATGGAACGGGAAGTCTAGTAGAATCCAAAGCATATAATAATTCTAATAAGATTACATATTGGCATTATTATGTAGCCGATACATTATTTAATTCTTGGATTTTCAGCTACGACTCGCTTGGGAACCAGATTGAACGGTTGATCAAATATCCGAATGGAAGAATTGATACTGATTTTGTATATAAATATGAATACGATTATTCATTTACTCAGCCATTGAAAAAATCTATTATTGATTTAAATACAGGAGAAAAATATTATTTGAATTATGATTCACTTAGTAGAGTAACTAAAAAAACACATTTTAATTCGGCTGGAATTAAATCTGATTCTTCATTTTATTATTACGATGATAAAAATAATATCGATTCAACTATAGAATATGAGAATGGAAACATATTAAAAAATATTACTCGATATGATGATCAGCAAAGACCTTTATTAAGTATAGTTTACAATAAACTTGATTCAATGACATATCGGTTTGTTTCAGAATACAACGATTATAAAAGTAGTATTATTGATTCCACTAGTACACAAGGAAAGACTGCAGTGCATATTCAACAATTTGACGAAAATGGAAACAAAATCTCAGAGAAGATGTCTGAGAATGGTGAAACACTTTATGAATCTAGCTGGGAATATTTCCCAAATAATTTATCAAAAAAGTATAACAGGATTGATTATAAAAACAAAACAATTGAAGAAACAACATACGAATATGAGTTTTATTAAAATGAAATATTTACAAATATTATTTATTATTTCGGTTGGTTACATTTGTAACATTTTCCCCCAACAATTTAACCAACTTGCAGATGCAGTAATTAAAAAAGATACTGTAAAAATTGAGCAACTGCTTCAATCCGGAGTTGATATTAATACTCAGCATCCAACTTCAGGCACAACTGTACTAATGATTGCAAGCAGTTATTACTACTATGACGATATGGTTAATTTTTTAATCAGAAATGGTGCTGATGTAAATCTTAAAGACAATGAAGGAAAAACTGCCTTGCTTTGGGCATCAAGCAATTCACTTGAAAATGCAAAAATATTAATTGCAAATGGTGCAAAAGTAAATGAAGCTGCAAATGATGGAATGACTCCTTTTCTTCAGGCAACGCTGGGAGTATCTTCTGGAAAAGTTCCGATTGAAATGTGTGAGTTGTTAAGAAAAAATGGTGCAAATATTCACGCGGAACTTAAAAGGAAAAGTGCATTAAAATGGACTGCCTTACATTATGCAGCTGCAAATGGCGATGCTGAGCTGGTAAAATATCTTATTAAGCATGGTGCAAATGTGAATAAGGCCACTGGTGAAGGTTCTTCACCTCTCTTCCTGGCAAAACTTGGGTGGATATGATGACGTGGTTAAAATCCTAAAAAACGCTGGCGCTAAGGAATAATCCAGGCGTAAAAAATTACATTTCTAATCACCAAATTTTACTTCCTGAGAACGCTGACTATACATATATTTGCAGCAAAATTTTCAAATAAAAAAACAGAGGAAGAAGTGACCAAAATAAAATACATCGCAATTCTGTCTGCATTAATATTTATCTCAACTATCAATGCACAGAGCAAAGGCTTTGGGTTAGGATTAATAGTTGGCGAACCAACTGGCTTAAGCGGTAAATACTGGACAAGCAGCACAACGGCTTTCGATGCGGCTTTAGCCTGGTCATTTGTTGATGAAAATGCGTTTCAGATTCATGCCGATTATTTATTTCATAACATCAGACTGATAACTATATCTGAAGGTAAACTTCCTTTTTATTATGGAATTGGTGCACGGCTAAAGACAGCAAATGACATAAAACTTGGTGTTCGCGTTCCACTTGGATTGGCCTATCTGTTTCAAAATGTGCCCATCGATATTTTCGTTGAGGTGGTTCCAATTCTTGATCTAATCCCTAAAACTGATTTCCAGATAAACGCTGCATTAGGCGCAAGGTATTTTTTTAATCAATATTAAATAAACTTACATTCATCTAAAATACAGGAGGCAAAATGTTCGAGCTAAAAAAATCTTTTCTAATCTTGCTGTTGTTGCTGAGTTCAATGACTTATCTTAATGCTCAGCAGGAAGATTCCCAGGAAGAGGGAATAAAAATCTGGACGGAATACATGACACCGGGGCCAATGCATAAGATGATGGCAAAAAATGCTGGGGATTGGAAGACAATAGATAAATTCTGGATGAGTCCTGGCGGTGAACCAATGGTAACGGAAGGAATTTCTAAAACAGAAATGATTCTGGGAGGAAGATACCAGAAATCAACTCACACTTCTTCGATGATGGGAATGCCAACAGAAGGCATTAACATTATGGGCTATGATAACGCCACACAGGAATTTACTTCAGTTTGGATTGATAATGTGGGAACAGGAACTTCAATTGCAAAAGGAAAATATGACGAGCAAACAAAAAGTCTTACAATGGAAGGAACAATGGTTGATCCCATAACCAAATCGGAATTGAAGTATAAACAAATTATGAAGATTCTTGATGAGAATCACCATCTCATCGAAATGTATACGAATTACAATGGACAGGAATTCAAATCGATGGAAATAGAATTTATGCGTAAATAAATTTCTTTTCGAACTATTGCCGGGCATAATTGACCCGGCTTTTTTAGTATATGACGTTAATGCTTAGATTTGTCATAGCAATTCGAAAATTTCTATCTAATGA
>CAVOWW010000022.1:0-129604 GCA_963700255.1 uncultured bacterium | reverse complement strand
CGCCTCTGGTATCTTGGGCGGTGTCGGCTTCTTGGGACATAGACCCAGGTTTTCTTCGGCTTGGCGGTCTTGGCATGTGCCCTCCTACATCACCCCTGCTCCTCCACCCGCACATCCGCCTCCTCCAACGGCTCCAGCACCGCATTCCGCAGCCAGGCGGGATCGAAGCCGTCCGCCTTCTCCGCCTCCACCGTCACCTGGATGCTGCCGGCCTTGTCGGCCAGGTTGGCCAGAGCTTGCGAGCTGGCGAAGATTTCCCGCCGGGTCATGCGCATGGCGAGGCGCACGGCCGTGCGGCGGTCGGATCCAGCGCCGGGCGTGGGACGGGTGAGTGCCTGGTGTGACGACGGTCGGACCGGGTGATGGGGTCGCGCCGCCAATGGCGGGTTGCGGCTGGTCAGGTGTGGGCGCGGGGGCGGCGCTTCGCTCTCGATGGCTTCGGGCACGATGATGAACGCGGCGGCCGGCTCGATGCTGTCGGCCGGCACGGCCACGCCGATCTGCACGGCGCGGCGGCTGACAAGGTAGCCGCTCGCCTCGCGCAGCCGGGAGACCTCGTCGCGGCCGCGTGCGGCCGACCAGGCCGAAGGCGCGCTCCTGCACGCCGGCGGCGATGGCCTGCCGGATCGCGGCCTCGCTCTCCAGCCGGGGGAGGCCGGGCACTTCGTAGAACGCGGCGATGACCTGGTCCACGCCCACGGCCCGGTTTTCGCCGTCGCCGACGCCGAGCCGGAGCAGTTCGACGATCTTGCTGGGCCGCAGGGAGCTGAAGAGTCGCGGGGGCGATACCACGGTGAGCAATTCGCTCAACCGCTCGTGGACGGTGGTCGCCTGCAACGGCCGGCCGGCAAGACCTACCTTCTCGATGGCCAGGCCGGCTTCGCTGAACACCGGCAGCCAGACGGACGCGTACAGGTCGCGCATCGCCGACTCGAACGCCGTCTTTTCCGTGGTTTCGCGCTGGTTGAGCTGATTGACCTGCGCACTCGTCAGGTTGAACTCCTGCCGCCGGCCCTTGAGCAGCGCGATCGCCTTGAGGTAGCGGGTGGCCCGCCGCAGGGTATCAACCGGCTCGCGCGCCGGAATCGCCAGCCCCAGCCCGTTGCGGTAGCGCGCGTGGCGCGTCGCCGTACTGCGTGAAGAACTCCTTCGCCTGTTGCTCCTGGCCGGTGTCGCTCAGCGCGGCGAAGTCCAGCGGCAGGTAGGCGAGCAGGAAGCGCGGCTCGCGGTCGGGAATGCCCTGGCTCGTCCGCGGCCAGACGATGGCGCCGTGCCGGCCGCTCAGGCGGGCCACCAGGTCGGCCTCGATGGCCTCGTCGATCTCGCGCGGGCGGCCGTGGACCGCCTGGTCTTCCAGCAGTTGGGTGACGTTGGGGGTCGTCTTGAAGGCGTAGTGCGCGCCGTCGAAATGCAGGAAGAGACTTTGCGTGCGCAGCTCGTTCAGCACGGCGCGCGCGGTGATGTCGTCGAGTTCGGGGCTGACCACGGCGGAGAGCAGCTCGGTCTCGGTGACGCCGGTCGCGATGGGCTCGCCGCCCTGCTCGTCGCGGCGGGTCAGGCCGCCGAAGGAGTAGGCCAGGATGGCGGTGGCGATGCGCATGGCCGGCCGGACGCCGCTCAGCTCCGGGTGCTCGCGGCCCAGGCGCTCGTCAATGCGGCCGATGCGGGCGTTGGGGCCGCGGAAGTCGCGCTCCAGCACCGCTTTGAAGGGCTCGCGCTGGCCGACCTCGGTGAAGAAGGCCTGGGCCACATCATCGTTCTCGATGGCGATGTCGCCGGGACCGAGCAGGGCGCCGGCCGTGTTGGCCTGTTTCAACGCATGCAGGCAGACCGCCAGGAAGCGCAGCGCGCCGCGCGTGCGCTGGAAGTCGGGCAGTGAGGCCCACCGCTCGCGCATGATGTCGATGAGGGCCGGGTGGAACGGGTACGCGGCCACGATCCGGTCGCGCAACGCCAACCGATCGTCTTCGGCCGCGCGGCGCGAGGCTTCGTCTACGGCGTGTGCGGCGCGCATGCGGGTGATCTCGGCCGCGTAGGCCTCGGCCGCGGGTCGGGCGTCGTCAGCAGTGGGCAATGGCTCACGCAATAGCCGGCGGCGCAGTACGGGCAGGATCTCGTCGCCGGAGACCGGCTCGCGCTTGGCGTCGACGCGGGAGGTGAGGTGGTCGAGCATGGCCAGCAGCGCCTCGTTGCCGAGCGCCTCGCGCGTGCTGGCCTGCAGGCTGTAGACCAGGACCGCCCGCGCCGAGCGGGCCACTTCCACCGAGAGCGATTGCACGAAGTCCTGGGTCTGGCGGCCCAATGTGGAGTCGCCCACCACCTCGGCGCCGGCGCGCTCCAGGTACTTGAGCACCTCGTCCAGCAGGATCAGGGTGGGACCGTCGCCCAGCATCTCGGCGATGCGGTCGCCGCCAGGCGCGATGCGGTTGGTATCGTGGTAGGCCACTGCATCGTAGCGGCCAAGCTGGGCCGCCAGCACCCCCCACATCGTGTGTACCTGCTGGCCCTCCACGAGCCGGCCCTGGACATCGAACTTCTCGCCGTCAAACACGGCAATGCGCACCGCTCCCGGCCGCGGCAGCGCAGCGCCTTCTGGCAACAGGTCGAGCGCACCCCGGTCGCGGGCCGTGTGGTAGAGCGCAGCCAACGTGTGCGACTTGCCGCCACCGAAGGGGGAGCGGAGCTGGAGCACCCGGTCGCCGGTTCCGCCGGTCAGTCCGGCGAGGACATCGCTCAACAGCCGGCGCAGGCCGGTCGTGAGGTGCGTGACCGCGAAGAAGTCGGCCGGCTGGCGGTAGACGCGGGGAATGCGCGGGTCGCCTGCCACCAGCGCGCCAAGGTCAATGGCATAGGCCGCGACCGCGGTGTTGCCGGACTCGACGTCGTGGTCGAGGGTGACGACCTGGCTCCAGGGACGAAGTTGGGCGGTGGTCATGCGGATTCCCTCTGGTTCGTAGCTGGAAGGCTTGCTTCAGCTCGGCGACGGCGGCGTCCAGGTAGCGCAGTTGGCGCTCAATCGCGCCGGCTAACTGCGGCGTGCGGAAGATCTCATCCAGGTAGAGCAGCTCGACCTCGGTGGCATAGGCCCGGCGCAAGGTTGCGAGCACCTGGTCGTGCTGCGGGCTGCGAGCGGAGACGACCAACAGCTTGCCCGCGATGGGCACATCCGCCAGCCGATCCACCAGCAGGTAGGCGCCGTCGTAAGAATTCGACTTGGGCCCCAGGAAGTAGCCGGCCATCAGCTTGTGGTCGAACTGGCCGGAGGCGGTGAACCCGCCCCAGCTCTTCAGCTCGGCCAGGTAGCGCCGGCCGCCGCGCTCCAGGAGGAAGTCGGGCTGCAGGCGCGCGCGGCGCTTGAGCAAAGCCTGCAACGCGTGGCCATCCAGCTCCGCCCCCAGCCGCTTGTGGCCATCGAAAAGGGCATCCACGATCTGCTGGATCTCCGCTGCGCCGACCTTCGCCGGGTGGGCGAGCACCGTGTAGCCGGCATGGCAGAAGTAAGCCTCTACGATCGGCTCGTAGAAGTTCTGATAGCCCTGGATCCAGTAGCGGAAGGCACGCACACTATTTGCCTGGAACTCCATGCTGGCTCTCCATCGCGTTGAGACCTTGTGGAGCATCTGCCGTCCACGAATTGTACGAATACTCGAATGCGCACTGCCGGGATTCGTTCATTCGTGCCGTATTCGTGGACGACCCATCTCACGCTATCCCTCTTCGTTCCGTCTCGACCAGACTCCGCCAATTCGTCGTCAACTTTCGCAGCGCAGCCGCTTCCGCGCCACGCGCGGCGACCAGGCCACGACCGCCATCGGCGGCGCCGGCCAGCGTCTGGCCAGCCAGCGTCTGGGCGACGACGCGCAGGTGTTCGATATCGGGCCGGGCTTCGTCCAGGTACGCGGGGATGAGTGCGGGCCGGTGCTCCACCAGCCAAAGCACGCGGTGGAGGACGTCCACCAGCGTGGCGGAACGACCGTCTTTGGGCAGGCCGAGCTTTTCGTCATCGCCTCGTTCGGTGAAGTCGCGCAGGCGGTACTTGCTGCCGCTCTTTTCGACCAGCGGGTTCGCGCCGCCTGCCAGGCCGTTGGCGCCGTCGAGCTCGACGTGCTGCGGATAGGCGAAGACGATGGCCTCGCCCGCGTCGATGGCGGCCAGCCGGTAGGCGTAGCGCCACAGCACGTAGAAACGCGTGGCCGGATCCACCCGGCTGAACCCGGCGCGGCTGATGCCGAAGAGCCGCTCCAGCAGTGTCTCCAGCACCGCGCCTTCGACCTCGGCCAGGAAGGTGTCCGCGGGCACGGGCGCGCCGTTGGCGTACTCGACCGCGGCGAAGCGGGTGAACGCGGCCAGCCCCGCGCCGACGCACGCGATCACCAGGTCCGCGCCGGTGACGCCCTGCGCCCACAGCCGGTCGACGCGCTCGCGGACGATGCGCTCCGAGTCGGGGCGGACGTCGCGCTCGTAGGAGCCAGTTTCGTTGGATTCGCGTCGGCGGGCAACGAGGAAGATCGAGGAGGCGAGAGAGGCATTCTCCATGGCTCGAATCCGGACGCCCATCTCAGTGTCCAGAGGCCAGGCCTCCGTCACCGTGAATCGCGCGACTCTCAAGGCATCCATCAGTGTTGCCCAGCCCTGAGTGGTCTTGTGGGCATAAACGATGATCATTGGCGCCACCCGGCTTCAGCACGCGTCCAGCCTCTGCGAATGCTTGCCCCATCATATCCTCATAGAATCGTTGGGCTGCTTCTCGTCTTGCCATCATGGCGGTAGAACGCGGCGATAGCTTCCTTCTTTTTCGGGGTGAGCACTGCGGAGAAGTGTTCTGGGTAAAGATGCCCAACAGTTCGTTTGAGCCACACATAGAAAAAGTCGGACAAATCGGCATAAGACACATTGTCGTAGTAAGGCGGGTCAGTGATGACTGCGTCGAACTCGTCGGCGCCAAAGGGGAGTTCGGTAGCGGAACCTCGTCTGACATCTGCCGGCAGGCTATGCGACCAAGCCTCGCGCAGCCCCTTGACCACCCAATCGAAGCATAGGGCCAAGCTGCCGGTGGCGTCACCGAAGATTGCAGATTCGGAGAAGTCCCAAACCATCGGGAGTGCCTGGCGAGCGAAGGTGTTTCGGATTTTGGCTCCGCCCGTTTTCTCCGGTGCCCAGGTGCACAAAGAACTGTTCCAATCGGCCACGACGATCGATCGCCAGTGCCAGATAGCTTGTCACGGCCCGGGCGTGAGGCTCTGGTGTATCCTTGCTGCACCATTTGCTGCATACGCTCGGCGCACGGCGTGAGCACAGGTGAGAATGGCAAGCATTTGACGCGGCGTGAATAAATCCGACCATTTCTGGAAGCCGTAGACTTGCACATCCATGGATCGGGGATTAGCCTCGATGGGTTCGTCAGGCACGGTCAATGGGCCGGCCGTGGTCCTCCAGAGTAGCAGCTTCCAGAGCGCGAATGCGTGTCTGAATTGCATCATTGTCTGGCCAGAAAGAAGCCGGCAGCCAACTCGCCGACATGTAGATCTTGCCCTGTTGCCCGGGCCGTATGCATATAGCTACCAGCGGTTGAACACCGAGTCGGCCTGTCTGACCTTCAGTGCGCACGTAAACGGAATCAGCCACCGTCCCACAGAACGGACATGCAACATTGCCGGCCTGGCTGCCGGCTTCTGGATCAAAGCCCAGATCCTTCAGTTCCGCTGCTTCAACAACCTGAAAGCGCACGGTTTTCTCACCGGGCGGCTTCTCTCGGTTCGTGTCGGCATCAGGACGCAAGGCCGCATATCGGCCTGGCTTCTGGGCCAGCCATGTCTGCCGCGCCAGCGGCACGATCCCGCCGCACGCCGGGTTCTTGCAGCGCACGGTGCGCGTCCACAGATAGGCAACGGCGTCAGCATCCCCTGCCGTGTTCCCGGCGGGCGCGGCGCGGCCCAGTCCATGCCGAGTTGGCCCGCGCCTTCACCGGCAGGCGCAGCGGCCGGATCGGGGATCGGCGGGTACAGGTCGCCGATCTCGGCCTTGACCTGCTGCAACACCCACTTGCCCCAGTGCTCAACCTCCGCGGCCAGGCCAGCCCATGTGCCATCCGCGGCGCAGCCGTGGGCGGCCGGGTCGGCGGCGCCGTATTGCTGTGGGTAGACGAGGGTGCAGAGCTGGATCAGATGGGCCACCGGGTTCAGGTCGAGCGCGTATGCTTCGCAGCCCAGCCGCAACGCCTCCAGCGGGATCGCGCCGCCGCCGGCGAACATGTCCAGCACGCGCGGCCGCGGCGCGCGGCCGGCCTCGATGTCTTCCGCGGTGACGGTGGCTTGGGCAGGCGCGAGCCCAGCCCCGACGCGTTCGGCGGTCAGGCGTTCGGCGTGGGCTTCCAGGAGGTGGCGCCGGGCCTCAGCGATGACGGACGGGGATCCGGGGTACTTGCAGAGGTCGGTGACGAACTCGGCGGCGTCTTGGCCTGCTGCTTGTCGGCCGGCGCGGGCGCCAGCGCGCCGTAGACCGCGGCGCGAGCGGCTACCAGCGGCCGCCTGGCCCACCAGAGGTGCAGCGTGGCGATGTGGCCCTTGCGGATCGATTTCTCGCGCCGCGCCTCCGCCGAGATGGCCTCGATGGGGATGTAGTCTTCGATCAGGCGTTGGTCGGTGGCCGTCATGGAACCTGCTTTTATCAACTTTGATGAGCGCGCCGCGTGCGAGGGCTGCCACGCGACGCGCGAAACTTTGCGTGCGAATCTTGGGGTTTGCGATCTTGGATGTACTTTATACCACAGTGAAACCAAGTAAGCAACCTCGCGCACAAACACGGGACAGCGGATTCGGGCGAGTGCAAGAGTGTTAGAACGTGGGTTACCACAAAATGGCTTAATGGGCCGGGTGAGGAGAAAGGTGATGTTGTTCGTGGAAGTGGTGCGGGGAGCGACTGAGGACTTGCGCGAGGAGGCCGGTCCAGATCACTCGCGGCTGGCCGTCACCTCCGCTTCCACCATCTGCTCCGACCAACGCGGCCGGATGCCAAAGGCGCGCGCCTGGCGGATCATCTCGGGGCGAGAGAGACCGGCGATCTCGGCCGCGCGTGCGAAGGAAACGATCCCGCGGGTATAGAGCGTCAGTGCTTCTTGCGCCTTGAGTTGCGATAGGCCCAAGAGCACCAGTTCCTGTAAGCGGCCCTGATACGACCCGACCTGACGGGCCAGATCATCCGGCAGTTCCAGCACGACTTGCTTCATGACATCCACCTCACCATCTGCGTCTTTCATCCGCTATTTTCTCGCTGCGTTCGAGCACATTCTACATCAGGTGCCCGATCTCGGCAATCCGGTCTGCTTGGCCCGGAGCCATCATCGGGTTGCAGTTTATGGCGGCTGAAAATGCCTCACGCTTCTTGGCGTCTGAGAATGTAAATCACCGTGGGGCCGATAGCCCACTCCGCACGCCGGAACGTTTGTCAGAGCGGGTGACTTCTGGTAGGATAGGTATAGAGCGAACCTGTGTGAGAGGAGCTGATGACCTTTCGGATTTTGTTGCCAGCCGAGTTTCAAGATATTCATCGTCAGATCGCATTGGAATGGGTGGTCCGTGGCCACCGATTCAACCAGCGGGAATGGCGGGTCGCCTTCGCGCCTTCGATCTGCTCAAGGAAGCTGCGGTCTTCACTACGGAGGGGGTGTTGCCGTTCTCGGCGATCTACTACCGCCATGTCGAGGAGCCGTATGCTGACCGCTTCATCCGGTCGCTGCTGGACGCAGAGGATGTGACGCAAGCAGGTGTCGCAGGCTGGGCCGAGGTCGCTGGTCGCATTCCGGGCATCTTGCGCGAAGCCGGTTTGTTGCCGGCGCGAGCAGCCTGCCGCGCGTTTGCTGGTTGCTTACTGCCTCTATTGGTGGTATGCTTTCGCCTACGGCTACATGTTCGAGATCGAAGTGCGGCGTGACCTGGAGCAGAGCGGCGTTGAATTTTCGGCGCACACCTTGTCAACCGCGGGAGCGGCTTTCGGGGCACGATCTTGAAGTGTTAGGGTTCCGGGGCGATATCAAGCGCAGCCTGGCTTTCTTGCAGACCGCCCGGTCGGCGCCTTCCGCTTTCTTTCTACATCGTGCGGCTGACCCAGGCCGGCAATGAACGGACACTGGTCGTGATGATGCGCCAACCGATGTGGAACACGATAGATGGCGACACGATCCTGACGACCGTTGAGGCGCTGGCGGAAGTGCTGCCAGCCGCAGCCCGCATCCGGATCGGCGATGCGGAAGTCATCGTTACGGATTATGAACTCTGGAAGCGTCTGGTGCGCAGGCGACAGGCGAAGTGACGTGGTGAGCGATGCTATGGGGGTGATTATGACCGGCAAGATGATTGATGCGATTTCGGATCAGGAATGGGAGCGGGCGCTGGCTGCGCACCTGGACTGGGGTCAAACGTGGCACGGCGACCTGCCGGCCGACGTCTTCTTCGGCGTGTGGGCCAGCCTGGCGCACGAGGCCAAGCCATTGGTCGTGAAGGTGCAGCTCGGCGCTCCGCGCCTACCGTAACCGTGCCGCCCGGCAGTCCACTGGCTGTTGACGACAACCGCATCGTGCTCGAAGACGGTCGTGAGCTGATGCTTGAGTTCGTGTCGTGACGGTTGATCCGTTGACTCGATTGACACCGTTGATACGATTGATCGTGAATGATCTGCAGCGCGGCCTCTGACCGCTCACGGATCATCGCCGCCTCCAGCGGACTGTGCTGCTGCCCAGCGCCACACCTCCGACTTTGCTGCGCCAGCGGTGCGTCCACAGGCCCTTGACGAAGCCATCGGCCAGGTCGGTGAGGTTGGTCAGGTAGCCGATGGGGACGCCGGCGATCTGGGCCTCGCGGGCCAGGCGTTCGGCCAGGATCGGCGTATCGGCGCAGATGGCGACCAGGCCTTGCAGGCGGTACTGGTTGCGCCACTTGTCAGCGCGACGCCAGGTCTCGCCCCCACGGCCTTGCACCTCGACGTAGAGTTGCTCCTCGTCGTTCTCGATCCCCGCGTCCGGCTCGGCGTTCCCGGCCCCCTCGATGATCGGGCAAGGCTCAGTGGTGTAGCCGTTGCGCCGGGCGTGGTAGAGGAACGCGGAGATCGCCGCCGGTGTGCCGGATCTGGCCCGCGCCGCCGCCTCGATGCCGCGCCTCGATCTGCTCCCACTCCGAAGCCACCGCGGTCACGCCGACCTGCGCCAGCAGCGCCTTCCCCGTCTCGGTCAGGCGCACCAGCGCCAGCCGTCGCTGGCCGGCGCGCACCAGGGTGGATTGCCACAGGCCAGCCTGTTCCAGTTGTCGCCACGCCAGCTTGAACGACCCGGAGCGGCGGTCCAGGTCTTTGCCGTGGTTGACGGCCTCGGCCAGCGCCACGCGCATGGACCAGCCGCTCAGGGCCAACGCGGCCAGGAACTCGTACTCCAGCCGGTTGATCGGCGCATGGCTGGGCGCGGTGTGGCGGTAGCGTTTGACCGGCGTCAGCACGGCCGCCAGGGGCGCGGGCACGCCGGTCGGATCGGAACCGTCCGTCGGCAGCCAGGCCAACCGCTGCGCCAGTTCGGTGATGAGATCATGAGTCATGTTTGAACCTCCGACACTCCCCATCGCGCCACAAGCGCTTGGGGATCTTGCCCGATTAGGGAAACGGCCACGATTTGCCCGATTTGTATCCGGCTCGGCTTTCTGCCCCAATAGGGCGGCGTCCGGTTTCCTGCCCCAATGCGCCTGCACCCATTGTGCTTTTCTGGGCTTGCAGGCCGGAGCACTGCCCCCCACAGAAACCACATACTGCGCCCGGTCTGCGCATGGCCGCTCTTTGTGGGAGTCAGGCAGTTATGTCGCCATCCCAGCTATCGGACGGCAGCGCGCTTGGTATCAGCCCGCTCCGTGTTTACTTCCGCAGCGGGGGCGTTCAACATCCCGGCCCGGTAGGCCGCCCGCATCAGCTCGGGGAAGAACGCGCCAGTTGGCTGGGGCGGCAGCGAGTAGAACCTGGCGCCTCGGCCACGCGGCCATCCAGCACAGCGTGTCTCCTTGACGACCGTCCGCGTCCCGTCGTGGTAATGATGCGTTTCGCCGGTCGGATCGCGGCGCTTCCAGGCGCGGATCGGCAGGGCCGCGGCGGCGAGCACCAGGGCCAGGCCGAGCGCGACGATCAGGATCAGCGCCAGCGTCATCAGCCGGTCGCCGCCCAGCAGCCAGACTGCCAGGCCGAGCGCCACCACCAGCGCCAGGCCCAGGGCGATGAGAAACCCCCTTGCCGCGTCGTTCATCGCTCCTCCTCGAAGCTGCGTACACAGGCGGCGGGCGCGTTCCCAGCCGATGCCGAACTTCCGCGCAGGTCGTCGGCGGTCGCGCCGGCGCGCAGCGCCGCGGTGATGGCGGCGTAATCGTCGGCGGTCAGCTCCCGTCGGCCGCGGCCCCCGCGCCCGTCACGGGCCAGGTCGGCGAACTCGACCAGGTGCGGCAGTTCCTCCGCCAAGGTGGCGACTGCCGTCCACGCGCGGCAATTGGCCGTACTGCCGGCCATCCACCAGCGGGGCCTGGAAGCGTGTCGTCTCGCCGGCGGCCAGCAGCAAGAAATCGCCGCGGCCCAAGAGGGCATGCGCGCCGGTCTTCTCCCGACCGGCTGCGCCGTAGGTCAATGTTGCGGAGGCGACGCGTCCCAACAGGCGCGCGGGGTAGTTGACCAGGCTGTCGCCCAGCGACCGGCTGCCCGGCTGCTGCGTCGTGACGATGGCATGGACGCCCAGGGCGCGGCCGATCTGGGCGATGCGCGCCAGCAGTCCGCCGACGCTGCGGTTAGCGCTCAGGATGTCGGCGACCTCCTCGATGCAGACGACAATACGCGGGTGCTTACGGCCGGTCTCGGCGCGTCGATCCAACTCGCTGCCGACCCAGCTCAGCACGCGGGCGATCTCCAGCGGCTGGCTCGTCACGGGGTGCAGGAGGTGCGGCGTCCGGCTGAACTGGGCGAACTCGAAGCGCTTCGGGTCCACCAGCAGCAAGCGCAGGTCGGCCGGCTCGTTCTGGCGCAGCAGGCGATAGAGCAGCCAGCGCGCCAGCAGCGACTTGCCGCTGCCCGTGGTGCCACCGATCACGACATGGCAGAAGCGCTCATCGGCCAGGTCGAACCAGACCACCTTACCGCCGGTGGTGACGCCCAGGGGCACGGCAGTCGGCGTAGCCGGGTTGAGGGCTTCCAGCCGATGCGCGGGCAGGGGCCGGCGCTCGGCTGAGCGGCTTGGGCAGCTCCAGGAGCAGCTTGCCCTCGGCGCGCGCCACCCGGCACGATTCCGCGCCGGCGGCCAGGGCCAACGCGCCGGCGAGGGCCTCCACCCGCTCCGGCTGCTCCCCCAGGCCCAGTGAGACCGTGTAAGCGTTGATCTGCGGGCCGGCCCAGGCCAGCGCCACGATGCTCGCCACCTTGCGCGCGGTGAGTGTGGCCTGCAAGAGGCCCGCGATGAACTCGGCGTCGGCGTGTGCCGATATCGTCCGAGGAGTCGTGCCGGGCGCGCCGGTGAATTGCTGTCCGAGTGTAGGGTTTCCCTCCATGATCGTCTCTCCATGTGTGTTATGCGCCGTCGCGCTTCCGTGTGGACCAGCGAGCCGAGGTAGACGCGACACCGCGGCGCATTGCGCCAGATAGCGGCCCCGTGGGCCAAGATCGGGGGCGCGGCCTCCGCCCCCGTCCTCTCCCCGCCGGCTGCTAAGCCCAGGGCGAGAGGCGGGTGGCGACTGCGCCCACGCCTGGCGCGCTGCGCTGCACAATGCGGTCAGCCTCCGGCCTGGGCCTGGCTCACAGCGTCGCTTTGCGCTTCGACCAGAACCTCACCTGCGGTGAGGCCTCGCCAGGGCTCAGGATCGTGATGTCACCTGCGGGGCCGATCCCTGAATCAACACCAGGTCGCATCATGGCGAACAGAACCGCAAACTGCGCCCGCGGCTCAACAGCCACGACGGGGCCGTGATCTACATCCAGATAGACCGCGGCGAGCAACGTCTGCAGGATCTGTTTGTGCTCCGGCGGCGTGGCGGCGTCCCACAGCTTGCTGAAGTCGCGCAGCAGCACGGCCGCGCGTTCCAGGTCGGGCAGGGCCGGCGGCACAAGGGCGGCGAGCTGGTTGCGCAGGCGGTCGCGCTCGGCCACGTACTCGCGTTCACCCAGGTCGCCCAGCAAGAAGAGCCTTTTCAGGCGCTCCAGGAGGGTGTTGATGCGCCCCTGTTCAGCCTCCATATTGTCGGCCGCCTTCACGCGCACCTTCACCAGCACGAGGATCTGGGCGCGCCAGTCGGCCGGCAAGACCAGGTGGCCCAGGAAGCCACCCAATGCCGCCTCGGCCAGGTCAGCGCGCACCATGCGCTGATCGCACGCCCGGCCTTGCTCGTGGGCGATGTCGCGATAGTAGCTCTTGCCGCTCACATAGGCCCCGCGCAGCCGGCCGCCACAACGGGCGCAGCAGGCGATGCCGGTCAGCGGGTAGTCGCGGCTGCCCTGCCGGGCGGTCGTGCCGGCCCTGTGTTGCCCGCGCCGCCGGCGTACCTCCTCGCAGCGCTCGAAAAGGTCGGCTGAAATGATGGCGTCTTGTTGCGCGGGGAACCACTGGTCACGGTACCGAGCCTCGCCAAGATAGAAGCGGCTCTGCAAAGTCTCTCTGACCGTATCCTTGCTGAAAAGTGGCAGGCGCACGTGCGCCGCGGCCGCGAGGCCGATAGCCGGCCTCGTTCAGCAGCTGGGCGACATCAGTGTCGGAGTAGAGGCCCGTCGCGTACTTTTCGAAGGCGAGCTGCACTCCTCTTGCCTCTTGCGGGTCGGGATAGGGCACGCCGTCGCCGCCATCTTTGAGGTAGACCGTCCGGTAGCCAAAGGGCACCTGGCCGTTCCATAGTCCGTGCGCTTTGGTGCGGGTTGCCTTACCGACCGCCACGTTCTCGGCCAGCACGTCGGAGTAATACTGATTAAAGGTTGAGATCATGCCGAGGTAGGCTTTGCCGGCGGCCGAAGAGAAGTCGAACTGCGGCTCCAGCGCGGAGACGATCTCCAGGCCCGACTCGTTCAGATCGTGCAGGTAGTTCTCGGTGTCGCGGCGGGAGCGGGCGAAGCGATCCAGCTTCATCACCATCACGGCGTCAAACCGGCGCAGCTTGCCGTCGCGTACCAGCGCCTGGAACTGCGGCCGGTCAGCCTTGCGTGCGCTCTCCCCCTCGTCGGTGTAGACGGCGGACCTCTTGCAGGCCTTCTTGGCCATGTGCTCGCGGCAGATCTTCAGTTGCGATTCCAGGCTGTAGCCCTCGAGCTGCATTTCGGAGGAGACCCGCGTGTACATGGCCACCCGCAGGCTGCGGGCGGCTTCTGGGGTTTCACCAGGCCTTGGTTTCTTTATCTCGCCACGGGGCCCAACTCCTCGCGTCGCGGCGTACCGAACCAACTCCTGGCGTATCGACCAGACACATCCCGTGCGCCAACAACGGGCTCGGTACGAAGACCTCGACCAGCGACACGCCCTTGCGGTTGGCGGGATTGCTGCTCCTCGGACACATAGGCGGCGAGGTCGCCCACCCCGATCTCATGCCAGTCCCGGTCCAGCCGGACGCGCGCGCGCAGCGCGGACCCCCAACGCAGCACGGTCACGGCGGTGGTGATCGGGATGATGCCCGAGGGGAGCAGCGGCTGGCCGACGAGCGCGTTGAGCAGCGTCGACTTGCCGCGCTTGAACTGCCCGATGCACGCCACGTAGAAGCGGCCCTCCGCCAGCCGGTCGGCCAGCGCCGACGCCTCGCTCGGCGATCTCCGGCGCCCCGGCCTCGTGGCGAGACGGGCCAGCGTGATGAGTCGCGCCGTCGCGCCGCCGAGATCCGGCGACGGCGACACGCCCACGGTTCGCGCTCGCGGTGCATCTCCTCTGTCCCTGCCCCCTTCCTGCGTTGCGGAGCGATCGGCTCCCGACCGATCGATTGCGGCACGGCCGCATACACCGTTCGGCAGGCACGCGCGACGCAGGGGGGATGTGCTCCGAGTCAGACCGGGCGGCCTGGCCCAGCCATTCCGATGAGCCCTTCGGGAAGCGTCTGCACAAGCCATCGAACGGGACGCGCCAGTAGGGCCGGGCTTCCGCCCGGCCTGGCCCTGCGGAGCAGGGCCACAGCGCGCGGACGCTGGGATCCCATGCGCTGGCCGCGCTCTCGCGCGGCCGGCCCTTCGACGAGCTCAGGACAGGCCGGGCGGAAGCCCGGCCCTACTGGGTGACGCCGTCCAGCGAGCGCCGCACACATCGCTCCGTTCCATGGCTTGCGCAGAGGTTCCTTCGCGGGCGCCGCGGCCCGCTTGCGGCGGCGTCGGGAGCGTGGAATCGTCGCGCAGACCGTTCCCCACACGGGGTCGCGTCCCACCCGCTGCACATGTCCACCGCATCCCTCCCGGAGCTCTTCC
This sequence comes from uncultured bacterium, assembly GCA_963700255.1. GTDB lineage: Bacteria > Actinomycetota > Actinomycetes > S36-B12 > S36-B12 > UBA10649. The sequence goes on along the minus strand of CAVOWW010000022.1, from coordinate 115,177 downwards.
GCTTCGACAACACGTACGCGCGCGAGTTGGTCGGCTGCTACGCGCCGGTGACGCCCGCGACGGTGCCGGCGCCGGAGATCCTACAGATCAACCACGTCCTCGCCGCCGAGCTCGGCCTCGACGTCGGCGCGCTCGATCCCGGCCTCGGCGCCGCCGTCTTCGCCGGCAACATCGTACCGGCGGGGGCGACGCCGATCGCTCAGGCCTACGCCGGACACCAGTTCGGCGGATTCGTCCCGCAACTCGGCGACGGGCGCGCCGTGCTCCTCGGGGAGGTGATCGACCGACAGGGCCGGCGGCGCGACATCGCCCTCAAGGGGGCCGGCCGGACGCCGTTCTCGCGCGGTGGCGACGGCAAGGCCGCGGTCGGACCGGTGCTGCGCGAATACCTGATCGGCGAGGCGATGCACGCGCTCGGCATTTCGACCACCCGGGCACTCGCGGCCGTCCGCAGCGGCGAGGTCGTGTGGCGCGACAAGCCGGTGCCCGGCGCGCTGCTCACCCGCGTGGCCGCCAGCCACGTGCGGGTGGGCACGTTCCAGTTCTTCGCCGCGCGCGGCGCGCACGACGCCGTGCAGGCGCTGGCGGATACGTCATCGCCCGCCACGATCCCGACCTCGCCGCCGCTCCCGATCGCTACCTCGGCCTCCTGCACCGGGTCGCGTCGCGGCAGGCGGCGCTGGTCGCGCAGTGGATGCTGGTCGGCTTCATTCACGGGGTGATGAACACCGACAACATGACGGTCTCCGGCGAGACCATCGACTACGGCCCCTGCGCGTTCCTGGAAGCCTACGACCCGCGGACCGTGTTCAGCTCCATCGATACGCACGGGCGTTACGCCTACGAGAACCAGCCGCTGATCGCGCGCTGGAACCTGGCGCGGTTCGCCGAGACCCTGCTGCCGCTGATCGACCCGACCTCGACCGTGCATGCCGTCGCGCGGGCGACGGAGGTGATCGACGCGTTCCCCGGTGGCTACGCCGCGTGTTGGCTGGATGGCGTGCGCGCGAAGCTCGGTCTCTCCGGCGCCGACGTCGACGACGAAGCGCTCGCCGCCGACTGGCTGGTGCTGCTTGGCGCGCAGAACGTCGACTTCACCCTGGCCTGGCGACGTCTCGGCGATGCCGCCGCGGGCGACGCACGTCCGCTCTCCGCGCTGTTCGAGGACACCTCGGGGATCACGGCCTGGCTGGAGCGCTGGCGCCGGCGGGCCGAACGGGACGGACGCGCGGGCGCGGGGCGCCGGGCGGCGATGCATCGCGTCAACCCGCTGTACATTCCGCGCAATCACCGTGTCGAGGAAGCGCTGGCCGCCGCCTCCGAGCACGGCGAGCTCGCCGCGTTCGAGCGCCTGCTCGGGGCGGTCACCCGCCCGTTCGACGAGCGTGCCGGCTGGGAAGGCTACGCCGAACCCGCCCCGCCCGAGGTGACGGCCCGTTACAAGACCTTCTGCGGCACCTGACGCCGCCGCGGGCCCACGCCGGCAGCACGCGGGCGGGTGGCAGTCCGGATGGCCGTTGGTGATTCGTTGGGGTCGCCGTCGAACTGGCTTACGCCGCGGCCTGCCGCGAACGAACGAGCTCGTAGAAGGCCTGGTGCTGGGTGCGCACGTCGCCGGTCGCCGGGTCCACCAGCCACTGCATCCTCAGCTTCTCGGGAACCCGCACGCGGCCCGGCGACTCCAGCGTGCCGAAGACGACGTCCCAGAGCGGCGTGGTCACGCCGTGGTTGGCGCGCGGGTTCATGAAGTGGTGGTGAAAATGGTGCCGGCGAATGAAGCGGCCGTACGCGCCGAAGCCGGGGTGCGTGTGTGCGCGCCGGTGCATCACCTCGTAGGTCAGGTACATCGCCACGAGGGACAGCGCATAGACCGGGCCGTGCGTGGGGCCGGCGACCGCCGCGGCGAGCGCGCCCACGAGGACGACCGCCGCGAGCGCGACGACGGCCTTCTTCCACGTCGGCGCGAAGTAATCGCCCTCGCTGTGGTGGCGAGTGTGCTCGCTGGCGAACGGGTTGGGGTACGTGCGCCGGTCGTGCCCGAGAAACCGGTGCATGCCGTACTCGAGCAATGTCCAGGTGGCGGCGCCCAGGAACGCGGCGCCGACGGAGACGATGACAGACATGACTTCCCTTTCTGACATGATTCGCGAGGAGGCCGCCATGGGTTGGCGACCTCCTCATCTATCTGGATCTTCGGCGGATCAGGCGCCGGCGCTGGCCGCCTCCCGCTGAGGGGCGAGCGTCTCTGCCGTCCGATTCTGCAAGTACTCTGGAAATCAACCCTGCGGGCCGTCGCGGTGCACGCAGCGCGCGAGGGCACGACGCCGGGCCGTGGGCCCGCGTTTCGCGGACGCGGAGGTGTCGCAAGGCACGCGGCAACACGCGCCCCGGCGCACGTGAAAGCCGCCAGCCCGCAAGGGCTCGGGGGTTCGAATCCATCCCCCTGCGTTGTTTCATTCTTAGGACCCGTGCGCTGGCGAGGGCTCGCGTGATCAGCGACAATTAGTCTTGCGCGGCGGCGCGGCAAGACTAGTTGACGTCGATCACTCGCGACGCCAGGGGCGGATGACCGTCGGGATCAGGCCGACGCCTTGAGGAGTACCTGGTTGATGATCGTCTGATATCCCAGCCCGCGCTTCTTGGCTTCGCGTTTTGCCCAGGCGAGGACGCGGGGATCGAGACGGATCGAAACCGGGGCGTACTTCTCGACGCCCTTGGGCGGGCGCCCGCGCCGCGGCCGGGCCGTCCCCAGCTTGGCCTCGATGGCCTTACGCGCCGCCTCGACCTCGCGGGCGGTACGTCGATGTGCCTTCTCAAATGGGAATTCCTCGAGCTTCTTCATATTGGTTGCGCTCCCGCCGGCTGGCGCGCCGCGCGTTGATGATGCGCAGCACCTTGCCCGCTTCCCGCGTCGTGTAGACGATGACGAGGACCGCGATATCTGCAGCACCGATCAGCCACGTGCGCTCCTCGCTCGGTGTTGAGTGGCGCGTGTCCACTGCGATCAGGGCGAACGGATCATCGAATGCGGTGATGGCCTCCTCGAAGCTGATGCCGTGCTTCGTACGGTTCGCCAAGGCCTTCCGATCGTCCCACTCGAACCGCACTTTCGGTAAATACCGATAATCAGCCGATCTGTCCACAGCCTGTGATGCGGGGGGCGATCGGCGACAGCCCGGCCAGGCCGCCGGATTCTGCCAATATTCTGCGAGTCAACGCCGCGGGCCGAGGCGGCATAGCGAGGCACGCGAAGGCACGACGCCTGGTGCTCCGCCCACGTCTTGCGCACACCGAGGCAGCCGAAGGCACGCCACGGCACCCACCCCGGCGCACGTGAAATCCGGCAGCCCGCAAGCTGGCGCAGACGCCGACCCGGTTCGCCGCGTGCGCCTGCGGCGCTCCCTCCTCGCCGCGCACCGTCGTGCTGTTCGGCGACTCCCACGCCAACCAATGGTTCTCGGCCCTCGAGCGCATGGCGATGGCGGTGGCAGCCGTCCCGGCCCCCCTCCCCACCGGGCGGTGCGGCGAGGAGGCGTGGAAGACGGCGGAGCCGGTGAGATCCTCCGGGCTCCAGGGCGCGGCACCGCCGGCAAGTCGATCCTGCTGCTGCGGAACCGCACGGCGGACGGCAAGGACGGCCTGCGGCTGGCGAGCGCCGACTTCCCTGTGACGGTGCAGGTGCTCAACACCGCCACCGCAGTGTGCTTCGCATCGACCTTCGCGGAGGCTGACGCGAAGCGCACCCCGGCCGATCAACTCAAGCTGCGGCGCTGACGCTGCCCGGAGGGCGTCGCCGAGAGTGGACGAGGCGACGATCCGGCGCGAGCGAGCCAGGGCACGCGCGCGAGCCGCGGCACCCGCTCGGTTTCGAGTTCCAGGGCGGCCGCCGAGGCGCGGGCCGCCCGCCAGGGCATTCGCCGTGGCACCCCGGCGACCGAACGCGGTCGGCGCCCGGTGTGGGACGCGCCGCGCGCAGGCCCAGATCCAACTCCCCTCGTTGCGCTCGCCGCGGCCGTGGCGGCCCCCCGCTCGACGATGAGCGTCGAGCAACTCGGCGCGATCAACGTCGGGCTGATCCTGCTGTCGGCGGCGGTCGCCTGGGTGGCGCCGATCCAGTTGCTGCTGGCGTCGTATGCGATCCTGGCACCGCTGCACCATCTGACCGCGATCTCGTGGCTGCACGATCGCGGCTACTTCACCACCGGCTATTCGCGCAGGGCGGGGCGAGCCCGGCGGCGGGCGGATTGATCGCGGTCAAACACGTCGCGATCCGATTCGTTCACCATGGCCTCATCTTCGACACCACGGGGGGCCGCTGCTGCCGCATGGTTTGCGGACGGCGATTCCGCTAGCCTCGATAAAGTCCTGCTCCAGCGTGTTCGCCAGAGGCCCGAGATGACGTTCGACCCACCCACCGCGCAACTGCTGTCGGCACTCCTGGGCGGCGCGCTCGCGATCGCCGGCGGCATCGGCGCGCAGTGGGCGCTCGATGCGCAAAGGCGCCGCGCCGAGCGGCGCAGCCTTGCGGGCGCGTTCGCCGGCGAGCTCGCCGCGCTGTTCTCGGCGATGCAGCAGCGCCGTTGGCGCGACCGGGTGGACGATCTGATCGCCGAGACCGAGCGTACCGGCAAGGTGCCGAGCGTCGTGTTCTCGGTCCGCCACCACTATTTCCGCGTCTTCGATGCCAATGCCGGGCGACTCGGGGCTCTCAAGCCGCCGTTGCCCGAGATGCTCGCGCAACACTACATCTACGCGCGCGCGCGCGAGCTGGCGTCCCAGATCGGCGAGTCGCCCGAGCTGCCGCGCGTGCTCGTGGGAGTGGCGGCGGCCTATTACGTCAAGGGTGACCTCGCGACCGCGGCCGAGGTCGCGCAGGAGGCCCTGGCAGCCGCCGAGCGCACGGGAGAGGCGTTCGACCTCCTCTCGGCTCACCACCAAGTCGGCCAATCGTTGCTCTTCGAGGGCCACTTCTCGCGGGCTCTGCAGCATTTCGAGCAGTGCATCAAATTCTACAATCCCGGCGAGCATGGGCCGCTGGCGTACACGCTGGGATTCGATCCTGGCCTCCACGCCCACGCGCTTGCGGCCTGGTGTCACCTGTACCTTGGCCATCCCGACCGGGCGTTGGCGTTGAGCGAGGCGGCGGTGGCGCTGGCGAAGCGCGTGGAACATCCGCTCAGTCTGGCGCACGCTCTCTTCCTTGCTGGATTGTCCATGTCGAGCGCGGCGAGCTCGACCGGACGCGGGAACGCACCGAAGAACTCGTGGGTCTCGCCGAGCAGCTCGGGTTTCCGTTGTACCTGGGACTGGGGAGGTTCTTGCGAGGCTTCGCGCGGGTCGAATCGGGGGAGGGCGAGGCGGGCATCGCGGAGATGCAGCAGGCGATGGGCGAGCTGGCTGCAGACGGGAGCGGGCTCGGAGCGCCCCAGTTCCTCGTCTTGCTCGCCGAGGGCCTCCGGAAGGTCGGGCGCCACGACGACGCCCTGGGCGCGCTCGCCCTCGGCGTCGCACGAGCCGAGCAACAGGGACAGCACTACTACGATGCCGAGCTGCACCGGCTGCGGGCGGAGATTCTCCTCGACATGGACGCCGATGCGGCCCCGGAGGCGGAGGCGCTCCTCCACCAGTCCCTGGAGATCGCCCGGCGGCAAGAGGCCAAGACGTTCGAGCTGCGCGCCGCCACCAGCCTGGCGCGGCTCTGGCAGCGCCAGGGCAAGCGCGACGCCGCCCGCGATGCTTAGCAGGGCGAAGACTTGTCTGCGGGTGGCTGCGGATAATGGCTTTGTCCTGTTCTTGAATTTGGGGTGTGGGTGCATTTCATCCAGCACTCGCTGTATCAGCTCAGGGGTTATGGAGTCCAGGGGGAGCGGAGCAAGCGCTGACAGATAGTTCTCCCACCTCCCAACGTCAGACCTCCATGACCTCTTGCCGCGCTGCTGGGCCTGGGTGAGGTAAAGGTCGAAGACTTCAGCAAGACTGAGAGTCCTGGGGCTGCATTTATGAATGGGGCACACCTTGCCGTCGACGATGACGTACATGCGGTCGCCGGGCTCGCCCTCGTGGAACAGGACGTCGCCCTTGGGCACGTCGGTCTCCGCGAGGGAGGCGTGCAGGGCGGCGGCACCCTCGGCATCGAGGGCTGCGAAGAGCGGGGACTGCATGAACGTGTCCACGGCTCCTCCTTCCGGTCCGGCCCCGTCATAAGGGCGGCCCGGGCGAGCCCGGGCTGTCCAGAGACATTCTGTCGCACAATCGGTCGCGCGGCGCCACCGCAGTGCTCCGATCAGTGCGACATACGCTAGCGGCATGGCGAGGGCATCGGTGCGGGCTGGCGACGAGGACCTCGCCGCGCGCAAGCGCCGGGCCCGCCGCATCCTCACGACGCTTGGCGAGACCTACCCCGATGCCCACTGCGAGCTGGACTTCACGACACCTCTCGAGCTGCTCGTGGCGACCGTGCTGAGCGCGCAATGCACCGACCAGCGGGTCAACTCGGTGACGCCCGCCCTCTTCCGGCGCTACCCCGACGCGGCTGCTTACGCGGCCAGCGACCGGCTGGAACTGGAGGCGCTGATCGCCCCGACCGGGTTCTTCCGGCAGAAGGCCAAGACGCTGCAGGCCCTGGGCCAGAAGCTGTGCGACGGGTTCGGCGGCCAGGTGCCCGGTCGGCTCGAGGACCTCGTGACCCTCCCCGGCGTGGGCCGCAAGACGGCGAACGTCGTCCTCGGGGATGCCTTCGGCGTTCCGGGGATCACGGTCGACACGCATTTCGGCCGGCTCGCCCGCCGATTCGGCTGGACGGAGCAGACCGACCCGGAGAAGGTCGAGGCCGAGCTCATGGTCCTCGTGCCGAAGAAGGACTGGACGCTGATGTCGCACCGCGTCATCTGGCACGGCCGGCGCCGCTGCCATGCGCGCCGCCCGGCGTGCGGCGCCTGCCCGGTGGCCCGCTGGTGTCCCGCCTTCGGGGAGGGGCCGACCGACCCGGTCGAGGCGGCCAGGCTCGTTCGGGACTCCGGGCGAGGCTGACGATGGAGTGGTCACGCACCGGAACCGTCGATCCCGCCGCAGTCGATCGCCTGCCTGACTGGCTGAAGCCGGTCGCGACGATCGCGGCCTCGGTCACGGCCGAGGAGCTCACGCGGTTCGTGCCGCCGCACGGCGAGGGCAGGCACTCGGCCGTCCTCATCCTGTTCGGTGACCACCATGACCTGCTGCTGATCCAGCGGGCCAGCACGATGCGCTCGCACGCCGGTCAGCCGGCCTTCCCGGGCGGTGCCGTCGACGACGATGACGAGGACGCCGGCGCTGCGGCCCTCCGCGAGGCGCAGGAGGAGACCGGCATCGATCCGACGGGCGTGCTCGTCTTCGGCGCCCTCCCCGATCTGTGGGTCCCGGTGACCAACTACGTGGTCACTCCGGTCCTGGGCTGGTGGCACACGATGTCGCCGGTCTGGGCTCTGGACGCCGCCGAGGTCGAGAGCGTCCATCGGGTGCCGATCAGCGACCTGGTCGACCCGGCGAACCGATGTCGCGTGCTGCATCCGTCCGGCTTCATCGGCCCCGCCTTCGAGGTGCAGGGCCTGCTCGTCTGGGGCTTCACGGCCGGGCTCATCGCCGGCCTGCTCGACCGTCTGGGCTGGGCCGTGCCCTGGGACGAGTCGCGGGTCGTGCCCCTCGCGGAGGAGCCCGAGACGTGAACCTCGTCGACTGGGTCCTCATCGGCGCCGTCACCGTCTTCGCCTTCGCCGGCTGGCACCGCGGCTTCGTCGCGGGCCTGCTGTCCTTCGTCGGCTTCCTCGGCGGGGGGCTGGCAGCGGCCTTCCTCCTGCCGAGCGTCGTGGACGCGCTCATCGAGACCGAGTGGCTGCGAGCTGCCGCACTCGGGCTCGGCGTGCTGATCAGCGCGCTGCTCGGCCAGTTCGCGGCGTCGATCCTCGGTGACCGGCTGCGCGGCGGCATCACCTGGAGGCCGGCCCGCGTCGTCGATAACGTCGCCGGTGCCGGCCTCAACGTGCTCGCCCTCGCCGTCGTCGCGTGGATCATGGCGAGCGCCCTGGCGTACGTGCCGCTGGCCCTCGTGTCGCAGCAGGTGACCGAGTCGCGCGTGCTGGTGGCTCTGGACTCGCTCGTGCCCGTGCCCGCGCGCAACGCGTTCGGCGACCTGCGTGATCTCGTCGGGACGACGTCGGTTCCGAGGATCTTCTCCGGCCTCGCGCAGATCACCGGCCCCGATGTCGATCCGCCGGATCCCTCATCCGTCACGCTCGAGGTGGACGAGGCCCGTGAGTCCGTCGTTCAGGTGGCAGGGGAGACCCCCGAGTGCGGTGCGGCGGTGACCGGCTCCGGCTTCGCCATCGCCCCCGATCTCGTGATGACGAACGCCCACGTCGTCGCGGGGGTGGCCGAGCCGGTGGTCCGCGTGCGGCTGGCGGACCCGGGCCTGGCCTCCACCGTCGTCTACTTCGACCCGGCCACTGACGTCGCCGTCCTCGCGGTGCCCGGTCTGGGTGCCCGCCCCCTCGTGCTGGCGGCGGAGTCGGCTCGCTCCGGTGACCCCGCGGTCATCGCCGGCTTCCCCGAGTCCGGTCCCTTCCGTGCGGAGCCGGCCCGGGTGCGCGCCGAGGTCACGGCCCTGGGCGACGACATCTACGGGGATGCCGGTGTCGAGCGCCAGGTGTACGCCGTGCGGGGCACCGTCCTGCCGGGCAACTCGGGCGGTCCGCTGCTGCGGCCCGACGGCCTCGTCCTCGGCATGGTGTTCGGCGCCGACGACGAGGCCGAGTCGACCGGCTATGCCCTGACGGCCGACGAGCTGCGTCCCGCGGTCGAGGCGGCCTTCTCATCGCCGAGGGCTGTCGACACCGGCACCTGCCGGATCAGGGACTGACGGGCCGGCAGGAACGTCAGGGCGACGATGGCCCCCGCCGCCGCCACTCCCGCGGCCACGAGCGATCCCGTTGAGAGCCCGTCGATGAACGCGTTCTGGGCTGCGCTCACGACGCCGACGCCGATGTCGCCGGGCAGCGACTCCGCGATGGACAGGGCCGCGGCTGTCGACTCGCGTGCGGAGTCCAGCAGCTCGCCTGGCAGGCCGAGTGGCTGCAGGGCGTCGACGAGGGCGGCTCCGTAGACGCTCGCGAAGACGGAGCCGACCACGGCCACGCCCAGGGTGCCGCCGAGCTCGCGCGTCGTGTCGTTGACGGCTGACCCGACTCCGGCCTTCTCCTCGGGCAGGGCGCCCATGATCGACTCGGTGGCCGGGCCGGTCGTCAGGCCCAGGCCGATGGCCATCGTGACCATCGAGATCAGGGTGAGCTGGGTGTAGGGCGTGTCCACCTCGACGAAGGAGGCGAGCACGAAGCCGAGCGACATGACGGCCAGTCCGCCGGCGACGACGAGCTTCGACCCCCACCGGTGCATGGCGACGATGGCCAGTGGCGAGGTGACACCCGTGGCGATCGCGAAGGGCAGGGTGCGCAGGCCTGCCTCCAGCGGTGAGTAGCCCTGGACCAGCTGCAGGTACTGGGTGATGAGGAAGATGAAGCCGAAGAGCGCGAAGAACGCGGCCGCGATGGACAGGCTGGCCGCACTGAAGCGCGCGTTCCGGAACAGGCTGACGTCGAGCAGCGGATGCCGCACCCGGCGCTCCCAGGCCACGAAGACCGCGAGGAGGCCGATCCCGACGGCACCTCCGACGACGATCAGGGAGTCGGTCCAGCCGCGGTGCGGCGCCTCGATGATTGCCCAGACGACGAGGGCGACGCCTGCGGCGGAGAGGACCAGCCCGAGGTGGTCCATGCCGCCGGTGTTCGGATCACGTGACGTCGGGACGAGGAACCAGCCGGCGATGATGGCGAGGGCAGCCAGCGGCAGGTTCACGAGGAAGATCGACCCCCACGCGAAGTGCTCGAGCAGGTAGCCGCCGGTGACGGGGCCGAGGGCGACGGCGACGCCCGTGCAGGCCGACCAGATGCCGATGGCCGCTGCGCGCTCCTTGCGGTCCGTGAAGACGTTGACCAGGATCGCGAGGGTCGCCGGGAAGACGAACGCCGCCCCGATGCCCATCAGGGCGCGCGCCCCGATCAACTGGGTCGAGGTGGTGGCCATCGCTGCCAGCGCGGACGTCAGCGCGAAGATCACGAGCCCCAGCTGAAGGGCGAGCTTGCGCCCGAACCGGTCGCCGAAGTGGCCGAAGGCGAGCAGGAGCGCGCTGAACACCAGCGTGTAGGCGTCGACGATCCACTGGAGCTCGGTCGTCGACGCGTCCAGCTCCGTGCTCAGGGTGGGCAGGGCCACGTTCACGATGGTGTTGTCGATGATGACCATCAGGAGGCTGAGGCACAGGACGGCGAGGATCAGCCAGCGCCGGGAGTGGACGGCGGCATCGAGGGTCGGTGCGGGCGAGTGGGTCATCGGGGCTCCTATATAACGTTGTTCCATAACAATGGTACGTTATACTAGAGATGTGATGGATGCGCAAGGACGTACTCGGACGCCGAGTGCCGACGTGACCGACTCCCTGCTGGACGCCGCCCTCGAGCTGATCGAGGAGGGCGGCAGCCACGCGATCACCGTGCGGGCCGTTGCCACGCGGGCCGGCGTGGCGCCGATGGGGGTCTACTCCCGCTTCGGCAACAAGGACGGACTCCTCGAGGCCCTGTTCGTGCAGGGCTTCGACGGCCTGCACACGGCGATCACCGGGGCCAGCGGAGCGGACGCGCTGTCCCGCCTGCGTGCGGGATGCTCGGCCTACCGCTCGTTCGCCCTCGCGCACCCGCACCTCTACGAGCTGATGTTCCGGCAGATGCTCGAGCTGGAGCTCTCCGCGGAGTCCCTGGAGCGGGCAGAGCGGACCTTCTCCGAGCTGGTGGGCCGCGTCTCGGACGCCATGGCTGCCGGACTGCTCGCCGAGGGCGACGAGGTCGACGTCGCCCAGCAGATCTGGAACTCCATGCATGGGGCCGTGAGCCTGGAGCTCGCGGGCGTCACCTTCTCGGCGCACCCTGAGCGCACGTATGCGTCGATGCTCGACGCCATGCTCACGGGGCTCGCGCGACCCTAGGGGGAGCCGACGTCCGGTGGCTGCGCGAGCAGCTCGCAGGCTCTCCTGAGCCGGACCACGTCGATGCCCGTCGGGATCGATGGCGCTGAGTCCGACGTCTCGATCGCGCGAACCGCGAGTCGTGCCGCGCCAACGGCGTTGCCGCGGGCGGCATGGGTCTGCGCTGCTCCCCACTGCGCAGCGGCTCGCCACGCCAGCCGGTCCTGGGCCGGGCAGCTGCGCCATCGCTGCTCGAACACCTCGTGGGCGTGGAAGGGCATCCCCCGGTCCAGGTAGCCCAGGGCGAGCTGCCAGACCTCCTCGTCCGCCAGTCCGGTCGTGTCGGGGACAGGGGGCGCCGCCAGGGCCGGATCCGAGTCCCAGGGCAGCGGTCGTCCCAGCCCGTCACGCGGCCGTTCGGGCATCACGGCCGGTCGAGCGCCGACAGCCAGGCCGTGAGCCCCGCATTGAAGGCGACCGGATCCTCCTCGTGCGGGAAGTGGCCCACCTCGAGGTCGAGGCGCTCGTACGGAGCACGCACATACGCGTCGCTCCCGTCGACCGACTCGGGCAGGACCATCGGGTCATGCGAGCCGTGCACCTGGAGGACGGCGCGCTGGATCGGGGCCTCCATCAGGCCCATGTACCTCAGCCCGTCGGGGCGGAACGCGGAGCGCACCGCCCACCGGTGGTACTCCACGGCGGTGTGGGCCGTCGGCCAGCGCAGGAACGCCGAGCGGTACGTGTCGGCAGTGGTCTCGTCGAGCCACGCATCGTCGTACGACCACGACGCGATCAGGTCCCGTACCCGGGCACCCTCGCGGGCGGTCAGTGAGCGCTCCGGCGAGAAGGGGAGCTGGAATCCCATGGCGTACCGCATCGCCGCACGCTGGCGGCCCTCGCGCGCCAGTGCCGCGCGGAGCTGTCGTGGGTGCGGCATGGAGACCGGCACGATCGCGCGCACGACCTCCGGTTCGAGGACAGCCGTCGACCACGCCGCGACGCCACCCCAGCCATGGCCCACGATCACGGCCTCGGGCTCGCCGAGGCAGCGGATCACGCCCGCGACGTCGGCGGCCATCGTGCGCGGGTCGTAGCCCTCCGGGGGATGGTCGGAGCCGCCGTAGCCGCGCAGGTCCATCGCGATGGCCCGGTACCCGGCGTCGGCCAGGACGGTCAGCTGCCTGCGCCAGGTCCACCAGAACGTGGGGAAGCCATGGAGGAGGAGCACAGCGGGACCGTCGCCGATGTCGACGACGTGGAATCGGGCGCCATTGGCGGCGACGTCCCGATGCGTCCACGGGCCCGCCGCCCGGATGGCCGCGTCGGGCTCGGGCAGGGGCACGAGCTAGGTGCCCGGCGTCTCAGGCAGGGCCTCGGCCACGGCCGCGATGGGGGCGGACACTGGGTCGGCGGGCTTGCCGGAGAGCGCGGCCTTGGTCTTCTCGAACTCGGCGATGGCGAGGTTCGGCGGCTTGGCCTCCTCGAGGAACTTCTTGGCCAGCAGGCCGGTGATCGTCCCGGCGATGATCAGGATGACGCCGACGATCAGCATGCCGGCCCAGATCGGCAGGCCGAGGGCGACGAGCACGAACGCAAGGGTCAGCAGCAGGAACAGGATCGCGAAGATCGCGATGCCGGCGGTGGCGATGCCGAGGCCCGCGCCCTTGCCCACCTTGCCGCCGGTGGCGGACATCTCGTTCTGCAGCAGTGCGGCCTGGGCCTTCGCCAGCCGCTGGGCGTCGGCGACCGTCTTGGTGACCAGTTCCTTGATGCTCGGCTGGTTCTTTGGCTGGGGCGGCATGGCATTCCTCCGGTCGGGCAGGTGCCTGAAGGCTATCGGGCGTCCGGGGACTCGTACACGTCCGGGATTCCGTCACCGTCCTCATCGGCGGACTCGCGCGCGTACACCTCGGAGTAGTGCCGGTTCCTGGCGCGGATGGCGACGCCTGCGAGCAGGGCCGCGACGACGGATGCGGTCAGGACGGCGACCTTCGCCGACTCGAGCAGCGACTCCTCCATCCCGTAGGCCAGCTCAGAGATGAGCAGGGCCACCGTGAAGCCGATCCCGGCGATGACACCGATGGCGCCCACGTCACGCCAGCCGAGATCCGGGGTGAGGCTGGCACGGGTGAACCGCGCGGTGAGCCAGGCGCCACCCAGGACGCCGATGGGCTTGCCCACGACGAGGCCCACGATGATGCCGATGGCGACCGGCGTGCTGATCGACTCGAGGAAGCCGACGCTGCGGAAGTCGACGCCCGCTGCGAAGAAGGCGAACAGCGGGACGCAGATCCCGGCGCTGATCGGACCGATGAGGTGCGTCATTCGATCGGCCGGGGCCTCGCCCTCCCCGGGATCGGGCCGGACGCGGGTCAGGAAGCCGAACGCGACGCCCGCGACCGTGGCATGGATGCCACTCTCGTGAGTGAAGTACCAGCCTGCCAGCACGAGGGGGACGTAGAGGAACGGCGTGGTGACGCGGAAGCGCATGGCAAGCGCGTAGGCCACGAAGGTGGCGGCGGCCGCTGCGAGCCAGAGGAACGAGATGTTCTCGGTGTAGAAGATGGCGATGACGGTGATGGCACCGAGGTCGTCGACGACCGCGAGCGTCAGCAGGAAGGCCCGCAGCGCCACGGGCAGGCGACGCCCCACCACGGCGAGCACCGCGAGCGCGAACGCGATGTCCGTCGCCATGGGGATGCCCCAGCCCGTCAGCGAGCCATCGGCCATCACGAGGTTGACGACCACGAAGATGCCGGCGGGCACGAGCATGCCGCCGATCGCCGCGGCGGCCGGGACCACTGCCTCTCGCACCTTGGAGAGCGACCCGAGCACGAGCTCGTGCTTCAGCTCGAGACCGACGATGAAGAAGAAGACGGCAAGCAGGCCGTCCGCAGCCCACACACCGAGGGGAAGGTCCAGGTGCAGGGACACCGGGCCGACCTTGAGACCCACGAGGTCGAAGTACGAGTCGGCCCAGGGGGAGTTGGCCCAGACGAGGGCGATGGCCGCTGCGATCAGCAGCAGCATGCCGCCGACGGTCTCGTCGCGCAGGCGTTCGCGCAGGTAGCCCAGCTCGAGGATCGAGGGCCGGCGGAGGAACTCGTTCGAGGTGCTCATCACGTCGCCTTCCGGTCAGCAGTCGTGCGGGTATGCGCTGCCGACCAGGCTTCCCGGCGCACCAATTGGAACGACGCCAGCCTACGCGATGTCAGTCGTCGGCCGACGCGGACGCCAGCCCGGACGAGATGAGGTTCATCACCGCGGGGTCGGCGAGTGTGGTCGCGTCACCCAGGGTGCGATTCTCCGCGACGTCGCGCAGGAGCCGGCGCATGATCTTCCCCGAGCGGGTCTTGGGCAGCTCGGGCACGACCATGATCTGCCGGGGCTTGGCGATCGGGCCGATCTCGTGCGCGACGTGGTTGCGCAGCTCGGTGATGATCGCCGTTCCCTCGGCCTCCTCGGACGGCACGCCGCCGCGCAGGATGACGAAGGCGACGATGCCCTGGCCCGTGGTCTCATCGGCGGCACCGACGACCGCCGCCTCGGCGACCTTCGGGTGCGAGACGAGGGCCGACTCGACCTCGGTGGTGGAGATGCGATGGCCGGAGATGTTCATGACATCGTCAACGCGGCCGAGCAGCCAGATGGCGCCGTCCTCGTCCCACTTCGCGCCGTCGCCGGCGAAGTAGAACTGCGGCCAGCGTGACCAGTACGTCTCGACGTAGCGGTCGTTGTCGCCCCAGATGCCGCGCAGCATCGACGGCCACGGTTCCGTGAGGACCAGGTATCCGCCGTGACCGTTGCCCACGGGGGTCGCGTAGTCGTCGACGACTGCCGCGCCGATGCCGGGCAGCGGCCCCATCGCGGAGCCGGGCTTGGTCGCGGTGACGCCCGGCAGCGGGCTGATCATGATCGCGCCGGTCTCCGTCTGCCACCACGTGTCGACGATCGGGCAGCGGCTGCCGCCGATGACCGTGCGGTACCACATCCAGGCCTCGGGGTTGATCGGCTCGCCCACCGATCCGAGGAGACGCAGGCTCGAGAGGTCCTTGCCCAGCGGGTAGTGGTCGCCCCACTTCATGAAGGTGCGGATCGCGGTGGGCGCGGTGTAGAGGATCGAGACGCGGTGCCGCTCGACGATGTCCCAGAAGCGGTCCTTGTCCGGGGTGTCGGGCGTGCCCTCGTAGATGACCTGCGTGACGCGGTTCGCGAGCGGTCCGTAGACGATGTACGAGTGCCCGGTGACCCAGCCGATGTCGGCCGTGCACCAGTAGACGTCGGTGTCGGGCTTGAGGTCGAAGACCGCGCGGTGGGTGAAGGAGGTCTGCGTCAGGTACCCGCCGGTCGTGTGGAGGATGCCCTTGGGCTTCCCGGTCGTGCCCGACGTGTAGAGGATGAACAGCGGATGCTCGCTGTCGAACGCCTCCGGGGCGTGCTCCGCGGGCTGGCGCCCGACGATGTCGTGCCACCAGACGTCACGGCCCTCGGCCCAGTCGACGTCCTGCCCCGTCCGCCGCACGACGAGGACGTGCTCGACGGACGGGCACGCCTCCACCGCCTCGTCGACCGCCGGCTTGAGGGCCATCTGCGACCCCCGCCGGTTCTGGCCGTCGGCCGTGATGACGACCTTGGCGGTGGCGTCGTCGATCCGGCTGCGCAGCGCCTCCGCCGAGAAGCCCGCGAACACGACGGAGTGGGGAGCGCCGAGGCGCGCGCACGCGAGCATCGCGACCACGGCCTCCGGGATCATCGGCAGGTAGATCGCGACGCGGTCGCCGGCCTGGACGCCGAGCTCGGTCAGCGCGTGGGCGGTCTTGGCGACCTCGACCTGCAGCTGCGCGTACGTGATGTCGAGCCGGTCGCCGGGCTCGCCCTCGAACCGGATCGCCACCTGGTCGCCGTGGCCGGACTCCACATGGCGGTCGACGCAGTTGTACGCGACGTTGAGCCTGCCGCCGACGAACCACTTCGCGAAGGGCGCCTCGGACCAGTCCAGCACCTCGGTGAACGGCTCAGCCCAGGACAGATGGCCGGCCTGCTCGGCCCAGAACCCCAGTCGATCGGCCGCGGCACGCTCGTACATGTCCGGTTGGGCGTTGGCCTGGGCGCTGAACTCCGCGCTCGGCGGGAAGAGCCGGTCCTCATGGGAGAGGTTGGACAGGGCGTCGTTCGTCGGGTTCTGGCTGGTCACGGGCCAAGTGAACCAAACCGCTGGGTTAGATGGGGCTGTGTTCCCGACTCGCACCGATCCACTGGCCGTCCTCGCCTCCGACGAGAGGGTGTCGGCCGCCGTGCTGGCGGCCCGCGAGGAGATCGACGCCCTCCTGTGGCGGCGCGACGTGCGCGGCGCCGCCGCCGAGGTGGCCGCCGCCTCGATCCAGCGAGGTGCGCGGGACACCGCCGCCATGGACGGGGCCGATGTGGCCGTGCCGGACGAGTCCCCGATGGGGCGCGTGCTCGAGGCCGCCCTCCGCCTGACGGCGGCCGTCCCGACGCAGGTGGACGTCTTCACGGGTGCACCCCTGCAGGCCTGGGCCCACCTGCACGCGCTGGCGGCGCATGGCTTCGTTCCACCGGACGAGCTGGGCCGGCCGCGGTCGGCTGCGTCGGCCGACGATCCGCTGAACCTGGGTGCCGTCCTGCCCGCGACCGCAGCCGCCGAACGGCTGGCGATGCTGGCGCAGACGCTGACGTCGCCGACCGAGGCACCGGCGATCGTCGTCGCGGCGATCGCCCATGCGGAGCTCGCGACGGTGCGACCGTTCGCGTGGGGGTCCGGGCTGCTGGCGAGGGCGAGCGTGCGCCTGGTGCTGGCCAGCCGCGGCGTCGACCCCTCCCCGTTCAGCATCCCGGAGCACGGGATGCTCGAGCTCGGTCGGCCCGCGTACGTGAAGGCGCTCAGGGGCTACGCGAGCGGCACCCGCGAGGGCGTCTCGGAGTTCATCGTGTGGCAGGCGACGGCGGTCGCGATGGGCGCGCGGGCCGTCGTCATCCCCTGAGTCCACACCTGGCCGTCACAAAGAGGCGGGTTTGTGACGCTGGGGCGTGGACTCGGCGGGGGCTGTGGACGGGTGTTTGCCCGCGAGGCGATAACGGACGATCGTCCCGACCTTGTGCCTCGCGTCGCCGGTCCCGAACCGCAGCTGGCGGCCATCGTGACGATGGACATGGCGCTGGCGGCCGGGATGACCCCTGATCAGGTGCGGCAGCGAGTGAGGTCCGGCCGCTGGACCCGGCTGGCCCGAGGGGTCTACCGCACTAGGCCGACGGATGGCGGTGCGGACGAGTGGGCAGCAGCGAGACGCCTTCACGCCGATCGGGCGATCGCCGAGGCGTTGGCCCATGACGGCTGCCTCATCGGCTTCGACAGCGCAGCGGTTGTGCACGGGCTGCCGTTGTGGAGGTCCCCTGGACCCGACGTGTCCTTGGTCGCGCGTGCCGGGGGCCATAACGGTCGACGGCCAGGTGTGGTGGTCCACCGGATGGAGCTGCACGAGCTCGATGTGGTCTTGGGCCCGGTGCCGATCACGTCGGTGTCCCGCACGTGGTTTGACGTGGCGCGTTCAGGCCGCCTGGTCGACGGCCTGGTCCTCGGTGATGCAGCCCTGCGTGCGGGGGCGATGACCTCGGCGGACGTGAGTCGCGTGCTCACCACAACGTGGACCCGGCGTGGGATCCGGGCTGCTACCGAAGCCGGCCGACACCTCGACGGTGCGCGTGAGACAGCGCTGGAGTCGGCCTCGTGGGCGTACTTCATCGACCGCCGCATCCCCCTGCCGCGGATGCAGGTGGAGATCCGAACGGCTAACGGCTGCTTCGTGGCGCGGGTCGACTTCCTGTGGGACCAGGCGGCTTTGGTGGGGGAGGCGGACGGCCGGATGAAGTACGTGGCTGCTGACGCGCTCTACGCCGAGAAGCGACGAGAGGACGAGATCCGCGGGGAGGGCTTTCGGGTGGTGCGATGGGGGGCGGCCGACCTGCGTGGCGACGCTCTGGCCGCCCGCCTCCGCCGACTCCTCACCTAGCCGTCACACAAGGCGCCGGGATTGACCGTGGGGTGTGGACTCGAGGTCAGGGGCGGGCACCGCGGCGTCGCGCGTACCAGGTCAGCCCGAGCGCGACGGCACCTATCGCCACCCCCGCGCCGGCGGCCACGGCCTGCCGCTTGGTCGCCTGCTCCCGCATCGCGACGGGCTTGGCGAAGTCGAGGATCGGCCAGCCCCGCTCGACGGCGATCTTCGCGCAGCTCGGTGTCGGGGTTGACGGCGAACGGATGACCGACGATGTCGAGCATGGGCAGGTCGGTGTGGGAGTCGCTGTACGAGTAGGACTCCGCCAGGTCGTACCCGCGCTCCTCCGCGAGTGAGCCGCATGGCCTCCGCCTTGCCCTCCCCGTAGGCGTAGAACACGATCTCGCCGGTGTACTCGCCGTCCTCGATGGCCACCTGCGTGCCGATCGCGAGGTCGACGCCGAGCCGCGCGCCGATCGGCTCGACGATGTCGGTTCCGGACGACGAGATGATGATGACGTCGCGCCCGGCGGCCTTGTGCTCGGCGATGAGCTGCACAGCCTCCTCGTAGACCATCGGATCGACGATCTCGTCGAGGGTCTCCCCGACGATGGCCTGCACCTTGTCCGCGTCCCATCCCGTGACGAGCTTCGACATGTACTCCCGCATCGTCTCCATCTGGTCGTGGTCTGCGCCGGACGCGAGGTAGACGAACTGCGCGTAGGCGCTGCGGATGACGTCGGTGCGACCGATCAGTCCCTCCTTGTAGAAGGGACGAGCGAAGGCGAAGGAGCTCGACTTCGCGAGGATCGTCTTGTCGAGGTCGAAGAACGCGGCCGCCTTCGCTTCGGTCATGGACTGACGGTACCCCGCGCATCCACAGCCCGGCCCGTGTTCACCGCCTGTCCACAGAACCGCCCTGCCGATGGCCGCATCCGCGCGCCGAGCGGCACGCTCGTGGCACGAGGAGGCACCATGAACAGAACCCGACCGCTGCTGGTGAGCGGCGACCCTGATCTCATCGACGACGTCCTCCGGCTGGCCGCGGCCAACGGCGTCGAGGTGCACCTGGCGACTGACGCGGAGGCAGCGCGAAGCCACTGGGTGCTTGCGCCGCTGGTCCTCGTCGGCTCGGACGCGGCCGCGCGAGCGGCCGCCGCCCAGCTGCCACGCCGACGGGACGTGGTGCTCCTCGGCCACGCCCCGACGCCGGAGGACTGGCAGCGCGCCGTGAGCCTGGGCGCGGAGCATGTGGTGTGCCTGCCCGATGCCGAGCGGTGGCTGATCGACCGGCTGGCCGACAGCGGCGAGGGCACGTCGCGCGAGGGTGTCGTCGTTGCGGTCATCGGCGCGGGCGGTGGTGCGGGAGCCTCGACGTTCGCCGCCGGGCTGGCGCTGGCGGCGGCCTCACGGTCGCTCCGCGTCCTGCTCGTCGATGCGGACCCCGTCGGCGGCGGGCTGGACGTGCTCCTCGGCCTCGAGGATGCAGCCGGCGTCAGGTGGCCGGACCTGGCCGACACCCGCGGTCGGCTCAGTGCGGCGTCCCTCGACCAGGCGCTTCCGCACGTGGGCGGGGTGGCCGTCCTGTCAGCCGGACGGGAGGGTGCGACGGCGCTCCCGCCGGAGTCGCTCACCGCGGTTGTCGACGCGGGCGAGCGGGGGTTCGACCTTGTGATCGTCGACCTCCCGCGTCAGCTCGACGAGGCAGGCGAGGTCGCGCTCGCGCGTGCGAACGAGGCCCTGGTCGTGTGCATGAACAGGGTGCGCTCGACCGCGGCGGCCGCGCGGGTCGCGGCCACGCTCCAGTCCAGGTGCGCCTCGGTCGGGCTGGTGCTGCGGGCCGACTCCAGGGGGGTGAGCGAGGACGCCGTGCGTGCGGCCCTGTCCCTCCCGATCCGGGCGACCCTTCCGCATGCGCCGGCGCTGGCGGCACGCGCCGACAACGGTGAGCCGCCCTCGCTGCGCGATGCCTACGGCCGCGCCTGCCTGGCGGCGCTGCGCACCATGGCCACCACCCTCGCACGTGCCGCGTGAGCGTCTCGCTCCTCGACCGAGTGCGGTCCCGGCTGGTCGCGCACGAGGGTGACGCGACTCCTGCTCGCGTGGCCGCGGCGCTGCGCGCCGAAGGACTCGTGCTCGGGGACGCCGCCATCCTCGACCTGGTGCGGACCCTTCGGCAGGATCTCGTCGGCACCGGACCGCTCGAGCCGCTCATGCGGGAGCCGGGCACCACCGACGTCATCGTCAACGGGCCAGGCGCGGTGTGGGTCGATCGAGGACGGGGCCTCGAGCTGACCGATGTCGTGTTCGGGAGCGAGTCGGACGTGCGACGGCTGGCGCAGCGGCTCGCCGCCTCCGCGGGGCGCCGGCTCGACGACGCTGCCCCGTACGTCGATGCGCGGCTGCCGAGCGGTGCCCGACTGCACTGCGTCATCCCGCCGATCTCGGTGGGAGGGACCCTGATCTCCCTGCGCATCCCGCACCGGTCGGCGTTCACCCTCGATGACCTGGTCGAGCGGGGCACCGTCGACGCCGCGTGTGCCGACGTGCTGCGGGCGATGATCGCGGTGCGGCTGGCGTTCCTGGTCAGCGGCGGGACGGGCTCGGGCAAGACGACCGTCCTGTCGACGCTGCTGGGCCTGGTGCCGCCGGACCAGCGGCTGGTGATCGTCGAGGACTCGACAGAGCTCGACCCTGACCATCCGCACGTCGTGCGCATGCAGGCACGCACCGCGAACGTCGAGGGTGCGGGCATCGTGTCCCTGCGGGACCTGGTGCGTCAGGCGCTGCGCATGCGCCCCGACCGCCTGGTGCTCGGCGAGGTCCGGGGGGCCGAGGTCGTGGACCTGCTTGCGGCCATGAACACCGGTCACGAAGGCGGCGCGGGGACCGTGCATGCGAACTCGGCGACTGACGTTCCCGCCCGCCTCGAGGCACTCGGTCTCACTGCGGGACTCGACCGCCTTGCCGTCCACGCCCTGATGGGAGCCGGCATCGATGCGGTGCTCCACCTCGGGCGCGACGACCTCGGACGGCGTGTCCTGCGCGGAATCCATGTGCTCGAGCGTGGCGCCTCAGGATTGGTCACGACGGTGCCGGCCCTCATCCGCCGTGACACGCGCCTGGTGCCAGCCGAGGGTCATCCGCGACTCGAGGCGATGCTCGGTCGTGGGTAGCCGCGTGGTCCTCGAGGCACTTGCGGTGGCGCTGTCTGCGGCCGCCGCGTGGCTGGCGGTGCGACCCTGGCCCGATGCACGGGCGAGAGCCCCAGCGCGGACCGTCACCTCCGCTCGAGCAGTGGTCGTCGACCGGCTGCGTCGTCGAGGTGCGGCCGTCGCGGGTCAGGTGGGCATCGGCCCGGCATCGAGACGTCGCAGGGCCCGCGATCGCCTGCGCGTGATCCAGGCCCTGGGTGCCCTTGCGGCCGAGCTGGAGGCAGGGCAGCCGCCGGGTGCCGCCCTCGGTCGGTCGGGCGGGCAGCCGTCCGTCTGGCCGGTGACGCTCGCAGCCGTGCAGATGGCCGGCGATGTCACCGCGGCCCTGGCCGTCGACGCCCGGGAGAACGGGGTGCTGCGGCAGCTCGCGGCCTGCTGGCAGGTGGGTGCCGACACGGGTGCCGGTCTCGCGGTGTCGGTCGGCCGGATCGCGGCGACGGCCCGAGCGGCGGAGGACGTCAGGGTCGATCTCGAGGGCCAGTTGGCCGGGCCGCGCGCCACCGCGCGCATGCTGGCGCTGCTCCCGCTGGTGGGCATCGGCTTCGGGATGATGCTCGGCTCCGATCCGCTCGCCTGGCTGCTCGGCACGACTGTGGGGCGGCTGTGCCTCATCGTCGGACTGCTCCTCACTGTGACCGGCGCCTTCTGGACCGGACGGATCGCCGCACGAGTCGAGCGCCTGCTGTGATCCTCGTGAGCGCGGGCCTGGTCGCCGGGGCGTGCTGGTTGCTGGCGTCACCGCCGCCCGACCGGCGGCTGACGCGGCTGCTGGCGGGCGGCCCGACCGCCCCGGCCCGCACAGGCCGGGGCGGCGTCCCCGCCCTGCTGGCCGCCCTGGTGGCCGGGCTCGGCGTGTGGGCGGTGGTGGGCGGGCCGATGGGCGTGCTGCTCGGTGTCGGGTGCGTCGTGGCGATCCCCCGGGCAGCCAGCAGGCTGGAGTCGCGGACCGCACGCACGCAGCGCGAGCAGCTCGAGCGGCAGGCCCCACTCCTTGCCGACCTGATGGGAGCGATCCTCGCGTCCGGCGCCCCGATGCGGTTCGCCCTCGCGGCCGCTGGCGAGGCGATCGGCTCGCCGATGGCGGACGCGGTCCGGCCCGTGGTCGCCGCGCTGGACCTCGGGGCGGACCCGACGACGGCCTGGTCATCGGTGGCGGGCGTTCCGGCGCTCGAGCCCGTGGCCGCCGCTGTCATCCGCTCCGCGGAGTCGGGTGCGCCGACATCGACCGTGCTGGCCCGGATCGCGGAGGACATGCGGCGGGAACGGCAGAGCGCCGTGGAGGTCGCTGCCCGCTCAGCCGGCGTCCGCGCGGTGGCTCCGCTGGCCGCCTGCTTCCTGCCGGCCTTCCTGCTCACCGGAGTCGTGCCGGTGGTGGCCGCCCTGGCCGGCGCCCTGGTATCCGGGTGACCGAGCGTGCAGATCACCCGCTCGCCTCTCGCCTGTCCACAGCAGGCGGTGCGACGTGGCTGACGTCCCCACCCCGGCTCACGCACCTGCCGGCCGGCAGCCGCTCGCAGGAACGTGTGCGGCACGACGGCAGGACCGTCGGTGCCGAGAGTCGGCACAGCCGCTCAGGCGGTGGAAAGGGGGACACACATGCGCCAGTTCGTCGCACGATTCGTCAAGGAGGAGGACGGCCTCTCGACGGCCGAGTACGCCGTCGGAACGGTCGCGGCCGCCGGTCTCGGTGGAGTGCTCATCAAGCTGCTGACCAGCAATGAGGTGCGCGACCTCATCTGGACCGTGCTCAGCAAGGCCTTCGGCTCGATGTTCGGCTGACGATGACCAGTCGGCAGCCCGTGCCGGCACTCGTGATGGGGCAGTCCGCTGCCCCATCACGAGTGCCTCGGCCGAACACGACCATGAGCTCGGCGGACCGCGGGATGGTCCTGCTGGAGACGGCCCTGGCCATCCCGCTGCTCGCTGCAGTGGCGATCGCCCTGGCCTGGGGCCTGTCCCTGACTGCGACGTCGATGGCGCTGGGGGATGCGGCTCGGCAGGTGGCGCGCGACGTTGCCCGCGGCGTCACCGTTCCGGAGGCTGTCGATGCGGCGAAGTCGGTTGCACCGGGGGCGACCCTTCACGTCGTGGCCGAGGGCTCGTCGGTCGTCGTTGTCGCCGACCAGGAGGTCTCCGCCCCGGTGCCGATCCTCACGGGCATCAGCCTCACGCTGAGCCAGCGAGTGGCGATCCCGCGGGAATGGACGTGAGCGCGCGAGACCGCGGCGCGGCAACGGTCTGGTCCATGGCACTGGTGAACGTGCTGCTGATGGTCGGACTCGTGGCAGCGGCCGTCGGGGCGCTCGCGGTCACGCGGCAGCGTGCCGCGACGGTCGCGGACGTGGCGGCGATCGCCGGCGCCCAGGCAGTCGCCGAGCCGTGCGCCGCAGCGATCGCCGTCGTCGCGGCGAACGGGATGACCATGGTGTCGTGCCAGAGGGACGGGGTCGACGTCGTCGTCGAGGTGACTGCGACCGCGCCTCCCGCCGCGAGCCGCCTGCTCGGGCTCCTCGGACGCAGTGATCCGGAGATCAGGGCGTCGGCACGAGCGGGCCCGCCATAGCCGTCAGGGCCACGTCGAGCAGGACCACGGCGAGGTCCTTGTCCAGCGGATTGTTCCCGTTGCCGCACTTGGGTGACTGGACGCACGACGGGCAGCCGCTCTCGCAGCCGCAGGAGTGGATCGCGTCACGGGTCGACGTGAGCCAGTCCGTGGCGACGCGGAAGCCGTGTTCGGTGAAGCCGGCGCCGCCGGGATAGCCGTCGTAGACGAACACGGTGGGCTGGCCGGTGTCGGGATGGCATGCGGTGGACACCCCGCCGAGGTCCCAGCGGTCGCAGGTCGCGAACAGGGGCAGCAGGCCGATGGAGGCGTGCTCGGCCGCGTGGGCCGCGCCGGGGATGTCGGGTGCATCGATGCCCGCGTCGAGCACGAGCGACTCCGGGAGCGTCCACCACACGCTGTGCGTGCGCAGCTCCTGCACCGGCATGTCGAGCAGCTCCTCGCCGAGGTTCTCGCCGTTGGGTCGCCGTCGCTGGAACGACACGACCTGCGAGCTGACGTCGACGATGCCGCGGTGGAGGGCGCCGGAGGGGTGCGATTCGAGCGACTCCACGATGCGGATGTCGCTGACCGAGCGGGAGAGCGTCGTGTAGTCGACGTCCTGCTCGACCACGGTCGCCACGGCGTCGTCGAGGTCGAGCGCCGTCACCACGTGGGTCACCCCCTGATGGACGTACACCGCGCCCCGGTGCACGACTCCCGGCGCCGCAGCCCGGTCGACAGTGCCGAGCAGCCGACCGGTGCCGTCCTCGACCACCCGCACGGGCGCGCCACCGCTGCCTCGCAGGTCGGTCAGGTCGGACGCCCGCTCGCGCCGCGTCCAGAACCAGCCCCCCGGCCGACGCCGGAGCATGCCCTGCTCGACGAGGTCGTCCACGACCGAGCGCGACGTCGGGCCGAACCACGCGAGCAGGCCGTCCTCGGTCAGCGGGGTCTCGGCTGCTGCTGCGCACAGGTGCGGAGCCAGCACGTAGCGGTTGCCCGGATCGAAGACGCTCGCCTCGACGTCGCGATCGAGCACCATCCGCGGGTGGTGGACGATGTACGAGTCCAGCGGGTCGTCGCGCGCGACGAAGATGCCCAGGGCCTCGTGTCCCGCCCTGCCGGCTCGGCCGAACTGCTGCCACATGCTCGCCCGGGTGCCGGGCCAGCCGGCAGTGATCACGACGTCGAGCCCGCTCACGTCGATCCCCATCTCGAGTGCGTTCGTCGTCGCGAGTGCTCGCAGCCGGCCGTCGCGCAGGCGACCCTCGAGCTCGCGCCGCTCCTCCGGGAGATAGCCGCCGCGGTAGGCGGCCACCCCGTCGGCGAGCGCAGGGTCGACGTCGATGAGCAGGTCGCGCGCCATCAGGGCGGTCGCCTCGGCCCCCCGGCGGCTGCGGATGAACGCGAGCGACTGCCGGCCCTCGACGACGCAGTCGACGAGAAGGTCGGCCGTCTCGGCGAGCGTGCTGCGGCGCACCGGCTCGCGTCCGTCCGGTGGAGCCTGGAGGAGCGGCGGCTCCCAGAACGCGATCGTCATGCCGGGCCGGGGCGATGCGTCGTCGGTCACGGCGGTCGCCGGCGAGCCGATGAGGCGCTCGGTCGCCTCAGCCGCGTTGGCCATCGTGGCCGAGGCGGTGAAGACGACGGGGTCGGATCCGTAGTGCTCGCAGAGGCGACGCAGCCGACGGACGACCGCCGACACATGGGATCCGAGGACGCCGCGGTACGAGTGGGCCTCGTCGATCACGATGAGGTCGAGCCGGCGCAGGAAGGACGCCCACGCCGCGTGACCGGGCAGCAGCGAGTGATGGAGCAGGTCGGGGTTGGTGAGGACGTAGTTGGCGTGCTGGCGGACCCAGGTGCGCTCGTCGGAGGGCGTGTCGCCGTCGTAGGTCGCTGCTCGCAGCCACGGCAGGGCGAGCCCCTGCAGTGCCCGCAGCTGGTCGTTCGCGAGCGCCTTCGTCGGGGAGAGGTAGAGGACGGTCGAGCCCCGACCGTCAGGGGCTCGCGTGCCCGCCTCGATGCCCGTCAGTGCGACCATCCCGAACGAGACGCTCTTGCCGGACGCCGTGCCGGTGGCGAGTGCGACGTGACGTCGCGCATGCGCAGCCTCCGCCGCGTCGACCTGATGGCGCCAGGGTTCGGTGACGCCCAGGTCGCGGTAGGCGGACGTGACTGCCGGCGGCACCCATCCGGGCCAGGCGCCGGTGACCGCCTCGCGGGGGTCGATCGCGTGCACGTGGACCAGGCGGTCGTGCCGCCCGTGAGCCAGCCTGCCGAGCAGGCTGTCGTCGACAGGCCCGGCACGGGAGCCGGTCCGGTCGCTGGCGGTCATCGCACCATTGTGGGGCGGCCCGGTGACGCCCTGTGCCACAGTAGGCGGGTGGAGTTCACGGTGCGGGCGTCGGAGAGTGGCGGTCGCACGATCGTGACGGCGGCGGGCGAGCTGGACGTCCACACCGCCCCGGTCCTGCAGGCCGAGCTGAGCCCCCGATCCCAGCAGCCGCACGCCGCCCTCGTCGTCGACCTGTCCGAAGTGGGGTTCATCGACTCGACGGGACTCGGCGTCCTGGTGACCACGCTCAAGCACGTGCGCGAGGCGGGCGGAACGCTGGATGTCGTCGTCACATCGAAGCGGGTGCTGAAGGTCTTCGCGCTCACCGGGCTGGATGTCGTCATCCCCCTGCATTCGACGCTCGCGGAGGCCTTGGCGTCCTCCTGACGCCGGGCGCAGGTAGTCGGGCAAGCGTCCGTGACCAAGGTCACGTGGATGTAAGCCCTTCCATCCCGGGGGCCTCTCGGCCCCCCTCTGGCCCGTGCGTAGACTCCGCGGGACTGCGGCGCCCGCTGGGCGCAGAGCCGCCATCTTCACCAGCCCGCTCGGGGGCACCTCCCCGCTCGGGCCCGTCGCGAGGAGACCCATGATCGAGTTGACCGGGAGCAACCTGACGATCGTCGTCATCGTTGCCGTCATCGGGCTCGCCGCCCTCGGCGTCGCAGCCCTCCTGGTGCGAGAGGTCCTTGCTGCAGACGAGGGCACGGATCGCATGAAGGAGATCGCGGGCGCCGTGCAGGAAGGTGCGTCCGCCTACCTGACGCGCCAGTTCAAGACCCTGTCCGTGTTCGCCGTCATCGTCTTCTTCGTGCTCTTCCTGCTCCCTGCGGAGACCACGAGCGAGCGCATCGGCCGCAGCATCTTCTTCGTCGTCGGAGCGGTCTTCTCCGGGGTCACCGGCTACACCGGCATGTGGCTGGCGGTGCGCGGTAACGTCCGCGTCGCTGCGGCGGCACGCGACGGCAGCGAGCAGAAGGCCATGAAGATCGCCTTCCGCACCGGTGGCGTGGCCGGCATGTTCACCGTCGGCCTGGGCCTGTTCGGCGCGGCCCTGGTCGTGCTGGTCTACCAGGGCGAGGCACCGAAGGTCCTCGAGGGCTTCGGCTTCGGCGCAGCGCTGCTCGCCATGTTCATGCGAGTCGGCGGCGGCATCTTCACCAAGGCCGCGGACGTCGGCGCGGACCTCGTCGGCAAGGTCGAGAAGGGCATCCCCGAGGACGACCCGCGCAACGCTGCGACGATCGCCGACAACGTCGGCGACAACGTCGGCGACTGTGCCGGCATGGCCGCCGACCTGTTCGAGTCCTACGCCGTCACGCTGGTCGCGGCCCTGATCCTGGGCAAGGCGGCCTTCGGGGAGATCGGCCTCGTCTACCCGCTGGTCGTCCCGGCCATCGGCGTGCTCACCGCCATCATCGGCATCTTCGCCGTCTCCCCGCGCGCCACTGACCGTTCGGGCATGTCGGCCATCAACCGCGGGTTCTTCATCTCGGCGGTCATCTCCGCGGTCCTGGTCGCAGCCGCGACGTTCTGGCTGCTGCCGGCGAAGATGGTGGACTTCAAGGGCGTCGTGGTCGAGGACCTCGGCCTCGGCGTCGCGATCGACACCTTCAACCCGCGCGTGTACGCCATCGGCGCGGTGCTGATCGGCATCATCCTGGCCGCGGTCATCCAGCAGCTCACTGCCTACTTCACGGAGACCAACCGTCGCCCCGTCGACGACGTCGCCAAGAGCTCGCTCACGGGTCCGGCCACCGTCATCCTCGCCGGCATCTCGATCGGCCTGGAGTCGGCGGTCTACTCGGCCCTGCTCATCGGCGCGGCCGTGTACGGCGCGTTCCTTCTCGGCGGCGGCTCCGTCATCCTGTCGCTGTTCGCCATCGCCCTCGCGGGCACCGGCCTGCTCACCACGGTCGGCGTCATCGTGTCGATGGACACGTTCGGCCCGGTGTCGGACAACGCCCAGGGCATCGCGGAGATGTCCGGCGACGTGCACGGCGAGGGCGCTGCGGTGCTCACCCGCCTCGACGCGGTCGGCAACTCCACGAAGGCCATCACGAAGGGCATCGCGATCGCGACGGCCGTGCTCGCCGCGACCGCGTTGTTCGGTGCGTTCCGCGACACGATCATCGCGGCCACCGCGTCCGCCGGTGGCTTGGACATGGTGACGAACGTCCAGGAGTCGCTGCAGTACGTGGGCATCCTCGACGTCGCGAACCCGTCGAACCTCGTCGGCCTGATCATCGGTGCGGCGGTCGTGTTCTTCTTCTCGGGCCTGGCCATCAACGCGGTGTCCCGCGCGGCCGGCGCCGTCATCTTCGAGGTGCGTCGCCAGTTCCGCGAGCACCCCGGGATCATGGAGGGCACCGAGAAGCCGGAGTACGGCAAGGTCGTCGACATCGTGACGAAGGACTCGCTGCGCGAGCTCGTCACGCCCGGCCTGCTCGCGGTGCTCACCCCGATCGCGGTCGGCTTCGGCCTCGGCGTGGGCGCCCTCGGCGCCTACCTCGCGGGCACCATCGCCACGGGCGTGCTCATGGCGGTGTTCCTGTCCAACTCCGGTGGGGCATGGGACAACGCCAAGAAGTTCGTGGAGGACGGCAACTTCGGGGGCAAGGGCTCCGAGGCGCACTCGGCCACGGTCATCGGCGACACGGTCGGCGACCCGTTCAAGGACACCGCCGGCCCGGCCATCAACCCGCTGATCAAGGTGATGAACCTCGTCGCCCTGCTGATCGCGCCCGCCGTGGTCGCGCTCAGCATCGGCGAGAACGCCAACACTCCGCTGCGCTGGGCGATCGCCCTCGGCGCGGTCGCGATCGTCGTGGTCTCGACAATCGTGTCGAAGCGTCGCCCGATCGCGGTCGGCGACGTGCCGGTCGCGACGTCGGCCTGATCGACCGTCAAGGACCCCGTGTTCCGCTGTGCGGGACGCGGGGTCCTTGCTTTCGGTCCCCCACAGGGGACGAGGCTGGTCCCCGTAGGGGACCGAACCGTGCGCAGGTCGCCCCCATGGGGGCAGGTGAAGTTGACAGACACCGCTGGCATAGCGTCAGACTCCGGCCCATCGCCCCGATACCTCAGCGGGGATGACGACAAGGAAGGACGGGCGTGGCAGACAAGACCCTGGTGATCGTCGAGTCGCCTGCGAAGGCGAAGAAGATCGCCGGCTACCTCGGGCCTGACTACACCGTCATGGCCTCGGTGGGTCATGTCCGCGACCTCGCCGCCAAGGCCTCCGAGCTGCCCGAGGCCGATCGCAAGCAGCCGTGGGCCAAGCTCGCGGTCGACGTCGACCATGACTTCAAGCCGTACTACGTCGTGCACGCCTCGAAGACCAAGACGATCGCGGAGCTGAAGAAGGCCCTCAAGGAGGCCGACGAGCTCCTGCTCGCGACGGACGAGGACCGCGAGGGCGAGGCCATCTCGTGGCACCTCCTGGAGGTCCTGCGCCCCAAGGTTCCGGTCCAGCGCATGGTCTTCAACGAGATCACGCCGGAGGCGATCCGCGAGGCCGTGGCACACACACGTGACCTCGACATGAACCTGGTGGAGGCTCAGGAGACACGCCGCATCGTCGACCGGCTGTACGGGTTCCCCGTGTCGCAGGTGCTGTGGATGAAGATCGGCCAGGGCGCCAAGTCCGCCGGCCGGGTCCAGTCGGTGGCCGTGCGTCTCGTGGTCGACCGGGAGAAGGAGCGCATCGCGTTCCGGTCCGCGGACTACTGGGACATCGTGGGGGTCTTCGGACGCGGGGCAGCGACGTCAGGAGCGCCCTCATCAGGGGGCTCGTTCGACGCGAAGCTCACGTCCGTCGACGGCGTCCGGGTGGTCTCGGGCAGCGACTTCGACCAGCAGGGCGCGCTCAAGAAGTCGACCGTCGTCCGACTCGATGAGGCGCGGGCTCGCGGCCTTGCCGACGGACTGGCAGCAGCCGCGTTCATCGTCCGCTCCGTGGTGCAGAAGCCCGGTCAGCGGCAGCCGAAGGCGCCCTTCATCACCTCGACCCTGCAGCAGGAGGCGTCCAACCGCCTGCGCTGGGGCGGCCAGCGCACGATGCGCGTGGCGCAGTCGCTGTACGAGAACGGCTACATCACCTACATGCGCACCGACTCGGTGAACCTGTCGGAGCAGGCCGTCAGCGCGGCCCGCAGCCAGGCCCGTGAGCTGTACGGAGCCGAGTACGTCCCCGACTCACCCCGGCGCTACCAGAGCAAGGTCAAGAACGCGCAGGAGGCGCACGAGGCCATCCGTCCCGCTGGCGATGTCTTCCGTACACCGGGCGAGGTGTCGGGCGAGCTGAACGCCGACGAGTTCGCGCTGTACGACCTCATCTGGAAGCGCACTGTGGCCTCGCAGATGGCCAATGCGCAGGTGGCGACGACCACGGTCAAGCTGGGCGCCACGGCAGCCGACGGCTCAGACGCCGAGTTCACCGCCACCGGAACCGTCATCGTCTTCGCTGGCTTCTACGCCGCGCTGAAGGACATCGTCGAGGACGCCTCCGACGACGACCGCGAGCGGGAGCTGCCGAACCTCGCCGAGGGCGACGCGCTGTCGGCCGCGAGCCTCGACCCGCAGGGACACACCACCAGCCCGCCGGCGCGCTACACGGAGGCGAAGCTCGTGGCCCGGCTCGAGGAGCTCGGCATCGGCCGACCGTCGACGTACGCGTCGATCATGTCGACGATCGTCGACCGCGGCTACGTCTGGAAGAAGGGCTCGGCGCTCGTGCCGAGCTTCACCGCATTCGCGGTCATCCGACTGCTCGAGGAGCACTTCACCGCGCTGGTGGACTACCAGTTCACCGCGAACATGGAGGAGGTCCTCGACCTCATCGCCACCGGCCAGGCCGATCGCGTGGGCCAGCTCGAGGCGTTCTGGCGCGGTGGCCACAGCGTGAGCGGCGACTTCCCCGGCGTGAAGCCGCTGACGGAGGACCTCGGCGCCATCGACGCCCGTGCCATCGCGACCTTCCCGATCGACGGCACCGACGCCTACCTGCGGGTGGGCCGCTACGGGGCCTACGTCGAGCGCGGCGAGGAGCGGGCGAACATCCCCGTCGACCTCGCACCCGATGAGCTCACGGCGGAGAAGGCCGAGCAGCTGCTCGCGGAGCCCTCGGGCGATCATGAGCTGGGCACGGATCCGGACACGGGCCTGGAGATCGTCGCGAAGTCGGGGCGCTACGGGCCGTACGTGACGGAGGTGCTGCCGGAGGGTTCGCCCAAGTCGGCCAAGCCGCGCACGGCGTCGCTGTTCGCGAGCATGAGCCTGTCGACGATCACCCTGGAGGAGGGGCTGCGCCTGCTCAGCCTGCCCCGCGTGGTGGGCACCGACCCGGTCGATGGCGTCGAGATCCTCGCGCAGAACGGCCGCTACGGCGCCTACCTGACCAAGGACAAGGACTCCCGGTCGCTGGGCAGCGAGGAGGAGATCTTCACGGTCACCCTCGAGCAGGCCCTCGCGCTGTTCGCGCAGCCCAAGCCCCGGCGAGGTCGCGGGGAGGCGAAGCCGCCGCTGCGCGAGGTCGGCAACGACCCGACGACCGGGCTCCCGCTGGTGATCAAGGACGGCCGCTTCGGACCGTACGTCACCGATGGCACGACGAACGCCTCGCTGCGCACTGCCGATGATCCGGCGACGATCTCAGTCGAGCGGGCAAGCGACCTGCTGTCCGAGCGTCGCTCGAAGGAGGCGCTCGAGGGCATCGCGCCCAAGAAGACCACCAAGCGCGTGGTGAAGAAGGCGGCGGCGAAGAAGACCGCTGCCAAGAAGACCGCGAAGAAGTCGACGGCCAAGACGACCGCCGCTGCGGGATCGCGCTGACCATGCCGGGGTACTTCATCGCCTTCGAAGGAGGCGAGGGAGCGGGCAAGTCCACACAGGAGGGCATGCTCGCCGAGAGCCTCGAGGCCCGCGGGCACTCGGTGGTGCGCACCCGTGAGCCCGGCGGCACCCCCGCCGGCGAGCGGATCCGGCACGTGCTGCTCAGTCCCGAGTTCGAGGGCCTCGACCCTCGCGCCGAGGCCCTGCTGTTCGCGGCATCCCGTGGAGAGCATGTCGCGCGGGTGATCCGCCCGGCGCTCCTGCGCGGTGACGTGGTGATCTGCGACCGCTACATCGACTCGTCGGTCGCGTACCAGGGATACGCCCGAGACCTGGGACCCGGACGTGTCCGCGACCTGAGCCTGTGGGCCACGCACGACCTGCTGCCCGACCTCACCGTGGTGCTCGACGTCGACCCCGAGGTCGGCCTGGCGCGGTTCTCCCAGCGCGATCGGCTGGAGGCCGAGCCGATGGAGTACCACCGCGCAGTGCGCGCGGGCTTCCTGGCGCTGGCCGCGGAGGATCCTGACCGCTACCTCGTCCTCGACGCCCGGGGCGACGTCGACGAGACAGCCGCGGCCATCCTCGTGCGCGTGGAGTCGCGGCTCGGGGCGGTCTGATGCGGCCGATCTGGGAGCGCCTGGTCGGCCAGGACGCCGTGGTGGAGGAGCTGTCGCGCGCAGTCGAGGACGCCGAGCACATCCGCCGTGGTGAGCCGGGTCCCGGCATGACGCACGCCTGGCTGATCACCGGACCGCCCGGCTCGGGTCGGTCGACGGCCGCGACGTGCTTCGCGGCCGCTCTCGTGTGCCCGGAGGACGGGTGCGGCGTCTGCGAGGCCTGCCGCACTGCTCCTCTCGGTGGGCATGCGGACGTCGAG
Source organism: uncultured bacterium (assembly GCA_963700255.1). GTDB lineage: Bacteria > Actinomycetota > Actinomycetes > S36-B12 > S36-B12 > UBA10649. The sequence goes on along the minus strand of CAVOWW010000022.1, from coordinate 82,310 downwards.
GTGGTCACCACGGAGGGCCTGTCCTACACGGCGAAGGAGGCGCTCGAGCTCATCCATCACGCCGGGATGTCACCGGTCAAGAGCCCGTGGCACGTCATCGTGCTGGAGGACTCGGACCGGCTGACGGACACAGCGGTGAACATGCTGCTCAAGGCCATCGAGGAGCCGCCGCCGCACACCGTGTGGATCCTGTGCGCCCCGAGCGTCGAGGACGTCCTCCCGACGATCCAGTCGCGCACGCGCCACGTGCCGTTGCGCACCCCGACGGCATCCGATGTCGCCGACCTCCTCGTCGAGGCCTATGGCGTCGACGTCGCGATGGCCTCCTTCGCGGCCCGGGCGTCGCAGGGCCACATCGGGCGGGCCCGCGCCCTTGCGCGCGACGAGCATGCGCGGATGCGCCGGCAGGAGGTGCTGCGCATCCCGTTCGGACTCCAGGACGTCGCTGCCTGCTTCACGGCGGCCGCGAACCTGCTCTCGGCGGCCACGGACGATGCCCGGGCGATCACCGATCCGCTCGACGAGCTGGAGGAGGCCAACATCATGGCGCAGTTCGGCGACGCATCCGACGCGGCGATGCGGAGCCGGGTGAAGCGGCTGTCCACGTCGACGATCAAGGAGCTGGAGAAGCGGCAGAAGACCCGTCGCACTCGCACGGTGCGCGACCAGGTCGATCGTGCCCTCCTCGACCTGCTGGGCCTGTACCGAGACGTCCTTGTGGTGCAGCTCGACGGAGCCGTCCCGCTCATCAACGAGGAGATGCGACCCCAGCTCTCGCAGCTGGCCTCACGGAGCACGCAGAACGACACCGGTCGCCGCCTGCAGGCGATCTCCTACTGCCGCCAGCAGGTGGGGGCGAACGTGGCCCCGCTGCTGGCGCTCGAGTCGCTCATGGTCGAGCTGAAGGACCCCTGGATCAGGGTCTCGGCATGACGGTGCCCGCGGGCGAGTTCGGGCAGTGGCTCCACGGGATGCAGGCGGCCCTGCGCGGCGATGCGGATTCCGATGTGCCCTGCGGCACCTGCACGGCGTGCTGCACGTCGTCGCAGTTCATCCATATCGAGCCCGACGAGGTCTCCACCCTGGCCTTCATCCCTGCCGAGCTGCTCTTCGCGGCGCCCGGCCGACCGGACGGGCATGTGCTGATGGGCTACGACCAGGACGGCAACTGCCCGATGTTCGTCGATGGCGGCTGCAGCATCTATGCGCACCGTCCCCGGACGTGCCGCGTGTACGACTGCCGGCTGTTCGCTGCCCTCGGGCGAGTCAACGACGACACCCCGCAGATCGCGCACCGGGTCCGCTCGTGGGAGTTCACGTACGCCGACGACGCGAGCCGCGCTGCGCACGATTCGGTGCGCGAGTCGGGTCGCCTGCCCGACCAGTAGCACCTGGTCTACAGGTCGGCGGCCTTCTGCAGGCCGTGCGCGTACGCCAGCATCGCGTCGACTGCGGGCGACAGGATCTGCGCGGTGCTGCGCGTCGCGTCGGGGGCGGCGAGCAGTCGGGCTGCTGCCGCGAGCAGCTCGTCGTACGTGGCGCACCCGTCCGCGAGCCGGCCGCGCACGAGCTCGGCCGAGCGGGCGGCTGATGTGGCGGCTGACGTGCCCGGCAGCTCGCGCTGCAGCTGGTCGAGGACGACGAGGCGCTCGGCGAGCGCGGTCAGGGGACCGGCCGCCTCGTTGTCGGCGCGCCGCAGCTCGTCACCGGCACCCGGGTAGAGCCGCTCCAGCGACGGGGCCATGCTCATGATCTGCACGCGCGCCGAGGTGAAGCGGGTGACCTCCGCCGAGCCGACCGCACTGCGGGGGATGGCCGGGGGAGGACCGACGAGGGAGAGCTCGCGTGGTGCCGGACCGACCGTGCGCAGCCGGCCGCGCGCGCGCAGGGAGACGACCAGTCCCACCCCGGCCGCGCCGAACCACAGCCAGAGGGAACTCGGAGACCCGGTCAGCGCGTCTATGAGACCGATGGAACCTCCCACCCCGGCGACAACGGCGCCACCAGTGACCTCGGTCCGCAGCGTGCTCACGCGCGAGCGGTGCCGGGCCACCTCCCGCTTGTTCGCAGCGACCGCCTTGTGGTGCTCGAGCGCGAGCGTCTTGCTCGACGCGCGGCTGCCCCTGCCGGTGACGGCGAGGAAGGAGTCGACCAGATCGATGCCGCGGGAGACCCGCTGCTCGATGAGGGCGGCCAGCTCGGCTGGGTCGCGGCGGGCCTTGGTCACCGTATTACGGTACGACCCATGAGGCCTCCACGTCAGTTCGCCGTCCTCCTGGCCTCCGTAGCGGTGCTGTCCTCGTGCGGCCTCCTCGGCGAGCCCGAGGCCGTCCCCCCCACGCGGCCTGCCTCCGCCGCATCCACGGCGGCCCCCTCATCGACCGCTCCGCTGCCCTCATCCGAGCCATCCGGGACCGCATCGGCCGCCGCTGCACCCGACCTCTCCCGCTTCTACGAGCAGAAGGTGAAGTGGACGAACTGCGGCAATGCCGACTGCGCCACGATCACCGCGCCGCTGGACTACTCGATCCCGACGGCGGCACGATCGACCTGGCCATCACCCGGGTCAAGGCGACGGGCGACAAGATCGGCTCGCTGTTCGTGAACCCGGGCGGGCCCGGCGGCAGCGCCGTCAAGTATGCGAAGGCAGCGGATGCCGTCGTCAGCCCGTCGGTGCGCCAGTACTTCGACGTCGTGGGGCTCGATCCGCGTGGCGTCGCGCTCAGCGATCCTGTCGACTGCCTCACCGACGCCCAGCTCGACGAGCTCGGAGCGGCTGACGGCACTCCCGACACCGCCGCCGAGGTGGCGGAGGTCGTCGCGCTGTCCGCCCTCCCTGGCGCTGGCTGCGCCAAGAAGTCCGACCCGCGGTACGCGCATGTGGGGACGGCCGACTCCGCGCGCGACCTCGATCTCGCACGTGCGCTCGTCAAGGACGAGACCCTCAGCTACCTCGGGAAGTCCTACGGGACGATGCTCGGGGCCACGTACGCGGAGCTGTTCCCCGACCGCGTGGGTCGCATGGTCCTCGACGGAGTGCTGCCCGCGAGTCTCGACCTCGTCGAGGTCACGAAGGGCCAGGCGGACGCGTTCGAAGTGGCCGTGCTCGACTTCGCGCGTGACTGCCTGACCCACTCCGACTGCCCGTTGTCGGGTTCGCCGCAGGAAGCGGTCACGCAGCTGCAGGACTGGATCGCCGGGCTCGACGCCAACCCGCTCAGGGGCAGCGACCGCGACCTCAACGAGCCGCTGGCCGCGTACGCGATTCTCGCGAACCTGTACTTCCCCGGGTACGACTACCCACGGCTGCGCTCGGCGCTGGCGGCGGCGATGGAGCGGGACGACGCGCAGCAGATGTTCGGCATCCTCGACGCCCGCATCAGTCGTGGCCCCGACGGGCGCTACTTCGACAACTCCACCGAGGCCTTCTACGCCGTCACCTGCCTCGACCGGCCGTACACCGGGACGGTCGACGACGTGAAGGCGCTCGCCGAGGAGTGGAAGGCGACCGCGCCGACGTTCGGCCCGGCCCTCGCCTGGGGGCTGCTCACCTGCAAGGACTGGCCGGCATCGTCGGAGCAGATCACGCAGACCGTCGCGAAGGGCTCCAATCCGATCCTCGTCGTGTCGACGCGCAAGGACCCGGCGACGCCGTACCAGTGGGGCACGCTGCTGGCGGACGAGCTCGACAACGCAAGGCTCGTCACCTTCGAGGGCGTCGGTCACACGGCCTACGGAGAGGGCTCCTCCTGCGTGGACGACGCCGTGGACAGCTACCTGCTCAAGGGCACCGTGCCGAAGAAGGACCTCGTCTGCTCGTGAGGGTCTCCCGGGCCCTGGCCCTCCGATCGGCCGCCGCGGCGGTCGCGATGGCGGTCGTCACGGGCGTGCCGGCAGGCATGAGTCCGACCGCGACGGCGATCGACGCAGGTCCTCCCTCCGGGTCGGTGGCGGTGATCGGCGACTACGGCGCGGGGAGTGACGGGCAGCGACAGGTCGCCGACCTCGTCGCGAGCGCCCGCCCGCGGGCCATCGTCTCCGTCGGCGACAACGTCTACGACGATCGCGGCTACCAGGCGCTGGTCGGCGACTACTACGGGCCATGGGTGGCGTCGGAGGACCTGATTCCGGCCGCCGGCAACCACGACCATGACGAGGGGATCGCGGCGTTCGACGCGTACTTCCCGTACCTCGACGGGCGGCACGTCTACTCCGCCGGCCGAGCTGGAATGCGCTTCTTCGTCCTCGACAGCACCACCGGGCTCGACTCATCCGCCTCCATGGAGCGCCAGCGGGCGTGGCTGAAGCGGTCCCTGCTCGCCAGTCGGGCGCGCTGGAAGGTCGTCGTCCTGCATCACGCTCCGTTCTCCTCCAGTGACGCCCACGGGTCGACGCCCGAGCTCCAGTGGCCGTTCGCCAGCTGGGGAGCGGACCTGGTCCTCTCCGGCCACGATCACCTCTACGAGCGGATCGTCGCCGAGGGCACGACCTACGTCGTCGATGGGAGCGGCGGCAAGGACCTCTACGGATTCGGTGACGCCGTGGCCGGCTCGAGGGTCCGGTTCAACGAGGACTTCGGGGCCCTGTTCCTGATGGCGTCCGACCGCGCCCTCGTCGGGGAGTTCTGGTCGGTCGCCGGCGTTCGGGTGGACCGCTTCGCCCTGCGCCACTGAGCGTCCGCCGACCGCGGAATCGCTCCGCCATTATTTGCACTTTCAACTAAATCGGCCTATCTTGCCGAAATGTCCGCTACCGCCGCTGAGCCCACCACGCTGTCGACCGAGCCCGATCCGCGGCGATGGAAGGCCCTGCTCGTCATCGCGATCGCCCAGCTCATGGTCGTGCTCGATGCGTCGATCGTGAACATCGCGCTGCCGTCGATCCAGGCGGACCTCGGCATCAGCGACGCCGACCGCCAGTGGGTGGTCACGGCCTACACGCTCGCCTTCGGCGGACTGCTCCTGCTCGGCGGCCGCATCGCGGACTTCCAGGGTCGCAAGCGGATGTTCATCGTCGGCCTGATCGGGTTCGCCTTCGCCTCCTTCCTCGGCGGCATCTCCCACAGCGCCGAGATGCTGTACGCCGCCCGCGCCCTCCAGGGCGCCTTCGCGGCCCTGCTGGCCCCGGCTGCGCTCTCGCTGATCTCGGTCACCTTCACGGACTCCAAGGAGCGGGCCAAGGCCTTCGGCGTCTTCGGCGCCATCTCGGGTGGCGGGGCCGCGATCGGGCTCGTGGCCGGCGGCATCCTCACGGAGTTCTTCTCGTGGCACTGGACCCTGCTCGTCAACGTCCCGATCGCGATCATCGCCGTCGCGCTCGCCATCCCCTTCGTCAAGGAGTCGCGTGCGACGGGTGACACGAAGTACGACGTGCCGGGAGCGATCCTCGCCACGGTCGGGCTCGTGTCCCTCGTCTATGGCATCACCCAGGCGGAGTCGGTCGGCTGGAACGGGACCACGACCCTGTCGTTCATGGGCCTGGGGCTCCTGCTCCTCGCGATCTTCCTGGTCGTCGAGTCGAAGACGTCGCACCCGCTCCTGCCGCTGCGCATCCTCGCGAACCGCAACCGAGGTGGCGCCTACCTCGCCTCGTTCTTCGTCGGCATCGGCCTGTTCGCGATGTTCCTGTTCCTGACCTACTTCTTCCAGGCGGTCCTCGGCTACACCCCGCTGCAGTCGGGCCTGCTGTTCCTGCCGTTCTCGGCGGGCGTCATCGTCAGCGCCGGACTCGCCAGCCAGCTCCTGCCGCGCTTCGGCCCCCGCTGGGTGACGGCGACGGGCTTCCTCCTCGCGATCATCGGCATGGTGCTGCTCACCACCATGTCGCCGAGCAGCGCCTACGTCAGTGGGATCCTGCCGTCACTGATCATCATCAGCCTGGGCATGGGCCTCATCTTCGTGCCGCTGTCGGCGGTGTCGCTCTTCGCCATCGGCAACCACGACGCCGGTGTCGCGTCGGCAGTGCTGAACACGAGCCAGCAGATCGGTGGCTCGATCGGCGTGGCCTTCCTGAACACCATCGCGGCATCGGCCACCACGGCGTTCATCGTGTCCAACAACCTGCAGGGTCCGACCCCGGATGCCCTCGTCGCCGGGTTCACGCGTGGCTTCGGGTGGGGCGCGGCGATCCTCGTGGTCGCCGGCATCATCTGGGTCGTCCTTGTCACCATGACGAAGAAGGACATGGCCGCCAACGACTCGCCGACCGCGCACGTCGGCTAGCAGCACGCGGAGGGGCCGGGCTGGCGCCTACCGGATCCTGTAGGTGCGTGTGGTCACGAAGGGCCGCCACTGGTCGGCGATGCCGGGCGCAGTGGCCTTGACCCTGCACGTGCCGGTCCTGACGAGCCGCACGCGGTAGTACTTGCCGCTGGCGACGACCTTGCAGCGTGCCTTCCCCTTCGTCACCGTCCACCGCACGGGCTGGTTGACATTGGTGACGGTCGACCGGCGGCTGAGGTTCAGCCGCGAGCCGCGGGGGTAGCTGCCGGACGCCGGTGCCACCACCTTGGCCGTCTGGATCCCGGCAACGGTCTGCACGTAGTACTTCTGCGTCACCGCCGCGTAGCCGTTGCCGCCATTGGTGCTGGCGGTCAGCGTGCACACGCCGCCGACGCCCTTCACCTTGACGGTGTTGCCCTCCAGCGCGCAGGGCCCGGCGATGGCCAGCTTCACGTTCAGGCCGGAGGCGGACCGGACATCGATCGTCACGGCCTGACCGTTCGCGAGGGTGACGGTGCCGCCCGCCGGCCACGGGCCCGCCGACCCGGTCGGGTCGACCGTGATCTGGTCGGCCTTCAGCTGCTGCTGGACAGTCACCCGGCTCGAGTCGGAGCTGGCGGTGAGACCGCCCCCACCGAGGTAGCGCGCCGTCACCGTGACTGTCGCTGCGGCAGCAGGCACCCACGTGACCGTGGTCGTCCCGTTCGCCAGGGTGCCCGTCCCGACCAGCCGGCCGTCGACGGAGAAGTCGACCTTCCCGGTGGCGCTGGCGGGGGTGACCTTCGCGGTCAGCGGGACCTGCGCTCCCACGTAGGCGGGCTGCGGCACCGTCAGGTTCACGGTGGTCGACTTCGAGGTGACGCTGATGGAGCGGGTGCTGGACGTCGACGCGTTGGCCCCCGCATCCCCGCCGTAGGACGCGTAGACGCGCACGGTGCCGGTGGTGGCCGGGACCGTGTAGGCGAGAGTGGCGGTGCCCGTGGCGTTGAGCCTCCCCGCGCCGATGACCGTGCCCGCGTCACGCAGGAAGGTCACGGAGCCGGTGGGCTGGTACGTGCCCTGACGCGCGGTGACGGTGGCCGTCAGTGTCACCGTGCCGGACGCAGGGGAGCTGCTCGGGGCGGCAATGGCCGCAGTGGTGTCGACGCGAGCCACCTGAACCGTTCGACTGTCCGAGGCCTCCGTGCCGTCCGCGCCCGCGAACCGGGCCTGGATGGTCACCGCGCCCGTGCTCGTCGGAGTCCATGACACCGTGGCTGTGCTGCCGAGGCTGCCGCCGACACCCTGCGAGCCGACCGCCTGGCCGTTCACCGTGAAGGAGACTGTCCCGGTCGGCGATCCGAGCTCGCTCGAGGTGACCGTGGCCGACAGCGACTGGGGGACACCCACCGAGCCGTTCGCCGCCGTGACGGCGATGGCGACGGCTGCGCTCGCGGGAGCAGCGATGCCCGTGGCGAGCAGCGCCAGCAGGGTCACGAGCAGGGTGATCGCGAGGGTGTTGCGTCGAGTCCGGGTCAGGTGATCGAGCGTCATGGCGAGCTCCCTCATGCCCAGCGGGCGTCCCTGCTAGTGAACCACCCGCGCTGCTGCAAAGCCATCGATGTCCGCCAGCAGCCGATCCTTCGTCGCCCTCGGCGCGAACGACGCTCGTGCTGACTCGCGCGCCAGGTCCGCGAGATCGCCTGGCTCCAGGCCGAACACCTCATGGGCGATCGCGTACTCACGGTTGAGGTCAGTGCTGAACATCCCCGGGTCGTCCGTATTGATCGTGACGCGAACCCCGGCCTCGCGGAGCACCGGGAAGGGGTGTGCCTCGAGGCTCGGCACTGCGCGCGTGCAGACGTTCGACGTCGGGCACACCTCGAGGGCGATGCCGCGCTCGACCAGCGCAGACATCAGTGCCGGGTCCTGCGTCGCCGTGATGCCGTGCCCGACACGCTCCGCGCCGAGCAGGTCGATCGCGCTCCAGATCTCCTCCGGTCCGACCGTCTCTCCCGCATGGGGGACGCTGTGGAGGCCGAGGTCGGCGGCGCGACGGAACAGGCCGGCGAACTGGCTTCTCTTCACGTCCGCCTCGGGTCCGCCGATCCCGAAGCCCACGCTTCCCTCGGGAAGGAACGAGGTGCACCACGAGAGCAGGCGCTCGCCGGATGCCAGCCCGAACTCCCCGTCGATGTCGAACACCCATCCCAACTCGACGCCGTGGCGGGCCATCGCATCGGCCCGGCCGCGCGTGAGGGCGTCCGACAGTGCGTCCGGCTCGATGCCTACGGCCAGGTGGCTGTCGGCGGTGACCGTAGCCTCCGCGTAGCGCACGTTCACCATCGACAGGTCCCGCGCCAGTCCCACTGCGAGGTCGTAGACGTCGTCCGCCGTGCGTACCAGTCGAGCCACCGCGACGTAGACCTCGATGAAGTTGGCGAAGTCGGTGAACTCGTAGAACTCCCGCATGGCCGCCTCCTCCTGCGGCAGCCCCACCTCCGGGTAGCGCCGGGAGAGGCCGAGCACGGTCTCCACCGACGCGGCTCCCTGCATGTGCACGTGCAGCTCGGCCTTCGGCAGGCCGGCGATGTAGGCGGTCATGTCGGGCTCCTGGGTCACGCCGTGAACCTATCCGGAACCGGAACCGGAGCCGCGTGGTCGCCGTCGAACCCTCGAGCGCACCCGCGCCCCACCACCTGCCCCCAGGAGGAGCCGTGAAGTTCAGCCGCCTCGTCGTCGTCGTGGCCGCCGCCGTGCTGCTGCCCCTGCTCGCCGCCTGCGGGGGGAGCGCCGCGGAGTCGCCCACGGGGGGAGCCGTCACGCCCGGCGCGCCCATCGGAGCGCAGCCGACGGGTGGAGCGCCCCTCGCCGGCACCTCCTGGGTACTGGTCGAGGGACCACTGACGAGCCCGGACCTGGCCGCGAGTGGAATCACGATCGAGTTCACGGAGGCCGAGGTCTCCGGCAGCGCCGGCGTTAATCGGTACTTCGGGGGCTACACCTCGTCCACCGACGGCTCGCTGCAGATCGACACCCTGGCCAGCACCGAGATGGCGGGAGATCCGGCGGCGATGGCCCTTGAGCAGGAGTACCTGGCCGCCCTGCAGTCGATCTTCGGCTACACGATCGCCGACGGGACGCTCACCTTGGTGGGCGCCGCGGACCAGGCGCTCACGTTCACGGCTGCCTAGCTGCCGTTTCGGCGCCTGCACCGCGGCGCCTTCGCTACCGTGTCGCTCACGCAGACGGAGGAGCGGCGACCGTATGGAACCCGAAGTCACCCGTGACGACAGCGACGCCGTGGCGGCCTATGTCGACTCACTGGACGAGTCGGTGGCAGCCGACAGTCGTGTGCTCATCGAGATGATGTCCCGCATCAGCGGTCACCGGCCCCGGTTGTGGAACGTGGGCACCATCGGCTTCGATTCGTACCACTTCAAGTACGACAGTGGACGCGAGGGCGACGGCCACGCCATCGGCTTCTACCCGCGTCGGGGCAAGATCACTGTCTACCTCATGGACGGGACTGCGCGGCACGCGCAGATGCTGGCGGGGCTGGGCAAGCACACGACGAGTCGGGTCTGCGTCTACATCAAGCGCCTCAGCGATGTGGACCTGGCCACCCTCGAAGGGGTGGTGCGAGCCTCGTACGAGTACGTCAAGTCCCAGGACGGGAACATGCACCGAGTGTGAGGCAGCTGTCGTCCCGCGGCGTCCGGGTGGATGCCCACCCTCCACCGCCGCGAAGCTGCTCGGCCTGTGGGCCCTGAGCCCATCGGGGTGGTTCGGAGCCACACCGCCCCTCTAGTAGCATGTGCAGGCTTCCGGCGAAGGCCGCAAGGAACCACGCGGGAAGCAGGCCGCCTTAGCTCAGTGGTAGAGCAACGCACTCGTAATGCGTAGGTCCGGGGTTCAAATCCCCGAGGCGGCCCTCAGTCGAAATCTGTTGCGCTGCAACAGGTTACGGCGATAGTAGGCCTCCGTCAAGGGGTCCGATTCGCCCGATTACCTGCCCAGAATGCCCCGGAAATGCCCCGGTCTGAGGCGCCGATGCGGCGACCTACGCACAGAATGCGTAGGTCGAGGTCGACTAAGTAGTAGTGGCAGCGATGGGTTGGGAAGCCTTCGAGTACAGCGCGTTCACGCAGGCGGATGTGCGCCGTTCGGTTGCTGGAGCGCGGCAAGCGCGACGAGCTCGGTGCGTGGGGCGTCGAGCGCCTGACCATGTGCGCCAACGAACGACGGCTCGTGGAGGACCGTCGCGGACCTGACGGTCGCGGTTCGCGGGTGGTGTTCGAGAGCGGCCCGTCCTGCTTCCAGCAGCGTTGAAGATCCGCCCCAGGGTCCACCGAGGACGATCCAGCTGGGGTCGCAGAGGGCCACGATCGCGGCGATGACCCCGCTGACGGCGCGTGCCAGCGCTGCCAGGATGTCGGCTGACTGCTGTGCGGCGGCCAGGAGTCGCGGAGATGGGGCCAGGAGGTACGGCCTCTGTCCGTGAGCGAATCGTGTTGCCGCAGGTCAGGAGTCAGGGTCCCCGGGTCGGCGCCTGCGCTCGTACATGTCGGCGTCCGCACGTTCCAGCAGTTCGTCGAAGGTCGCAGACCCAGCCTCCGCTACGGCGACCCCAACCGTGACGTCCCCGCTCCAGCGCTCGCGGCTTGCGCGGCCCCGCGTACCGAAGTGGCCACTCAGGCGCTGCCGCAGCGCACTGGCCGCCGCATCGGCGCCGATCCCGACGATGACGAACTCGTCTCCGCCCCACCGCGCGACCAGGTCACCACCACGAACTGTGGCCCGGATGGCATCTGCCACGTCCATGATCACGAGGTCCCCGAAGTCGTGACCGTGCTCGTCATTGGCTCGCTTGAGACCGCGAACGTCGAGAAAGCAGACGCGCACCGGCTCGCCGCGTCGATCGGCGTCGGCCCACATGGTCTGTAGCCGGTCCTCCAGCCCGCGCCTGTTCAGCAGTCCGGTGAGGGCGTCCGAGGTGGATAGCAGGGAATTGCGGTGCTCGGAGTCCGCTAGCTCCCGTAGCAGTCGCAGCCGCATGGAAAGCAGAACGCCGCTGACGACCAGGGAGGCGAGGACCCCGATTGCCCAGTCGGCGGTGCCTTCAGGGTCCACGTGCGCCAACGCGACCGTGGCGGCGACGAGAATCACCGCGGATGCCGCGACGAAGGGCCGCCAGCCGAACGTCAGCGGCCCGAAGAAGGTCGCCGAGAGGACAACGTACGTCAGGTTCGACGGGATCGGCTCCTGCGCGTAGATGTAGAGCAGCCACACCACGCCCAACGCCACCAACGTGGCGAACGTCCACGACGGCAACCAATCGGGAGTGCTGGGCCGGCTGAGGATGACGGAGGATCCTACGAATGCGGCGCCCACCAGCATCACTCCGGCAAACAGAGGAAGGGGCGTGCTCGGAGGGACGACGAGGTCCACCAGTCCGAACGCCATGATGACGAACCCGAGCCACACCATTGTCCGCGGCAGGTCACGGCGCGCGACTTGGAGGTTGAACGCCTGGTACTCGGCGCTGGTCTGCTCGGCAGCCATCGCGCCCCCTCGTCCGTGGTAGCACGAATGTACCGCGCGGAAGTCCATCCCGACCGGGTTGACGCCAGGGATCCGAGACAGCGGATTAGGAGTAGTTGTGGTCGGCATCGTGGGGACAGGCGACACGCAACCCGAGGCCTCCGCCTGCTGTCTGCTCGACTCGGTGAGCCTGAAGTCTTGCGCGTTGAGGTGCGGGCGGGCCACCTTCTCGTCGAGGTGCCCGGGCAGCCCGGAAACGCACTGGGGTACTCGACGGGATTGGTGAACAGCACGAACTGCGCCAGCACCGGGTTTACGAACGTTCACGGTCGAAGCGAGGTCGGCGATCGATCGGGACCTGCACGTGATTCGACACCCCTGGCGGGTAGCCGACCTGCGGCGGCCCGCCACAACCCACCAACTCGCTTGACCGGTCAACTTCCGTGCCCTCGAGACTGAATCGCCCAGGGATGATCGGCGGCCCGACTCCACCGAGCACTGGGATGGCGCGGGCTCGGCCATCGGGCTTCGGGAGGCAACGAGCACCGGCCGCTGAGGGAGACACGTGACCGATGGTCGCGGCCAAGTGCCCCGAAATTGCCCCGAAATATGGAGCAGGTAGGGCCGAACATGCCGGGGTAAGACGGAACGTGCACGAGTAGGAACGTGGCCTTAGGGGGCCTGCGAGCGCCTCGTAATGCGTGGGTCCGGGGTGGGGAGGAGCGCCACCGACGGGTCCCCGAGGCGGCCCCAACGAGGATCGTGGCTGTGCATCGACTTTCCGGCCTGGCATGGCATGGCCCATAAGACGGGCCTGGAAGAGCCCTTCAGTCCTCGAAGCAGCCCAGAGCCCGCGGGGAAGCAGCCCGACGCGGGCGAGGTGGGTCGGGCCCATCACCGGCTGCTGGACGTGCGCCCGGACCATTCCGTCCCTACGCTGTCGACCACTTCGAGACCGTCTGAGGAGCGTTATGACTGATCTGCAGGCACCCCTGTCCATCCCCGTGTCCACGACCGGGCGCATCGACGGCCGTGAGATCTCCGGCCACGTCGGGCCCGTGTTCGGGCTCATCGTGCGGTCCACGGGGGCTGGCGGGAACCTCAAGGGCACCTTCAAGGGCTTCAAGCAGGGTGAGGTCGTCGAGTTCAGCGCGTCGCTGGAGGAGGCTCGTCACGTCGCCCTCGAGCGCCTGGTGGATCACGCTCAGTCGCAGGGCGCGGACGCTGTCGTCGGCCTGCGCTTCGACTCCACCGACATGGGTCAGTCCCAGGGCATGGCTGAGATCCTCGCCTACGGCACCGCCGTCAAGCTCGCTCCCTGATCCGGGGCGGTGTCAATGCGGCGGCCGCTTGATGCTGAGTCAGCCACCCCATCGAGCGCCACCATGCGGTCATATCAACGCAGCCTCTGCGCGATGACCACAACGGCATCTGGTCCGCGCGTCGATCACCGACGTGACGCCCACCGTCCGCTGTCATGGCGATACGCGCTGAACTGCTTCGATGTTCCCCGGACGTGCCCGGGAACGAGGCGCACATCCACCCGATCGTCGGCAGCACCGTCACGCGAGGCGTGGACCTGCCGTTCGATAGCCGCGACGAGTGCGTGACGTCAGCTGGCGTCCGGGCAGCGCTTGAGGAGCGCCCACCCGCCGGCCTTGTCTCCGGGGCCGAGGGCGGTGAAGCCGAGCAGGGTTGCGAACATCAGGTCCTTGCGCGAGAGCGAATGACCAAGGCCGATGATGTGGCCGAGCTCGTGCGCGATCACCTCCGTGCTCTTGGCCATGGACGCCTTGTTCATGTACGAGGCGCGGAACGCCGCGGAAGCCATCGGTGATGGTCATAGTCGACGGATCCAGTCGCAGGGGACCAGCAAGGCCCACGATGAAGGGGTCGAACGCGGACCTCTGGGCGTCCCACACCACGGTCAGGTAGATCCAGCGCTCGCGTGTGATTCCGTCAGCCGGGGTCGAGACACCCGTCGTCCGATCGAACAGCACGGGGACCTCTCCACCGTAGACGAAGGTAACGAGCCTGGGCCGGTTCGACATCGCCAGGGCACGCTTGGCGGCCGTGGCCAACGCAGTCAGACCAGCCGGAGCCTTCGAACGCCGTCCCGGCGAAGATGGAGGTCCACGCGCGCTCGTCATCCGCTTGCGCCGATGGTGCGAGGAGGAGGGCGGCGAGCGCCAGACTCGCCACCGTCGCGATGCGCGTGGGACGACGGTAGCCCCGCTCGAGGCCCGGCGGGAAGACCATCCATGCCCCGGTCTGGCACGTCCGGGCGACGCAGCCACTGCCGCGCATGGCGCCTGCTACAGGTGGAAGTCCTGTCCGGGGGCGCAGGTGCAGTCCGCGCGTGCGCAAAGAGGGCAGGGGGTGCGCCCGTGACCACCGTCTGGGGAGTAAGGGGTGTGAGATTGCCGGTGCGGGGTCAGGCCGTGCGCCGTGACGGCATGACGGCGATGACGATCAGAGCGATGATCGAGAAGAAGAAGGCGAAGATGCCCCAACCGAGGGCGGAGCGTCCCTTCTTGCGTGCGATCGACACCGTCCAGGCGATCACGGCGATCCAGATGACGAGACCGATCAGCCAGCCGATGACGTATGCGGGGGAGTTCGAGTCCATCGCGGTTGCTCCTCTGCTGCGGTCAGGTGCCTGCTTGGAGGACCTTCCATGGTGTCAGGTGGTGTGCGGTGAGTCCAGCCGGACAGGCGGCGGATGGCGGCCCTAGCCTTGCTGCGGCGAGCCGAAGGGGACGTTTCCCCGGTGCCGGTGCCGGTGCCGGTGACGGTGACGCGGGTCGGAGGGGGAGCATGACGACGCTCATCCTTCTGCACGGGGCATGGCAGGGCGCCTGGTCCTGGGCCGCGCTGCAGGAGGACCTGTCGCTGCGTGGCATCGAGAGCGTCGCCCCGGATCTCCCCATTGACGAGCCGGATGCCGGGATCCAGCGATACGCCGATGTGGTCTGCGACGCTGCCGGCGGACCTGGCGATGTCGTCATCGTCGCGCACTCGCTGGCGGGACTCGTCGCTCCTGTGGTGGGTGAGCGGCTCGGAGCCCGCGGAGTCATCATGCTCGCGGCGCTGTGGCCGGCGCCGGGGCAGTCGGCGCGCGAGCAGGCCAAGCAGGCACCGGGCATCTACACCGACGGGTACCGCCACGCGGCGAAGGTCCGCTACGGCGACGGAAGCACCGGCATGCCGCCGGAGGTGGCGCTCGACCTCCTGTACCAGGACTGCGAGCCGTCGGTGGCCCTGGCCGCGTCCGCGCGACTGCGACCCCAGCACTGGCGGATCTGGGCGGAGCCGTGTCCGCTCGTCGACTGGCCGAGCAGGCCGACGATCGCTCTTGCCTGCCGACACGACCGGATGCTCGGGGCTGATGGGATGATCCGCGGCTCTGCGCGCGCTGCGGCCCCGTTGACCTGGCTGACGAGTGGCCACTCGCCGATGCTCTCCATGCCCGCATCGCTCGCGGACGTCCTGGTCCGAGCGACGAGCGAGCTCGCGCCCTCCGGATGATCTCGGGTCCCCGGTCGCAAGGCTGTCCCCGAATGGGCTTTCGGTAGTTGAGGACGGGACTATCGGCCCGTGAATGCGCGCTCCAGATGCATAGGCTGGGCACGCGGACTGCTGAAGGAGTGCCGCGATGGCTTCGTTCATCCGGCGTGACGCGCGGCGGTGCGTCGCCGAGGTCCAAGGTGGCCTCTGCGGAGACCAAGATCGTCCGCGCCGTGCGGACACGTCGTGACCGCTAAGGATCCGAACATGACCCCTGAGCCGCCGTACGCAGGTCTTCCGACCGTCATCAGCGGGAACGGGGCAGTCGCGCACGTGATGCGACATGTGTGCGGGGGAGTGATCGGATACCCGATCACCCCGTCGACCGAGATCTCGGAGCTGTACGAGGCGGCTCGAGCCGAGGGCGGCGTCAACGTGTGGGGCAAGCACCCCTTCTTCTTCGAGCCCGAGGGCGAGCACTCCGCCCAGAGCGGTGCGCTCGGTGCGGCCCTGACGGGGGGACAGTTCATCTCGAACGCGTCGTCCAGCCAGGGGATCCTGTACGCGATGGAGTCCCACTACGTCACGGTCGGCAAGAAGATCGGCGGCTTCGTCCTGCAGGTCGCGGCCCGGGTGGTGTCCAAGCATTCGCTCAACGTCATGGCCGGCCATGACGACGTGTACGCACTCCTGTCCGCGGGCTACACCATCCTCTTCGGCTCCAACCCCCAGGAGGCGGCCGATCTGGCCGCCATCTCCTACCGGACGTCTGCGCTGTCGCTGATTCCGGTGGCCAATGCGATGGACGGCTTCTCCACGAGCCACATGCTCAGCGAGGCATCGCTTCCCGAGCCCGAGCTGCTGCGTGAGTACCTCGGCGACCCGGCCGGCCGGATCATGGCGCCCACCGTCGCCCAGTCCCTGCTCTTCGGGGCCAAGGGCCGGGTGGTCCAGCTGCGCGGCTACCTCGATCGGCATCGCGATGACTTCGATCCGGCCGCCCTCGCGGAGCTGAGCTCCTACCTCGACTCCGCTGCGGGAGACATCGAGGCGGACGGCGACGGCGACCGGGTGCCCGAGACGCTGCAGTGGGTGCCGGAGGAGCTGCACGGGCAGTGGCGTCGCCAGTGGGTCAATGCCATGGAGAAGGGCACGCGGCAGATGGTGCCGGCCCTCGTCGACGTCAACAACCCCGGCCTCACCGGACCGGTGCAGAACCAGCCCGACTTCCAGGCCGGTGCGGTCGACCATCGGACCCACTTCGTGAACGCGGTGCCGGGCCTGGTCCGCCAGTCGATGGACGAGTACTCGGCGTTGACCGGGCGCACCTACACCCCGCTCCTCACCTACGGATGCGACGACGCCGACTACATCATGGTCGGACTCGGCTCGATCACCGACGACGTGCAGGCCGTGCTGCCGGTCCTGCGCGCCCAGGGCATGAAGGTCGGCGCCGTCTCGGTGAAGCTGCTCCAGCCGTTCCCCGAGGGCGACCTCATCGAGGCGCTCGCCGGCGCCAAGGCCGTCACCGTCCTCGAGCGCTCCGACCAGACGGCGTTGACCAGCCTGGTCACCCAGGCCCTGTTCAAGGCCCGTGCCAACGCCGATGGCGGTCAGTACGAGGGCATCCCGGCCCTGGCGTCGACCCCTCGCCTCACCACGGCGATCTTCGGCCTCGGTGGTCACGACGTCCAGCCGCGGCACCTCGTCGCCGCGTACAAGCACATGGTCGACGGCACGAGCGCGCCACTCATCTACCTGGGCTCGCAGTTCTTCTCGAAGAACCCCGGCGGGAGCCTCGCGGAGATCCAGGAGCGGCTGCGGGCGGCCTACCCGGAGACCGAGCTCATGGCACTCGAGACCGAGGCCAACCCGGTGCTCCTGCCGCCCTCGGCGATGCGGATCCGCTTCCACTCCGTCGGCGGGTACGGCACCATCGCGACCGGCAAGCTGCTCACCGACATCCTGGCGGGCGTCCTCGGCATGCACTCCAAGTCGGCCCCGAAGTACGGCTCGGAGAAGAGCGGCGCTCCCACGAACTACTACATCACGCTCAGTCCCGAGCCTGTCCTCCTCACCAACGCCGAGCTCGAGGACGTCGAGATCGTCGTGTCGCCCGACCACAAGTCATTCATCCACGCCAACCCGCTCAGAGGACTGGTCGAGGGCGGCACGTTCATCCTCCAGTCCGACCTGTCTCCGGAGGAGGTGTGGCGCGAGCTGCCGAAGCACGCCCGCAGGACCATCCGGGACAAGAGGATCCGCTTCCTTGTCGTCGACGCCTTCAGCGTCGCCAAGAAGCACGCGCCATCGCCCGAGCTCCAGCTCCGGATGATGGGCATCGCCTTCATCGGAGCGGTGGTCGGGAACGTCGACCGAGTGACCCAGGGCGCGCCCGAGGACGTCATCCTCGAGAAGGTGCGGGCGCAGATCTCGAAGAAGTTCGGCGGCAAGGGCACTGCTGTCGTCGAGGGGAACATGGCCGTCATCCAGGAGGGCATCGAGGCCGCCCGGCTCGTCGAGTACGACGACCCCGCCTTCCAGGCGATCGAGGAGGAGTCCGGCCCGGCCCACACGCTGCGGAGCGTGGCCCTGTCGGCATCGATGTGCACCAGCCCCACCGCGTCCGCCTCGAGCGGGCTCTTCGACCCTGCCTACTACGAGGACCTCGTCGCGCGCCCGTTCCGCGAGGGCACGATGGCAGAGGCGCCGGTGCTGCCCGGGATCGGGCTGTTCATGCCCGCGGGAACCTCAGCCGGCAAGGACAAGGGCCTGTTCCGCCTGACCGTCCCTGAGTTCCACTTCGACACCTGCACCGGCTGCATGGAGTGCGCGCTGGTGTGTCCCGATGCGGCGATCCCGAACAGCGTCCACGAGATCCACGACCTGATCCTGACCGGGATCAAGGAGATGGGGGTCCCCGACGCGCAGAAGGACGCACTCCGCCAGCAGGTGTACGCCCTGGCCGAGAGGGTCCGTGAGTCGTACCGCCAGAACAAGGCGCCTCGTGCCTTCCACGACGTCGTCCGTGAGGCGGCGGACACCCTCGACGCGGACAACCCGACACTGCGCCGCAACCTGGGCACGCTCGTCTCGACTCTGGCGATCTACCCCGTCGCCCGCACGAGACCCTTCTTCGATGCCATGGAGAGCGACATCCCCGGCACGGGCGCCCTGTTCGCCGCGACCATCGATCCCTGGAAGTGCACGGGCTGCCTCGAGTGCATCGAGGTCTGCGGGCCCGGTGCCCTCACGCCACTCGACCAGGATGCGGCCGTCCTGGAGAAGCTGCAGGACGGCTTCGAGTTCATGACGCAACTGCCGAACACCCCCAAGCGGTTCTACGAGGGGTCGACGGGAGTGGACGGGGACCTCAAGCGACTCCTCCTCGACCACCCCAACTTCTACGCGACCGCAGGCGGCCACGGCGGCTGCCGAGGCTGCGGCGAGGTCACCGCGATCCGCCTTGTCATGGCGACCAGCCACGCCCTCGGCGATGGGCGCCGTCGGGCGCACCTGCGGGACCTCGACACGCTGATCGAGCAGCTGCGGGACAAGCTGGACGGGCTCGATCCGGCCGACACCGAGCGACGGGCCCGGATCCTGTCGATCGTGTCGACCCTCGAGACGCGCATGTACCTCTACGAGGGCGGACCCACCGGAAACGGACCTGCGTCAACTGTCATTGCCAATGCCACCGGCTGCAGCAGCGTGTACGCGTCCACCATGCCCTTCAACTCCTACCTCGACCCGTGGGTGAACAGCCTGTTCCAGGACTCCCAGCCACTGGCCAAGGGCATCTTCGAGGGCATCTCGGCCCAGGTGGTCTCGGACGTGAAGGCGCTGCGGGTCGCTCGACTCGAACTCGACGATGCCTACGACCCGGAGGTGCATGAACGCGAGTTCCGGATGCTGTCCTGGTCCGAGTTCACCTCCGAGGAGCTCGGCCTCCTCCCGACCGTGCTCACCATTGGTGGCGACGGGGCCAGCTACGACATCGGCTTCGGTGCGATGTCGCGCGTGCTGGCCAGCGACACGCCGATCAAGATCCTGGTGCTCGACTCCGGTGCGTACTCGAACACAGGCGGCCAGGCGTCGACGTCGAGCTTCACGAGCCAGGATTCCGACCTGTCGCGCTTCGGTGCCAGCCACGAGGGCAAGCATGAGGGCCGCAAGGAGCTCGGACTGATCGCGTCGTTCCACCCGCACGTCTTCGCCTGCGCCACAAGCACGGCGATGCATGGGCACTTCCTGCAGAGCACGATGCGACTGCTGGAGTACCCGGCACCGGCCGTCATGGACGTGTACACGCCGTGCGGTGGCGAGCAGGGCATCTCCGAGGCGTCGTCGAACGCGCGCGCACGGCTGGCTGTCGAGAGCCGGATGCACCCGCTGTTCGTGCACGACCCCCGCCGCGGTTCCACGCTGCACGACTGGTTCTCCCTCGAGGGCAACCCGGACATCGACAAGACCTGGACCACCGCGACGCTCGAGTATCTCGACGACGACGGCAACGTCCATCTGATGACGACTCCGCTGACCCCGGCTGAGTTCGCCCTCGGGGAGGTCCGGTTCAAGAAGCAGTTCCGCCGGCTCGATCCCGAGCTCGAGGCGAGCGCCGTTCCCATCGACGAGTACGTCCTGCTCCCGCTTCCGCAGCGGGAGGGCCGGACTCCGTTCGTGTACGCGACGGACGACGACCGGCACCTGATCAAGGTCGCGTGCTCGGGCGGCATCGTCTCGCTGGTCGAGGATCGGCGCCGCTACTGGCAGACGCTGCAGTACCTGTCGGGCGTGCACGAGGCGCAGCTCACCGCCCTCCATCGCTCGGACATCGAGGAGCTCCGGGTGATGTACGAGCAGGCGATGCAGGGACGGGAGAGCTCGCTGGACGACATCGCGCGCGCCATGTCCGAGCTGGCGACGTCCAGCAAGGCGCCCGTGGGTCTGGGAGCGGCGCCGGTGGGACTCAGCCCGGCGCCGACCGCACCTGAGGCGGCGTCCGGTGTGGCGGTGGCCGACAGGCCAGTGTGGCTCGACCCGGCCGACATCCCGCTGTGCAACGACTGCGGCACCTGCTACCAGGAGCTCCCGCAGTTCTTCGAGAAGGCCTCGGTGATCATCGACGGCGAGGTTCGCCAGGTCGCGCAGATGATCCCGGGCGCGCTCGACACGGTCGAGGTGACTCCGGAGATCGAGAAGCGCATCGACCGGGTGCGCAAGACCTGCGACGCGGAGATCATCCGATGAGCGTGGAGGAGCGATCCGAGCCGGTCGAGTCCTTCGATCATCAGCTGGACCTGCTCAAGCGGCGCCTCACCAGTGAGCCTCGCGCCTTCCGGGAGCTCTTCATCAGCGACGGCATGGCCGCGGTGGCGTGGGAGTTCCAGCAGCCGGAGCTCGGCGGCGACTTCGTGCGGATGCTGTGGTCGATGCTGCTGCGCGACGACGACAGCAGCACCGTCCTCATGCGGTTCGTCTGGGAGCTTCCACTGGGCATGAAGCGGAAGTTCGTGCGGGGCCTGGACGCGCACCTCTCCGACAGGTACCCGATGTTCGACGGTCTCTCCCAGGACTGGCCGATGAACAACGGGATCCCGCCGTACATCCGCGACTCGGAGACCCGCTCCCACGACTTCGGACTCGTCAACCAGGGCTACCTCGGGTACATGGAGCTCGGCTACACCCAGCGAGAGATCGACCTGCTCGTGTGGCTGGAGGTGCTGAGGGACAAGCAGTGCGAGGAGAAGCCCTGCGAGCTCGGCGTGTTCCTGGCGGACCACCGCGAGCCGAAGGGCGGATGCCCGGTCTCCATCCACATTCCGCAGGTGATCGAGCTCATCGGCAAGGGCAGCTTCCGCGAGGCGCTGGAGCTGATGGAGGCGAGCAACCCGCTGCCCGACGTGACCGGCCGGGTGTGCCCCCAGGAGCTGCAGTGCCAGGGGGCCTGCCTGCAGAAGCTCCCGATCGCGATCGGCCAGCTCGAGTGGTTCCTGCCCGAGCGGGAGAAGATCGTCAACCCCGAGGGTGCGGCGCGCCGGTTCGCCAACGTGCGCGATCCCTGGGAGGCGGCGACGAGGCCGCCGGTCGCCATCGTCGGCTCGGGTCCGGCCGGACTGATCAACGCGTACCTGCTGTCGGCTGAGGGATTCCCGGTGACGGTCTTCGAGGCCTTCCACGCCCTCGGTGGCGTGCTGCGGTACGGCATCCCCGAGTTCCGGCTGCCCAACGAGCTCATCGATGACGTCGTGGCGAAGATCGAGCTGCTCGGCGGCAAGTTCGTCAGGAACTTCGTGGTCGGCAAGACCGCGACCCTGCAGGACCTCCGTGACGCCGGCTTCTACCGGATCTTCGTCGGCACCGGCGCCGGACTGCCGCGCTTCATGAACATCCCCGGGGAGCACCTGCTCAACGTCATGTCCGCCAACGAGTTCCTCACCCGGGTGAACCTGATGCAGGGACTGCGGGCGGACTACGAGACGCCGCTGCCCGAGACCGAGGGCAAGGACGTCATCGTCATCGGTGGCGGGAACACCGCGATGGATGCGGCGCGGACCGCGCGGCGCCTCGGCGGCAACGTCACCATCGTGTACCGCCGCACCCAGAAGGAGATGCCCGCCCGCGTCGAGGAGCTGGAGCATGCGCTGGAGGAGGGCATCGCGCTCAAGGTCCTGCGGTCGCCGTCGGAGTTCGTCGGCGACCTTGAGACGGGCTTCGTCCAGGCCGCGACCGTCGAGGTGATGGAGCTCGGCGAGCCGGACGCATCCGGTCGTCGGCGCCCGGTTCCCACCGGCAAGACCGAGGTCATCCGGACCGAGCTGGTCATCATGGCGCTCGGCAACGACGCCAACCCCATCATCAAGGACTCCGAGCCGCGCCTGCACACGTCCAAGTGGGGCACGATCGACCTCGACCACAAGGGCTCGCAGGAGACGACGCTGCACGGCGTCTACACCGGCGGCGACGCGGCTCGTGGTGGATCCACGGCGATCATGGCCGCGGGCGACGGCCAGGCGGCGGCGCGCGAGATCCTCGGCGCGGTCGACCTGACGTCGGAGCAGATCGTCGGCATGGTGGCGAGCGCACGCACGTACTCCGATCTGGCGGCAGCCGCCCCGACGATCCTCGCCAAGAGCCACCTCAGCGACGGCATCGAGGAGTTCGTGGTGCAGTCGGACCTGATCGCGCGATCCGCGCGCGCTGGGCAGTTCGTCAGGGTCCTGCCGCGACCGGACGGTGAGCTGATCCCGTTGACCCTGGCCGACTGGGACGCAGAGGCCGGCACGATCACCCTGGTCGTGCAGGGCATGGGCACGAGCAGCATCGAGATCAACCAGATGGCGGTCGGCGACAGGTTCACCGGCATCGCCGGACCACTGGGACGGCCGAGCGACGTGAACGCGGTCGGCGACGACAGCACCGTCGTGTTCACCGCCGGCGGGCTCGGACTGCCGCCTGCCTTCCCGATCGTCCGCGAGCACCTGAAGGTCGGGAATCACGTGACGCTGGTGGCGGGCTTCCGGTCACGCGACCTGATGTTCTGGACGGCTCCGGACGAGCGCATCGGGCAGTTGCTGGAGGAGTACGGCGACCAGCTCGACGTCGTGTACACGACCAACGACGGTTCGTTCGGCATCGCCGGCTTCGTGACGGGCCCGCTGGAGCAGATGCTCGAGGCGAATGCCAGGGGCGAGGGGCGCGTGGTGGCCGAGGTGGTCACCGTCGGGCCGCCGCTGATGATGCGAGCTGTCAGCGACCTGTGCGTGAGGCATGGCACGCCGTGCGTCGCGAGCCTGAACTCCATCATGGTGGATGCAACGGGGATGTGCGGTGCATGCATGGTTCCCGTTGTGGTGGACGGCGTCGTCGTCCGCAAGCACGCATGCATCGACGGACCGGAGATCGATTCGCACATCATCGACTGGGAGAAGTTCCTGCCTCGGTTCGGGCAGTTCCGGGCTCAGGAGCGACGGAGCATGTCCGAGCACGGCCTCGCCTGAGCGGGCCGATCACCTGAGTGGTGCAAGAACAAGCCTTCCCAACCTACGGTGCCGTAGGTTACGGTTACGTAGCAAACGACGATGCAGGTGGTGAGCATGACCGGACAGGCCCGTCTGCCGATGATCATCCAGGGCGGAATGGGCGTCTCGGTCTCCAACTGGCAGCTGGCGCGAGAGGTCGGCATGGCCGGCGAGCTCGGCGTCGTCTCGGGGACCGCCCTGGACGTGGTCTGCGCTCGCCGACTCCAGAACGGCGATCCCGGCGGGCACATGCGCGCGGCGCTGGCGCACTTCCCCGACGCCGCGATGGCCCGCCGGGTCATGAAGCGGTACTACATCCACGGCGGGAAGGCCGCCGACGCCCCCTTCGCCGCGGTGCCCCGCTTCACGGTCACCCCGACGGTGGAGCTCCAGGAGCTGACCATCGTCGGCACGTTCTGCGAGGTCTGGCTGGCCAAGCAGGGGCATTCCGGTCCCATCGGGATCAACTTCCTGCGCAAGATCGAGCTCCCGCTCCCGGTCGGCCTCCTGGGCGCGATCCTGGCTGGCGTCGACTACGTCATCGTCGGTGCCGGCAACCCCGCCGACCTCCCGGAGATGATCCGCACCCTGGCCCGGGGCGAGGACGTCGAGGTCGCGGTGCGCGCGCAGGGGATGCGGTCCGAGGACGGTCCGCTCCTGGTGCGCTGCAGCCCACGAGCCCTGCTCGGCGACCTCGTCCGGGACCTGACGACGCCGAGGTTCCTGGGCATCGTGGCCTCCGTCGCCCTTGCCGCCGGACTGGCCGGCGACGCACGGAGCCGGCCCTTCGGCTTCATCGTCGAGGGACCCAGCGCGGGCGGCCACAACGCTCCTCCTCGCGGTCCCCGTCGCACGGACGACCTGGGCCAGCCCGTGTACGACGACCGTGACACGCCGGACCTGGCTGAGCTCGCGGAGCTCGGTCTGCCGTTCTGGCTCGCCGGCTCCTATGGCAGCCCCGAGGGTCTCGCGCACGCCCTGGACGTGGGCGCGGTCGGGATCCAGGTCGGGACGGCGTTCGCCTACTGCGCGGAGTCGGGACTGTCCGACGCGCTGAAGCGCTCCGTGATCGACGGCCTGCTCGACGGCACGCTCGACGTGCGCGCCGACTGGCGGGCGTCCCCCACGGGATTCCCCTTCCAGGTGGTGCAGCTCGAAGGGACGGTGAGCGACCCCGAGGTGGCTGCCGCGCGACGCCCCGTCTGCGACCTGGGTGCGCTGCGGGTGCCGTTCAAGACGCCCGCCGGCGATATCGACTACCGGTGCCCGTCCGAGCCCGAGGGCATGTATCGGCGCAAGGGCGGCCGGCCCGAGAACGCGGAGGGACGGCGGTGCCTGTGCAACGCGCTCCTTGCTGCCGCGGACCTTCCCCAGGTGCGCCCCGACGGCAGCGTGGAGCCGCCGATCGTGACCTCGGGGCAGGACTTCACCGCTGTCCGCGCCCTGGTCGGGGCCGCGAGCGCGACGGATCCCGGCTACTCGGCGCGTGACGTCGTCGACTACCTCCGCCGCGGGATCCCCGCATCCACGTGAGTCGCGCGGCCCCTGCGGTTTGCTACCGGCGAGTAACGGTCATTGGTCCCGCGGTCTCGGTCACTTCGGCCGCCCCACGGCCGGGTCTGCAGCCCTAGCGTCAGGCGCAGGGCACAGCCGGAGGGACGAGAGCATGGATCAGGGACTGGATGCCGAGACGCTCGGTCTGATGATGGACGGGCTGAAGGAGTACCTGGACGACGCCCTGCCCCTCGACCGCCAGCTCGAGCTCGACCACGAGGACGTGTGCCCCGAGGACATCGTCCGAGCGCTGTCGACCGACCTCGGCATCCAGCTGGTGTTCGTGCCCGAGGAGTACGGCGGCATGGGCGGTGGGGCCATGGACTCCTACCTGCTCTGCGAGGTCATGGCACGCAAGGACATCGGGCTTGCGACGGCGATCTTCGCCACCTTCCTCGGCAGCGACCCGATCCTGGTCGGGGCCACGGAGGACCAGAAGAAGCGCTGGCTGGGCGCAGTAGCGGACGAGGGAATCGTCTTCGCGTACGGTGCGACGGAACCGGAAGCGGGCTCGGACCTGGGTGCGATGAAGACCAAGGCCGTTCCGATCGAGACCGACGGCCAGGTCACCGGCTACCGCATCAGCGGGGCCAAGCAGTGGATCTCCAACGGGTCCATCGCCGACGCCACGACGATCCTCGCACTGGCTCCCGGGGGCCCGACGTGGTTCGTGGTCGAGAAGGGCACTGCGGGGTTCTCCAGCGCGAAGCCGGAGGACAAGCACGGCATCCGGCTGTCCAACACCGCCGCGCTGTTCCTCGACAACGTCGAGGTGCCGCTCGAGAACCTCATCGGCGGCGTCGAGGGCAAGGGCCTGGTCCAGGCGCAGCAGGTCTTCGGCTACACCCGGGTGATGGTGGCCGCGTTCGGGCTCGGCGGCGGGTGGGAGGCAGTCGACCGTGCCATCGAGTACTCCAAGACGCGCATCGCCGGCGGCTCTCCGCTCTCGGAGAAGCAGGGCTACACCCACAAGCTGATCGTTCCGCACGTCGCCCGGCTCGAGGCCGCGCGCGCCTTCATCGAGGAGACCGCCCTGCGCATCGACGCCGGCGCCGGTCATGACGGAGCGCTGAACACCGAGGGCGCGATCGCCAAGTACCTGGCCACCGAGTCGGGCAACCACGCCGCCGAGGACGCGATCCAGGCCCACGGCGGCTACGGATTCACCCGCGAGTACGTCGTGGAGAAGGTCAAGCGCGACGTCCGCATCACGACGATCTACGAGGGCACCTCGGAGATCCTCGAGATGACCATCGCGCGTGACCGCTGGCAGGAGCACCTGAAGTCCCGTGGGCAGTACTACCTGCTGGCGGCGCAGGAGATGACCGCACTGCACGCACGGAACGGACGGGTCGGAGCTGACGTCGCCGCGCTGGGCCTCCAGGCCCTCGCCGGCGTGTTCACGGCCTGCCAGACCGGCCGGCTGACCCGCAACCAGCATGTGCTGTTCCGCCTCGGCGAGCTCGTCGCCCATGCCGAGAGCGCTGCCGCCCTGTGCCGGCGCGCCGCCGCAGCCGGCGACGGCACGCTCGACGCCAAGGCGAACCGCCGCTTCGACGCCGACGCCCTTGCCGTCATCGCCCGGGTCTTCGCCCGAGAGGCGGCCATCAAGGTCGGCGAGGAGGGGCTGCGCTGGGTCGTGGGCTCGGCCGACCCGGCCCTCGGCCTCGACGTCGGCCTTGCCGGGCAGCTGCGCCTGGATGCCATCCACGCCGCACAGGCCGGACTGGTGGCCGACATGACCGCCCTGGCCGACGTCCTGTACGCCTGACCACCGCTCCACTGCAAGGAGGACCACCCCGAGCACGGCCCGACCACCACTACTGGCCCGACCCGCGTGACCCGCGCGATCCGCAGGCTCCACGCGATCTCCTGGAGACACAGATGAACCGTCCCGAGCCCATCGCCGTCGTGGGGACTGCCGCGATCATGCCCGACGCGCCGACCGGGGAGGCGTTCTGGGCCAACATCCGCGGAGGTCGCTACTCGATCAGCGACGTCCCGACGGACCGCTGGGACCCCGAGCTCTTCTACAACCCGGACCCCCACAGCCCCGAGGACACGACGTACTCACGGATCGGGGGCTGGGTACGCGAGTTCCCGTGGGAGCCCGCGCAGTGGAAGCTGCCCATCCCGCCGAGCGTGGCGGCCCATTTCGACCAGGGCCAGATGTGGTCGGTCAGCGCCGCGCGCTCGGCCCTCATCAGCGCGGGGTGGCCGGACTGGGGGGTGGACAGCGACCGTGTCGGGGTGATCCTCGGCAGCGCGCTGGGCGGGGACAAGTACGTACGGACGACGCTGCGCATCGCGTACCCGGAGTTCGACCAGAAGCTGTCGAGGTCACCGGCCTTCGCCGCGCTGCCAGCAGACGTCCAGTCAGCGATCCGCGCGGAGGCGCGCGAGCTCTTCCTCGCTGACCTGCCCACCATCACCGAGGACACCATGCCCGGTGAGCTCGCCAACATCCTGGCGGGGCGCGTCGCCGCCCTGTTCAACCTGAGAGGCCCGAACTTCACCACGGATGCCGCGTGCGCGTCGGCACTCGCCGGGATGAGCGCGGCCATCGGTGGACTGCATGCGCATCACTACGACGCGGTCGTGACCGGCGGCGTCGACAGGAACATGAGTCCCGGAGCGTTCGTGCGCTTCTGCAAGATCGGCGCCCTGTCGGCGACCGGCACCCGCCCCTTCGACGCCGGTGCCGACGGCTTCGTGATGGGTGAGGGCGCAGCCCTCTTCGTGCTGAAGCGGCTCTCGGACGCGGAAGCGGCCGGCGATCACGTCTACGCCGTGATCCTCGGCGTCGGCGGGTCCTCGGACGGCAAGGGGAAGGGCATCACGGCCCCGAACCCGGTCGGTCAGAAGCTCGCCATCGGGAGGGCGTGGGAGAACGCCGGTGTCGACCCTGCGACCGTCGGGATGATCGAGGCGCACGGCACGTCCACCCGCGTCGGCGACGCCACGGAGCTCGGCAGCCTGGACGCGGTCTTCGCCGCCCACGGCGCGGCACCCGGATCGATCGCCCTGGGCTCCGTCAAGTCGAACATCGGCCACCTGAAGGCCGCTGCCGGAGCCGCTGGCGTGTTCAAGGCGATCATGAGCCTCAACGACAGGGTCCTGCCGCCGAGCCTGAACTTCAACGAGCCCAACCCGAATGTGGACTGGGCCGCGACGCCCTTCCGCGTCAACACCGAGCTGCGCGAGTGGACCCACTCCGGTCCGGACCCGCGCCGCGCCGGCGTCAGCGCGTTCGGCTTCGGCGGCACCAACTTCCACGTCGTGCTCGAGGAGTACGTTCCCGGGCGCCACCGCGCCCCGGAGGCGGCACGCTCGTTCGCCGGCGCAGAGATCGGCGCCGCAGCCCCCGCCCCGGTGGTCCGCAAGGCTCCCCTGCGCGGTGCAGTGGTGGTCGGCGGGCGCGATGACGCCGACGTCGCCGCGCAGCTCACGGCCCTGGCCGTCGACGCGGCCGCAGGACGGGCACCGGCACCGGCCGCCCCCGACCCGGCACTGGCGGGTGCGGCCGTCCGCGTGGCCATCGACTTCGCTGATCCAGCCGATCTCGCGAAGAAGGCCGACAAGGCCGTCCAGGCGTTCGGTGCCGACAACCCGGCGATGTGGAAGCTCCTGCGCGCTCAGGGCGTCTTCGTCGGCCGCGGCCCAGCGCCCAAGGTCGCCTTCCTGTTCACCGGGCAGGGCTCGCAGTACGTCAACATGCTCTCGCAGCTGCGCGAGCGCGAGCCCATCGTCCGCGGCGTCTACGACGAGGCCGACCGGATCATGACCCCGCTGCTGGGCAAGCCGCTGTCGGAGTACGTGTTCTCGGCCTCGGACGACGCGGACACGGTCGCCCGGCTCAATGCCCAGCTGCTTCAGACCGAGATCACGCAGCCGGCCGTGCTGACCACGGACGCAGCGATGGCCCAGCTGCTGGCCGCCTACGGGATCACCCCCGACCTCGTGATGGGTCACAGCCTCGGCGAGTACGGGGCCCTCGTCGCCTCCGGCGCGCTCACCTTCGACGCCGCTCTCGAGGCCGTCAGCGCTCGCGGCCGCGAGATGACCCACGTGTCGCAGGCGGACAACGGCGCGATGGCTGCGGTCTTCGGCCCGCTCCCCGAGATCCAGCGGATGGTGTCCGAGGCCGACGGCTACGTCGTCGTGGCCAACATCAACTCCAACACCCAGGCCGTCATCGGGGGTGCCACGGCTGCCGTCGAGGCTGCAGTCGCGGCCTTCCAGGCGGCGGGGCTGACCGCCATGCGGATCCCCGTGTCGCACGCCTTCCACACCCAGATCGTGGCCGGCGCCAGCGAGCCGCTGAAGGTGGCGATGCGTCGCCTCGACGTCCGGGGGCCGCAGCTGCCGATCGTCGCCAATGTCACGGGGGAGCTCTACCCCCGAACGCCGACGTCGAGACGATGCTCGAGATCCTCGGCCGACAGATCGCCGAGCCGGTGCAGTTCGTCAAGGGACTGCACACCCTCTATGACGCGGGGGCGCGGGTGTTCGTCGAGGTGGGGCCGAAGAAGGCCCTGCACGGCTTCGTCGAGGAGGTTCTCGGCTCCGAGCACGACGACGTCCTCGCCCTGTTCACCAACCACCCGAAGCTCGGCGACATCGCCTCGTTCAACCAGGCCCTCTGCGGCCTGTACGCGGCCGGACTCGGCCTCGCCCCCGTCAGCGCCCCGGCAGCCGCGCCGGTCCCGGTCGCGACGACGCCCATGCCGACCACCACGGCGGCTCCGAACACCATGCCTCCGACGACCATGCCTCCGACGACCACGCCCACGACCCAGAGGACCCCGATGACCACCTCCCGCTACGAGGAACTGGGCCGGCTGCTCGCCGGCGTGCTGGAGCAGGGTCTTCAGGTGTACTCGGGATCTCCCGCCCCCCTTGCCGCCGCCGGCGGCGCGGCCGCGCCCGCCTCGTCGTCCCCCGTCACCATCACGGGTGCCGCGCTGGGCCTGCCGGGCGTCGACCGCGTGTTCGACGACGAGAACGTCGCGCGGATCCTCGACGGGCAGCAGTTCATCGACCTGATCCCGCACCGCTTCCGCGAGGCGATCGTCGACAAGCGGATCACCCGGCTGGTGAAGAACGCCGGCCAGGATCCGGTGTTCGAGACGATCGAGGACGAGTCGGGCGTCATCAAGCTGGCCGGACGCGGTGCGCCGCTGGACGTGGTGGCGGAGTTCGGGGTCGAGGCAGCCCGGGACGCGGCGCTGGATCGGACGACCCGCCTCGCGCTTGGCGCCGGGTTCGACGCCCTGCGCGACGCCGGCATCCCGCTGGTCATGCGGTACCGGGAGACGACGCTGGGCACGATGCTGCCCGATCGCTGGGGTCTGCCGGAGTCGATGCGGGACGACACCGGTGTCGTCTTCGCCTCGGCCTTCCCGGGCTACGGCGAGTTCGCCGCCGACATCGAGAAGTACATGACCGATCGCGGTCGCCGCGACCAGCTCCTGGCCCTCGAGGCCGTGCGTGACCGCATGACAGGTGAGGAACCGGCTGCCGCTGAGGTGGATCGCCGGATCGCCGAGCTGCGGCACCTGCTGGAGGTCGAGCACTTCGAGTACGACCGTCGCTTCATCTTCCGATGCCTGTCGATGGGCCACTCCCAGTTCGCCGAGCTGATCGGCGCTCGTGGCCCGAACACCCAGGTCAACGCGGCGTGCGCCAGCACCACCCAGGCCGTGTCCCTCGCCGAGGACTGGATCCGCGCGGGCCGGTGCCGTCGCGTGGTCATCGTGTCCGCCGACGACGTGAGCAGCGACGTGCTGCTGCCCTGGGTCGGCTCGGGCTTCCTCGCCTCCGGCGCGGCGGCGACCGACGACATCGTGGCCGACGTCGCCACCCCCTTCGACCGGCGACGCCACGGGATGGTCGTCGGAATGGGTGCCGCGGCCATGGTCGTCGAGTCGGCCGAGGCGGCAGCCGAGCGCGGGCTGCAGCCCATCTGCGAGGTGCTGGCTTCCGAGACCGCCAACAGCGCCTTCCACGGCACCCGGCTGGATGTCGACCACGTCGGGCAGGTCATGGAGAGGCTGGTCCGAACCGCGGAGCGGCGCGGCATCGACCGGATGCAGATCGCCCCGCACACCGTCTTCGTGTCCCATGAGACCTACACGCCGGCGCGCGGCGGCTCGGCCGCGGCGGAGATCAACGCACTGCGCCGGGTGTTCGGGGCGGCCGCGGAGTCGATCGTGATCACCAACACCAAGGGATTCACCGGCCATGCCATGGGTGCGGGGATCGAGGACGTGGTCGCCATCAAGGCCCTGGAGACGGGGATCGTCCCGCCGGTGCCGAACTACAAGGAGCCCGACCCCGATCTCGGCACCCTGAACCTGTCCCTCGGCGGCGCCTACCCGGTGGACTACGCCCTGCGACTCGCCGCCGGCTTCGGCTCCCAGGTCGCCATGTCGCTGCTGCGGTGGACTCCCATGCCCGACGGCCGCCATCGCGCGCCGAACGAGCTCGGGTACGCCTACCGGATCATCGATCCCGCGGCGTGGAACCGCTGGCTCGCCGAGGCCTCCGGCCACCCCGGTGCCGTCCTCGAGGTGGACCACCGCCGGTTGCGCGTGGTCGACGCCGGCGCCCCCGCGGTCGCCACGCGCGTCGAGACGGCCGTCATCCCGGCACCGGCCACCGCGCCGGCCGCACCCGCCGCACCCCTGCCCCGCTGCCCCGGCCCGCCGCCGGCCGCACCCGCCGTGGATCCGCTGGTCGCGGAGGTCGTCGGCATCGTGGCGGAGATGACCGGCTACCCGCCGGAGCTGCTCGACGTCGACCTCGACCTCGAGGCCGACCTCGGTGTCGACACGGTCAAGCAGGCCGAGGTGTTCGCCGCGGTCCGCGAGAAGTACGGCGTGGAGCGCGACGACACAGTCGCCCTGCGCGACTTCCCGACCCTGACCCACGTGATCGGCTGGGTCCGGGAGAAGACCGGCATCCAGCCGGTCGCTGCCGCTGCTGTTCCGGCTGCTGCCGTCGCCGTTGCCGTCGCGCCGGTTGCCGTCGCACCCGCTGCTCCGGCAGCGGACGAGGTGACGGATTCGGTCGTCGCGATCGTGGCGGAGATGACGGGCTACCCGGCCGAGCTGCTGGACCTGGACCTGGACCTCGAGGCCGACCTCGGTGTCGACACGGTCAAGCAGGCTGAGGTGTTCGCCGCGGTCCGTGAGCGGTTCGATGTCGAGCGTGATGAGAACCTGCAGCTGCGCGACTTCCCGACCCTGACCCATGTGATCGCGTGGGTGCGGGAGAAGACCGGCATCCAGCCGGTCGCCGCGGCTGCCGCCGCTGCCGCGCCGGTCGCCGTCGCACCCGTTGCTCCGGCAGCGGACGAGGTGACGGATGCGGTCGTCGCGATCGTGGCGGAGATGACGGGCTACCCGGCCGAGCTGCTGGACCTGGACCTCGACCTCGAGGCCGACCTCGGTGTCGACACGGTCAAGCAGGCCGAGGTGTTCGCCGCGGTCCGTGAGCGGTTCAATGTCGAGCGTGATGAGAACCTGCAGCTGCGCGACTTCCCGACGCTGACCCATGTGATCGCGTGGGTGCGGGAGAAGACCGGCATCCAGCCCGCGCCGACCGCGCCTGCGGCCGTCCCTGGCCCGACCACAACCGCTGCTGCCGCGACTCCCGTTGCAGCGTCCGCGGCTGCCGACGAGGTCACTGATGCGGTCGTCGCGATCGTGGCGGAGATGACCGGCTACCCGGCCGAGCTCCTCGACCTGGACCTGGATCTCGAGGCGGACCTCGGGGTCGACACTGTCAAGCAGGCCGAGGTGTTCGCCGCGGTCCGTGA
This sequence comes from uncultured bacterium, assembly GCA_963700255.1. Taxonomy (GTDB): domain Bacteria; phylum Actinomycetota; class Actinomycetes; order S36-B12; family S36-B12; genus UBA10649. The sequence goes on along the minus strand of CAVOWW010000022.1, from coordinate 49,662 downwards.
GCGGTTCGACGTCGAGCGTGATGAGAACCTGCAGCTGCGCGACTTCCCGACCCTGACGCACGTCATCGGCTGGGTGCGGGAGAAGACCGGCATCCAGCCGGTCGCCGCGGTTGCTGCCGTTGCCGCGCCGGTTGCCGTCGCACCCGCTGCTCCGGCAGCGGACGAGGTCACTGATGCGGTCGTCGCGATCGTGGCGGAGATGACGGGCTACCCGGCCGAGCTCCTCGACCTGGACCTCGATCTCGAGGCCGACCTCGGCGTCGACACTGTCAAGCAGGCCGAGGTGTTCGCCGCGGTCCGTGAGCGGTTCGACGTCGAGCGTGACGACAACCTGCAGCTGCGCGACTTCCCGACCCTGACGCACGTCATCGGCTGGGTCCGGGAGAAGACCGGCATCCAGCCGGTCGCCGCGGCTGCATCGGCCGCATCGGCTCCGGTTGGCGTCCCGGCGCCGGCCTCGGTTCCGGACGTGGCCTTCGTCGGCGACTTCGCCGCGGTGGATGCACTCCCGCGTCGCATCCCGGTCCCGGCCCTGCGCCCGGCCTTCGCCTCCTGCCGGCCGACCGGCGTCGAGCTGGGTGACGGCGCACGCATCCTGGTCGTCCTCGACGACGCAGGCGTCGGTGCCGCCCTCGCCACCAAGCTGACCAAGCGCGGCGCCGAGGTCCTGTCGGTGGAGGCCGCAACGGCCACCGACGACCTCCTTGCCCAGGTGGCCGAGTGGACGGTCGAGAAGCCCCTCACGGGCGTCTACTGGCTCGCGTCCCTCGACGATGAAGGACCGATCGAGGCCCTGGACCTCTCCACGTGGCGCGAGGCACTGCGTCGACGGGTCGTCGCACTGCATGCCCTGTACCACCAGGTGATCGAGACGACGCCGTTCCTGGTCACCGGCAGCCGCCTCGGCGGCTTCCATGGCCACGACGATGCGGGAGCGACCGCGCCCCTGGGTGCTGCGGTGGTGGGCTTCGCGAAGTCCTACAAGAAGGAGCAGCCGGGAACCTGGTCAAGGCCGTGGACTTCCCGGCCAGCCGCAAGACCAGCGCTCTGGCCGAGGCCCTCATCGAGGAGACCCTGCTCGACCCGGGCTGCGTCGAGATCGGCCATGTCGACGGCGAGCGCTGGGGCGTGGGACTGGTCACGCGGGCGTTCCCCGCGGCCGATGCCCCCGAGCCGGGGGCGATGGAACTGGGTCCCGACTCGGTGTTCGTCATCACCGGTGCTGCCGGCAGCATCGTCTCCGCCATCACCGCGGATCTCGCGACCGCCTCCGGCGGGACGTTCCACCTGCTCGACCTGGCTGCCACGCCCGACCCCGCCGATCCGGACCTTCAGCGCTACCTCGCCGACCCGGACGGTCTGAAGAAGCAGATCGCCGACGAGATCGCGGCACGAGGCGACAAGGCCACCCCCGTGCTGATCGAGCGGGAGCTGGCGCGGTTCGAGCGTCTCGCATCCGCGCTCGCTGCGGTCGACGCGGTCACCGCTGCAGGCGGCACCGCCCACTACCACTGTGTCGACATGCGCGACGGCGAGGCCGTCGAGGCGATCGTGGAGCAGATCCGCGAGGCACACGGCCGTATCGACGTGCTGCTGCACGCCGCGGGACTGGAGATCAGCAAGGGCCTGGCGAAGAAGGACCGCGCCGAGTTCGAGCGCGTCTTCGGCGTCAAGGCCGATGGCTGGTTCAACCTGCTCAAGGCGGCCGGCGACATGCCGATCGGCGCCACTGTCGCGTTCAGCTCGATCGCCGGACGCTTCGGCAATGCCGGGCAGACCGACTACGCGGCCGCGAACAACCTGCTGTGCGCCATCGCCAGCGGAATGCGTCGCACCCGCACGGACACCCGTGGCATCGCCCTGGACTGGACGGCCTGGGGCGGGATCGGCATGGCCACTCGTGGCTCGATCCCCAAGATCATGGAGGCCGCGGGCGTGCAGATGCTGCCGCCCGAGGCCGGGATCGCGTGGATCCGTCGGGAGCTCACCAGCGGACCGAGCCGCGGTGAGGTCGTCGTCGCCGGCACCCTGGGGATGATGCTCAGCGAGTTCGACGACGCCGGCGGGATCGAGCCCGACGCGTTCACCGACGCGTGCGCCGCGGCCGGTCCGATGGTGGGCACGGTCGTGCGCGACAGCGTCCACCACGGACTCGTCGTCCGGACCACGCTCGATCCGAAGGAGCAGCCCTTCCTCGACGACCACCGCGGCGACCGCATCACCGCGCTCCTCCCCGGCGTCATGGGCATCGAGGGCATGGTCGAGGCGGCCCGGCTGCTGGCAGCCGACTGGGCCGTGGCCTCGGTGGAGGACGTGGACTTCCACGCGCCGCTGAAGTTCTACCGTGACGAGCCGCGCACGATCGAGATCGTCGCGCTCCTGCTCCCCGAGGGCGACGACCTGGTGGCCGACTGCCGGATCGAGGCCGAGCGGCTGCTTCCCGGAGCCGACGCCCCGGTTCGGACGACCCACTTCACGGGTCGAGTGCGGCTCACCCGATCGGCGCCGAGCGCGCAGCATGAGGACCCGCCGAGCCGGCAGGGTGCCGAGGTCAGCGGCGAGGACGTGTACCGGATGTACTTCCACGGTCCCGCCTACCAGGTGGTCGGCTCTGCGTGGCGCGACGGTGACCGCTCGGTCGCGGAGCTGGCCGGCGACCTGCCCGCGAACCATGTTCCCGGCGACCAGGTCGTGCAGGCGGCTCCCCGCCTGATCGAGCTGTGCTTCCAGGCCGCCGGCCTCTGGGAGGCGGGCCGGGAGGGGCGGATGGCCCTGCCGACGCACGTGGATCGGGTGGTCGTCCTGGACCCGGCAGGGGAGTCCGGCGACGGCCCACTGGTCGTGGCCGCGCGGCAGGGCGAGGACGGCTTCGCATGCACCGTGACCGGGCCCACCGGGAACGTGGCCGTCCGGCTGGAGGGCTACCGCACCGTGGAGCTGCCGGTGCCGCTGCCCGACGACGTCCGAGCGCCGATCCGCTCCGTGATGGCGGACTGACGCGACCATGACGAACACACCTCACCCCGGATCCGACGACCCGCCCGAGCCGGCTGAGCCCGGCGCGGTCGCCGACATCGACGACGGAGCCGAGATCCCCGTCCTCGTCGACACGACCGGCGCGGCGTGGGCCCTTCCTGCCTGCCGCGCCCTCGCCGTCGAGGGGCAGGCCCCTGACGTGCTGGTCGAGGCCCCGGCGCTGACCGGTCCCGAGGCCGAGGCGACGGCCCTCGAGGCGCGGAAGCTCGGAATCGCCATGGGCCCAGGGGCTCACGACGTGCGTGTTCCGGGCCATCTCGGGCCCGACCCGCAGGACGCCGCCGCCGAACCCCGGTCGCTCTCGGGCTGGGCCCTGGCCGAGGAGCTGCTGGGCATGGACCTGCCCTGGGGCGGCACGGTCGACCCCGCAGTGCCGCCGGGCCGATCCGCCTCCCTTCGCGACGCGGATCCGCCTGCGGCCACCGGGCATGCTGTCGAAGCCCGGCTGTGCGCCCCGGCAGCGTCGCCCGACGCGCTCCTCCTCCACCTTCGGCCGCCGGCCGGACCGGGCGTGCGCGTGGTCGCGCAGTCCGCCCCGGGCGACACGGTCGGCTCGACTGTCGTGCTTCGCGTCATCGCCCATGGTCGCGACCGGGCAACGGCCCTGTCGCGGCTGGAGACAGCCCTGTCCGACTGCGCCGTCGTCGTGGAGGACGCGGAGTCGAACCGCTGCGCCCTGCTCGCGGCGGTCACCTACTACCGGACCGGGGCGCACTCCCGTCGCACCCCTGAGCCCGATCCCCTTGCGGTGCTGGTCTCCGCAGTCCGAGCGAGTGACCAGGAGCGGGACACGCAGCGAGCCGCCTTCCATGCGCGTGCCGCCCGCGGCCGCCCCGAGCCCGTCGCCGCGGCGGGCGTGGCAACCACGCTCACCTACCACGGCGAGCAGTACGCCCTGCGTGTCTTCCAGACGGGACCGCGCACGTACAGCGTCGACACTGGTGACGCAGTGGTCGAGCTGCAGAACGAGCGCGCCAGCGCGTACGAGTGGACGGTGACCGCGGCCGGACGGTCGCACGCCGTCATCGTCGCGTCGCACGGGACCGGGTGCGTGCTCGAGATCGACGGCGTCGCGCATCGCGTCGAACGCGACGAGGGCATCGCAGTCCGCGCGCAATGGCCGGCACTCGTCGTCTCGGTGGCCGTCGAGCTCGGCCAGGAGGTGACCGCCGGCGACCGGCTGGTGGTCCTCGAGGCGATGAAGATGGAATCGACGCTGCGAGCACCCTTCGACGGCACGGTCACCGCGATCGAGGTGCTGCCGAACGAGCAGGCCGACAACGGGGTGGCCCTGGTCCGGATACGCCCGCACCGTCCCGGGGACATCGCACCGGCGACGAGCCCCGAGGTCGGCGCCCGCGTGAGCTTCGCCGACATGTCTCTCGTCGGCTCCTCGCTTCGCCAGCCGTTCGAGCAGGTCTTCAAGGTCCTGGGCGGCTACCTGCTCGGTTACGAGCTCGACCCGGCAGCCCTGTCCGCCCTGCTGTCCGAGCAGCGTGGGTTCTCCAACCGTGCCGCCGCCAGCGACACCAGGCTGCTGGCGGCCGAGGATCGGTTCCTCGACCTGTTCGCCGACCTCGGGCTGCTGTGGCAGTCGCAGCGACAGGACGCCTCAGGGCAGGTCGACCGGGGCGGATTCACCTCCCGTGAGTACCTCATCGGCTACATGCAGTGGCTGGACCCCGACCGCATCGCGATGCCCGATCGGATGCGACGCGGGCTCAGCCGGGTGCTGGCCCACTATGGCGTGGTCGACCTGCACCACAACGCCGACCTGGAGCAGGCCGTCGTGCTCCTGTTCGGGTCCCAGGCCCGGCTGCCCCAGCTGGCACGCGTCGTCACCGAGATCCTCGAGCGCCGGCTGCGCTACCGCGACCGCATCCTGCCCTTCGTCGACGATGCCGTCCGCAACCGGTACGACCGGCTGACGGCCGCGACTCAGGGCAACCTGGACAACGTCGCCGACCTCGCTCGCGACGCGAGGTTCCGGTTCATCGATGAGCCCATCGTGGAGGCCGGCCGGGCGATGACGCAGGCGCGCATGGAGTCCCATCTCGATGCTCTGGCCGAGGACCCGCACCGCGCGGAGCGGGCGGACCGGATCAAGGCGCTGGTGGAGGCCCCCCAGCCGATGCGAGAGGCGCTGCTTCGCCGCCGCCTCGCCACCGACGACCACGACATGCAGGCGGCCCTTCTCGAGATCCGCGCCCGACGCTGGTACCGCACCCGCCCGATCCGGGACCTGCGAGTCGTCGAGGTTGACGGCGTCCCGCTGTGCTGCGCGGACTACGACTTCGAGGGTAGATCGATCCACGTCGTCCTCGCCTTCACTCCTCTGGCCGGGATAGCGACGATCGGCGCGGCGGTCGCCACCCACCTGGCAGAGGTCGATCCGATCCGGCAGCCGGTCATCGACCTGATGTGCTGGAGCGACGACAGCCAGCCGGACGGCGATGAGGCGTCAGCGGCCCTCGTCGAGAAGCTCGGCGAGTGGGACATGGGCCGCCCGCTCTGGCGCGTGGACGTGACCATCTCGAGCCTCGCTCCCCAGAGCGACGGCGACAACCAGACCCAGTACTTCACCTTCCGCCCCGGAGCCGACGGGGAGCTCGTCGAGGACCGCTTCTATCGCAACCTCCACCCCATGCTGGCCAAGCGCCTCGAGCTGTGGCGCCTGGAGAACTTCGATCTCACGCGCCTGCCGTCGATGGAGGACGTGTACCTGTTCCACGGGGTGGCGCGAGACAATCCCAAGGACCACCGGCTGTTCGCGCTGGCCGAGGTTCGTGACATGACCGTCGCGCCGGCGGGGCCCGGCGAGCCGCCGGGCTACCCGACCCTGTGGCGGATGGGCTTGCAGGCGATCATCGCGATGCGACGCGCTCGCGCGACGTTCCCCGATCGCGATCGTCCGCAGGCCAACCGGATCACGCTGTTCGTGCGACCACGCTGGACCGTCCCGCAGGAGCACTGGGCCGATCTCGCGGAGCTGCTGATCCCGCTCGCGGGCGGTGCCGGGCTCGAGCTCGTCGTCCTGCGGACGTCCATCGTCGAGCCGGACGGCTCGCTGCGACCGGTGGTGCTCAACGTCGACGGCATCGCCACGGGGGACTTCACGATCAACCAGGAGTCCCCACGCGACGACGTCGTGCGCCCACTGACGAAGTACCGCCAGAAGGTGCTCACCGCCCAGCGGTTCGGGGTCCCGTACCCGTTCGAGATCCTGCGGATGTTCGCCCCGCGTGCGGGGACGGTCGGCAAGTTCCTGCCTGCCCACTTCGTCGAGCACGACCTCGACGCCACGGGCGAGACACTCGTGCCCGTCGAACGGGAACGGGGGCTGAACACGGCGAACATCGTGGTCGGCCTGATCACGACCTACACGCGCACCTACCCGCTGGGCATGACCCGCGTGATCCTGCTGTCCGACCCGACGCGCGGGCTCGGCAATCTCGCGGAACCTGAGTGCCGGATCGTCAACGCCGCCCTGTCCTTGGCCGAGAAGCTGGGCGTCCCGGTCGAGTGGTTCGCCGTCTCCTCCGGTGCGCTCATCTCCAAGGAGTCCGGGACCGAGAACATGGACTGGATCGCCCTCACCCTGCGGCGCATCATCGAGTTCACTCAATCCGGGGGCGAGATCAACATCGTGGTCACCGGCATCAACGTCGGCGGCCAGCCGTACTGGAACGCCGAGGCGACGATGCTGATGCACACCCGCGGCATCCTCATCATGACGCCCGCCAGTGCGATGGTCCTCACCGGCAAGCAGGCGCTCGACTTCTCGGGCGGGGTCTCGGCCGACGACAACTTCGGCATCGGCGGGTACGAGCGGGTCATGGGTCCCAATGGGCAGGCCCAGTACTGGGCACCCACGATGGCTGAAGCCTGCGAGATCCTGCTGCGCCACTACGAGCACACCTACGTCGCGCAGGGCGAGCGCTTTCCCCGCCGGGTGGTCACCACGGACCCCGTCGACCGCGACATCAGGGCCTTCCCCCACTCGGCCATCCCCGAGTGCGACTTCACGGTGGTCGGCGACGTGTTCTCCGCCGAGCGCAACCCGGAGCGGAAGAAGCCCTTCGACGTGCGCTCGGTCATGCGAGCCGTGACCGACCAGGACAGCGATCCGCTGGAGCGCTGGAAGGGCTGGCGCGGCGGCGAGAACTCGGTGGTCTGGGATGCCCGCGTGGGCGGGATCAGCGTGTGCATGCTCGGACTCGAGTCCCGGCCGATTCCGCGCCGTGGCTTCGTCCCCGCCGACGGCCCACCCACGTGGACCTCGGGCACCCTCTTCCCCCAGGCGTCGCGCAAGACGGCCCGTGCGGTGACCGCCGCGAGCGGCAACCGGCCTCTGGTCGTCCTGGCGAACCTGTCCGGCTTCGACGGCTCGCCGGAGTCGATGCGTCATTGGCAGCTCGAGTACGGGGCGGAGATCGGTCGTGCCGTCACGAACTTCAAGGGGCCGATCGTCTTCGTGGTGATCTCGAGGTACCACGGCGGCGCGTTCGTGGTGTTCTCCAAGGCGCTGAACCCGCAGCTGGAGGTCGTGGCGGTCGAGGGCTCGTATGCGTCCGTTATCGGCGGGGCTCCCGCGGCGGCGACGGTGTTCGCTCGAGAGGTGCGCAGCCGGGTCGAGGCGGACCCACGTGTCAGTGAGGTGAAGCGGATGCTGGCCGGCGCGACCGGGACCGAGGCCACGGAGCTGCGTGCCCGGCTCGCTGAGGCCATCGAGCAGGTGCGCTCGGAGAAGCTCGGCGAGGCGGCCGGGGAGTTCGACGCCGTGCACACCATCGAGCGCGCACTTGCGATGGGCTCGGTCGACCGCATCATCTCGGCCGCGGATCTGCGTTCCTACGTCATCAGCGCACTTGAGCGCGGGATGGCCAAGGAAGAGGCGGGGCAGTAGGCGCCACGTCCGGGGTACACGGGCGTCAGAGTGGGTCGGCGAGGGGCTGCTGGAGCCACGAGTGGACGGGCTCGGCGGCGGCGAGGTCGGCCGACCCCGGGAGCTCCTGCGGTGGGGCGTCCAGCCCGGATGCGGCCGCGATGGTGAGCAGGAAGACGCCGTCGCGGCGCCACCATCCGGGGCAGGGACCCTTCGGCGTGCGCACCGTGAGCTGACCCCAGCGGGACGATCCGGCCCGCGCCTGATCGACCCTCAGTCCTTCCGCGTCGTCGATCACCACCTCGACCGTGCGCGTGTCGGCCCGGAGCCCGGTGCGCAGCACCTTCAGGGCGCTCTCCTTGGCGGACCAGATGAGGTTCGCCGCGGCATCGCGCGAATCGCCGTCCGGCATCGAGGCCACGAGGTCCTGCTCCGCCGTGGTCAGGAAGTCGCGGATGAAGCCGTCGCTACGCGGCTCGACGATCTCGAGATCGCAGCCGACGGCGCCGAGGTCGGGCCCGACGAGGCAGACCGCCGATCCCGCCCGGTCGGACAGGGAGATGTCGAGCTCGAGGTCGCGCCCGTCCACCTGGACGAAGGGGGCGCCGGTCAGCCGGTTCAGCACGCCCACCCGCCGAAGGCTGCCCGGGTCGTCGGGAAGCCCGACGGCGACCGCGACAGCCCGCTTGCCGGCGAGGCGGCGCAGGAGGTACTCGGTGCGCCGCTTCGTGAAGCGCATCGAGGCCGCGCGCGCGGCTTCGGCATCGGTGAGCCAATCGCGGCCCGCGGGGATCTGATCCTCGCCACTGGCCAGCCACTGCATCCGGTCAGGGTAGTCGGCAGAGGGTGACGAGGCCGGACTGCTCGGCGGAGCGACCGGAGCGGGAACCCCTGTGGCAGCGTGCGGCCCCTGAGGGTCCATGCTGGTCATGTGAGCGTCGAGAGCGTGTCAAGCATCCGCCGCGAGCAGGCCTTGGTGCACGGACACGCGATCACCTACCGCGTGGCGGGGGATCCGAGCCATCCCGTCGTCCTCCTCATCCACGGCATCACCAGCAGCAGCGCCACGTGGATCCCGGTCATCCCAGCGCTGGCCGAGCACGCCTACGTGATCGCCCCCGATCTTCTCGGCCATGGGGATTCCGACAAGCCCCAGGCGGACTACTCGCTGGGTGCGCTCGCGAGCGGACTACGCGACCTGCTGGAACTGCTCGGCCACAGCCGCGCGACGGTGGTCGGGCACTCGCTGGGCGGCGGCGTCGCCATGCAGTTCGCCTACCAGTACCACGACTACTGCGAACGCACGGTGCTCGTCTCCAGCGGAGGGCTGGGTCGCGAGGTCAGCCTCGCGCTGAGGGCCGCCACGCTCCCGGGTGCCGAGCTGATCCTGCCGGTGATCGCCCATCCCTACGTGCGCGATGCGGGAGTGGCGATGTCCAAGGCCTTCCAGCGACTGCCACTGCGGGTGCGGCCGTCGGTCGCCGAGGCGGCCCGTGGGTACGCCTCGCTGGCCGACAGTCCGACGCGCACGGCGTTCGTCGACACCCTGCGCAGTGTGGTCGGGCCGGGTGGGCAACGAGTGAGCGCGAGCAACCTGCTCTACCTGGCGGAGGGGCGCCCGACCTTGATCGTGTGGGGGGCCCTGGACACGATCATCCCCGTCGCCCACGCGTACTCCGCCCACGAGGCGATACCGGGCAGTCGGCTGGAGATCTTCGAACAGTCCCGGCACTTCCCGCATCAGGATGAGCCGGTCCGTTTCGCGAACCTCCTACTGGAGTTCCTGAGGACGAGCGAGCCCATCTCGTTCGACAAGACCGACCTTCGCAATCGACTCGCGAATCGGGATGACCCACCCCGGTCGCAGCTCTGACGCAGTTGGGCCCGGCTTCTTCGCGCAGATCGGGCAACGTCGGCCTTCTGCTCGGCACAATATCGCCATGGTCTCGTTGTCCTTCGTCAATCGGCTCTACACCGTCGGCAGCCTGCGCAACACCGAGCACGGCCCTGCCTACCGGGTCAAGAATCGGCTGTTCGATGCCACGTTGACCCAGGTGACCAAGATCGAGATCGACGGTCAGGCGTGCGACCTGGCTACCACGGAGGTAGTCGTTGGTCCGCTGGTTCGAAGTGTCGGGTCCATCTCGGACGCCGTTCCGATGGCGTTCTCCCTGCGGACCGAACTGGAGGTCCGGGTCAACGCCCCCCAGCTCACGGAGGGACCGCACACCATCGCGACCGAGTTCGTCTGTGAGCCGTTCGGCACCCTCGAGTTCGAGGCTGTCGACTACATCGTGCAGCCGCCTGCGGATCGCCCGCACATCCCGCGTCGGGAGGATGATTGGGGCCCGGACGCGGTCCAGGAGCGTCGCGAGTTCGTCCTCGACGTCACCGGTGTCAGCCTCGATCATGTCGCCCGCATGTCATACGACACAGAGATCACCCGTGGCAACATCGAGCACCTGATCGGCGTCGCGCAGGTGCCGCTGGGCATCGCCGGACCCCTGCGCATCAATGGCGAGCACGCGAACGGCGAGTACCTCATCCCGTTGGCGACCACCGAGGGGACTCTGATCGCCTCCTACAACCGTGGCATGAAGGTCCTCAATGCCGCGGGCGGTGTGACCTGCACGGTTCAGGATGACTCGATGCAGCGCGCCCCCGTCTTCATCTTCGACAGTGCCAGGGAAGCGCGGTCCTTCACCCAGTGGCTTCAGGGGAACGTGGCGAAGGTCGCGGAGATAGCCGAGAGCACGACGAGCGTGGGCAAGCTGTTGCGCATTGAGACCTACCTCGCTCATCGGTTCGCGTTCTGCCGGTTCGACTTCACCACAGGGGACGCCGCTGGACAGAACATGGTCAGCAAGGCCACCTTTGCTGCGACGTCATGGATCGTGTCCGAACGGCCCGAGATCCGGCACTTCTACCTGGAGTCGAACTTCGCCACGGATAAGAAGGCCTCCCTCGTGAACGTCATGCAGACCCGAGGCAAGCGCGTGACGGCCGAGGCGCTGATCCCCCGTCAGGTGCTGGGGAAGGTCATGCGCGTGACACCTGAGGCACTTGTGCGTCACAGTTCCGTCGCCAATGTCGGTGCATTGCTGTCGGGCGCCGTGAACAACGGCCTGCAGTCATCGAACGGAGTGGCCGCGCTCTTCATCGCGTGCGGCCAGGATGCCGCCAATGTGGCGGAGTCGTCAGCCGCTGTCATCCACAGTGAGGTGACGGACGACGGCCTCTACGTTGCGATCACACTGCCGTCCCTGATCGTTGCCACGTACGGCGGGGGGACGGCCCTGCCCACGCAGGCGGAGTGCTTGGCCCTGCTGGGCTGCACCGGCCCCGGCAAGGTGAAGGCCCTTGCCGAGATCGTCGCCGGGACTGTACTGGCAGGCGAGATCTCCCTCGCGTCGGCGATATCGGCTCTCGACTGGGTCAGCGCCCACGAGCAGTACGGCCGAAACCGCTAGCCATCATCGGCAACCACGCATCATGGGAGGCTGGTGGCCATGGCCACGCCCGGGGACTACGAGTTCGTCCAGCTGCATCATGTGCAGTTGGCCATCCCTTCGGGCGGCGAGGATGCCTGCCGGGCCTTCTGGGGCGATGCGCTGGGGATGGTCGAGTTGGTGAAGCCGCCGGTACTCGCGGCTCGTGGCGGTTGTTGGTTCCGTGGAGGCGGGCTGGAAGTTCACCTCGGAGTGGAGCAGGACTTCACGGCTGCGCGCAAGGCGCATCCGGGCATCCTTGTCCTCGACCTGCCCGGTCTGGCTGCCCGGTTCGATGCGGCTGGGGTGTCCGTCACGTGGGATGACGAGTTTCCTGGGTTCTCTCGCTTCTACGCGCACGACCCGTTCGGCAACCGGCTGGAGTTCCTGGAGGCACTGCCCTCGTAGTCGACGCCTCGGGTGACGAGGGTTCGCCGATGATGGGCACGACACCGTCCGCCGTCGACAATAGGTTGGGACGCATGGACGACGCTCGGGCCGATCGTGCAGGTGAATCAGGACCCCGTCACGGTGATCCCGCTCCGCCCTGGCTCGACCAGGACGAGTATCCGTTCACGCCACGCTGGTTCGGTACGCCCGCTGGAACCATTCACTACATCGACGAGGGTGCGGGCGCGCCGATCGTGTTCGTGCACGGAAACCCCACGTGGTCCTTCCAGTTCCGCAACGTCTTCAAGGAGCTGACTCCTGAGCGGCGCTGCATCGCCCTCGACCACCTCGGCTTCGGACTGTCGGACAAGCCCCGGGATTTCTCGTACCTGCCCGTGGATCACGCCCGCAACTTCGCAGGCTTCATGGAGTCCCTCGACCTGAACGACGTCACCCTCGTCGTCGGTGACTGGGGCGGGCCGATCGGGCTGTCGTGGGCGTTGGACAACCCCGATCGGGTGAAGTCGCTGGTGATCACCAACACGTGGATGTGGTCGGTGCGCTCGGACTGGTACTACCAAGGGTTCAGCGGGATCGTCGGCGGACCCATCGGCCGGCAGCTGATCCGCCGACGCAACTTCTTCGCCGCGAGTGTCGTCAAGCGCGCCTACGGCGACAAGGCCCGTCTGACGCCCGCGATTCACCGCCACTACCTGGCTCCCCTGTCCACGCCGGACGAGCGCATGGCGAGCTGGGTCTTCCCGCGGCAGATCATCAAGTCCAGTGACTGGCTGAGTTCGCTCTGGCAACGGCGGTCTGCCCTGGCGTCCAAGCGGATCCTGCTCGCCTGGGGGATGAGGGACATCGCCTTCCGGGAGAAGGAGCTCAAGCGATGGCAGGCGGCCTTCCCCGCGGCGCAGACCGTCATGTTCCCCGACGCCGGCCACTTCGTCGCTGAGGAGCAGGCGCAGGAGCTCGCGCACCAGATCTCGGCCATCTCCGCCTAGCCCGCATCCGGGTCGGAGTCAGGCCTCGTCCGGAACACGCTCCACCCGGACGAACCCGAGCCTGCCCGAGCCCACCGCGGACCGAGGAGAGTCGCGACCTCATCGGGGGCGATCCCACGGGGGGTGATCGACCTCGTCGTTCGGGGAGGAGCAGCGCGGAGCAGCAGGCAGGCATCTGGCGCTGCGACTCTGGCGACCGTGGATCCCCATGCCTGTCGGCCTCCGGCGTCCAGTCCATGCAGGCAGCCCACGTCGAGAACCAGCGTGACCCGGCCCGCCAGCGACTCGACGACTCGCTCGAGGGATGCCTCACCGATCCCGGCCACGTGCCAGCGAACCGCAGTGGACCGTGCCCTCGCCCGGTCGACGGCCCGGGGCGAGACGTCGAACCCGGTCACCTCCCACCCGTGTTCGGCGAGGAAGGCCGCATGGCGGCCAGTCCCGCAGCCGATGTCGAGGGCCGTGCCCCGTGGGAGCGCGGCCGGGCCCTCGATCAGCCGGAGCAGCTCAGCGGGAATCGCGACCTGGTCCCACGGCGTCAGGCCCAGTCGGTGCATGAGCCGGTACTGACCCTCCATGGCTCTCACGAATTCACCGGCACGAGAGGCGAGGCCAGTCGGCGGGGGTGCCACCACGTCAGGGCGGCGACGAACACGACCGGGAGGATCAGGGCGCTGGCCACATTGCCCAGGGGCAGGTCGCCGGCCAGCAGGTAGCCGACGGTCGCCACCCAGTCGATGACCTGGATCCCGATCATCGTGTTGATCCATGACTGATGAGACAGCGGATCGCGCGCGGCCACGAGCATGCCGACCCCGTAGCCGAGGAATCGGGCACCCATCATCACGAAGAGCCAGTGGACCCAGCCGGGTGCGGCTGGTTCCAGGCCGAGCAGCCCGCCGGCGGCCGCCGGGGCGAGCGTGAACAGGATGCCTAAGAAGAACTGGACGATCGCGATGAACCTGAGCGTGAATCGCAGGCTGCGCATGGTGGATCCCCTCGTTGGGTCGGTGGGACCGTCACGTTAGGTACTCTGGGGAACCAGTTGTCAACAAGTAATCCAGTTTCCCGAAGGGAACTAATGCGGTGAACGGCGACTTCGAGCCCTGTGACGACGGGACGTGTCCGGTGACGAGGTCTCTCGTTGCACTCGACGGAAAGTGGACGATCCTCGTCGTACGCGATCTCCTCGGCGGGACGAAGCGCTTCGGTGAGCTGCGGCGATCCTTGACGGGGATCAGCCCCAAGACCCTGACCGACCGGCTTCGCGGGCTGGAGGAGCATGGACTCGTCGAGCGCAGGATCTATGCGGAAGTCCCACCGCGTGTGGAGTACTCGCTCACCGACGCCGGCCGGACCCTCGAGCCGGTACTGGTGGCCCTGGCCCGCTGGGGCCGTTCGCATTCGGTGTAATCACGGCTCGGCCCACGTCCCCATCGCGGCGCGCATACCTGCGAGGAGCAGTTCGGTAACGATGCGCGACACAGGCCGAGCGGTGCCGCGCTGCGACTAGCCTCCACGCATGGGACACCGTGGTACGGCCACAGTACGAGCCAGCATCCTCGTCGTCAGCGCCGTAGTGGTGGCACTGTCTGCTGGACTCACGACGAGTGCAGTGGCTCGACCCGTGACCGAGGGGGTGCTGGCGCCCTCTGCCCGCGTCGACACCCGACCCAACTTCGTCGTCATCCAGACGGACGACCAGACCGTCCAGGATCTCGCCGTGATGCCTGCGGTGAAGAAGCTCCTCCAGGACAAGGGCACGACCTTCACGCAGATGATGACCCCGTTCGCGATCTGCTGCCCATCGCGAGCCGCGATGATGTCGGCCTGCTACCCGCACAACAACGGAGTGAACGCGAACTTCCCGCCCGACGGCGGATATGGAGTGTGGCAGAGGAACAACGGCAAGAGATTCGTCGGCGAGTGGATGGAGAACGCCGGGTACCACACGGTGCACATCGGCAAGTACATCAACGGCTATGGCTACTTCAACAACCCCAAGGCCCCTGCCCCATCGGGCTGGTCCGAGTGGCACGGTTCCACTGACCTGTCCACGTACCAGCTGTACGGGTATCGCCTCAACCAGCCGGACGGCAGCCGCGTCTACGGCAACTTCAACGTCGAGAACCCCCGGTACTACGGCACCGACGTCTACCGCGGAATCGCACAGAACGTCATCACCGAGCAGGCCAAGAAGGCCGGGCCGTTCTACCTGCAGATCGCGTTCCTGGCGCCCCACGTGGAGACCGTTCCCTTGAAGAAGGCGGCAGCGAAGAAGATCGGCCAGAGCATGGTCGACGTCGATGCGCCCGAGGCATCGACGGGGGTCCAATCGATTCCCCCGCGTCCCGCCCCGCGACACAAGAACACCCTGAGGAACATGCAGCTGGAGATGGATCCGAGCTTCAACGAGGCCGATGTCAGCGACAAGCAGTCGTTCGTCCGAAACCTGCCGCTCCTGACCGATGCCGACATCCAGGGTCTGGTCGACGACAACCGTCAGCGCCGCCAGTCGCTCCTCGCCGTCGACGAGGCTGTCAACGGCATCGTCAAGACCCTGTCCCGGACCGGACAGCTGGACAACACCTACATCGTCTTCGTCGGCGACAACGGCTATGTCCTCGGCCAGCATCGCATCAGCAAGGGCAAGTACTTCCCCTACGAGCCGGCGCTGAACATCCCCTTCATCGTGCGAGGCCCGGGTGTTCGCGCCGGGGTCACGTTCGACCAGATGGTCACGCTCATGGATGTCACGCCGACCATCCTCGACCTCGCCGGTGCCGAGGCAACCGGGCGCGAGCCGGACGGCCTGTCGTTGAAGGCTGCACTGGAGTCCGGCGCTCCCATCGTGAACCGCACGCTCCTGCTGTCGAGTGGTCCGCAGCAATCGCCAGCAGGGGCGCCGCTACCGCTCTTCGACGGAGTGCGCAATGAGCGCTACTCGTACTGGAAGTACGAGGACGGCTTCGAGGAGCTGTACGACCGGTCGATCGATCCCTACCAGCTGCAGTCCGTCGCGAGTGATCCTCGGTATGCCCAGGTGAAGGCCGCTCTCGCGGCCGAGTGGAACACGCTGAAGGACTGCGCAGGCGCGTCGTGTCGCGTCGCCTCCGCGCCGATCCCCGAGCCGACGCCGTAGGCCGCGCCCACTGAGCCACGCCGGTGGCGAGCGCGCGATCCGGTGCGAGCTCCCCGGATCAGGGAGGCGTTCCACTGCTGTTCCTCAGCCTTCGGGAGTTGTTCACCAGCGGAGCGTTGACCTCGGGATGGTGGCGCGGTGAACTGGCGGCCGAGACGGTGAGGAGGGTCGACCGATGACCATGAACATGGATCTCGTGTGGCGGGAAGACGGTCACATCGAGTACCGGGCTTGCTGCGCGAAGTGCCCCTACCGGTCGGAGCTCCTCGACGACGAGGACGCCGCCCGAGCCTCATGGTTCGGCCACGTCTGCGTGATGTCAGGGAGCCCTGTCAGCGTCTAGCTCGTGGCGGTCCCGTCAGGAGCACGTGCACGTCGACGCCGACCAGCGACCAGTTTGCCTCCTGTTGGCCGCCTCCGAGCCAAGGGGAGGCCACCTCAGCGCAACGTCGATCGCGGATGCTCACGACATGAAGCTGACGCGCAGGACAGCGAAAGACGCGAGCAGGACGCAGCCCCGCGGATGGGCGCGCCCGTGGCCGGCCCACCCCCTTGCGGTGGCCCTCTTCTTCAGTGGGCACGGCGATGACCTTCGTACCCGGGTGCGCGGGTTCGACCCCGAGCAGAGGGATACCTGGTGATGCCGATCGAGACCTACGAGTTCGATTCGGGAACGCGCTACTTCTGAGTTTGCCCAGTGTGCTCCGAGGCGTCGCTGCCGTTCAAGGAGCCGGATGCCGCCGCTGCCGAGCGCGCCAAGCACCTCGGATGCCTGTCCGGGCGTCGCGGTGCGATCGTGTCGCGTTCGTCCTAGGACAGTCCCCGCCGCACCGCGACACGGGCTGCGGCTGTTGAGACCACAGCGGCTTCGCGCGCGGCGACCAGCGGACGCAGCCACTGCCACGCCCGGGTCATGCTAGAGGTGGAAGTCCTGTCCGGGGGCGCAGGTGCACTCGGCACGAGCGCAAAGCGGGCAGAGAGTGCGCCCGTGCCCGCCGTCCGGGGAGCGGTCGGCAGCGCCGAGGATCGCGTGGACTATCGCTGTCAGCGGATTCTTCGTCATGGCGTCTCCTTGTACTTCCATGATGCGCTCCCGCAGCGCTCGGGAGCGCATCGTGGGGCCGATAGCGGGTGTGAGTTTGCCCGCACTATCGACGGCGCTCCGGCCACGAGCGGACTCGATCTAGCCTGCTGGTGCAGGGGTCACCACCTAGGGACGTCCCGGGGCGACGGCAGGTTCACACGCCTCAGATGGTTGGTGAGTGGGTCTTGTCCCACGTCGCACCGATGGCGAGGCCGAAGCTCAGCTCCAGCGATCGTGTGTCATTGTGCGAGCTCGATTCGGGTGAGGTCATGATCGGGACCCGCGTGCTCTCGCGGTGGGCGGTGTCACCGGTCCAGACGTAGCCGTCCCAGTAGCGAAGCAGGGTCGCGTCATCGAGATCAGGGAACCAACCAGGCACGCTGAAGCCGGCTTGAGCCGGGGGATTGTCGGCTCGGTGGGCGGCGTGCCACAGGCCGACAACGACAACGATGACTCCGCCCAGCAGCATCACGACGCTGAGCATGCTGACGGCGTCCCGCAGGAGGCTGACGGACATGGACATCGCGACCGAGCGGGCGATCAGGGCGAGGACGAGGAAGAGCCCTCCGTAGAGGAGCTCCGATCTCGTTGTCATGCGCATCGTTCCGAATGGCTTGGGCACGGAGCCCTCATTCCATAGGCGACGATCCTGAGTGCGTGGTCACCAGACGGGACCGCCAACAGGGCATCTGCCTCCACGGTAGCCCTGTTGGGGGCACCGAACCCCGCCTGGATGCCCGCGGCTGCCCGGTACAAGGCGCGAATGCCGGGGAAGCCGATGCCAGCCGAGGAATCCGCGGGGGGGAGAGGGGCTGGCTCGCGTATGCGAAGTGCGACGAGGTGGAACGCCGATGCTGCCACCATCGAGCGAGTGACTGCGACGCCCGGGCCGGCATCATGCGATGCTTGAGCCACGAGCATGACAACGGGGAGGACGACATGGGTATCGCGGACCTGGCTGTGAACTTCTTGCGCGACCTGACCCGCATCCTGTTTCACCGCTCTGATTCCACGACCCTGCCGGACGACCCGGCGTGGAGCGATCGAAGCAGCTAGCACTCTCCGGTAGGTCGCTGGCTCGACGCATGAAACACAGAGTTTGCTCGAGCAATCTGGCGCAACCATTGACAGATGGCCTGCACCCGCGCGTACGGTTGCGCCGCAACGGAGGGAACACGTGACATGAGGACACTGCGCGCAAGCTTCCTGCTCGTCACGACGGCAGCAACCGTTGCCTTGGCTGGGGGTGCCGCCCTGGCGGCTCCGTCGGTCCTGCCGACCCGAACGCAGGTCGACTGGTCTCTGGTGTCCGCCAAGGGCACGGTGACCCTGGCAGTGCAGGGCTCGTGGGACCACCCGTACATCTATGTCGAGGACCCGCAGACAGGCGATCTGAAGCGCACCGCGACCGGGACCATCAACAACACCGTCACCTGGGCGGCGCCCAAGCAGGTCCTCGCGAGCATGGGTTTCGTGGGCGGGGAGTGCAACGAGAAGGCCATCGGCTGCAGCATCCCGATCCAGAAGGTCACGGGCTCTGCCACGGTCAACGAGTCGGTCACGTACGTGGATGGCACCTCTGCGTCCTGCAACTTCACGGTTGACTCGCTCGAGGGCCCTGACGGGGACTTCTTCTCGAATTCCGCCGTCAACACCATGAACCTGGTCATGGTGGGCGCCGGCGGCAGCCGAGTGAAGATCTGGATGGGCGGCGGATACCCGACCTATGCGGCCGGCCGGGAACCCTGCCCAGGGGAGTCGGGACTGACGTTCGCGAAGTTACCCGCCGAGACGGCGCCGACGATCTCTCAGACGACCTTCACGAAGGCGAAGCTCGGCAAGACGGCGACGCTCACCCTCACCCGGGTCGAGCCCGTCACGGGCAAGCAGGACGGCACACCCGCGCAGGTGGGGACCGTGACCTGGAAGACGACGCTCACGTACAAGCTGAAGGCCCGCTACTAGGGCTGAGCCGCTCACGCACGGAGCCACCTACTTGGGTACCGTTCCGTAGTGACCTCGCACAGCGAAAGTGCCAATGCCTCCTTCGCCGAGCTGGGCCTGCGCCCGGAACTCCTCGGCACCCTGACGGCCCTCGGGTACGAGGAGTCGACCCCCATCCAGTCGGCGGCCATCCCGGTGCTGATCGCTGGGAAGGACCTGCTCGGACAGGCGGCGACCGGCACGGGCAAGACCGCTGCCTTCGCGCTGCCGATCCTGCAGCGCCTCGCCGAGGGTGATCGCGGGAAGGCGCCGTCCTCGCTGGTCCTGGTGCCTACCCGGGAACTGGCGCTCCAGGTGTCGCAGGCGTTCCACGGGTACGGCCGCGCACTCGGAGCCCGGCTGGTGGCCATCTACGGGGGCGCTCCCGCGCGTCATCAGATCGATGCGCTCCGACGTGGAGTGGATGTCGTTGTCGCCACTCCTGGGCGAGCGCTGGACCTGTGCAGTCGTGGCGCCCTGGTTCTCGACGGAGTCCGCACGCTGGTTCTCGACGAGGCCGACGAGATGCTCGAGATGGGCTTCATCGAGGACATCGAGTCCATCATCGCCATGACGCCCGAGAGCCGTCAGACGGTCCTGTTCTCGGCCACCATGCCCAAGCGCATCGACAAGCTGGCCAGCCGGCACCTGCGTGACCCGCAGCGGATCTCGATCCAGGCGCCTGAGGGCCCGCAGGACGAGGCTCCCCGGGTTCGCCAGGTCGCCTACATCGTGACGCGACAGAACAAGTCGGCTGCGCTCGGCCGGATCCTCGATGCCGAGGATCCCACCGCGGCCATCGTGTTCTGCCGCACGCGCGGCGGGGTCGACGACCTCACCGACATCCTGACCGCGCGCGGCTACCAGGCCGAGGCACTGCACGGCGGGCTCACCCAGGACCAGCGCACTCGAGTGCTCGGACGGCTGCGGTCGGGGGCGAGCGAGCTCCTCGTCGCCACCGATGTCGCCGCCCGCGGCCTGGACATCGACCTCCTCTCGCACGTCGTCAACTACGACCTGCCGATGAGCCCCGAGTCCTACGTGCATCGCATCGGTCGGGTCGGTCGTGCCGGACGCGAGGGAGTCGCGCTGAGCCTGGTCGAACCCCGAGAGCGACGGATGCTCTCCGCGATCGAGAAGCTGGTCGGCGGCCAGATCCCCGTCGAGCAGGTCCCCACGGTCACCGACGTTCGACAGATGCGGCAGCAGCGCACGCGCGATGCGGTCGAGGCCCTCCTCGACGATCCTGAGGCGCAGACCCGCCTGGATGCTCACCGAGAGATCCTGAACGACATGCTGCTCGGCCGTGATGCGTCGGAGCTCGCCCTTGCCGCTTTCACCCTCGTGCATGAGGAGACTCAGGGCAGTGCCGCCGAGGAGGCGGAGCAGGATCTCACCGCGACCCTGGCACCGGAGGCCCGGACCGGCGAGCCCCGAACGCCCACGAAGAAGCGGCAGTCACCTGACGGGCCGATGACCAGGCTGTTCGTGTCGCTGGGCCGCAAGGCGGGCATCACCCCGGGCGACCTGGTCGGTGCTATCACCGGCGAGGCCGGGCTGAAGGGACGCGAGCTCGGCGCGATCAGCGTCCACGAGATGTTCTCCGTCGTGGAGGTGCCCTCGGCCAAGGCGCACAAGGTCATCAAGAGCCTCTCGCACGCGAAGATCAGGGGCCGCAAGGTGACCGTCCGCCTCGACCGCGACTGACCTGACCGCCGCACTCGCAGGAGGTGCGGCCGGTCAGCGCGCGACCACCCTGACTCGCAGGGGCCGTGCGCCGGGTGCGCTGGCCGTTACGGTCACAATCCCACGCGTCGTCGGCCTCACGACCAGGCGCAGCGCGCCTCGATCATCCGTGAGTCCCGATGCCTTGACCCCGGCTCCTCGGGCAGCAAGGGACGCCCGAGGCACCGGTGCGCCGAAGGCGTCCGTGACGCGCACGGAGAGCCGTGAGGTCCGGCCCACCCGTAGGGACTTCGGGGCTCCGGCGATTCGCAGTGCGACGCCTTCGACGGCACTGACGGACTTGCCTGCGAACACGAGCCGAGGTTTGCCGGCGGCAGTCAAGGAGAGTTCGCCGCTGGCACCTGCTCGGGAGGTGAAGGTGAAGGTGCGGACAGCATCATCGCTGCGGACGACCACGGAGGTGGGGCCGGACCCGGTGCCTGTCAGGGCGAGGTTCTGACCCTCATCGGCGAGGACGTAGGTGACCGGTTGCGTCCGCGACCCTGGGAGGGTGAAGCCGGGGCTGTCCTCGTCCAGGTCCAAGCGCACCGGTGAGTGCACCTCGCACGACGATCGTGGGTGGGCTGGCGCCGGGAACGCATCGGGCGTATGCCGCTCGGCCGGTGCGGTCGACGACGACGGGCGGGATGGGGCCGCCCAGCCAGCCGGCGGTGCCCAGGCCGGTGCCGGTGAGCAGGAACCCGTCGGTTGCGGGCCCGTTGGTCGCCTCCCATGTCGCCAGACTCGGCAGATCGTTGAGCACGGCCTGCCACTGCATCAACTTCCCGGTCGGGGTGATCAGCACCTGCCGGAAGCCCAGGGTGAACGTCGCGTAGTCGCCCGGCAGAGGGGCGCCGGAGGCGAGATGCTCCCGCAGCGGTCTGGGGTTGCCCGCCGGGTAGAAGACGATTGCTCCCCTCGTGTTGTCCTTGGTGCGCACCGGTACGAAGTCGCCGGCCGGGGACATCCGACCGGGGCCGACCTGGTCGCCGGCCCGGTAGCCGAGCCACCACTCGACGAGGATGGACTGCAGGGAGCCGGGGCTCAGCGCGAACAGGGGGGCCGCCGGCAGGCCGAGTCTCACCGCGTTCTGCATCGGCGTGGTGATGTCGGGGAGGCTGGGTCCGGTGACGGCGCCGACCTGCCCGAGACGCTCCACGTCGAGAGCCGTCACGTCGTCCTTGAGCCGTGAGTGCAGGAGCGAGGTGCTCGGCTCGGAGCCGAACATGATGGTGAATCCCACGTCCCCGTTCGCGTCGGTGATTCGGTCCACGCGGTCAGTCGTGGCGAACAGGGGCCGCCACGTGGTGGCGTCGCAGATGGAGATGCGTGGCGCGGGCACCTGGCCCGGCGCGGATCCATCGAAGTAGGGGGCGTCGATCTCGACTGCCCGGTTCGCCAGGCCCGCGCCCGACGACGTGCTGGCGCGCAGGGTGCCCGTTCGCCAGTTCAACCCGCTGGCGGGAACCGTCGTCCAGTCGACCCCGTTGACCAGTCGGCTGCCCGAGATGGCGAAGCTGACCTCGCTGACCGGGGACTTGAAGTCGGCGCGAGCGCCGTTGGCACCGAGTTTGATCACGCGACTCTGCGGATCCCACGTTCCGCTCGGTGTGACGGTCCACGTTCCCTGAGGCAGCAGGGCCGAGAACTCGCCGGCGCCGTTGGTGGCGATGGCGTACCTGCGTCCCATGCCCGAGATGGTGACCATCACTCCGCGCAGCATGTGATCCTCGCGGTCGCGCACGGAACCGGTCAGCAGCGACGACTTCGCTGGCAGCAGCGCGACGAAGATGCGCTCGCTCGAGCTGATGCACCCGTTCGGCGCGCAGGTGGGAAGCCAGTCGAACCCGACCTGGAAGGTCAGCCACGCCGGAAGCGTGCCGGCCAAGTCCGCTGGTGCGACCGACGCCGTGCAGGTTCTGCGCCCGGTGCCCTGCATGTTGCTCGAGCAGCCTGGCCCCGACAGCGCCCCGCCCGCGCTGACCATGCTCCAGCGGATGTCCGGGCCGCCGCCGAATGTCATCGTGACAGTGCCACCGGGGTGGACGACACGGGGACTGACGGTGAGGAATGCCCCGGGGGCCCGAGCCGGGTCGACAGCGAGCGCGCCGCTTGCCGGAAGCGGAGGCATGTTCGGGGGGTCCGGCGGCTTCGCGGGCAGGGCGAGGGCGGCCGGTGAACCGGCGGTGATCCCTGGGGCGTCGGGGACTGCGCCGGCTGCCGGCGGGATGCCGACGGCGATGCCGACGGACAGGGAGATCAGGGAGATCCAGAACGTGCGCATCGCACTCATCTGTCGAGCCTCCTGGTCTTGGCCACGTCCCTCAGCAAGGTGGGCGGGGCCTGATGGTCGGCATCCGGGGGAGTTCACGCGTTGTTGCGCGCGCCCCCATCCGGATTGGTGCTCGCGGGCATCACGGCCTGATCGCCTGGAGTGGTGGCGTCGGCGTCGTAGGCACCCACACCGAACTGGCGCACGAGCAGGTAGTACTTCCCCGCGTCGGCCCTGCACTGGGCGAGCAGATCGGGGGTCTTGCTCAGCCTCTTCTCGCACAGGGCCTGGATGCCGAAGAGGAAGGCATCGTCGGCCTGCAGGCGGCTGGTCGTGCGGTAGTCGACAGGCTTCCCGCCGGGCGCGCTGCCGACGGTGACACCGGCGTACGCCGCATCATGCTGGTCGCACAGCGGCCGGATGACGAGCGTCTTCTCCCCGTACTCCTGGGTGTCTCCGAGCCAGTTGAGGACGCTGGCCACGGTCTCCCCGTACTCGGACGTGCCGCAGCCATTGGACACGGACAGGAGGGAGACCTGGCGCGAGATCCATGCGCAGCTTGACTTCGGCGCCCCCGCACTGGTGTTGCCTGCGGCGTCGACCGCCCAGACGCAGAAGAAGAACGGCCCCTTGCCGCCGGTGCTCGCCGGCCACGACGTCTTCCACACCCGGCCATCGGCCGGCTTGAGGCCCTTGCTGGCCTTCTCGCTGCCCGGGTGCGGGACCACCTTTCCGCCGGAGAAGAGCACGGCGTGGAAGACCGCCCTTCCGCTGTTGTCGGAGACGGTGAAGCGAGCGGGGACGTCCTGGCCGTTCCGGATCTTGGCACCGGAACTGAGCGCGACTACCGTCGGCGCCTCCGTGTCGGCGGCCGGCTTGGGGGGCTTGGGCTTCGGCCGGCTTCGCGGGCTTGGGCAGCGCCGTTCCCTTGGGAACAACCTTGAAGTACATGAGGATCTCGGGACCGCCGCAGACCATGGAGTCATTGCAGTTGCGGGAGCTCATGCCCGCAGCCACCGCCTCGGATGACGCGGTGACGGGCTCGGAGAAGCTGAACGGCAGGGTGTAGGTGCCGGTTGTCGCCGTCACCTTCTTGTAGACCTCCTTCTCCGGTGGCATCGGTCCGCCTTGGCCGTTCAACGACGCCCACATGGTCAGGTACGTGAGGCCCCCGGGACTGACGAACTCGATGGAGCCGGTCAGGGTCACCTTGCCCCCGACCGGTACGACACCCGCATAGCCGGCCCACTCCGGATGGCTGGCAGGAACCGCCGACACACCACCGGTCGCGTACGTGATGGTGTGTCCGTAGAGCGACACGGATCCGGATGGCGGCGGCGGCGCGGCTTCGGCGGGCCTGGCAGCGGTCAGCGGCCGCGGGCGGGACCGGCGATCCGGCCGCGGTGCCCGTCCCTGCGCTGACCAGGACGGTGCTGATGATCATGCCGGTCAGCAGGACGACCGAAGCCCTGTTGCGCCGGTTGGGCGGGGAAACTGGACGAGGCACCATCGCGAACGCCCTCCTCAGGTCGCTGCGCAATCGCAGGACAAGGCGGGCGACGGTGGCGCAGTGTCACGGCGTGCAGGCCTCGTCCATCTCAGGGTAGAACGGCGATCAGGTCGAAGCCGCGTCCAGGAGCCGGTGCCGGCGATCCGGGCTGCCGTGCGAGGAGAAGGGTCTCGTGACTGGCCCGCCCAGGACTGGCGGGATCGTGAGGCACCGCGCCCCACCACCCCCGCGATGTCGGTTGGCAGGGAGGGGGACCCGATCCAGAGCCACATCA
This sequence comes from uncultured bacterium, assembly GCA_963700255.1. Taxonomy (GTDB): domain Bacteria; phylum Actinomycetota; class Actinomycetes; order S36-B12; family S36-B12; genus UBA10649. The sequence goes on along the minus strand of CAVOWW010000022.1, from coordinate 24,866 downwards.
GTGCGTCGGGGACCGTACCGTGTACGCGGGAGGACATCATGGGAGTCACCCGCGTCCTGCTGACCACCTCGGCACTGGTTGCCGTCGCCTTGGCGCCCGTCGTCCCCGCGGCGGCCGCGGACAGCATCACCTGGCCCCAGGTCCAGGCCGCGGCGCGAGCAGCGCAGCGGAGCCTTGAGCAGGGCGGGGGCACGGTTTCGGTCCAGGTCAGCGCGAAGATCAGCTCTCGCACGGTCACCGACTATCGACCAGGCGGTTCGGTGCAGCGCGAGCGCTACCGGGAGGCCGGCATGGCGGCCTCCGAGCCGGACATCGTGACCTGGACGATCAGCGGGAACGGAGCCGACCGCCGGTACCAGCCCATGCCGCGGATTCCGAAGCCCGGCGCCTACCCCACGCTGCGCAAGGCGTCCTGGGTCCGCCTCAAGCCGCCCTCGACGACTGACGTCACCCCTCCTCTGCTGCGACTGAACGTGCTTGAACCGATGGGCGAGATCGCCTCAAGCCCGGCGGATGCCGAGGGGATCATCACGGCCTCCTGGACGCACGGGGTGGAGGGCGCGCCTGCCGTCGCCGTCACCGCGAGGCTGGCCCAACGGCCCACGGGAGCCCTTGTCCTCCAGTCGTTCTCGACCACGGACCTCTCAGGGGCCGCGTCCGGCTCTGCTCTGGACGTCCAGGTGGACTTCGCCGATCCGAGGCTGGTCGTGCCGAGCTTCCGTTCAGCGTTGCCGGAGGACTACGTGGACTCGGCGATGGATGCCGCGATGGACACGAGGATGGCCTTCTATGCCGTGCGCAATGCGGCCACCAGCGCTCGCGAGAAGGCCGCCACGATGACCCGACCGCAGCTGGTCTCCTACGTGCGAGATCAGGTCGCGGCCAACGAGGAGTTCGCCCATCCGCCAGCGAACCCGTCCACGGACGTCATCACGCGAGTGCCCGGCGGGCTCCGACTGACCAACGTGAATGCGTACTCCGGCCAGTCCACCACCTGGACGATCACGGTCACGCAGGACAAGCACGTGCAGGTGATCCGGAGGACGCAACCCAGCAGGGTCGTCCGGGTCTCGCAAGCCGATTGACCGTGTATGGACGCATTCCTCCCGCACTTGGCCTTCATTTGGCCTCGCGGGCCCCTTCCCTTGGCAGGGGGCGCGAGACAGTGAAGTACACGCAGATTGCGTGCCTGAACTGAAAGGGAGCGTGGATCATGTCCATCACTCTCACGGCCCGCAGGGCACTCACCACCGCAGCGACGTTGGCACTCCTGGCAGCCGCACCTGGGCTGACCGGTGTCGCCTCCGCAAGCGATCATCACGGCGAGTCACGCGGAGAGTCGACGTGCTCCGCCAGCCAGTTGAACCTCTCCATCGAGCAGCAGAAGGGCGTGGACGCGGCGACCACCGCTTACGTCACGTCGGTGCGCTCGGCAAAGGACGCGCTCAGGACGGCAACCGCAACCATCCGCAATACGGTCATGACAGACCCGAACGTCGTGTCGACGCGGGCGAGCCTGCTGATCGCGCACGATGCCTACGAGGCCGCTGACGACACCGCGAGCGAGCCGGCCCTGAAGGTGGCGTACGAGAACGCCAAGCAGGCGTTCCGGGACGCAGTCCAGGCGGCGCGTGACGCCAGTCAGGCGAGCATCGACGCTGCGGTCACTAGCTACCGCACTGCGGTTGCCGCTGCTGAGACTGCGTACACGGCGGCGCTGACGACCGTGTTCGGCACCGCAGCAGCCATCCCGGCCCAGCTTGTCGACCCGCACGGCCACGGCGCGCGTGGGCACCACTCCGACGACGCACGCAACGGTCACGGCATGCGCAGCAATGACGAGCGCGTCGGCAGTGTCACCAGCAGTGCGTTCGACGACTGCGACGACGAGGACGACGAGGACGACGACTAGTGGCGTCCGGGTGATCTCACCCGTGTAGTGAACGCCGGGTGCCGGCCGCGGAAGAGCGGCCGGCACCCGAGCCGTTCCTGGCGAGGAGGTCGCGGCGACCACGCCGAGGCTGGCAGGATCGACCGGTGATCGAGAACGAGGCGCGGTCTCGCCCCAGCATCGGAGTGCTCGCACTCATCACGCTGCGGTTCCTGCTCGAGCTCGCTCTCTGGTCGTCTTTCACCGTCTCGGCCGTCCGGCTCATCGAGGGCCCGCTCGGCTGGGCCATGGGACTGCTTCTCACGGTGATCGTGATGGTCGTCTGGGCCGTGCTCCTCTCCCCTCGCCGCCCGGTCCGGCTCGCCGTCGGGGTGCGAGTCGCGATCGAGCTCACCCTGTTCGTCATAGCTGCGGTGCTGCTCTCGGCCGCGGGACTGATGCTGGTGGGCGTCATCCTGCTCGTCCTCGAGCTGCTCGACCTCGGGCTCCTCCAGGGACCCGACAAGCACGCACTCTGAGGTGATCGCGACTTTGAGCACCGCGCGGCCTCTCATCAAGCCGATGCGCCGCTGACCCCGTCAGCCCGCCAGTGCGGATCGCGACCGATGAACGCGATCAGCCGGGTGGTCATGTCGGCGTCCGCGGGCACGTCGACCCGCTGGCCGTAGTGACCGGACGACCGCAGCATGTCCTCGATGCCCTCCATCCCGGAGAGCAGTCCTGCCGCGTAGTCCACGTCCAGCACTACGGGCTGACCGGATGCGCGGGCGAGGTCCCAGCTGTGCATGAAGACATCCGGAGTCACGAGCATGTCGATGGCCGCTCCCACGGTCATCGTCCCCGCCATGGGATGCGCGAACTCGCCCGTCATGACATCGCGGCGTGCGACCACGGCCCGCATCGCCTCGTCGAATCGCGCCCAGTCCTCGGCAGGGTCAGCAGCGCTGCGATCACGGCGGGGCAGGTCGATGCCGGCGCCGTCGCGCAGCACGTCGGGGATCCAGTCGACGAGATGCCACACGACGTCGGCGGCCGTCCACCCCGCAACAGGTGCGGGGGAGTCCCAGTCCGATGCCCCGTCCACCAGCTGCGTGAACCCATCGGACACCGAGGTGTAGCGGCCCGCGGGATCGTCAGGCAGGGACATGACCGACCAGCGCATCGAGCTTGGCGTAGCCCTCGTTGACACCTGACTCCATGCCGCTGCGCAGCCACGCGTCGCGGGCCTCGAAGCTGTCGCACAGCGAACGCGCATGCAGACGCGTCATGCCGTTGCCGAGATCCGTGAACTCGAGTGTCTCGAGCGAGACGTCGTCGGGCATCCCCTCCCAGGTGAACGTCTGCACGATCCTGGTCTCGCCGACCTGGTGGAAGCAGCCGTGGAAGGCGAACTCGTCGCCGCCGCGGGAGGCGACGTAGCGCCACGATCCACCCGTGGTGGCGTTCCAGTAGTCGATGCGGGTCGTCAGGCTGCTGGGGCCGACCCATTGCGCGAAGAGGTCCGGGTCGAGATGCGCTCGCATGAGCTGCTCGGGCGTCGCGGCGAAGTCGCGTCGGATGTGGATGAGCGGCACCTCGGCGTCCGGCTCGATGGTGGCCTCGGTGATGTTCATGCGATGTCCTCCTCCGCGGCCGCGCCGCTCATCCCTGCCAGTACGTCGTCGAGGCGCCGGTACCGCGCCTCGGCCTCACGTTGGTAGCGCCGGATCCAGCCCGCTGTCATATCCAGCACGGCCGGCTCGAGATGGACGGGCCGGCGCTGCGCGTCACGTGTCTTGCTCACGAGTCCGGCCGCCTCCAGCACCTTGAGGTGCTTGGAGACCGCCTGCAGGCTGAGGTCGTACCCCTCCGCCAGCGCCGACACCGTGGCGTCGCCCGTGGCGAGCCGCATCAGCATGTCGCGACGGGTCGGATCGGCGAGCGCGCTGAACGCCAGCGACAGGCTGTCTGCCATCGTGCCTCCTCAACCGTGTGGTTGAGGACAGTACGCCCCGGAGGCCGGCGTAGTCAACTACCTGGTTGACTACGCCGGTCCGTCGCACGGACGCGCTGCTGCACAGGCGTTGCACCTGCCGAGCGGCCGATCTGCCCATCCCCGGCACCCCCCTACTCTGGAGCAACCGACAAGCGTTCAGGAAGGCGCCTTCGATGAAGCGGACAGTCGAACGACGACCGCGAGTCGTGATCATCGGATCGGGGTTCGGCGGGCTGTTCGCCGCCAAGTCGCTGAAGCACGCGGACGTCGACGTCGTGGTGATCGCCAAGACCAACCACCACCTCTTCCAGCCGCTGCTGTACCAAGTGGCAACGGGAATCCTCTCCGAGGGCTCCATCGCGCCGGCGACCCGGGAGATCATGCGCCACCAGGACAACGTGGAGGTGCGCCTGGGGGAGGTCATCGACGTCGACGTGCGGGCGCGGACCGTGACGGCATGGACACCGGAGGGATCGCAGACGATCCCCTACGACAGCCTCATCGTGGCAGCCGGATCCACGCAGTCCTACTTCGGCAACGACAGGTTCGCCGATCATGCGCCCGGCCTGAAGTCCATCGACGACGCCCTGGAGCTACGGGGGCGGATCCTCAGCGCGTTCGAGTTCGCCGAGATCGAGACCGATCCGGTGCTGGCTGCGCAGTGGCTCACCTTCGTGGTCGTGGGCGCGGGACCGACCGGCGTCGAGATGGCGGGCCAGATCGCCGAGCTCGCCCGCCACACCCTGCGACGCGACTACCGCCGCATCGATCCCACCCAGGCGCACGTCATCCTCATGGACGGTGCTCCCACGATCCTGGCCTCCTTCGACGAGCGGCTGGCGGCCAAGGCGGCGGCCCGGCTGGAGCGCATGGGGGTCGAGGTCCGACTCGATGCGGCCGTCGTCGACGTCGATGCGAACGGCATCGAGGTGCAGGGCGCAGACGGGGAGAGGACGCGAACGGAGGCCCGCACGATCGTGTGGGCCGCAGGCGTGGCTGCCTCGACGCTCGGGAAGCACCTGGCGGACCAGGCGGGCGTTCCGGTCGACAGGGCGGGACGCGTGCCGGTCGAGGCCGACTGCACCCTGCCCGGCTTCCCGGACGTGTTCGTGGTGGGGGACATGATGGGCAACGGCCTGCCGGGCGTTGCGCAGGTCGCGATGCAGTCCGGCGCGTACGCCGCGAAGGTCATCTCGGCGCGCGCTGCGGGCCGCCCGGTCCCAGGACCGTTCCACTACCGGGACAAGGGCAGTATGGCGACGATCTCGCGGTTCTCCGCCGTCGCCAGCGTCGGCCGGCTGCGCTTCTCCGGCTTCATCGCGTGGCTGATGTGGCTGTTCATCCACCTGCTCTACCTGATCGGCTTCAAGCAGCGGGTGACGACGCTCCTGCACTGGTTCATCAGCTTCCTCGGCCGCGGACGTGCCGAGCGTGTCGTGACCCGTCAGCAGATCGTGGCCAGGCGGGCCCTCGACACCCTCACGCCGACGGAGTCCGGTCGGCCCGACCGGAGCACCCTGCCCCGCCGGTAGTCCCGACGACGCCCTCCGCACGGATGTTGCATGAATGCTATGAGAGCATTTATGCTACGACTATGGGACGACGCCCGAAGGCTGACGAGCCGGTGTTCAGCCGGATCGAGTCGCTGCGCATCGAGCGGGGGCTCAGCCGGCAGGACCTCGCCGACGCGGTCGGCGTCCACTACCAGACCGTCGGCTACCTCGAGCGTGGTGAGTACAGCCCGAGCCTGTCTCTCGCGCTGCGCCTCGCCTCGACACTCGAGACACCAGTCGACGACATCTTCTCCCTCACCCCCTTCCCCGAGACGCAGGAGAGCCGATGAACCTCAAGGAGCGGTGGCAGGCAGGCAAGGAGCGCAACGCGGCTGCGGTCGGCGAGAGAGCCGACCGCCTCATGGCGGACACGCACTACGACTGGCTGCGCACCAGGCGCGCACGTGTGGCACTGGTTGTCGCTTACGCAGCCAGCCTCGTCCTCGTCGCGGTGTCGTACCTCGCAGTCGGCTCGATCGCGGGCATCCTCGCCGTCATCCTGGTGATCGTCGTGTGGGTGCTCCTACGACTGTCCGTGCGAACGATCGCGGACCTGCCGGAGGAGTACCTCGACGAGCGGCAGACGGCACTGCGCAACGCGGCCTACGTCCAGGCGTACCAGTGGCTCGGCGGTCTCGTCGGGCTCATGGCGAGCGCTGCGCTCCTCGCGTTCATCGTGCTCGGCCAGGACCCCGACACCTGGAGCCTCAGCATCACGTGGAACGCCGCGATGGCGATCTTCTGGGTCGTGCTGGGACTTGTCCTCGCCCTGCCCTCCCTCGTCCTCGCCCTCCATCCACGCGTGGAGTAGCTGCTCCCTGACCGTGCCACCCGGCTGCTCGCCCGCCGGCCCGCTCGCGCGCTACCGTGGCGCATGGTGATCGCGAACGGCGAGGATCGAATCGCTCCCCCTGTGGCCGCGGACGAGGCGTCCACGCTCATCGGCTTCCTCGACTACCAGCGCGCGACGCTCCGCTGGAAGTGCTCGGGACTGGCCGCCGCCCAGCTCGCGGAGCCTGTCGCGCCCACGACCCTCACCCTGGGCGGGCTGCTCAAGCACATGGCCGTCGTCGAGGCAGGGTGGCTGAACCAGACGTTCGCCGGCGGAGTCGTCAGGCCGTCCTGGTTCGACGAGCTCGACGACGAGGACCCTGACTGGTCGATCACGTCAGCGTCGGGGGCGTCACCCGAGCAGCTGTTCGGCTGGCTCGACGAGTCGATCGCGGTGTCGGACGGCATCGTCGCCGATGCGCTCGCCGGACCTGACGGGCTTGGCACCCTCTCGGCAGGGCTCGAGGACGGGCACCCCGTCTCGCTGCGCTGGATCATCTGTCACCTGATCGAGGAGTACGCCCGTCACAACGGTCACGCCGACCTGCTCCGGCAGGCGGTCGACGGATCCGTCGGCGAGTAGCGGGCGACGACCGACGAGTCGTCATCGGCTGCGCCGCCGAGCCCGAGTCTCCAGACCGGGGCCGACGGTCCCGTCACCGACCGCCAGGTACGCGGCCACGTCGCAGGGCAGGTACTTCATCGACGCGTCGGGCACGGGATCCGGCACCACGGTGCGAGCAGTCGTCCGCTCCACGGCCGTGGCGATGGGGTAGGACGGATGGGCGCGTTCGGTGGCCTCCATGGCTGCCTCCGGCAACGGGGCACCGAGAGCCCCGAAGCCCCCCGCTCCCGACGCTAGCCCTGCTCGACACGTGTTGCCGGTCGCGCGAGCCCTCGGGGCGGGGGTGAGACCAACGGAACAGTCCGGTGCTCACCGGTGCGGCGATGCTCAGGAGCGCATGCTGGTCGTCGTCACCGGCTCAGCAGCCTCCGTCGACCGGTCGGCTCGCCCCTCGATGTCGATCGTCGGCAGCAGCCGGTCGAGCCACGCCGGCAGCCACCAGTTGGCCCTGCCCATGAGCGTCATCGCCGCGGGCACGAGCACCATGCGCACGAGCGTGGCATCGATGAGGATCGCGGTGGCCAGGCCCAGGCCCATCATCTTGGTGGCCGGGTCCTCGCCGAGGACGAACCCCAGGTAGACGCAGATCATGATCAGCGCGGCCGAGGTGATCACGCGAGCCGACGACGCGATGCCCCGGACGATGGACGCACCGGTGTCGCCCGTGCGCAGGTACTCCTCGCGGATGCGCGACAGCAGGAAGACCTCGTAGTCCATCGAGAGCCCGAACAGCACGGCGAACATGAACATGGGGATGAAGGGGATCACCGGAACGGTCGACTCGAGGCCGATGAGGCTCATGCCCCAGCCCCACTGGAAGACCATGACGATGACGCCGTACGCGGCACCGATGCTGAGCAGCGTCATGACCGCTGCCTTGAGTGGCACCAGGACGGAGCGGAACACGAACAGCAGCAGCACGCAGGACATGAGGATGACGCCGGCGATGAACAGGGGGAGCCGATCGCGGACCTTGTGGCCGATGTCGGCCCAGCTCGCCGTCTGGCCGCCGATGTGGGCGGATGCTGTGCTCCCAGCGAGCACGGGCGGGAACGCCTCCTCTCGGAGTCGCTCGATCGTGGTGAGCGTGGCCCCGTCCTGGGGTGCGGTGGTCGGGAAGGCGAGCATCGTCGCGACGCCGGCCGAGGTGTTGACCTCGGCGGGGGTGACGGACGCAATCCCGGGATCTGCGGCGATCGCCTGGCGCAACGGCTCGACGACCGTGAGATCGGATGACACGTCGATCGCGATGAGCAGGGGGCCGTTGATGCCGGGACCGAACCCGTCGGCGACGAGGTCGTAGGCGAGCCGCTCGGTGCGGGACGGAGGCAGCGAGCCCTCGTCGGGGAAGCCCATCCGCAGGGCGAGCGCGGGCGCGGCCAGCGCGACCAGCAGGGTCGTCGTCCCGATGAGGTACACCCATGAGTTGCGGGAGACATGCGAACCCCACCTCATCCAGCGCGCACTGACATGGTGCGTGTCGGCGGTGACGATGCCGCGATGCCCACGCCGGTTGATGCGCTGTCCGGCGATCCCGAGCAGCGCGGGCAGCAGGGTCACCGAGGCGGTGACCATCGCGAGCACGATGATCGACGTCGCGACCCCGGCCGCCGTCATGAAGGGGATGCCCGCGAAGGCCATGCCGAGCACGGCGATCACGACGGTGCCGCCGGCGAAGATCACGGTCTGCCCCGCCGTGGCGACGGCACGGCCAGCGGCCTCCGGCACGGGCAGGCCCTGCGCCAGGAACTCGCGGTGCCGGGTGACGAGGAACAAGGCGTAGTCGATGCCCACCCCGAGCGCGATCATCGTCGCCATCTGCGGCGCCCAGCTGGGGATGTCGATGATGCGGGTGACGAGGGCCATCGAGCTGACGCCGACCGCGAGGCCGATGAGGGCGATACCGATGGGCAGGCCCATCGCGATGATCGACCCGAAGGCGATCAGCAGGATGACCATCGCGGCGATGATCCCGACGAGCTCTCCGGTGGCAGCCGCGGTCTCCTCGAAGGTGAAGAAGAGGTCCCCGCCCGCCTCGATCCGCAGCGGCGACCCGACGCGGGCGTCGGCGACTGCGCTCTTGAGGCCCTCCAGGTCGTCGGTGGTCAGCGCATCCACGGTCGGGTACTGCACGCGGACGATGGCCACGGCTCCGTCGGCTGAGACCTCCTCGGTGGTCCCCACCACGTTCGGAAGGTCGGTGACGGTGGCGCGGACCTGGTCGAGGGCGGCCTGCGCCGCCGTCGAGGTGGTGAAGGTCGCGGTGTCATCGATCGGCGTCATGACGACCTGCGCCGTGATCCCCCCGCCGGTGGCGCCAGCCGACTGGAGGAGGTCGACGGCGGCCTGCGAGTCCAGACCGGGGACGACGAAGGAGTCCTCCATCTCCTCGCCGATGCCGGCCGACGCGCCGACCACGAGAATGGCTGCCACGACCCAGGCGGCGATGACCGCCCACGCATGCGTCGCGGCGAATCTGCCCCAACGAAACAGGTAGCTCGACATGGTGACCACTCCCGGTATCTGACTGCCTCGGCGTCGGTGCGGTACCGACCCGGATACAGGCTGGTCACTCCAGGGGTTTGGGGGATCGGCCTGCAGGCCCGACTTCCCTCGGCCGCCCGGTGGGCGTCCGCGTCGTCCTTTCGGCCGATCCGCGCTCGCGGCGCAGCATCTACGCTGCGGGGGTGGTGCGACAGGGCGTTCTCTCGCTGTGGGACGAGCCGGCCATCCCGAATCCTCCGCGTCGCGTGTGGCGCGACTGGGTCCTCGTGGCCGCGCTCGAGACGGCTGCCGTCATCGAGGGGGTCCTTCGCCCGGATGTCCTGTGGCGACCGCTCGCGATCATCTTCGCCGTGGTGATGATCCCGTCCCTGCTCTGGCGTCGCACGCACCCGCTGGCCGTCATCGTCGTCGTGTTCGGATCGCTGACGGTGATCGACGTGCTTGCTCCCGCCACGCGGGAGGAGCCCTTCGGCCTCTACACGATGGCCTTCGTGCTCCTGCTGCCGTACGCACTGGCCCGTTGGGCCTCGGGACGCGACATCATCCTCGGTCTGGTCGTCACCCTCGGCCTGCATGTCGTCCGAACGCTGGTGCACCTGAACGTCGGTGACCTCCTCGTCGGCATCCCGATCCTGCTGGTGCCCGCGCTCCTCGGACTTGCGGTGCGGTACCAGTCCAACTCCCGCACGAGGGAGCTGGACCAGGTGAAGATGCGCGAGCGCGAGCAGCTGGCACGTGAGCTGCATGACACGGTGGCCCACCATGTCTCCGCGATCGTGATCCAGGCGCAGGCGGGCCGCGTCACCGCAGGTTCCCGGCCGGACGCGGCGATCGAGGCACTCCGCGTCATCGAGTCGGAGGCTTCGCTGACTCTCGCCGAGATGCGGGACATCGTCGGCACCCTCCGCGACGGCTCGGCTGCCGAGCTCGTACCGCAACGTGGTGTCGCCGACCTGGTGCTTCTCGCCAGCGTCGCCGACGGCACTCCACCCGTGAGCGTGCAGGTGTCCGGCGATGTGGACGACCTGCGCCCCTCGATCGGCGCGGCTGTCTACCGGCTCGCGCAGGAGTCGATCACCAACGCCGTCCGCCACGCGCGGCATGCCACGCGGATCGACGTGCGCGTCGTGGGGGACGCGGACTCCGTGCGACTCACCGTCGTCGACGACGGCGACCCGACGTCTGCCAACCGGTCCTCCTGGGGGTACGGGATCGTGGGCATGAAGGAGCGAGCCGCACTGCTCGGCGGCACCCTCGACGCGGGCCCCGGTCCGGGACGCGGCTGGACCGTCTCGGCCGTCCTCCCGCGCGCGGGAGGTGCGCGATGATCCGGGTGCTCGTGGCCGACGACCAGGAGCTCGTCCGCACCGGCCTCACGATGATCCTGGACGCGCAGCCGGATATCGAGGTGGTCGGGAACGCGGCCGACGGGCGCGAGGCAGTCGCGATGGCACGACGACTGCGGCCCGACGTGTGCCTGTTCGACATCCGCATGCCCGAGGTCGACGGCATCGAGGCCACGCGGCAGCTCGCCGGCCCCGACGTTGCCGATCCGATCGCCATCGTCGTCATCACCACGTTCGATCTGGACGAGTACGTCCACGGCGCCTTGAAGGCCGGCGCACGTGGATTCCTGCTGAAGGACTGCGGGCCCGAGCTGCTCGTCCAGGCGATCCACGCGGCAGCGGACGGGGATGCGCTCATCGCGCCCAACGTCACCGCCAGGCTGCTCGCCGAGTTCGCCCGATCGAGTTCGGCCGTGGCCCCGGGACAGCCGATCGTGCCGCTCACGAGTCGGGAGGAGGAGGTGCTCGTGACGCTGGCCAGAGGACGCACGAACGCCGAGATCGCCGACGAGCTCCACATCAGCCTCAGCACCGTCAAGACGCATCTGGCGAGCCTCATGGGCAAGATCGGCGCGCGGAATCGCGTCGAGATGGCGATGTGGGCCTACGAGACCGGGCGCGTCGGCCCGTAGTAGGCCCCGCATCGTGGTGCCTAGGTCGTGACCTGCGCCGGCACCACCCGGCCGAGCATGAGCTGACCGGCGATGATCAGGCTCGCGAAGGCGAAGAGAAGTGCGGACGCCGCCCATGCCAGCGCCTGACCGGTCTGCCCATACAGCTCTGGGACGAAGCCGATGGCCAGGCCGTCGAACGTCATGGCGCCGGCGGCCGCCCACGTGAAGACCAGTCGCTCGTCGGCATGCCGAATCCGCGCGACCCACTGGAGGAACCACACGGTGGGCGGCGCCGCCAGTGCGCACGCGATGTAGACCGCGACCCGCCAGGAGGTCTCGAGGAACAGGGACTCGGGCAGCATCCTGATCACGAGTGCGAACACCAGGGCGACGAGCGCTCCGACGACGAACCCGGTGATCCCGCCTCCGCTGCGACGTTCCTCCATGGTGACCTCCGATAAATTGTAGTGCTAACTACGAAGTAGCGTAGTTGAAGCCTCGACTACGATCAAGGGGTGGGATACAAGCACTCCCGGGAAGACATCCTGACGGCGGCCGCGGGGCTGGCTGCCGAGTCCGGGATCGGGATGCTCACCTTCAAGTCCGTGGGCGATCGCCTCGGCATCAGCGACCGGACAGTCGTCTACTACTTCCCGACGAAGACGGATCTCGTGACGTCCGTGATCGTCGCACTCGGCGCTCAGCTGCAGTCCGCGCTGGACAGTGCCTTCGGCGACGACCCGCTCCCCGTGCACGACCTGCAACGCCGCGCATGGCCGGCCCTGGCCCATCCGACCGTGGATCCCGTCTTCGCCGTCTACTTCGAGATCGTCGGGCTTGCCAGTGCCGGCACCGAGCCGTACGCAGCTCTGGCGCCGGGGCTCATCGAGGGCTGGGTCGACTGGCTCGAGCCTCGAGTGGCGGCACCCACCCGGGCCGAACGCCGCCGCCAGGCCCTCGCAGCGGTCGCCGTCCTCGACGGGCTGCTCCTGCTCCGACGCATGTCGGGTCCCCGGGCGGCCAACGTGGCGGCACGGGAGCTCGGACTGGGCTGAGGGAGACTTGCGTGATGGCTCACCCTCGGATGTACGACGACGCGGATCCGCTGCTGGCGCGCCTGCGGGCGTGCTGCGCCGCCCTGCCGCAGGCGCTCGAGTTCGAGTCGCATGGCAGGCCCCACTTCCGAGCCGGGTCCAGGCAGGTCTTCGCGATCTACGGTGCCGGTCCCTCGCATCCCCATGCGGTCGTCCTGCGGGTCGATCCCGCTGACGAGCAGGGGATGCGGGCCGACGAGCGGTTCTTCGTGCCCCCGTACTACCCCGACCGGCTCGGCCTCGACCTCGACGGGCCCGGCACGGACTGGGACGAGGTGGCGGAGCTCCTCGAGGCGTCGTACCGCATGGTCGCCTCCGCCCGAATGCTCGCAGAGCTCGATGCGGCGCAGTGACCGTGCGCGACGATTCGGACGGGCTCCACGAGCGCCTGGTCGGCGCGATCCGTGGCCGCCACGGGGCCGTGGCCGCCGCCACCGTGAGTCGTGAGTCCTGCGCGACGGCTGTCGTGGGTGCAGATCCTGATGGCGACTTCGAGATCGGCTCGATCTCGAAGGCAGTGACCGGCCTCCTCTACGCGGACGCGGTCGCCGGCGGTGGCGTGAAGCCGAGCATGCGCCTGGGCGACCTCCTTGACGTCGGGGACGGAGACGTGGGTGCGATCGCCCTGTCCGACCTGGCCACCCACCGATCGGGACTGCCTCGACTGCCTGCCGGCATGAGAACCGTGCGACGCACGTGGGAGATGTGGAGACGAGGGGCGAACCCGTATGGCGACTCCCTGGACGAGCTCCTGGCGCAGGCCCGCCTGACCGCCGTCGGGAGGCGCCGTTTCCGCTACTCGAACCTCGGATTCGAGCTCCTCGGTCATGCGGTCGCATCCGCCTACGGCACCACATTCGGGCAGCTGCTCAGGACTCGCCTCACCGGTCCTGTCGGGATGGCCGGCGCGTACGCGCCCTACGGGATCGAGGACCTCAGGCCCACCGCACTGCCCGGATACTCCCGTCGTGGGCGGCGTCAGGATCCCTGGACGGGGGAGGCGCTCGCACCCGCGGGCGGGATCCGCGCCAGCATCACGGACATGAGCCTCCTGCTGCGTGCCCTTCTCGACGGCACCGCGCCCGGCATCCTCGCCCTTCAGCCAGTCAACCGGGTTGCCGGACCCGCGAGCATCGGTGCCGCGTGGATGATCGTGCCCCGAAAGGGCAGCACCCTCACGTGGCACAACGGCCGAACGGGCGGGTTCGCCTCCTGGATCGGGGTCGACCGTGAGCGTGGTGCGGGTGCCGTCGTGCTCTCCGGCACCAGCCGATCCGTGGACCGGCTCGGGGCCGAGCTGCTGGACGCGATCGACGTGCATGAGAACGGGGCCTAGACGATCGATCGGGCGCCCTCAGAGTGCCTGTCACGGCGCCCCCAGGTACACGGTGTTCGTGGCGGGTCGTCCCTGCAGCGGATTCTCGAACTCCACCACCTCGGCGCGCACATGGGCGAAGGCCGTCTGGAGAGTGCCCACGTACTCGGGATCGGGCGGATCGTTCGACCACAGTGCGAAGACGCCGCCGGGGTGCAGGCGATTCGCGAGCAGGCGGGATCCCTCGGGGGTGTAGAGGCTCGCGTGGGCTGGGCTGAGCAGGTGCCGGGGGGAGTGGTCGACGTCGAGAAGGATGGCGTCGAACTGGCGGTCGGGGGAGTCCGGGTCGAAGCCGCTCGCGGCGGCAAGGGCGAAGAAGTCCTCGTTGACGAGCCGGGTCCGGGCGGAGGACGGGACGGCCGAGGGGACGAGCCGACGCTCGTGCCACTGGATGACGGGGGCCAGGCGCTCGACGACGATGAGGGAGCGCACGCGGGGATCCTCGAGCGCGGCGGCGGCGGTGTAGCCGAGCCCCAGGCCCCCGACGACCACGTCGAGATCATCGCCGTCGAGGAGGTGGAGCGCGCGCGTGGCCAGCTCGATCTCGGCCACGGTGAACAGGCTGGACATGAGGAACTCCTCGCCCAGCTTCACCTCGAACACCTCGACGCCGGCCACGGGGTCCCGGCGTCGTCGCAGGGTGAGGTCACCCATCGGGGTGGCGGCCCAGTCGAGCTCCTCGATGCGCGGACTCACGTCGCGGTGACCCATGGTCAGTCGACGTCGGCTACGAGGGGCTCGAGCGTGACGCCCTTGATCTCCTGGCGGATGCGCTGCAGCTGCCAGTTGCTCCGGAGCAGCGCGAGGTGCACCCCGTCGCTGCGCACCATGACCTCGACATCGGGCCTGGCTGCCAGCAGCGGGATGGCTGCGGCGTCGGTCCGGCGGGCCATCGTGTAGTCGAGTCGCTCGAGGGTCACCGACGTGGAGAACTCGCCCTCCATGCGGTGCGTGACCACCTCGAACTGCATCGGCCCGACGGCGGCGAGCACGGGTGCCTGGTCGCCCCGGCGGTCGGAGCGGAGCACCTGCACGACCCCCTCGTGGTCCAGCTGCTCGACACCCTTGCGGAACTGCTTGTAGCGGCTGGGGTCCTTGGCCCGGAGGATGGCGAAGTGCTCCGGGGCGAACAGGGGCAGCGGCGGGAACGTGACCTTGCGGTCCATGTACAGGCTGTCGCCCGCGCGCAGGGTGCCGGCGTTGACCAGGCCGATGACGTCACCGGGGTACGCGATGTCCAGCACCTCACGCTGGCGGCCGAAGACCGAGTGCGCGTACTTCGTCGCGAATCCACGACCGGTCGGCTCGTGGGTGATGACGTCACCGCGGTGGAACACGCCCGAGCAGACGCGGGCGAACGCGAGCCGGTCGCGGTGCGCGCGGTCCATGCCGGCCTGCACCTTGAACACCTGCGCGCTGAACGGCGCGTCGATCGGACGGCGGTTGCCGTCGATGTCCGGTCGTGCGGACGGTGCCGGGGCGAGGTCGTGAAGGACGTCCAGCAGCTCGCCGACCCCGAAGTTCAGGACGGCGGCGGCGAACAGCACCGGTGTCGTGCGCCCCGACAGGAAGCCCTCCTGGTCGTGGTGGCGACCCTCGAGCTCGAGCAGCTCGTGCTCCTCCACGGCCGCTGCCCACGCGTCGCCCTCCTCGCGAAGAGCCCGTTCGGGGTCAAGGTGCTCCTCAGGGGCGATCGTCGCTCCGCCTGCGGTACGGGTGAACCGGATGAAGCCGCCGGTGCGGCGATCCAGGACGCCGCGGAAGTCACCGGCGATGCCGACGGGCCAGGTCAGGGGGTCGGCGTCAGGCCCGTGCGGGCCTGGACCTCGTCCAGCAGCGCGAGGGCGTCGAGGCCGGGTCGGTCCCACTTGTTGATGACGGTGACGACGGGGATGCCGCGCTGCTTGCAGACGGCGAAGAGCTTGCGCGTCTGCGGCTCCATGCCCTTGGCGGCGTCGATGAGCATGACCGCGCTGTCGACGGCGGACAGGACCCGGTAGGTGTCCTCCGAGAAGTCCGCGTGCCCGGGGGTGTCGACCAGGTTGATCACCGCATCGCGGTAGGGGAACTGCAGGGCCGAGGAGCTGATGGAGATGCCGCGGTCCTTCTCCATGTCCATCCAGTCGGAGACGGTGGCGGCGCGGCCGGCCTTGCCGTGGATGGCCCCCGCCTGCGTGATGGCACGCGCGTGGAGGGTGAGCGCCTCCGTCAGGGTCGACTTGCCGGCGTCCGGGTGGCTGATGACGGCGAACGACCGGCGCCGGGAGGCCTCGTGGGTCGAGGCGGAGCCCTCGCCCGCCAGGAGGGGAGGCACTTCGGTCATCACGTCATCTGCTCCAGAGTGGCTTCCGTGCACGCGCCGGAATCCCGGCGTGGCAGTCCCGCCTGCGCACAGGCGACGGCCGTGACAGTATCGGGCTCCGGAGTGGCACCCCGTTCCCCAGCCCATGGGTGACGCCGAGAGAGGCAGCAGGATGACCGATCGGACGATCCTTCCCATCCCGGATCGGGTGTACGACGGGCCTGTGTACGAGGACGCCAAGGACCCGCGTGCACGCTTCGACCCGATCGAGCCGCTGCGCCCCCCGGCCGGCGCACCCAACGTGCTCATCGTCCTGCTGGACGACGTGGGCTTCGGAGCGTCCAGCGCGTTCGGCGGACCGTGCCGGACGCCCGTGGCCGAGCGGCTCGCCCAGGGCGGACTGTCGTACTCGCGATTCCACACGACCGCCCTGTGCGCGCCCACCCGGCAGGCGCTCCTGACCGGCCGCAACCATCACGCGGTCGGGATGGGCGCGATCACGGAGATCGCCACCTCGGCACCCGGGTACACGTCGGTGCGCCCGCACTCGGCCGCGCCCATGGCCCAGGTGCTGAACATGAACGGGTACGCGACGGCCCAGTTCGGCAAGTGCCACGAGATCCCCGTCTGGCAGACGAGCCCGGTGGGCCCGTTCGACGCCTGGCCGACCGGCGGGGGCGGGTTCGAGCACTTCTTCGGCTTCCTCGGCGGGGAGACCAACCAGTACGCGCCCGCCCTGTACGACGGCACGACCGCCATCGAGCCGGCGCTGACCGCCGACGAGGGGTACCACTTCACCGAGGACATGACCGATCGGGCGATCGCGTGGGTGCGCCAGTCGTCGGCGCTGACGCCCGACCGGCCCTTCTTCATGTACTTCGCGCCCGGCGCGACGCATGCTCCTCATCACGTCCCGCTCGACTGGGCCGATCGCTACAAGGGCCAGTTCGACGACGGGTGGGACGCCCTGCGCGAGCGGATCTTCGCGGAGCAGAAGCGGCTCGGCGTGGTGCCGGCTGATGCCGAGCTCACTGCCCGCCACGACGAGATCCCGGCCTGGGACGACATGCCCGACGACCTCAAGCCCGTCCTCGCCCGCCAGATGGAGGTGTACGCAGGCTTCCTCGAGCACACCGACTTCCACGTGGGCCGGCTGATCGAGGCGCTCGACGAGATGGGCGCGCTGTCGAACACGCTGGTGTTCTACATCATCGGCGACAACGGGGCATCGGCCGAGGGCCACATCAACGGCAGCTTCAACGAGTACCTGTTCTTCAACGGGGCTGCGGCACTCGAGACCCCGGAGTTCCTGCGGTCGCGCATGGACCAGCTCGGCACCCCCGAGGCCTACAACCACTTCTCCGTGGGCTGGGCGCATGCGATGGACACGCCCTTCCAGTGGACCAAGCAGGTGGCCTCGCACTGGGGTGGCACCCGCAACGGCACGATCATCCACTGGCCCGAGGGCATCTCGGCCAAGGGCGAGGTGCGCGACCAGTTCCACCACGTCATCGACGTGGCCCCGACCGTGTTCGAGGCGGCGGGGATCCCCGAGCCCGAGATGGTGAACGGCGTCCCCCAGATGCCCGTGCACGGCGTCAGCATGGGCTACTCGTTCAACGAGCGCTCGGCCGCTGATCGTCACCGCACGCAGTACTTCGAGATCGGCGGCAACCGCGGCATCTACCACGACGGGTGGACGGCCGTCACGAAGCACGCGACGCCGTGGATCGCCATGGGCGAGCTGCCGGCCTTCGCCGACGACGTGTGGGAGCTGTACTCGCCCGACGACTGGACGCAGTCCCGCGACCTCGCCGAGGCCATGCCCGACAAGCTGCGCGAGCTGCAGGAGCTGTTCCTCGAGGAGGCCCGCCGCTACTCGGTCCTGCCGCTGGACGACCGCCGCGTCGAGCGATTCAACCCCGCGATCGCCGGTCGGCCCACGCTCATCCACGGCAACTCACAACTCCTCTACGCGGGCATGGGGCGGCTCACTGAGGCCACCGTGCTGAACCTCAAGAACGTGTCGCACGCCGTGGCAGCGGACATCGAGGTCCAGGCCGACGGCGCGGGCGGGGTGATCGTCGCCCAGGGCGGCGCGTTCGGCGGGTGGTCGCTCTACCTGCGACCGGATGCGACGCCCGTGTACTGCTACAACCTCCTGGGCATGCAGCAGACGAAGGTCGCCGCCGGCTCGCCGCTCGAGCCGGGCCGCCATCGCCTCGTCATGACCTTCGACTACGACGGTGGGGGACCGGGCATGGGCGGCACGGTCCGCCTGACCGTCGACGGCGACGTCGTCGGCGAGGGCAGGCTCGAGCGCACCGTTCCCCTCGTCTTCTCCCTGGACGAGACCCTCGACGTGGGCCGCGACAGCGGGTCCGCCGTGAGCGACGACTACACGTCGGAGACGAGCGAGTTCACCGGGGTGATCCACCAGGTCGTCCTGGAGATCGCGGAGGGTGCGCCGAACTTCTCCCACCTGATCGATCCACTGCAGCGACTCGCGGTGGCACTGGCACGTCAGTAGGAGGTGCCCTCCTCGGCGATCCATGCCTCGGCGTCGGCCACTGCCATGGCGACGGCGTTCCCGACGCGGTGGTCGCCGACGTAGATGCTGTCCCGGCCGACCACATCGGTCACGCCCAGGCGCTCCAGCTGGTCGAGCATCTCGGGGTCCTCCGTGACGATCATCAGCCGCGAGTCAGCCGCAGCGAGCTCCGCGCCGTAGCTCTTGAGTGCCTGCATCACTGTCGTTCCGGGCCGACGGTGACCCCTCAGCCTCAGGATGACCACGGCGCGGCGCGTCTCCTCCGTCACCGTCGGGAGGGCTGACTCCAGGGTGGCGGCCGACGCGAAGAAGAGGCTGCCGTACACCTGCAGGAGCACCACCTCCCCCGGCGGCACGACGTCGCTGGGCGTCTGCTCGATGACCGCCCCGTTCTCATCGGTCGTGCGCTGCCGGAGATCGATGCGGTTGGACGCGCTGATCACGTAGAGGACGAACGACAGGGCGACGCCGGCGACGACGGCCAGCTGGAGCGGCATCAGCATCGTGAGGACGAAGGTGGTCACGAGCACGAGCCGCTGCACGAGCCCGGCGGACCAGACCTCCATGATGCGCGCCCGGCTGATCGTCCGAGCGCCGATCAGGATGAGGAGGCCGGCGAGCGAGGGCAGGGCGATGTAGCTGACGGCCTCGCCGAACACCACGATCACCACGACCATGACGGCGGCGGCGATGACGGGCGCCAGGCGCGTCCGTGCCCCGGCCGCGTGGTTGAGGGCCGACGCGGACGCCGATCCGCCGACGGGCATCCCGCCGGTGAACGCGGTGGCGAGGTTGGACACGCCCTGCCCCGTGAAGTCACGGGACGCGTCCCCGCTCCGGCCATCGGCGTTCCGGTACGTCGCGGAGATGCCGGCCCCCTGCACGAGGCCCACGAAGGCCAGGGACAGCGCAGGGAGGAGCAGCACCGCGACATCGCCCAGCGCCGGCAGCGTCAGGGAGGGCAGGGAGCTGGCATCGACGCCGAGGTCGGCGAGCGTGGCCACGCGCTCAGCACCCAGCACTGCGACACCGGCGGACACCGCGATGACGGCGACGACGAGCCCGAGCGCGCCGACCCGTGTCCGCTCGAGGAGGACGATCATGACGATGGTCAGCGCGCCGGCGATGACGCTGGCCCAGCTGATCTCCGCCGGCGAGGCGAACGTGTTGACGCTGCGCGCGATGCGGTTGCCGCCGGGCGCGGCGAAGCCGGTGAAGTTCGCCAGCTGGCCCAGCACGATGTTCACGCCGACGGCGCTCATGAAGCCGACCATCACGGCGTTCGAGACGAAGCGCAGGACGCGACCCATGCGCAGCAGGCCGGCGATCACCATGACGATGCCGGTCAGCAGCGAGAGCGTGGCGAGGAGTGCCGCCTGGTTGCCGCTGTCGCGCAGGACCTCGACGTCGGCGACGATCATCGCCATAGCGCCGGTGCTCTGCACCACCATGAACGTCGAGGACGTGACGAGTGCACCTGTCACGGTGCCGACGATGTAGGCGTGCAGGCCGCTGAGCGGGTTCAGCCCGGCGAGCAGTCCGGTCGCGAGGCCGTCGGGGACGCTCTGTACGCCGAGGACCAGGCCGGCCCGGGAGTCGTCGCGGACCGTGCTCCAGGAGCGGGGGAGGCCCTTCACTCGCGCTCCCCTCGGGTTCTCCATCGCCACCAGGCCAGGGCGATGAGGCCCAGGAGCAGGGGGCCACCGAGGGTGAGGACGCGCCACACCACGAAGCCGGCGATGATCTCGGACTCGAGGGCCGAGCCGGCGACCTCCACGTAGACCACGATCAGGGCCGCATCCAGGAGCCCGAGCCCGGCCAGCGGCATCGCCGTCAGCGGGTAGGCGATGAGGAACGCACCCAGCACCCACACGAGCGGCAGGGCCTCGGCGGGAACACCGACGGCGCGGAGCGCGGTGAGCAGGATGAACCCGTCGGCGATGACCATCGCAGCGAGCGCGAGGAGGGAGGTCGGCAGGCCCCGGGTCAGCCGAGTCGACATGCGCTCGCGGAAGTCGAGGACGGCCGCCGCCCACTTCTCCGGGTCGGCCTCCTCCTTGAAGCGCGCCGCCACCCGGCCGGCGGTCTTGCCCACGAGGAAGGCAAGGCGGTCTCCGTGGGACACCAGCACGAGGGCGACGACGATGAGCGCGGCGATCGACGAGTGACGCGGCCGCGAGCCAGACGCGGCCCGCGGCGAGCTCCTCCCCGATGAGGACGAGGAGGCCGAGCGACGGCACGGCGAAGCGGATGACGTAGAACGTCAGCGAGTTCAGGGTGACGCCGGCCATGCCGTCGACGGGATTGATCCCCCACGACTTGAACATGGACACCCGGATGACCACGTCGCCGGGAGGCGGCGCCACGGTGCCGATGAGATTGGCGGTGACGTCGTTCTGGACGGAGCGCCACCAGCCCAGCCCCGGCACGAAGCGGGCAAGGGGGACCGCGTTGAAGCCCTGGCGGACGAGCAGCAGGGCGATGAGTGCCGGCACGGCGGCCCAGGACAGCTGGCCCAGTGCCGCCGTGACCTGCTGCCAGTCGACCGACCCGATGAGCCCGATGACGATCCAGCCGGCGACCAGCGACACCACGACGAGGAGCAGGGGGCGCAGCCACCGCATCGATCGCCTGAGCAGCGTCATGCAGCACCCTTCGTCGCCCCGGATGCGAGGGTTCACCCGCGGTCCGGTGAGCGTAGCCCGAGGGGTCAGGGTGGACTCGGATCGATGTGGCAATCGGGCCGACGAGGCACCCTCGGGGCACATCTGCACCACCGGCGTAGCCTCGAGGTGACGCACGCGTCCGGATCGACGACAGCGCGGGACAGGCTCGTCATGACTGCTTCCACAATCCCTGAGATCCCTGGTCGCCGGTGCTGCGGCCCTCGTCCTCCTCGCCGGCTCGCTCCCCCGCCGCTCAGGCAGACACGCTGGTCGACGGCCGCGCAGTTCGGCCTGCATGTGCCGCAGATCGCCAATGGCGTCGTCCCGACCGTGTCGTACGGATCCGTGCGGCTGTGGGACGCGGGGGTGGCGTGGGGCCAGGTCGAGCAGCGCCGGGGCGAGTACTGGTGGGTGGGCCTCGATCGCGCCGTGCAGGCGGCCAACGCCCAGAACGCGCAGATCCTCTACGTGCTGGGATCCACCCCGACCTGGGCGGCCTCGGACAGGTCGCGGGCACCTACCCGAACCGGGGTGCAGCATCAAATCCGCGGTACCTGTCGGACTGGCGGCGCTGGGTGACCGCGGTCGTCACGCGCTACGGCCCGTCGATCGACGCCTACCAGATCTGGAACGAGGCCAACCTCGCGACGTTCTGGCAGGGCACGCCGCGACAGATGGCGCGCCTGACCCTCGAGGCGAAGAAGATCATCCGCCGCATCGACCCGACGGCAGTGGTCGTCGCGGCCAGCAGCACCGTCCGCCTGAGGAGCGCGTTCACGCGCTTCTTCCCGGCCTACCTGAAGGAGCTGAGGCGGGTCGGCTGGCCCGTCGACGCCTTCTCCATCCACACGTACGGGCCCAGCACGGCGACGCCGGCGCTGCGGGCGACGTACGTACGCCTGGCCCGCGCGGAGCTTCGCGAGGCCAGAGCGCCTGCGCGACCGCTGTGGGACACCGAGGTGAACTACGGGATCAAGGGTCCCGGCGCGCGCTACCCCGACAAGGACATCGGCGGGAACAAGGCGGCGACGTACGTCGCGCAGACGTACCTCGACAGCGTGCGGCTGAGGATCGCGCGCACGTACTGGTACTCGTGGTCGACGAAGACCGACCTGCTCGGCATCACCATGTACACCGGCTTCCCCGGGGCGACGGCGTTCCAGACCACCCATGACTGGCTGGCGAATGCCGTCGTGGACTGCCGGAGCCGGCATGTGCGGATCTGCCGGATCAACCGCGGTGGTGAGCTGTCGCTGGTCGCCTGGACGAGCTCGGGGGACACCGGTGCGTTCACGGTGCCGTACTTCGCCACCCGCACGTGCGATGCGCGCAACAGGTGCGAGCCGGTCGTGCCGGGGACCCAGATGCGCATCGGTCGGATGCCGCACTGGTTCGGGTAGTCGGCCCTAGTGCTCGGCCCAGACCGGCTCGTACGGGTGCGTGCCGGCATCGCCGCCAGGCGAGGCCAGGATGCCCGCCGCGACGTCCTGGAGGAATCGCCGGATCGTGGCATCCGCGACCCGGTGGAGCAGGAGGCGATCCAGCCCGCCGCCGACCGCGGCGAGGGGCGGCCGGTACGCCCCGTTGAGCCGCAGCGAGGACCGGTCCTCGCCGGCTGAGGCGAGCTCGAGGTTGCCGTCCAGCTGCGGGAACATCGCACCGGTCGCACCGGTGGCCACCCACCGCACCGGGACGACGAGGACGCCGTCGTGCTGGTACGGCCGGAGCAGCTGGACCAGCATCTGCTTGGAGAAGGCGCCGACCCCGGCGCGCAGGAGCAGGTCACGACCGACCTCGAAGGCGTCCTCGGAGGGCTCCTGGAGCCCGTCGATGCTCAGGTAGGCGAGCAGCCGGGCCTGTGCCGCCTCGATCCCGAGCGGCACCCCGACCTCGTCTGCCACGAACACCGGGCCAGCATTCCCCGAGCCCCGCGTCCGGAAACAGTGACGAACGTCCCGAGATCCGCGGGCCTGATGGCCATCCCGCGGCAACCTACGCTGCCGTAGGTTACGTAACCGTAGCCACTGGTGGCGCACGCGAGCGAAGAGGATCTCCCATGGCGACAGTCGACGAGCTGCCCCCGATCATCCAGGGCGGCATGGGCATGCAGATCTCCTCCTGGCAGCTCGCCTCCGCGGTGGCCCGGTCCGGCCAGCTCGGCGTCGTCTCCGGCACGGCGCTCGACCTCGCCCTGGCCCGGCACCTGCAGGACGGCGACCTCGACGGCCACTACCGCAGGGCCCTCGCGCACTTCCCGGACCAGGCGATGGTCGAGCGCGTCGTGACCCGCTACTACGTGCCGGGCGGACGCGCCGCCACCACTCCCTACCGCCCGGTGCCGCGGCTGGTCATCCATGCCCAGGCGCCGTCGGTCGAGTTGTCCGTGCTCGCAGCCTTCACCGAGGTGTGGCTGGCCAAGGACGGGCACGACGGCCTCATCGGGATCAACCTGCTGGAGAAGATCCAGATGGCCATCCCCACGGTCACCTTCGGGGCGATGCTGGCGGGGGTCGATGCGGTGCTCGTGGGCGCCGGCGTCCCGAGGCAGCTGCCCGGCCTGCTCGACGGCCTGGCTGCCGGTCGCGCAGTGGAGTACGCCGTCGACGTCCACGGCGCCGACGACGCCACCGAGGCGGTCGCCCTCGATCCCGTGGCGCTGCTCGGCGCGGCGCTTCCGGCCCTGCACCGGCCCGTCTTCCTCGCCATCGTGTCCTCCCACGTGCTGGCGACCTACCTGGCGCGGGACGAGGCGATCCGGCCCGACGGGTTCGTGGTCGAGGCATCAGCCGCCGGCGGGCACAACGCGCCGCCTCGGCGACCGGAGCTCGACGACGAGGGGAACGTCCACTTCGGCCCGCGCGACGAGCCGGACGCCGCGAAGATCGCGGCCCTGGGCCTGCCGTTCTGGCTCGCCGGTGCGTACGGCACCCCGGAGGGCCTCGCGGCTGCCCAGGCGGTCGGCGCCCGCGGCATCCAGGCCGGCACCGTCTTCGCCCTCGCCGAGGAGTCCGGGCTGCGCGACGACCTGCGTCGCGCGGTCCGCGCATCCCTGGGCGCGGACGACGTCACCGTGCGCACTAGCGCACTCGCCTCCCCGACGGGCTTCCCTTTCAAGGTCGTCGACCTGCCGGGCACGATCACCGATCCGGTGGAGTACGCGGCCCGGTCGCGCCAGTGCGACCTCGGCTTCCTCCGCGCGCCGTATGCGAAGGAGGACGGCTCGGTCGGCTACCGCTGCCCGGCCGAGTCCGAGCGCACCTACGCCATCAAGGGCGGCGCTGTGGAGGACACCGACGGCCGGGTGTGCCTGTGCAACGGCCTCACCGCCACGGCAGGAATGGGCCAGCATCGGCGCGACGGCTACGACGAGCCCCCGCTCGTGACCCTCGGTGCCGATCTCGAGGGACCGAGACGGCTGAACGACGCGCACCCCGACGGATGGTCGGCCGCGACCGTCGTCGCATGGCTGTCCGGCGACCCGCTGCCCCGGTAGCCCTACGGGACGAGCGTGTAGGCCTACGGGACGAGCGTGAACGTC